>JAZUMK010000001.1:0-25625 GCA_045603585.1 Clostridia bacterium
TTGGCTTGAGACACAGGGGACCCGAGCGCATCCGGTGGATGATACAGCGAGGGGCCCCTGCTCAAGCACAGGGAGCTGAAGGAGGGACATTGTCACGACGCACAGCGACCATGTGCGCAGAGGCCGGAAAGATAGGTAGCCGCCGGATACCACAAAAGCAAGACGCACAGTAGTGCGTCTTGTTTTTTGTGCCTCCAG
Organism: Clostridia bacterium; assembly: GCA_045603585.1. Taxonomy (GTDB): domain Bacteria; phylum Bacillota; class Clostridia; order Christensenellales; family CAG-138; genus SFEL01. The sequence goes on from JAZUMK010000001.1 coordinate 199, forward strand.
CGTCTCCCCATCTCCCCGGGCCACGAGCCTGCCGAGATACCGAAGGTATTCTTGGCTGGAGATGGGATGGAGCCGACCGCCCGCAGTGCGGGAAGCAGGGAGGCGAACATCCAGTGAGCAAGGGAGTATGAGGAAGTCGCTCCCGCGGCAACGCTGCACGACCATTGCGGAATTGAGTGGGAAAGATAGGTAGCCAACCGATACCAAATGAAAAAGACTGACAACATGTCAGTCTTTTTCATTTCATATACAGCAGATTTTATGTGTCCTGAATGTATTCCAGAATATCTTCCACACGGCAACTCAAAATTTCACACAGGGTATTGATCGTCTTTGTGGTAATGACCTCCCCGTGCTTTATGCGGTGCAGAGTATGTGCATCCATGCCCTGCTTGAATATAAGGTTATATTCAGTAATGCCTTTTCGACGAAGTGTGTCGTAAAAGGGACGGTAGCTAATCATTTTTTGCCCTCCCGTCCACAGATTAACATACTGAACATATTGACTATACTGATTATATCCAGTATAATTAATGCGACTGAATTTTAGTTTCACAATGATTACTATTATATGAAATGGAGAGATGATTTAATCATGAAACGGAAGCTTTTCTCACTTGCAATGGTAGTTTGCCTAGTGCTGACACTCATTCCTGCGGCTGCATTTGCGGCAGGCACGATTGCAAAAATCGGCGATGTTGAATACAGCACACTGCAGGCAGCTATTAATGCTGCTCAGGATGGCGATACAATTGTGTTGTGTAAAGATACTGATGAAAATATCAAAGTCGAAAATAAGAGCATTATTATTAACTTGAATAATTGTGTACCTAATGGATCAGTAGACACAAATATGGTGTTTATGTTTGTTGCTGGCAAAATTAAGATTGATTATGCTGCATTTGGTAAAGAAAGTATTGAGAACGCAGTTAAAAAAGCCAATGATGAAAATGGGGAAAATGCAGCTACTGTCACTGTTGTTTCTACTTCTGAAGATACCGTGCTGGAGCTGCCTGTAGGAACTAATGTGACAACTACTTTGGCTGGTCTTAATACTGTATGCTCAACGATTGAGAGCAGTGATAAGGCGGTTTGTGTATTCAGCAAAGAAAAAATAGAAGAAACAGCAAAGCAACTTGCCGAGGAAAATCCGGATGAGGATATCAAAGTGACGGTTATCAGTGCTACTGAAAATACTGATCTGACCCTGCCTGAAGGAATCAAGGTTGAAGTAAAGGAACCTGTATTCGGTAGTACTTCTTCATCACCATCAGTCAAGGTAAACGGTACTACTGTTAACGCAGGCGAGCCCCCCTACATCGTTCCCGCTCCTGCTGTTGAAAAGCCTGTTTCCTCCGGCTCCGGCATCAAGGTGACCTACAACGGCGGCAACAGCTTCTCCACTTCCAAGTCCGCTGTGCCTACCTCCGTTGAGATCGACGGCGTGGAAGTTCCCTTCACCGGCAACGGAAAGAACTTCACTGTGGGCTGCATCGATCCCAGTGCAAAATGGGTGACCGTTCGCTGGAACAGCACCTCTGTTACCGTAAACTTCAAGCCCGATGCAAGCGTTGTCTGCGCTGTGGTGGCTATCCCCAAGACCGGCGATATGCCTGTATGGGCTGCTGTGGCCGCATTCTTCGGCTTCTAAAAATTCTTTAGCAAAGGCGGCTGTGACTATGCTGACCATCAAGCCCAAGGGCAATACCGTGACAAAGACTATGCGCATATCCGAGAGTATAGTCCTGGAGCTGGAACGCATAGCCGGAGAAAACAACGTGACCTTTACTTCCGTGGTGGAGCAGTGTCTGCAGTATGCACTGGACAGCATGGAGGAGGACACGGGAAAAGCTTAGCCCTGTAACCAAAAACAAAAAGGCGGGAATTGTTCCCGCCTTTTGTGCTTGAATAATGGGGATATCGCCTGCGAAAAAAGGGATGAGACCGACGATTTAATATGGATTGACCTCATATCCTAAATAACATATAATTATTATGTTGCGGATGTGGTGGAACGGCATACACAGCAGACTTAAAATCTGCCGGCGAAAGCTTGCGGGTTCAAATCCCGCCATCCGCACCAGCAGCGTGACGCTGCACCCATGATCGTCCCGTGAGTTCATCGCGGGACGGTTTTTTATCGGCTCGAAGATGATATCTTTTTTGTCAATGGTAAACATAAAAGCCCCTGAAACTTTATTGTTTCGGGGGCTTGCTTTATTTGATCATTACAGGCAAAGCCCAAGCTTTGCCAGCATATGCGCGCCAAGGGGGATAACGCTTTCGTCTATGTCAAAGCGGTCGTTGTGATGGGGGGCGGTAAGGGGCATGCAGAGTATCATCTCGGTAGCTTTGCCGCCGCGCTGCTGCACTGTGTTCATCATGGTGGTTATATCTTCGCTGCCGCCAAAAGGCAGGGAGGGATAAATCTTGTTTACTTCGGGCATATCCGAAATGATTTTTGCAATGTCCTCAGCGAGGGATTCGTCGCATACTGCGGTATTTGCGCCGCCCATGGGCAATATATCCACCGTACAGCCGCAGGCTTTGGCAGCTTCTGTGCATATATCCTGAGCTTCTGCGGTGAGCTGTGTGTTTTTATCCGGGCGATCGGAACGGGTCTCGATGGTAATATGTGCTTCGGCGGGTATCACATTGCGGCCGGTTCCTGCATGGAATGTGCCCACGTTTACCCGGCACAGGCCCTCGTGCTTATTGGGGAGATCAAGCAGCTGAAGAACTGCCTTTGCGCCGGCAGCCATGGCGTTTCTGCCAAGCTCCGGGCAGATGCCTGCATGCGCCGCTTTGCCGTGGAAAACGGCGTCCAGCTTTGTGCTGGAAAGAAAACCTGCACTGCTTACCGCAACGGTGCCCACAGGGTGGTCATATACGCCCACATGCAGCCCGATAAGCCTGTCGCATTTATGGGGCAGGGCGGCTGTGTTCATGCTCGCCGCTCCGCGAAGCCCCTCTTCCGCAGGCTGAAACATAACGTATACGGTGCCGCAGAGTTTATCCCTGTTTTGCCACAGCAGTTTTGCTGCGCCTACGCCGATTGCTGCGTGGGCATCATGGCCGCAGGCGTGCATGCATTTTGCATGTTTGGAATCAAAGCCTGCTTTGGCGGGAAAATGGGAAAAGTCATGGCATTCTTCAAGCTGACAGGCATCGATATCAACGCGAAAAACGGTGGTTTTGCCGGGCTTTGCGCCTCTTATTTCCGCAATACAGCCGGTAAATCCGCCTTTCATGGGCAAAAGAATATCCTTAAGGCCGGTCTGCTCAAGAGCCCGTTGCCATGATTGCTCCAGAATGGGCTGAGAGGGCATACCCGGCATATTTTCCGGGCTGTGGATATCCTTGCCCCAGCGGACAGGGATACCTTCATTGAGAAGCTCCTGCACTATTCTGGCGGTGGTGCGGAATTCTGTCCAGCCCGCTTCGGGATACATATGAAATTCACGCCTGAGGGAAATAAGCTGACTGTCCAATGGGGGATGCATAGGGAAAACCTCCAGGGATAAGTGAGTATATGTTAAAGTATACACCTTATTCGGTGAGGATTCAAAGAGCGCAGTACAGAAAAGCGGTATCCCGCAAAAAAAGGGATACCGCATCTTTTCATAATGCCACGGTAAAGGACACTATGGTCTTGCCTGAATACTTAGCGGTTATTCTGGCGGTTGTTCTGGTTGTTCTGATTGTTCTGGTTGCTGCGGCTGTTCTGCTGGTTCTGGTTGTGCTGCTGATTGCTGCAGTTGTTCTGACGGTTGTCGTCGCGATTGAAGCTCATTTGCTTACCTCCTTGTTTATTATGGGCATAGTTTGTCTGAATTTAAGGAAAGCTATACATACAAAAAACAGCGAAAGGAAACAGGCGATGCTGCTGATAAAAAACGGACTTTTACACACTATGGAAAGCAAAACTCCCATAAGGGCAGACATACTTTTGAAGGATGGAAAAATAGCAAGAATAGCAAAAGACATACAGCCCGGAGATAATATGGAAATACTGGATGCAGAAGGCTGCGGCGTATATCCCGGCTTTATAGATGCCCACAGCCATATAGGAATCTCCGAAGAAAAGAAAACCCTGCATACGGACAGCTCCAACGAGGGAACAAATCCAATAACTCCATGCGTGCGGGCAATAGATGCCATAAATCCCATGGACAGCGCGTTTCACAATGCCCTGGCTGCAGGGATAACGAGCGTTATGGCGGGGCCGGGCAGCGCAAATCCGATAGGGGGGCAGTTTGCCTTTATCAAAACAGACGGGCGGCGCATTGATGATATGGTGGTTTTGGCGCCTGCGGCAATCAAGATAGCTTTTGGAGAAAATCCCATGACAAATTATGGCATGAATGGCAATATGCCATCCACACGCATGGGTACGGCGGCGCTTATAAGGGAGGAACTGACTAAAGCCCGGCGGTATTTTGAGGAAAACAAGGGCGAATATGACTTTTCCATGGAGTGTTATCGCGGGCTTTTTGAGGGGAAGATCCCCCTTAAGGCCCATGTGCACAGGGCGGATGATATTTTTACCGCTATACGCATAGCAAAGGAGTTTGGTTTGAAGCTTACGCTGGATCACTGCACCGAGGGGCACCTTATAGCGGATGAAATAGCAGACAGCGGATTTCCCGCAATAGTGGGGCCGTCGCTGGCTTCCCGTAGCAAGGACGAGGTGAGCCAATCTGACTTTAAAACCCCGGGAATACTGCAAAAGGCGGGGGTGACGGTTGCCCTTACAACGGATCATCCGGTTTCACGCATACAGTATCTTCCTCTGTGCGCCGGGCTTGCAGCAAAGGAGGGCATGGGGGAATGGGAAGCGCTGCGCGCTATCACGATAGATGCTGCCCGCATATGCGGCGTAAGCGACAGACTCGGCAGCATTAAGGAGGGTAAAGACGGAGATATAGTGCTGTATGAGGGGAATCCGCTGCAGATCGCATCGTCGGTAAAGGCGACTGTAATAAACGGAAAAGCAGTATGGAAAAGCGGTGACAAGGAAGTATAAAAAGCTGACGGCGCATATTTGCTAAGGAAAGATAAACGCGGTATAATCATCACAGATTTATACCGAAAGGCGGAAAAAACATTGACCACCGCAGTAATTATAACGGCATCGCTGGTGATTGCCGTGTTTGCGGCAATCTATGCCGTGTACAGGTTTGCCTTTTATTCTCCCCGGGGAAATCAGAATGACATACACAATCTGCCAACAGGCGAACAGTATGACCGGGAAGTGGACAGAATGCGGGCTATGGTGGAGAGGCTTGCGGTGATACCCTATGAGTCCGTCAGCATAGTGTCCGATGATGGTCTGCGCCTGCAGGGCATGTATTATCATTTTAAAGACGGCGCTCCGCTGGATATAGGCTTTCACGGCTACAGAAGCACCGCGGTGAGGGATTTCTGCGGCGGTGCGGTAATGGGCATGGAAGCGGGACACAATGTGCTGCTTGTAAAGCAGAGGGGCTGCTGCGACAGCGAAGGACATACCATATCCTTTGGCGTAAAGGAGCAGCGGGATTGCCTGAGCTGGATAAATTATGCAATAGAGCGCTTTGGCAAGGATACGCAGATAGTGCTGTATGGCGTATCCATGGGTGCATTTACGGTGCTGTGCGCTTCGGGGCTGGAGCTTCCGGATAATGTGAGGGGAGTAATTGCGGATTCGCCTTTTTCCACTCCCATAGACATAATTCAGACCGTGGCGGCGGATATGGGAATACCTAAAGGCGTTGTAAAGCCGCTGGCGGTTGCGGCGGCAAGGGTGTTCGGCAGGTTTGATCTGCATGGTGCGTCAGCAGTGGAAGCGGTGAAAAAGGCAAAGGTGCCCATACTTATAATCCACGGCGAGGATGACAGGTTTGTTCCCTGTCATATGGGCAGGGCAATATATGAGGCCTGCCCGGAAAAGGCGGAGCTTATCACGTTCCCGGGTGCAGGACATGCCATAAGCTATCTTGCGGATGAGCCAAGATACAAAAATGCCATAAATGAATTCTGGCAAAAAGTATACGGAGCATAAATAAAAAACGGCAGAGGTGATTCTGCCGTTTTTGTGCTTTGTTTGAATCAGGGACGAAGGCCCATTGCACCTTCGAGGGTAAGGGTTTCGCCGGAAAGATATTTGAAATCGGGGGAGGCAAGCATTACACACACACGGCCGATGTCCTTTTCCGTGTGCCCGAAGCGGCCCATGGGTGGCATGTGAACATTTGCTGCAAATGCTTCGGGATATGCCTGCTGGAACTGCTCCAGCTGAGCTGTCCAGGCAAGGGGGCAAATTACGTTTACGTTGATATTGTCCGGGCCCCATTCTGTGGCGGCTACGCGGGAAAGGCCGCGGATACCCTCCTTTGCGGCGGCATAGGATGCCTGCCCCTTGTTGCCGAAGAGACCTGCGCCGGAGGCGAAGTTGATCACGGTGCCCTGGGTTTCCTTAAGGTGAGGATAGCAGGCCTTCATGTAATGGAAGGTGGAATAGAGACCGGAATAGATGGCCAGATCAAAGTTTTCCGTGGTATGGTCTGCAATGGATACGCCGGAGGCAGAGGCCTGAGCAGTGTTTATCAGCACGTCGATGCGGCCAAATTCCGCAATGGTTTTTTCGATAACGTTATTTACTATCGCTTCGTTATCTGCTCCTGCGTTTACGTCCGCCTGAACGGGAAGCACCTTTACGCCATAGAGTCGCTCAAGCTCTTCCTTTGCATCCAGCAGCTTCTGCATGTTTCGTCCGGTGATAACTATATTGGCGCCTTCCTTGGCGTAGGCGGTGGCGATGCCGTATCCGATGGAGCCGGGAGAGCCGTCGCTGAGGGGCTTTGCCCGTCCGCCGCCGGTGATGATAACAGTTTTACCCTTCAAATATTCCATATTATAAATCTCCTTTCTTGGGCTTAGTTTTTGTGGCCTGCCGCGATATATTCATGGTCAGGTGAAATGATTTTCTTTGTTGTGACCATTTTATACAAAGGAGAGTTTGTTTTCCGTGATAATATCACAAAAAGCGGCCCGAAGGCCGCTTTTTAAAAGGCTTTTGTGGTGATTTTTGGTTTTTACAGGGAAAGTATCTTATCCACTGCGCCGGAGATGGGAACATAATCCACGGTGTCAATGCGGCCTGCATCGCATGCAGCGGCAACGGAGGGATCGATGGGCAGAGTAGCCAGAAGGGGAATGCCATAGCCCATGGCGATGTCTTCAACATGGCTTTCGCCGAATACCTTGATCTGCTTGCCGCAATCGGGGCAGCTGAAGTAGCTCATGTTTTCCACAACGCCCAGTACGGGGATGTTCATAAGCTCTGCCATGCGAACCGCTTTTTCCACCACCATGGAAACAAGGCTCTGGGGGGAGGTGACGACGATTATGCCGTCAATGGGCAGGCTCTGGAATACGGTAAGGGGTACATCGCCGGTTCCCGGAGGCATGTCAACGAACATATAGTCAACATCCTGCCATACAACCTCTGTCCAGAACTGCTTTACAACGCCGGCAATAACGGGGCCGCGCCATACTACTGGATCGGTATCGGATTCCAGCAGCAGGTTGATGGACATAATATCAACGCCGCCGCGGCTGGTGGCAGGCAGGAGATGGTCCATGCCGTCGCCCATGGCCTTTTCGGTGATGCCGAATATTTTGGGAATGGAGGGGCCGGTTATATCAGCGTCCAGCACAGCGGCTTTTTTGCCTCTGGCGGCAACGGCGGAGGCCAGCATGGAAGTAACAAGGGACTTGCCTACGCCGCCCTTGCCGCTGACTATGCCTATTACCTTGCCAACCCGGCTGAATTCATTGAGTTGTTCTTTCTGTATTGCGTTGCGGGAAGCGCAATCGCTGTTTCCGCAGCTGCTGCAATCGTGGGTGCATTCGCTCATGATGATCGCCTTTCGTGTTGTAGTATTATGGTCACTGTATAGGATTATAGTACCCTTTTTTGATTACGTCAAAGGGCGCGGCAAAAAAAGACAGCAGTTCAGCCAAATATATAAAATCTCCAGTTAAAAGTTGACAGATTATGTGGTAAAATATATGTTGGCATTATGGCGACGAGTCCATTGAGGTAAAATTGGACATATACTATAATGCGGGGATATCCCGACTATATGATATGCGGAGTAAAACATTATGATATATCTTGATAACAGCGCCACAACCCCCACGATGCCCGCCGCGGCAGACAGGGCAAGGCAATACATGACAGAAGAGTTCTTCAATCCTGCGGCGGCGTATTCTCCCGCAGTAAGAGAAGAGCGTGCGGTAAACGCCGCAAGAAAAACCGTTGCCGGCGTAATAAACGCAGCCGGTGATGAAATAATATTCACCTCCGGCGGCACCGAGAGCAACAACATGGCTATCTTCGGCGCCCTCAAGGCAATGCGGGGAAGCGGCAGAATAATCATGGGGGCAACAGAGCATCCCTCTGTATACGAGCCCTTCAGGGGCATTGCCCAGCAGTATGACGTGCAGGAAGCTGCGGTGGACAGCACCGGCGCAATAGACCTTGCAAAGTTTGAGGAAATGATAACCCCGGATACTCGTCTGGTATCCGTAATGCAGGTGAATAACGAGGTGGGCGCAATAAACGATGCCGAGTCCATTCGCCGCATACTCAAGAAAAAAGCCCCCGATGCGCTGCTGCATATGGATGGCGTACAGGGCTATCTGAAGGTTCCCTTTGATGCAAGGCACTGCGATTTTTATTCCATCAGCGGACATAAGTTCCATGCTCCCAAGGGCGTCGGTGCGCTGTATGTGAGAAACGGCATTAAGTTTGCGGGCGGCCAGATAGGCGGCGGCCAGGAGAGAAACCTGCGCAGTGGCACCACCAATACCCCCGGAATAATGGGAATGGAAGCGGCGGTAAAGGAATATCTGGATAACCTGAGCGTATACCGGGGCAATATGCGAAGCTGCAAGCTGCATCTTGCAAAGCTTTTGACAGAGCTTCCGGATGTGCTGATAAACGGTCCTGAGGCTGAGCTTGGCGCACCTCATATACTCAATGCATCCTTCCTTGGCGTAAGGGGCGAGGTATTGCTCCACGCGCTGGAGGAAAAGGAGATATACGTATCCACAGGCTCTGCCTGTTCTGCCCACAAGAAGGGCAAAAACCGAATACTCAACGCCATGGGCATAATCGGAGAACGGCAGGAAGGTGCGATCCGTTTCAGCTTCTGCCCCTTCAATACCATGGAGGAAATGGAAAAGACCGTTGAGGTGATCGCGTCCACCATTTCCATGCTGAGGCGCTTTAAGAGAAGATAATAAACAATCAAACCGAGTCCGTCCCGCCAAAGGACAAAGGCGGGGCGGCATTTACAGGAGGATATAAAATGGAACAGGTATTGCTGGTACGCTATGGCGAAATACACCTAAAGGGCCTTAACCGCCCCTTTTTTGAGCGCAAGCTGATAGATGGCATAAAGTGCGCCCTTATTGACATGCAGCCTACCGTACGCATTGAGCAGGGCCGCATATTCGTATGGGGCATAAGTGCGGAACAGAGGGATGAGGCTGTGGACAGGCTTACCCGCGTATTTGGCATTCATTCCATCAGCCCTGCCGTGGCTGTGGAAAAGGACTGGAACGCCATCGTTGAGGCTGCAAAGAGCCAGATGGCCCGCACCATTGGCGACAGGGAAAAAGTGACTTTCAAGTGCTTCTCCCGCAGGGCTGATAAGCGCTTCCCCATGAACAGCGAACAGATAAACCGTGAGCTGGGTCATGAGCTGCTTCTTGCCTTTCCTCAGCTCAGCGTTGACGTACATGCTCCCCAGATCAAGGTTTGTACTGAGGTTCGCGAGAAGGCATATCTGTATTCCGATGAGATCATGGGCGCAGGCGGCATGCCCACCGGCACCGCAGGCCGTGCGGCTCTGCTGATTTCCGGCGGTATTGACAGCCCTGTTGCAGGTTATCTTATGGCACGCCGCGGCCTTGAGCTTTCCGCAGTGCATTTCTTCAGCTATCCCTATACCAGTGAGAGGGCAAAGGATAAGGTAATCGAGCTTGCCCGTCTGGTATCCAGATATTCCGGCCCTGTAAGGCTGCATCTTGTTCCTTTTACGGATATCCAGCTTGCCATTTATGAGCAGTGTCCGCCCAAGGAAACCACGGTGCTTATGCGCAGGCTTATGATGCGTATAGCGGAAATGTGGGCCCGCGAGGACGGCGCCCTTGCCCTTATCACAGGCGAGGCCCTTGGACAGGTTGCCAGCCAGACCCTTGAGAGCCTCTGCGTAACGGATGATGCGGTATCCATGCCGGTATTCCGTCCCCTTATCGGCTTTGATAAGGAGGATATAGTGACAATCGCCAAGAAGATCGATACCTTCCAGACATCCATTTTGCCTTATGAGGATTGCTGCACCGTATTTGTGCCTCAGCATCCCGTAACCAAGCCCAAGGTCGAGGATCTTCGCAAGAGCGAAGCCATGGTGGACTTTACCGATATGGTCGCCAAGGCTATGGAGAATACCGAGACCCTTATTGTGTCCCAGACCGGCGCAGTACCCAGGGAGAAAAATTAAGCTTTAAATTTCTTAACCTTTTATTTACAGAACTGAAAGCAATGTGGTGGTATAATACCATCAGGAAAATGACGAAAGGAGAAACCGGACATGATAAAGCTGTGTATGGCGCTTACTGCCTGCTTTATGCTGTTTACCACAGGATGTAGTACCGCTGCGGATACTGAAGCGTACAGCGCAGAGCCTGTCCGGCATGTTTCCTCCACCGTTGCAGAAGTTACCGTAGAACAGATAATCAACGAATACAATTCTTCCCGCAAGGCGGTTGCGCTGCCTGTGGAGGAGGACGATGTCTATGCGCCGCTGGCAGTAGTGCGCTGCGTATGTCAGATCGGTGACAGTTATATTATTTTCCCCAGGGTGGAAGGCGAAGCGGGCGAAACCATAAACTCTGCGATCTGCTCCGCTGTGGCAGGCAGGGCAGAACAGCTTGGCTTACCTGTATTTGCGGATTACCGGGTGGAGTACAATCGCAACGGCATATTCTCCATACGGATGTTCCTGTACGATATGTATGGGGAGGGCGACGTCTGTATAGATTGTGTACCCCTTACCTTCAACAGCGAAACGGGCGGACTTTATCGCATCAGCGACTTTTTTGACAGCGAAAATCAAAACTGGAGAGGCCGCATACCGGATATCATTACCGCTCAGGCGGCGGACTGCCAGATGGTGCTGCTGAGCGATATTATGCCCATAGCGGATGACAGGCCTTTTTACATTACCGACGAGGCCGTGGTCATAATGTACGACCTGTATGAGATTTCAACCTATGAAGCGGGCGAGCCCGAGTTTGAAATAGCGGTGGATGATATTGCAGAATGTCTTGACGATACCAGCGTGCTCAATGTAATGCTGCCGCAGCCGGAGGAACAGATACAGCCCGCAGAAGGCGAGCTGCTGACTGAAGAACCCATTGAGCAGCAGCCGGAACAGACTGAAAACACCGTGGATCCTGATAATACAGAGCTGCCGGAAAATACCGGGAATGCCGAAAATACGGAAAATACGGAAGGTGAAGATTCAGAGGGAGCAGCAGAGGAACTTCCCGAAGATAATCTTCAGCAAGAGACGGAGCAGGGCGAAGATGCGCCTGCGGTAATATCCGAACAAGAGGAAACGACACAGACGGAGGAGCTCCAATGAGGTGCAGCTGCAAGGCCTGCGGAACCTATATGATACAAAGCGAAAAGGGATTGCTCAGCGGCTGTAAATGTCCCGAATGCGGCAACGGCTGCAGGGATTGCATGGGAAGCGTGGAAGCTCCACTTACTCCCGATCAGCTGAGAAACAGATTCGCGGGAGCGGATTTCACTTCTTTTTCCGCGCAGCCCCCGGAGCCTCCCGAGTGGGCCGAGAGAACAAAGGAGTGGCAGAAAATGCTGTAAAACAAGCAAAATATACAAGCAACAGCAAGAACCATCAAAAAATGATGGTTCTTTTGTTATCACCATACGGTGAAGATATGCTTTTTGTGTTATACTATTAATGCAGTGATATTAAAAGCCTGTTTCCTGCTTCAGCTGCTGCATCTTCTGGCGGGTAGACTGCACGTCGTTCTGCTGAGCCTTTTTGGTTTCGTACATCTGGCGGTTTTTCATCTGCTCAAATACGGCGTACTGATCGGCGGAGCATTCCGTCATGTTGTTCAGCAGCAGTTGCCTCAGGTTTTGGCAGGAGGATTCCGTGATGTTTCCCGCGTAATCCTTGGCAAGCTCTTTTTCGGTGGAGAGGATATCGCTGAGTATTTCCTGCTTTGTCATTGTGGTGTTTGTCATAGGGTGCCTCCTTTACTGATGGCTGTCCAGATAGTTCTGCAGGGCGTCAAAATGCTGCTTGTGATGCTGGGCAAAGGAGCAGGCCATATCCTTAAGGGGCTGTTCATCCAGCATTTCGGAATAGATTTTGCATTTTTTATAGGCCAGTGCCTCGTGGAACATTTCGTCCTTGAGAATATCAAGGTTTTTTGCATCGATGGCTGCCGATGCTTCAGTGGAAAAATTCTTGGGGTCGGTCTGCTTCATAAATTCGCTGGCGCTGCTGCTGTTTTGTGTCATTTTTTACCTCCGTTGCTTTTATTTTTGCGGGGCTCCCGCCTGCTTAGTATGGTACGGATGGATTCAATAATTACTGTGAGGAGTACGGATGAAAAAGAAAAAAATAGGAAAATCCGCATTGGACTGTGCCTTTGATTACCTTACTGCCAAGCCGCGTACCGTTCGGGAAATGGAAAACAAGCTGGATTCATTGGACTACGGCGACTATGAAGTGTATGCCGCAGTGGAGCGGCTCAAGGAGCTGGGCTATCTCAATGATGAAAAATACGCTGCGGACTTTGTCAGCAGCCGCCTTGCCACCAAGCCCATAAGCAGAAGAAAACTTAGAGAGCAGCTGTATTCCCATCACCTCAGCAAGGAGGATATTGAAACCGCCCTTGAGCTGGTGACCGACGATATAGAGCGCAAAAACGCAGCAGCAGTTGCGGAGAAATTCTACGATCAGTTTTCCGGCCTTGAGGAGGAGCAGCGCAAGCAGCGCACCATGCGCAGGCTTATGGGCCGCGGCTACGATTTTTACCTTGTGAGGGAAAGCGTGGAGGCGGTGATAGGCGCTGTGGAATACGTTGAGGAATGGGAAGAGGATGACGAGGAATAGGGAGGAACAAATGGGAAGCATAACGGATATCAAAGGCATTGAAGTAGGCCATTATACGGATAAGCAGGCAAGAACAGGCTGCACTGTTGTAATGTGCAGAAACGGAGCCGTGGGCGGTGTGGATGTTCGCGGCAGCGCCCCCGGTACAAGGGAAACCGACCTTATGCGGGGATATAATTCCGTTGAAAGGATTCAGGCTGTCATGCTTTCCGGCGGCAGCGCCTATGGCCTTGATGCGGCATCCGGCGCAATGCAGTACCTTGAGGAGCAGGGATTGGGCGAAAACGTAGGTGTGGGCGTTGTTCCCATCGTTCCCGGCGCGGTAATATTCGATCTTGCGGTGGGCGATCCCAAAACCCGCCCCGGCAAGGCTGAGGGATATGCCGCCTGCCTCAATGCGGCGGACAGCACTCCTGTAGGTCCCGTTGGCGCAGGAGCAGGCGCAACCGTATCCAAGGCATTCGGCATGGAGCATGCGGTAAACAGCGGCGTGGGCACAGCCTGCGTTGAGCTGGAGGGGGGTGTAAAGGTTGGCGCAATCGCAGTCGTAAACGCACTGGGGGATATTTATGACCCGGCCACAGGTGAGCTTGTGGCGGCGGCAAATATAGGCGGCAAGCTGACCCCCTGCATGGAATCTCCCGCCCTTGGACAGGCATCCTTCGGCAATACTACCATAGGCGTTGTTGCCACCAATGCAAAGCTTACTCGCGAGGAGGCAAACAAGCTTGCGGCGATGGCCCATGACGGTCTTGCAATGGCAATACGCCCCGTACATACCTCTCTTGACGGGGATACCTTCTTTGCAATGTCCACAGGAGAGCTGGAATATCCGCTGCTGCCTGTGCTTATTGCAGGCGTGAGAGCGGTATCCATGGCGGTATTGGATGCGGTGAGGAACGCCTGATGATACTTGGTACCGGCATAGATATAATCGAAGTTGACCGCGTGGCAAAAGCCGCCGCAAAGGAACGCTTTATGACCCATGTGTTCACAGATGCGGAGCGGCTGTACTTTGCGAAATACAATAACGACTCCGCCCGTATAGCAGGGGCATTTGCCGCCAAAGAGGCGGTTTCCAAGGCGCTTGGTACAGGCATAGGCGCCGTGGAATGGAAAGAGATAGAGATACTCCACCACGACAACGGAAAGCCCTACGCAAAGCTTTACGGCGATGCCCAAAAGCGCATGCAGGAGCTTGGCGGAGAAACGCTGCATATAAGCATATCCCATATAAAGGCGGTTGCCGCAGCCCAGGCGATACTGGAGGGTAAATGCTGACCATAGACCATCAATACATACAAAATTTAATAGGTCCCCGGCCAAAGGACAGCCATAAGGGCAGCAACGGCAGAGGGCTTATACTGGCAGGCAGCAGCGGCCTTTCCGGAGCGGCTGTAATGTGTGCCTGCGCCGCGCAAAGGGGCGGCATAGGCCTGCTGAAGGTGCTGTGTACGGAGGATGTACGTCATGGGTTTTACGCATTGCCGGAGGCTATGGCATTGTCCTGCGGAAAAAGCTGGGCAAATGCGGATACGGCAAAAATTGCTGAGCTTATCTCATGGGCGGACTGCATTTGCGCAGGCCCGGGCATGGGGCAGGAATGCGGCAGCATCATAAGGATGGTACTGGAATCCCGAAAGCCGGTTGTAATGGATGCGGATGGGCTTAATGCCATAGCAAGGGAAAACATGCATAATTTACTGCACAAGGATGCAATAGTTACGCCCCATCCCGGCGAGATGGCGCGGCTTACAGGGCTTTCCGTGGGAGAAATTACAGCCCAGCCTGCAAATACAGCCATGGAATATGCGGCAGAGTGGGGCTGCATTGTGCTGCTCAAAGGAGCTAAGAGTTATATTGCGGCATACGACGGAAGTATCGCATGCAACGTATCCGGTAATCCCGGCCTTGCCAAGGGCGGCAGCGGCGATGTGCTTTCCGGCATAATACTTGCCCTTATGGGGCAGGGGCTCAAGCCTTTTGATGCGGCCTGCGCGGGAGCGTATATACTGGGCGTTTCTGCGGAGAAGGCAATGGATATTCTCAGGGAGCGTATGCTGATGAGCAGAGATGTAGCGGAAGCAGTGGAGTTTACTTTAAAAAAGTTCTGATATGGAAATACGCAGCGAAAAAGCAGCCCTCAGGGCAGAGATAAAGAAAAAGACAGCGGAGCTTTCCGCTGGGGAAATGAGACGGCAGTCCATTGCGGCATGCATGAGGGCGGCGCAGCTCAGCGGGTTTATAAATGCTGATACTGTCCTTGTTTACAGCGCAGTAAAGGACGAGCTTGACCCTATACTGCTTGCAGAAATCGCCCGCGGCATGGGAAAGCAGGTGGCTTATCCCAGGTGCGAAGGGGATGAGCTGGGACTGTATATCGTAAAAGACGGGCATCTGACGAGCGGTTCCTTCGGACTACAGGAGCCTGACGATACCTGCCGGAGGATAGATATTGAGGATGTGGATTTTGCCGTAGTACCCGGCCTGGCATTTGACAGGCAGGGCGGCAGGCTGGGCAGAGGCAAGGGATATTATGACAGGCTGCTGCGGGAAGCGTCCGCAGTGAAAGCGGCACTGTGCTTTAATGAGCAGCTGACAGAGCAGGTGCCGATGGAAGCTCATGACGGCAGAATGGATATGATAGTTACGGAAAATGGGATATATTGTTAACAAAGTAAATTTTCGCTTGTTACATATCCGCTGTGATGATAAAATGTAGAGTAGTTGTATACTGGAGGTAAGAATGCGCATAATCGCAGGGGAAAAGAGAGGATGCAGGCTGTCTGCGCCAAAGGGCATGGATACCCGCCCCACCCTTGACAGAGTCAAGGAATCTCTCTTTGGAATACTCCAGTTTGACATTGCGGGAAAGCGCGTGCTGGACCTTTTTGCAGGCTCCGGAGGGCTGGGCCTTGAAGCCCTGTCGAGATACGCCGAATATGCCGTGTTTTGCGACAGCTCCCGGGAGAGCGCAGCCGTGGTCAAGGATAATATCAAAAAGCTGGGCTACGAAAACAAATGCAGGATATATCCATGCGACTGGAAAAAGGCGGTATCCGATCTTGCCGCCAGGGGCGAAAAATTCGACATAGTGTTTCTGGATCCTCCATACGGAGCGGGGATAGCGGCAGCAGCCGCAGAAACGCTGTATCAGCAGGGTCTGCTGAATGAGGGCTTTATAATCGCCCTTGAGCACGATTCAGAACTTCCGCCCCAATTATCCGATAACTTCGAGGTGTATGACAGGCGCAGCTACGGCGAGCTTGCAGCAATATCCTTCATAAGGGGGAAAGCATAATGAAGATTGCCGTATGCACAGGCAGCTTTGACCCGGTTACAGTGGGTCATATGGATGTTTTCCGCCGGGCGGCAGGGCTGTTTGATATGGTATATGTGGCTGTGCTGGGAAATTCCTCCAAAAAAGCGGCCTTTACCCCTGAGGAGCGGTGCGAATTGATAAACCGGGCAGCACAGGCCGCAGGAATAACAAACATTCAGGCAGAAGCCTATGACGGCCTTGCGGTGGACTATGCAAAACAGAAAAATGCCTGCGCCATAGTCCGCGGCATACGAAACGAGGCGGATTTTTCCTACGAAACAGGAATGGGCCTTGCAAACAGACACCTTGACGGCAGTATTGACACGGTGTATCTTTACGCAGACCCGGCGCTGTCCTTTATCAGCTCCAGCCTGGTCAAGGAGCTGGCTTCTTATAAAAAAGATATCGACGGGCTGGTGCCCGACGCAATAAAAAATAAAATCGCAGAAAGGTTGATTGAGCGATGAGCAATAACGTGCAGAATCTCAAGATCTACGACATCATAGAACAGCTGGAAGATCTGGTAGAAAACAGCGCAAAGCCCAAGCTGGGCGGCAGCGCCACCAAGCGCATTGTGGACGTTGAGGAGGTATTTGACCTGCTTGGCGATCTTAAGACTACCATTCCCGAAGATATACGCCGTGCCAACAGCATGATGATAGAGGCACAGAATACCATAGATGATGCCCAGGAAACCGCAAGGGATACCATCGAGGATGCCAACAATAAGGCTGAGGCCATCATTGCCGAAGCTCAGAACAAGGCAAACCTGGTACTGGAAAAGGCCCGCGAGGAATACGAGCGCGTTATTGCCGAGGATGAAATCTATCAGGAAGCCCAGAAGAGGGCTCAGCTCCTTGCCGCAAAGGCAGAATACAATGCAAACGAAGTATTTGAAAACGCCAAGACCTATGCCGATGATATTCTGGCCGATCTTGACCGTTTCCTTGGCGAATACAAGAATCTGGTAAGCGTAAACCGCAACGATCTGGGCGCAAGGGCTCGTTCTGCAACTCCCATCCAGCCCATACAGATTCCCGTATCCCAGCCCCCCATCGCCCAGAGCATAGCTCATCAGTCCGTGGTTCAGCATGTGGCAGCTCAGCAGGCTGTGGCTGCAGAGCCCGTTCGTCAGAGCGTTTCTCCCCGTCCCGCCGCTGATGTTGCTCCCCGCAACTCCGTAAGGGATGCAGGCCGCGCAAAGCGCAGGCCCGAGCCCATCGTAGAGGACTTTGATGATGACGACGATGATGATTTCGACGACGATGATGACGACGATGAAGGCCGCGGCTTCCTCTTTGGCTTGTTCAAGAAGCGCAATGATTACGATGACGACGACTTCTATGATGACGACGATGACGATTTCGATGATTAATTTCTAAGATAACCAAAAGCCCGCAGAGTATTTCTGCGGGCTTTTGGTTTGCGGTGATTCAGCGTAGGGTAACCAACGTAATCCGAACCCGCCAAAAGTGGTGAAATTGGCGAGCTTCTGCGTTGCCGTCGCTTGAAATAGCATCACTATTCCTGCACTCCGCCGCCTTGAATCTCATCCAATTTCGCCGCTTTTGGTCCTTTGGAGTTTTAACGGCCATAGGGCATGGCAGAGCAAGGAAGAGCGAGGGAAGAATACTGGTTGCATTCTGACTGAGGATGACGTGGCTATGTCGTGTCATATGGCCGCTAAAACCGCGGTTCGGATTATATTGGTTACCCTATGGTAGAATTATCGCCGGCCGTATGATATACTTTTTTTTGACAGCAGATATAAATCGACATATTTTACTGAACGGTGCGATCATAGTTTAAACGGCGGGTCGATCAGATTTTTCACAGGAGAGCATAACAAAATGAGCGAAATTATAAACATATTCATAGATAATCTGTTTGGCTTTGACTGGATAATTCTCCTGATGGCGGCAGGCAATCTTGCGGTATATTTTCTTACCCGTTCTGAGGTGGATAAGATATACGGCCACTTTAACCTGCAGGATTATATGACCAACCTTAATGAGGAGGCAAAGTCCGCCATAAAGCAAACCACCAGAGCCGAGAATAAAAAGCTTACCGCCAAGGAGCTTTTGCTGCATAGGGAAAAGATGAACAAGAGCTATGCCCTTTATTCAAATCTTACAACCATGTTTCCTCTTATGGGCATGCTGGGCACGGTGGTATCCCTTATACCAATGGTGAATTCCATCGGCACAGAATCCGCGGGGCTGTTTTTTGCCGCCCTCACATCCACTTTCTGGGGAATCGTTTTTGCCCTGATATTCAAGCTTTTGGATGCATCGGTATCATATAAAATCGAAGACAACGAAAAGCACATGGAATACATGCTGAATCCCAACAGGAAAAAGGCATAGAGGGCTCCGCTATGAAAAAGAGGGAGCTGATACTGGATTTCACATCCTTATTGGATGTTATACTTATTCTGCTTTTTATAGTTATAGCCAATATGAATCAGGCATCTCTTGCGGCAGGGGATGAGCTGAACGCAAAGCTCGCTCAGGCGGATACGCAGATACAGCAGCTGAGCGGGGAAAGGGAACAGCTGCTTGCGGAACTGGCGGAGCAGCAAGTGGATCGCGAGGGATATCAGGCGGCAATTGCCGAGCTGCAGCAGCTGCAGCAAAGCTACGAGGCTTTGCAGGATGAATACGACCATCTGAAAATAACCACAAACTACGACGAGGACGATCTTTCGGTATATCAGGCGGCAATAGAAAAAATAACCCATGTGGTATTGATGTGCGATACATCGCAAGACCCCGATACCGGCAACGCTGAGGTGAATGTGAATATATACCTTGACGGTGAAAAAGACGGCAGGCAATCCCATGTGGGCTCGGTAAGGATAGTTCATGATTTCAGCCTGTCCGCAGCCGAGCGTGAAAGGCTGATCGCAGATCAGGTGGTGGATATGACAAAGGCGCTGTCCGGCGCCATGAGGGAAGACAGCGGCAAAATGGCCTGGTTTTCCATACAGTACCACTATGACGACAAGCATTTTGCAAATTCAGACCTTGAGATAATCTATAAAGCGCTGGACAATCTGGAACATAGCTTTGGCATATCCTGCTATGGTGAAGAAATGAAAATTTACTGATGCAAAGGAGGCTTTTATCATGGAAAAGAAAAAGCGGGGCGGATCTGTCGGCTTGGTTGCGGCGGCAGGCGTGGCGCTGCTGCTTGCGGGCGGCTTTGGCGGCGGTGCAGGCCTTGGAGCGGGGGAGGCACTTCCCGCTGCAAGCGATCAGGTAATTGAGCAGAGCGAAGAGGCGGTAAAGGAAGAAGCTACCGTATCCACCGTTACCATAGAGGTAAAAGAGGATGAATACATCGTGGATGGCACTATCATGAAGCTTGATGAGATAGAGTCCATGATACATCAGGCGGATATGTATCAGGCAGCCTTTGTATTGGTGGATAATTATGCTTCCGCCAAGGCGTGGGATGATGTGGTCGGCTTGCTTTCCGAGCATGGCATAAGCGTTGTGCAGCAATAGCAATCAGGTGAGAACAAGCAAAGCGGCGGGTCTACTCCGCCGCTTTTTGCGTGCTTTGGTCAAAGAATTTTCTGTGGCGGGCAGCGGCGCCTATCAGCATCACTGCGGCCATTGCCGTGGCGGACACTCCTGCAGCCTGCAAAAAGGACAATGCGTTTGCTGTAAGCTCATTGACGGATATGCTGCTGTATACGGCGCAGGCTACGGGGAAAAGAGGGGTGATAAGCCATGCGATGCCTGCGGCTATGCTGCCCTGAAGCAGCTTGGTGGAAAAATATACCCCTGCGTTAATTCGGCAAAAGGTGAGGGATTGGGCGAATATGCATACCCCGCCAAAGGAGAACAAAAAGGCGGATACTGCAGCTGTTATGCGGGGCGAAAGGGACAGCGCGGCAAGCTCTGAGCAGCCGCTCGTCATTTCCAGCATACCGGACAGCATCGCGCCCCATATTCCCTTGGGAAAAGGAAACAGCTTTTTCGCTGCGGCAAAAATTGCCATGAAGAATATCAGTGAGCCGCATATATTCAGCATTGCTGTCATCCCTTTGGCAATGCCTTCGCCAATGAGCCGGAGGGGAGATATTTCTTCTTTGTTCTGAGGCGGGGCGGCATATTTCAGCGGAAAAAGGAGCAGCATTATCAGCGCCGTGCTGAATTGTGCCGTAAGTATGGGCATAACCAGCCCCGGCGCTCCCAGCATGCCGCCGCAGAAGGATGAATAAATAAACATTGGGCTGACGGTGTTCAGAATCGCAGTTGAGCGGCTGTCGGGATATTTCTGAGGGGATAGCAGCCTTGCCCCGGAGGGTGCGCCGGAAAAGAGGGAGAGGGCTATAAGGGCGGCCTTTTCCAGCCTTACAGGCACTCCTGTGTTCTGCATTACATGGGCGCATACGAAAAAGGGCAGCAGCGCAGGCAGCAGCGCATCCTGCCAAATATAAAAGCCCTGCAATCCTGCCGATACCGCCGAGGGACTGTAAACAAACAGCAGGCAGCAGACAAAGATACAGGACAGATATATCAAAGCTTTTTTCATTTTCACCTCCGGCCTTATCCTAATATATATGTAAGTGCCGGAGGGATTTATTTACACTATCAGCAGGGGGTGCGAAAAGTCAAACTTTGCAGCGGAGGGGCAAGGGGCTGCCATGGCGGCAATGTCAGAGGCCATAAGGTCAGCTTCCAGCATATAACGCCGGTGATCGTTGAGCTGTTCAGCATCCGCAAAGCGGGTAACTACGGGAAGCGTGGCTTTTTCCTTCATATGGGACAGCAGATGTAAGGAATCTTTTCGCACGCCCAGTACGCGGATATACAGCCCATCCAGCTTATGCATGGGATTATCATAAATACCTAGCAGGGCGCACATGCATATGCGCTTAAGGCGGGCCATGGTATAGCGGCGGCTTTTTACCTGCTCAAGAACGGAATTTATATCCCCATGCTGCCTGCAGGCGGAATACAGCAGATTTTCCAGGCCCTCGGATACATCGGGCAGGGCGGCAAGCTGCTGCTTTGTCATGCGTCTGAGGGCGTATACCGTCTCGCGGGAAAGGTTGTCAAGGGTTCGGGGGGCAAGAGCGGCTTGTACGGCGTTATTTATGCTTTCCAAAACATTTGGCGGAACAAGGTTATCGTGGGAAACGCCGATATTATGGGTCAGGCATTTGCGTATGGCGGATGCGCTGGCCATATTATTTATAAATTCAGGGCTGTCGTGGCCGGGACCCATGCGCGGGACCGTGACAGGCTGTATGGGGGAATCAAGGGCATTCAATGCGCGGATGTATTCTATGCCTAAAATGTCATTGGGGGAGTAAAGCAGATTATCTTCGCCCATGTATTGCTGCCATGCTCTGGCTCTGGCATCGGGATAGGAAAGGCCGCTGTCAAGGTTTGCCCTGATAAGCTGTCTCAATTGGTGGGATTCCCCGTCTGCCATGCGTGCTGCGGCTTTGAGGGCGGCTGTATCGCCGCTTTCGCTTCCAAAGGCAAGGAAATCGACAATGCCTGTGCCGTGAAGAATGCCGACACCGCCGGAAGCAAAGGCCTGAGCGCTGGCAAGGGAAAAGACAGCGGGAAGCAGCAGCACCATGTCTGCGCCGTTTTCCAGAGCCCACTTTGCCCTGAGGTGCTTGTCAAACATGGCGGGCTCGCCCCGCTGAACAAAATCTCCGCTCATCACAACTATGGCATGCTCAGCGCCCGAAAGCTCCTTTGCGGCTTTCAGGTGATGCTTATGCCCATTGTGGAAGGGGTTGTATTCGGCTATGATTCCAACGTTGCTCATGGATGTATTATACACCATTCCGGGACCTTTATGGAAGAAGGTAAGGGGTGGGGAAGTTCAATGGAAAAATTTCGCAGAACAGGGTATTTTTATGCCTTTGCGCTGTTGTATTTAATAATATTGTGTTATAATACAACAGTTAAGGTATGTACTCAATCAAATCACATACATGCATTCTGAAAGGAGACAACCCATGTCCATCATCGACACCATCAAAGCAAAAGCCAAGGCTGACCTGAAGCACATCGTACTTCCCGAGGGCAGCGAAGAGCGTACCGTACAGGCCGCCCGTCTCATTACCGATCAGGGCATCGCAAAGGTAACCCTCATTGGCAACATTGATGAGATCAAGGCCACTGCCGCAAAGTTCAACGTATCCGTTGACGATGTAGCTATGATCGATCCCGCCCAGTCCGAGCTTTATCCTGCATACTGCGAAAAGTTTGCAGAGATGCGCGCCAAGAAGGGCGTTACCCTTGAACAGGCACAGAAGACCATGCTGGATCCTCTCTTCTTTGCAGCAATGATGGTATACGATGACAAGGCAGACGGCTTTGTTTCCGGCGCTATAAACACCACCGGCAACACCCTGCGTCCCGGTCTCCAGATAATCAAGACTGCCAAGGGCGTATCCACCGTATCCAGCTGCTTCATCATGGAAGTTCCCAACAAGGCCTACGGTGATGACGGCATACTGGTATTCGGCGACTGCGCTGTAAATATCGATCCCAATGCCGAGCAGCTTGCAGCCATCGCCATCGGCTCCGCCCAGACCGCCAAGGCTCTCTGCGGCATGGATCCCCGCGTAGCAATGCTTTCCTTCTCCACAAAGGGCAGCGCAAAGCACGAGAACGTTGACAAGGTTGCAGAGGCGACCCGCCTTGTAAAGGAACTGGCTCCAGAGCTGAATGTTGACGGTGAGCTGCAGGCCGATGCCGCTCTGGTAGAAAAGGTTGGCCAGCTCAAGAGCCCCGGCAGCCCCGTTGCCGGTAAGGCAAACGTTCTGGTATTCCCCGACCTGCAGGCGGGCAATATAGGTTACAAGCTGGTTCAGCGTCTTGCAGGCGCTGAGGCCATCGGCCCTGTATGCCAGGGGTTTGCAAAGCCCATCAACGACCTGTCACGCGGCTGCAGCATTGAGGATATCGTATCCGTAGTTGCCATTACCGCCGTACAGGCACAGAACATGTAATAATCAACGGAGGATAAAATCACAATGAAGATTCTGGTTATCAACGCAGGCAGTTCTTCCCTCAAGTATCAGCTCATGGATTCCGAGAGCGGTTATGTTATCGCCAAAGGTCTGTGCGAGCGTATCGGCATTGACGGCGCAATGACCTACAAGCCCACCGGCCGGGAGCCTGTTAAGTTTACCGATACCCTCAAGGATCATACCGATGCCATCAAGCTGGTAATCAATACCCTTACCGATGCCGAGATCGGCGTTGTAAAGAGCATGGATGAGATCGATGCCGTTGGTCATCGTCTGGTACATGGCGGCGAAAAGTTTGCCAAGTCCGTTCTTATCACCGAGGAAGTTATTCAGACCGTTGAGAGTCTGAACAGCCTTGCTCCCCTCCACAACCCCGCAAACCTCATGGGTGTACGTGCCTGCATGGAGATCATGCCCGACGTTCCCATGGTAGCCGTATTTGATACTGCTTTCCATCAGACCATGCCCCGCGAGGCATTCCTCTATGGCCTTCCCTACGAAGCCTATACCGATCACATGGTACGCCGCTACGGTTTCCACGGCACCTCCCATCTCTATGTTTCCCGCAAGGCCATCGAGATGCTGGGCAAGCCCGCTGAGGAGACCAAGGTCGTTACCTGCCATCTGGGCAACGGCTCTTCCATCAGCGCCGTAAAGGGCGGCAAGAGCATAGATACTTCCATGGGCCTCACTCCCCTTGAGGGCGTTCCCATGGGTACCCGCTGCGGCAGCATTGACCCCGCCATCGTAACCTACCTGATGGATAAGCTGGGCCTTGACGCAAAGGGCATTGACAACTACATGAACAAGAAGAGCGGCGTTATGGGCATCTCCGGCGTATCTTCCGACTTCCGCGACATTACCGCCGCAGCAGCGGAGGGCAATGACCGCGCAAAGGCAGCCCTTGAGTGCTTTGCTTACCATGTAAAGAAGTACATCGGCGCATACTCCGCAGCAATGGGCGGCGTTGATGCCATCGTATTCACCGCAGGCGTTGGCGAGAATCATCGTCTCCTGCGCGAAATGATACTTACCGGCCTTGATTACCTTGGCGCGGATGTTGATTTCGAATACAACATGAGCTGCCCCGGCGGTCAGGATGTTGAGCTGACCAAGCCCGGCAGCAAGGTAAAGGTATACGTTATCCCCACCGATGAAGAGATGGTCATCGCTCAGGATACCGCAAGGCTTTCCGCAAAATAATATAGTTGACAAATCAACGCCTTACAGCTAAAATAGTGAAGGTGTGCTTTCGAAAGGGAAAATTATGAAGTTAAACGTGGCACAGGAGCTCAAGCAGCCCGGAAGGGTGGGCAGGAGCCATATGGAAGAAGACCTTGGCCATCAGGAATATCTGGGCCGAGTGTTAAGCTTTGCTTCCCCGCTGGCCATAGATGCCGAGTATATATACGACGGCGAAGGCTTCAACCTTCGGGGTACTATTACCACCAGGCTCAATTCCGAATGCGCCCTCTGCGGCAAACCATTTACCGAGCCCCTCTCCTTCGATTTTGACGAGCGTTTCGTCAGGGAGCCGGGCGAGGATGAAGAATGCTACGCTTACAGCGGCGAAACATTGGAAATTGGCCAAATGGTCCTGGATAACCTCTTTCTGAACCTGCCTGTTTACAGCAAGTGCAGCGAGGATTGCAAAGGACTTTGCCCGGTTTGCGGGTGCGATTTGAACACAGTACAGTGTTCCTGCGTGATAGAGGATGCGAAAGAAAATCCCTTCGCGGCTCTGGAACAGCTGTTGTATCACGATAAGGAGGTGTAACCATGGCAGTCCCTAAGAGAAAAACGTCTAAGGCAAGGCGCGACCAGCGCAGAGCAAACTGGAAGTTGACCGTTCCCGGTATCGTGGAATGTCCGCAGTGCCATG
>JAZUMK010000002.1:0-74140 GCA_045603585.1 Clostridia bacterium
TCGTAAAATCCAATACGGTATACGGTCTGCGTACCTATGACTATATTGTGATGGATGCGGAAAGTGTAAAAGAAGACGACTTAATTTTTGAATAATCAGGTGAAAACATGAGTGTAAAAGAAAACTATCAATCAGTTTTAAAAGAAGTAGAAGAAAGCATTTTAAAAAGCGGCAGAGTTGCAGGGGATGTCACATTAATTGCTGTCAGTAAAACCAAGCCCGTAGAACTTTTACAGGAAGTATACGACTGCGGTTGCAGAGATTTCGGTGAAAATAAAGTGCAGGAGATTATGGATAAATATGATGTGCTACCCAAAGATATCCGCAGGCATATGATCGGACACCTGCAGACAAATAAGGTAAAATATATTGTAGGAAACGGCGCGCTTATCCAGTCGTTGGACAGGATGGAGCTTGCCAGGGAAATAAGCCGCATAGCATCCAACAAGGGAGTGATTCAGGATACCCTTGTTGAGGTAAATATCGGCGGCGAAGCTCAGAAGGGCGGAATATCCACCGCTGAGCTTATTCCCTTTCTCGAGTTAGTTTCCGCTATGCCCAGTATAAGGGTAAAGGGACTTATGTGCGTTCCTCCGGCTGTGGGACAGGACGAGGCGCGCAGGTACTTTGCCCGGATGCGCCGGCTCTTTGAGGATATCCGGGGTATGAATATGCCTGATGTGGATATGCTGGAGCTGTCTATGGGTATGAGCGGGGATTATAAAGCAGCCGTATTGGAAGGCGCAACGATGGTCCGTGTGGGAACGGGCATATTCGGGGCGAGGCCCACGGCAGGGGCAGGAGCGTAGAGAGATATAGCCTCCGCCTTCAAACGATCTGTTTTTCTCCAAGCGCCAATTAAAAAACTAAAATCTTTTTAATTGAAATGGAGGAAACAACAATGGCAGGACTGCTCAATAAGCTCATGGATTTCATTGGCATCGAGGATGCCGAAATGGACGACGTTTACGAAGAGGATTACTTTGCTGACGATCGTACCGTAGCCGAGGATAATGTACTTAATCTTGGCAACCGCGGTAAGAAAAAGGCCGCTGCCGCCGGCAGCAGCAACGTGGTCAGCCTTCCCACAGCTGCACCCATGAAGATGATGGTCTATCGTCCCGTAAGCTACGAGGATACCCAGAATATCATCGACAATCTTAAGAGCCGCAAGCCCGTAATCGTTAACATGGAAGAGCTTGAAATCGACTGCGCTCAGCGCATACTGGATTTCATGGCCGGTGCGATTTACGCTCTGGACGGCACTATCTACAAGATCTCCCGCGGTATCTTTGTCGTAGCTCCCACCAACTACGACGTTATCGGCAACGATGGCTACACCGATGTCGACATGATCTAATATCCATCCGCAAAGGAGCAAGGTGCGGGGCGCATGCCGCCCCGCACAAATTCCATACTAACGGAGCGTTTATTCCCTATGAAGATAAGCGATATTGCAAACCGAAAATTCAGCCGCGCCTTTATGGGCTACAATATCATGGAAGTGGATGCATTTCTGGATGAGATAGCCAAGGATATAGAGCGCAGGGAACAGGACATAAAGCTATTGGAGCTGCGCAATGAGATGCTGATCGAGCGTCTGGCTGCAAGCGGAATATCCATGGCATCCGATAAGGACTGATAACCCAATACACAAACCGGGAAGCCGAGCCGCCCCGGTTTTTTGTTTGCATATAATCTGCGGGATTGAATTATACCGCCGCATGCGGTAAAGTTAGGATATGAAAAACACTTATGAAAACTTCATGCCGGTATCCCGGGCGGATATGGAACAGCGGGGCATTGCCCAGCTGGATTTTGTGTATATAATCGGGGATGCGTATATTGACCATCCCAGCTTTGGCCCTGCCATAATAAGCCGCGTTTTGCAGGATAAGGGCTATACGGTAGGCATAATTTCCCAGCCGGACTGGCACAGCGCAGAGGATTTTAAAAGGCTGGGCAGGCCGAGGCTTGGCTTTTTGATAAGCTCCGGCAATATCGACTCCATGGTAAATCACTACACCGTGGCAAAAAAACGCCGCACAACCGATGCCTATACTCCCGGCGGGGAGATGGGCAGGAGGCCAGACAGGGCGGTTATTGTGTATGCCAACAGGGCAAGAGAAGCGTACAGGGGCGTGCCTATACTCATAGGCGGCATAGAGGCCAGTCTGCGCCGTTTTGCCCATTATGATTACTGGGACGATAAGGTTCGCAGGAGCATACTCTGGGACAGCGGGGCAGACCTTCTGATGTACGGCATGGGGGAGCGGGTCATCGCCGAGGTGGCAGATGCGCTGGACGGCGGCCTTCCTGTGGAACAGATAACCTATATTCCCGGCACCTGCTGCAGGGTGAAGGAGCTGGACGCAGTATACGATTATCAGCTTATCCCGGGATACGATGAGGTATCCTCTGATAAAAAGGCATACTGTCAGGCATTTATGGCCCAGTATCGGGAGCAGGATGCAATTCGCGGCAAGCGGCTGGTGCAGCCCCATGGGGATGGGTATCTTGTGGCAAATCCTCCTGCGATGCCCCTTAGCGAAGCGGAGATGGATCACGTATACGGCCTGCCCTATACAAGGCAGCCCCATCCTTCCTACAAGCAGCATATTCCCGCAATGGACGAGATAGAGTTTTCCATCACATCCTGCCGCGGATGCTTTGGTGCGTGCTCCTTCTGCGCCCTTACCTTCCATCAGGGCCGCGTGATACAGACCAGGAGCCATTCCTCCATAATAAGCGAGGCGAAGCTGCTTTCAGCTCAGCCCGGCTTCAAGGGCTATATTCACGACGTGGGCGGCCCCACGGCAAACTTCCGTCAGCCTGCCTGCAAAAAGCAGCTGAAGCATGGTGTATGCCCGGATAAGCAGTGCCTTGCATATACGCCCTGTCCCAATATGCAGGCGGATCACAGGGACTATATAAAACTGCTGAGGGAGCTTCGCGAGCTGCCCGGCATAAAGAAGGTATTTGTCCGCTCCGGCATACGGTATGACTATGCCATGTACGATAAATCCGATGCGTTCCTCAGGGAACTGGTGGAGCATCACGTCAGCGGCAGGCTGAAGGTCGCTCCGGAGCATGTGGATGACAGGGTTTTGCAGCTTATGGGCAAGCCTTCCAGACAGCTGTATGACAGATTTGTTCAGAAGTACGAGAATCTCAACAGGCGCATGGGCAAGGATCAGTACCTTGTGCCGTACCTTATGAGTTCCCATCCGGGAAGCGATTTAATCAGCGCCGTGGAGCTTGCGGAATATCTGCATAAAACAGGTCAGCGGCCGGAGCAGGTGCAGGATTTTTATCCTACTCCCGGTACGCTTTCCACATGCATGTACCATACCGGTTACGATCCCCGCACAATGGAAAAGGTGTATGTGCCAAAGGACAGGCATGAAAAGGAAATGCAGCGGGCGCTGATGCAGTATTTCATGCCCCAATACAGGGAAAAGGCGCGGCAGGCGCTGATAAAGGCAAACCGTGAAGACCTGATAGGCACAGGCAAGCACTGTCTTGTTCCCCCACGCAGGGAGGAAAGACCGCAGCAGAGGGATAATTCAGTCCGAAGGGACAAGGCGGCGGCTAAGCCAAAAGGAAGGGCGCAGGATAAGAAGCCTCCTCAGAAAAAGAAACGCATAAGATAAGCACAAACAAAAATGAGCCGGGATCATTCCGGCTCATTGATATTTTGTGTCAATTCGGGCAAAAGTAATAACAAAAGGGGGCGACATAAATGACAAGGAAAAAGACGCTGTGGCTTATTCTGGCCATAGGCATAGCTGCCCTGATGGCGGCCTTTGGGCTGCTGTACGGCGGCGGAGAGGATAAGACCCACGAGGGCGCCCGTTTTGTATGGGCGCAGGTCAATTAATCCTCCTGATCCTCCTCTGCGGTGCGTATACCGGCGACGGCTTCCACAGGCAGGGAGAACATAACGGTGCGGGCGGGAGATTTGGCTCCTGCCTTTTGTATTATGGATGTCATTATATCGGTGCGCTTATCTGTGGGAACAACGATATAAACCATGTCCTTTTCTTCGGCGATGGATACGCCGAAGAACTTGGCGCGCTGCTCACCCAGAGTGCCCTTTGCGTGGACGATAGTGCCGCCGGCGGCTCCTGCCTCGCAGGCAGCGTCCATTATTATATCGGTGTGGCCGCGCTCGGCTATGGCAACGATGAGAGAATGCTTGCTTTCTTTCATTTTCTTTACCTCGTCTCCTGTGAAGATATCCTCGGTGCAGAGTGCCCTGAGAGCGATCGCTCCGCCGATACACTCAATATTGATGCAGAATACTATACCGGTGTTTGGCGCGTCTATGTGCATCTCGCTGCGAAGATGCCGCAGTATGTAGCTGACGCGGCCGGAGGGAACAACGCAGCACAGCAGCTGCTTATCCTTGCGCTCCAGGCCCAGCATATCCAATAGCTTTTTGCGGGCGGAGCCTTCGCAGTGGGTGCTGTATACTATGCCGGCGCCGTTGTGACGGAAAAAGTCTATATACTCTTCCGCAAGACTCTGGCGTACTATGGCCGTTACCATGCTGTATCCGTTCATTGCTTTCCTCCTTAATCAAACATGATGATGAGCTCTTCGTCAAAATCAAAGGTTTCCTGGATTTCTTCAGGCTCTGCAGTTTGGGCAGCCAGCTTGGTCTTGCGCTTGTAGATGAGGCCAAGTATCTGGATGGTGATAAGGGGCGTCATGGCTACCATTGCAACCACGCCGAATGCGTCCTGAGAAACATTGCCGCCCACCGCGCTGCAAAGCCCCATGGCGAGAGGCAGGAGGAATGTGGCGGTCATGGGGCCGGAGGCCACGCCGCCGGAGTCAAAGGCGATGGCGGTGAACATGGGGGGAACAAAGAAACACAGCACGAGGGCCAGACCATAGCCCGGAATAAGCAGCCACATTATGGGCAGCCCGGTCAGCACTCTGGTCATGGCAAGCCCCACGGATATGGCTACGCCTATGGAAAGGCTAAGGCTCATTGCCTTCTTGGGGATGGTACCCTCGGTCATGTCGTATACCTGTTTGTTGAGAACGTGAACCGCAGGCTCCGCGGCGACGATAAAGTAGCCCAGCAGCATGCCGATGGGAACGATTATCCATTTATAGCGCAATACGCCTATAAGCTCGCCAAGATAATTTCCAACCGGCATAAATCCAACATTTGCGCCGGTGAGGAACAGCACGAGGCCGATGTAGGTATACAGCATACCCACACAGGCGCGGACAAGCTCATTGCCCCTCATGCGGGACTTGGGTATCTGAAACACGGCAAAAATGCCTGCGATGGGCAGGAAGGCCATGGCTACTTCACGGAAATATTCCGGGAAAGCATGGGCAAACAGCTGCCACAGCTCCATGGAATTGCTTATTTCGGGAACGATGAAGGGCTCATACGCACCGCCCTCGGTTTTGTACAGCAGGCCAAGTATCATTACTGCCACGATGGGGCCGACGGAGCAGAGGGCAATAAGGCCAAAGCTGTCCTCATCGGCGCGGCTGTCGCTTCGGACGGAGGAAACGCCGACGCCCAGCGCCATTATAAAGGGCACGGTCATGGGGCCGGTGGTAACGCCGCCTGAGTCAAAGGCGGTGGAGAGATAATCCCGGGGAACAAAGAATGCCAGAATGAACAGCACGCCGTAAAAGCCCATCAGCAGCCAGCGCAGGGAAATATTAAAGAATATCCTCAGCATGGCCAGCACAAGGAAAAGGCCAACGCCAAGGGCGACCGCCCATATTATGACGGGATTGGGAATATTTGGTACCTGCTGAGCCAGAACCATAAGGTCAGGCTCAGATACGGTTATAAATATACCCACCGCAAGGCTGACCAGAAGGATTATCCAGAGCTTTCTTGAGCGAGACATTACCGAGCCTATATGCTCGCCGATTCTGGACATGGCCATATCCGCGCCAAGGGAGAAAAGGCCCATGCCAATTATAAGGAAGCAGGCTCCGGTTATGAAAGCCAGCATAACGCTGCTGGGAACAGGTGCTATGAAAAAGCACAGCAGGAATATTACTGCTGTAACCGGAAGAACGGACTTGAGGGATTCTGCCAGTTTTTCCGGCAAAACCGTACGGAGAATGTTTCTCACTGACCCAAGACCCTCCTTTCTGCAGATGCGTAAATACTTAATTTATCTTAACTTATTTATACTGCCAAGACAACACCAGGCAGCGCAAATTGCGCTGATTTAACGAAAATTTAGCACTTGCACGTGAGCGAATAATTAGTATTGTACTGCACAGAATAAGGAGCAAATACAAAAAAGGGGAAGTATATGCTGAACAGGGCAAATGACAGGGCGGTAATGCCCAAGATGGAGCTGATACCCCGGGAAGAGCGGGAGCAGCAGGAGATACGGTATATGGGATATGCCGAAAGACTTCGCTTCAGGGAGGCAAAGGATTGTGGCAAATAAAAATATAACGCCGGAGCAGAAGGAATATCAGCAGCACGTAAAGGACAGGATGCCCCGCAGCAAAACCTTCAGCCAGTGCGTCAGGGCATTTATTTCCGGAGGCATCATATGCTGTATTGGCCAGCTTGTGCGGAACATGGGGGAAACTTTGCTGATGCTGAATGAAAAGGACACGGCGGCATTTACCGCCATAGTTATGGTATTTCTGGGGGCAAGCCTCACCGGCTTTGGGGTATATGACAAAATAGGCGCATGGTCGGGAGCGGGCTCCATCGTGCCCATTACCGGTTTTGCAAATTCAATTGTATCTCCGGCAATGGAGTTCAAGCGTGAAGGCTTTATTACCGGCACAGCGGCAAAGATGTTTACCATAGCGGGGCCGGTATTGGTATACGGCGTGGGCAGCTCTGTATTGGCAGGGCTGATATATGCCCTGCTTAAACCATAGGAGGTAAAACATGGATAACCTTATGCATGGTAAACGCATGGGAAGGCAAACCCTGATATTTTCCAATCCCGGCGCGGTAATAAGCAGCGCTGTAATTGCAGGCCCGCTGGAAGGCAGGGGACCGCTGGGCAGCTGCTTTGATATTGTGCTGGAGGAGGACACCTGGGGAGAGGACAGCTGGGAAAAGGCGGAGCGCAAGATGTTTGAGCAGGCTGTACGCACCGCAATGGATAAGGCCGGGCTGAAGGCACAGGATATGGATTGTCTGCTGGGCGGAGATCTGCTGAATCAGATAATATCAGCAAATTTTGCTGCGCGGGAGCTGAAGCTGCCGTTCTTAGGATTGTACGGCGCGTGCTCGACCATGGCAGAATCGCTGCTGATCGGCGGCATGCTTCTGGACGGAGGATATGCGCAGTGTGTTGCATGTACAGCCGCCAGCCATTTTTCCACAGCGGAGCGGCAATACAGAAATCCCCTTGAAATGGGCGGACAGACCACGCCCACAGCTCAGCGCACAGTTACCGGCGCAGGCTGCAGCATAGCGGCGGGCAGCGGCTATAACGGAGACCGGATATACGGAAATGTATTCATCACCGCGGGCACGATAGGCCGGGTCACAGACCTTGGCATAACCGATGCAAACAATATGGGGGCGGCAATGGCACCTGCGGCGGCAGATACCCTTGCGGCGCACCTGAGCGATACCGGACGGGGCGTGATGGATTACGACCTGATAGTAACCGGCGATCTGGGCAGATTCGGCAGCGAAATGTTTTTGGATCTTTGCAGGGATAAGGGGATAGATCTGCAGGGGCGGCATATGGATTGCGGCAATGAGATATTCTCGCAGGAGCAGAAGGTGGATTGCGGCGGCAGCGGCTGCGGGTGCAGCGCATCTGTGTTAAACGGATATTTGCTGGAGCGGATAGAAAAGGGAGAACTGCGCCGCATATTTTTTATGGCCACAGGCGCGCTGCTGAGCCCCACAAGCTCAATGCAGAGCGAAAGTATACCCGGCATAGCACACGGCGTGGTGCTGGAAAGGAAATAGCTATGGAATATGTCTGGGCTTTTGTGATCGGCGGCGGCATATGCGTAATAGGTCAGCTGCTGCTGAGTCTTACCCGGCTTACACCGGCCCGTATACTGGTGATATTCGTAACTGTGGGAGTGGCGCTGTCTGCCCTTGGTGTATATGAGCCGCTGGTGGAGCTTGCGGGGGCAGGAGCAACCGTTCCCCTTACGGGATTCGGTTATTCTCTGGGCAAAGGGGCAATAGAGGCGGTACAGGAAAAGGGCATACTGGGCGCATTTACAGGGGGGATCACCGCCACGGCAGGCGGCGTTGCTGCGGCAATAGTATTCGGGTATCTGTTTGCACTGATATGCACTCCGAAGACAAAGATGTAAAGCAAAATAAAAAGTCCGGCAAAAGCCGGACTTTTTTGTGTGCGGTTTATTGTACTGCGTTGGGATCGATGGCCGGTGCGGCAAGGGTATAGTTGCCGTCATCTCCTTCCACCAGCTGATAGGCGGGATCCAGGGGCTCGCCTGCATAGCCGGGCCATACATAGTAGCGGATGGGGTGCATCTTGTAGGTGGTATTGCCGATGGATTTGGTTTCGACTACTTCACCCTTGAGCTTGTAGGTCTTGAAGGATTCGTAGATATAGCCGGTAACGGCTTCGTTCTTTACCATCCAGTAGGGGGCGTAGAGGGAGCTCTTTACTTCATATTCCGGCATGCCGGGCACCAGTTCTTCCACCAGTGTGGAGCTGAGCTCTATTTCGTCAAAGGTTGCGGGGAAAGCTTCGCCGTAGATCTCACAATTTACATTGTAGTTTACCGTATCTATCCAGGTGAATATATATACGGGAGACTGGGTATTGTTCTTCCACTTGAAGTCGATTTCGCCGGTAACGGTGTTTATTGTGGCGTCAAGGCCATCGGGATAGCCGCTGGGGGTGGAATGGGCGCGGCGGGAAACCACTTCATAATCGCCATGCAATACAGCCATATAGGTGGTGGTGGCTATCTGGCATACGCCGCCGCCGGGCTGATCCTCATGGTCTGCGCCGCCGGAGATAACAGCGGGAGCAGCTTTCCAGCCGTTTTCAAAGGTGCGGTCGCCCAGTATGCCGTTGGCGGAGAATTCTTCGCCGGGCAGGAGAGTTTTGCCGTAAACCATGCCGCAGGCCTTTTCAAGATTGAAGCAGCGGCCTTCATTGCGGCGCTTGCTGCGGTAGCTTGTGGAGGAGGAGCTTCTGAGAACAAGGGTCTCTTTAAGTGTTTCGATGGTAACATCGGATTGTATGGGGGCCATCACAACTTCGATATCGCCGAAATCCAGCCCATCGCAGCGCTGCTTGACGGTTTCCATAAGGGCGGGGATATCCACGCCGTAGCCGTCCACGGCTTCCACAAACTCGAAGAATACATCACGGACGTCTGTAATGGCGATGGCCTCTTCGCTCAGCTTGGCTTCTTTTGCGGCTTCACCGATAAGACCCAGATTGCGGGTATCGGGGGCGTTGGTGCCTTCCTTGATGGCGGGCATGCGGACGGTATAGGAAGCGGGGGTGGGAGCAATGGTCACGGCATCGGCGAAGGTGTGTATGAATGCCTCTACTCCGGTGGGTTCCACGGTGTATTCCAGAGTAAATTCGCGGCCGTTCTCCTTTATATCCATCATCTGCTCACGAAGGACGGTATACTCGCCGTCACGGGCAAGAGCCATTGCCTCTGCAAGCACCTCTTCGGTATTGAAGGTGACGGTAAAGCAGGAGGAATCTGCGGTGTAGCTCTGACCGTTGCAGGTGAAATTGAGGTGTATTCCGGAGACGATTTCCTTTTCGGCGGTATCCGCAATGGCAGCGCGGGCTGCATCCATGGTCATGCCGGAAATATCAACTCCGTTTACAGAGATACCTTCGTGGAAGGTGGTGCCGTTCATAATGGCCACCCTTTGCTGTTCTCTGTATATTACGAAATAATACAGGGTACCCAAAACCGCAACCAGCGCAGCAAGCACAATAAGCAGGGTCTTGAGAGCCTTGTTTGAGGATTGCTTTTTCTGTTTTCTGGAAGTTTTTTCTCTTGAGGTCTTTTCTCTGGCCTTTTTTTCCATTATTACTCCGCTTTCTCTTTGGTATTGTTATGAAAATGCGGCGGCAAAATGCATTGCCTATGCCCTTTTATTATATGTGATTTAAAGGGCGAGGTAAAGCCTTTAGTGGTCTTAAAAATCAGTACAATTTGTTAACTTTCCTTGACTGTCGGGATGTGTTGCATATTCATGAATCAAATGTTAAAATAATAAATTGTGATAATAAAGGCTGAATCAAGGAGGTAAACTGCTGATGAGAGAAAAAAGCGTAAGGACGCTTGTACTGTACGGCATGTTTGTTGCTGTGGTATTTTTGCTGGGTCTTACTCCTCTCGGATATATATACCTGCCCATGGCCTCCATAACCACGGTGCATATTCCCGTAATTGTGGGCGGCTATACCCTCGGCAAAAAAGGCGGTGCGGTGCTGGGCTTTTTCTTTGGCCTTACCAGCTTCATAAAGTGCTTTACCACACCTGATGCCATCGCTGCCATAATGCTGGGCACCACCACGGGATTCGGCGCATACAATCTGCTGCTCATCCTCGCGGTGCTTTTCCTTCCTCGTATACTCACCGGCTTCTTTGCTGCCTCTGTATATCAGCTTATCGGCGGCACAGGCAAGCGGCAGGCGGCCGCAATGGGCATAAGCGCATTCGTGGGCAGTATGACCAATACGGTTTTCTTCCTCGGCGGACTGTATATACTTGCATTTGAGCAGACAGCTGCCGCAATGGGCGTGGCGGGCAGCGCACTGGCAGCCACCCTGATGGGCATCGTTGCGGGCAACGGCATAATCGAGGCAATAGCCGCAGTTGTTATCTGTACCGCTGTGGGCAAGGCGATAAGCGCATACACAAACAGAAACAGCAGCAACTAAATTATAATTTGCGATTGGAGATTTTTTACCTATGCTGATGGTAATGGACATAGGCAATACCAATATAAAGACCGGCCTCTTCGTAGACGGCAAGCTTAAAAATTCATGGAGGCTGCAGACCAATCATCTGCGCACTGCCGATGAATACGGCACCATGATGGAAAGCTTTTTCAACCATCTGGGTATACCCACCGAATCGGTGGACGGCATAATCATGTCCTCTGTAATTCCTTCCATGAACTACACCATGGAGCATATGTGTGAGCTGTATTTCCATCGCCGCAAGGTAATGGTCGTAAGCAGCGAGCTGAATCTTGGGCTGAATATCAAGTATGATCTGCCATCCCAGCTGGGCTCCGACCGTATCTGCAATTCCGTTGAGGCCTATCATCGCTACGGCGGCCCCTGTGTGGTTGTTGACTTCGGTACTGCTACCAACTTTGCTGTTATCTCCGAAGAGGGTGATTTCCTTGGCGGTCTTATCTGCCCCGGCATAATGGTATCTGCGGATGCCCTGGTGGAGCGGGCGGCAATGCTTCACAAGGTTGAATATGTAATGCCTGAAAAGGTAATAGGCACCAACACAAAAGAAGGCATACAGTCCGGTCTGATACGCGGCTACGTTGGCCAGGTGGACTATATCCTTCA
This sequence comes from Clostridia bacterium, assembly GCA_045603585.1. GTDB lineage: Bacteria > Bacillota > Clostridia > Christensenellales > CAG-138 > SFEL01. Next base: position 11,532 of record JAZUMK010000002.1, read on the forward strand.
GCAGATTGAAAAAGAACTGGGCGCAAAGCCCACCGTTGTTGCCACCGGTGGCATGTCCGGCATGATTGCCAACGAAACCAGGCGTATTGACGTGGTAAATCCCACCCTTACCCTAGAAGGACTTGCCCGCATATACGAAATGAACAAATAGCCTCAGCGGCTCAGATAATCCACAGCGTAGGATATGCTGAGCATAAGCTGAAGGGCAAATAGCACATAACACACATTGCGCCGGGGGATATCCTTCCGGCGCTTAAATATTTCCGCCCCTATGAGAGGCACAAGGGGAATGATCCCCGCATACAGCAGCAGAAGCATCTTCATGAATTTTTACCTCCCGATGAGATATGAAAAACTATACATGAAGAATAACATCGTCGATGAAGCAGGAGCGATAGTGGGAAAGTGGAAAAGAGGGAATATTATAGTGCAGATAATCCGATGGCTGTGCTATAATGGGAAACGTAAACAGCGCATCGTTGAATTATTGATAAATCCATTAAACGAGGAGATAACACAATGGTAACTCACATCGTATGCCACAAGTACACTGACCGGGAAGAGGCAAAAAAGATAGCTCCCATGCTCAAGGGTCTGGTGGGCAAAGTTCCCGGCCTTATCAGCATGGAAGCCGGCGCAGATTTCATTGGCAGCGCAAGGAGCTACGACCTTGCTCTGGTGGCAAAGTTTGCTACCCGCGAGGATCTTGCCGTATATGCCGATCATCCCGAGCATGTAAAGGTAAAGGAGTATATCCATACCGTACTGCAGAATGGTATTTCTGTGGATTTCGAGGATTAATTAAGCAATAAACATGGGTGAATTCAAAGTAGTATCCCCATTTCAGCCTCAGGGTGATCAGCCTGAGGCTATTGCTGCGCTCAGCGAAGGGGTAAAGGCAGGGGAAAAGCTGCAGGTGCTGCTGGGCGTAACGGGCAGCGGCAAAACCTATACCATGGCAAAGGTAATAGAGCAGGTGCAGATGCCCACTCTGGTCATTGCCCACAACAAGACCCTTGCGGCACAGCTATGCGGTGAGCTGAGGGAGTTTTTTCCGGACAGCGCAGTGGAGTATTTCGTATCCTATTACGATTACTATCAGCCCGAGGCATATATTGCCGCATCCGATACTTATATCGAAAAAGTTGCCACGGTAAATGACGAAATAGACAAGCTTCGCCATAGCGCTACCTGCGCCCTCAATGAGCGCCGGGATGTTATAATTGTGGCTTCCGTCAGCTGCATATACGCATTGGGCGACCCCGAGGAATACCTCAAGCTGTCAATATCCCTGAGAAGGGGCATGACGATTGACCGTGATGAAGTCATGCGTAAGCTGGTGGATATACAGTATCAGCGCAATGAATATGACTTTGTCCGCGGCACATTCAGGGCAAAAGGCGACGTACTGGAGATATTCCCCTCAAACTGGTCGGACAAGGCTCTCAGGGTGGAGTTTTTTGGGGATGAAATCGAGCGCATCAGCGAGGTGAACTGTCTTACCGGCGAGATATTGCTGGACAGGGCTCACGTTGCGGTGTTCCCCGCTTCCCATTATGCCACCGGAAGAGACAAGCTGATTCAGGCCCTTGAGGCAATAGAAAAGGACCTTTACGACAGGGTGGCTGAGCTGAAGGCGCAGGATAAGCTGTTGGAGGCACAGCGTCTTGAACAGCGCACCCTGTACGACATGGAGATGATGAGGGAGATAGGCTATTGTCAGGGCATAGAAAACTACTCCAGATACTTTGACGGACGCAGCCCCGGTCAGCCTCCGTATACCCTTATCGATTATTTCCCGGATGATTTCCTCATGATAATAGACGAGTCCCACGTTACCCTGCCTCAGGTAAGGGGCATGTTCAGCGGCGACCTGTCCCGAAAGAGGGAATTGGTGGAATACGGCTTCCGCATACCCAGCGCCTTTGACAACAGGCCCTTGAAGTTTGACGAATTCAAGGAGCGGATACATCAGCTTATCTGCGTATCCGCAACCCCCGGCGACTATGAGCTGGGCCTTGCCGAGCGGGTGGCGGAGCAGGTTATCCGCCCCACCGGCCTTGTGGATCCCGAAATTGATATCCGTCCCGTGACCGGTCAGGTTGACGACCTGCTGGGCGAAATAAGAAAAACCACAGAAAAAGGGCACAGAGTACTGGTTACCACCCTTACAAAGCGCATGGCGGAGATGCTGACAGAGTATCTTGACGGGATGGGAGTAAGGGTAAGGTATATGCATTCCGAAATAGAAACCATAGAGCGCATGGAGATAATCCGGGATCTGCGCCTTGGTGAATTTGACGTGCTGGTAGGCATAAACCTGCTCAGGGAAGGTCTTGACCTGCCTGAGGTGGGCCTTGTGGCAATACTGGATGCGGATAAGGAGGGCTTCCTCCGTTCATCCACCTCCCTCATACAGACCATAGGCCGCGCCGCGCGAAATGCGGAGGGCCATGTAATAATGTATGCAGACGAGATAACCCCCTCCATGAAGGCGGCCATAGATGAAACCGCCCGCAGAAGGGAAAAACAGCAGGAATACAACATTGCCCACAACATAACCCCAAAGAGCATAACCAAGGCGGTGCACGACATAATCGAAATAAGCGGCAGACCCAAGGAAAAGCTGCAGGAAAACCGGGAGGCTCAGATAGAGCTGCTGCGTGAGCAGATGAGGGCTGCAGCGGCAGAACTGGACTTTGAAACCGCCGCAAAGCTGAGGGACAGGCTCTTTGATCTTACCGGAGAGGATAAACCTAAAAAGGTTGCCCCGGGAACGCCCGGCAGCAAGCGGAACGCAAGAGGAAGAACCAGAAAATAGGAAAAAGCAATGAACGAACAGCTGATAATCAGGGGCGCAAGGGAACATAACCTCAAGGATATAGATATAACCCTTCCCCGCAATAAATTAATAGTATTCACAGGCCTCAGCGGCAGCGGAAAGTCCTCTCTGGCCTTTGATACCATATACGCAGAAGGACAGCGCAGATATGTGGAGTCACTTTCTTCATATGCAAGGCTGTTCCTTGGGCAGATGGATAAGCCGGATGTGGATTACATCGAGGGCCTTTCTCCTGCCATAAGCATCGATCAGAAAAGTACATCAAACAACCCCCGCTCCACAGTGGGCACCGTAACCGAAATACACGACTATTTCAGATTGCTGTACGCAAGGACGGGCCATCCCCATTGCCCCAAGTGCGGTCTGCCCATAGAGCGGCAGAGCATAGACGTGGTGGTGGACAGGATAATGTCCCTTGGAGAGGGCAGGATACAGATCATCGCCCCCGCTGTGCGCTCCAAAAAAGGAGAGCATGCAAAGCTGCTGGAGCAGATACGCAAGGACGGCTACGTCCGCGTGCGGGTGGATGGGGAAGTGTATGACATAAACGAAGTACCTCCCCTTAATAAGCAGAAGAAGCACACCATAGACGTTATAGTGGACAGGCTCATAATAAAGCCTGGCATAGAAAGCCGCCTTGCGGAATCCATGGAAACCGCATTCGCCTTTGGCGACGGCCTTGCAAAGGTGGACGTTATAGGCAAGGAAGAACTGCTGTTTTCCGAGAAGTATTCCTGTCCCGATTGCGGCATAAGCATACCGGAGCTTACTCCCCGCATGTTTTCCTTCAATAACCCCTACGGCGCATGTCCCTGCTGCAGCGGCCTGGGCTCATTGATGAAGGTTGATCCCGATCTGGTCGTGCCGGATAAAAGCCTCAGCCTTTCCGAGGGCGCAATTAACGTTAGCGGCTGGCAGAGCGGCGCAAGCGGCGGCAGCATGGCAGAAATGTACTTTGGCGCAATAGCAAAGCACTATGGCTTTTCCATGGATGTTCCGTATGAAGAGCTGCCCGAAAAGGCAAAGCAGGTACTGCTGTACGGCACAGGTGATGAAAAAATGGAGGTCAGCTACCAGCGCGAGTATGGCAGCGGCACATTCAAGACCTCCTTTGAGGGGATCATCACCAACCTTGAGCGGCGCTATCATGAAACCCAGTCCGACGGCATGAAGCAGGTCATCGAAAGCTACATGTCAAATATCCCCTGCCCCGAGTGCAATGGCAAAAGGCTTAAGCCCGAGAGCCTTGCGGTGACCGTGGGCGGCAAATCCATTGCAGAGGTCAGCGACATGACGGTATCTGCGGCGGAGGATTTCATAAGCAGCCTGACCCTGTCTGAAACAGAGCGCATGATAGCCGAGCGCATAGTGAAGGAGATAAGCGCAAGGCTGGGCTTCCTCAGGAATGTGGGCCTTGATTACCTTACCCTGTCCCGCGGCGCGTGCACCCTGTCCGGCGGCGAGGCACAGCGCATTCGCCTGGCGACTCAGATAGGCAGCGGCCTTATGGGTGTGCTGTATATACTGGACGAACCCAGTATAGGCCTGCATCAGCGTGATAATGCAAGGCTGCTGAATACCCTCAAGGGCATGCGGGATATGGGCAATACCCTTATCGTTGTGGAGCATGATGAAGAAACCATGCTCGCCGCAGATTACCTTGTGGATATCGGTCCCGGCGCAGGAGAACACGGCGGCAGAATAGTTGCCGAAGGCACCCCCAATGAGATAATGGAATCCGAAAAGTCCATTACCGGCCGGTTCCTTTCCGGCCGAAGGTTTATTCCCCTGCCCGAGGAACGCCGCAGCAATGACGGGCGCTGGCTCAGGGTAAAGAACGCAAGGGTGAACAACCTTAAAAATGTGGATGTGGATATACCCTTGGGCGTATTCACCTGCGTTACCGGCGTATCCGGCAGCGGAAAGAGCAGCCTTGTGAATGAGGTGGTAAAAAAGACGCTGCTCCATGACCTCAACAGGGCAAAGCACTGTCCCAAGGATGTATGTGATGGCATAGAGGGCATACATCAGCTGGATAAGATAATCGACATTGACCAGTCTCCCATAGGCCGCACACCCCGCAGCAATCCTGCCACATATACCGGCCTCTTTGATATGATAAGGGACATATTCGCAATGACCCCCGATGCAAAGGTGAGGGGATATAATAACGGCCGCTTCAGCTTTAACGTGAAGGGCGGACGATGCGAGGCCTGCCGGGGCGACGGCATGCTCAAGATAGAGATGCATTTCCTGCCCGATGTATATGTGCCCTGCGAGGTATGCAAGGGCAAGCGCTACAACCGGGAAACCCTTGAGGTAAAATACAAGGGAAAGAGCATATCCGATGTGCTGGATATGACGGTGGAGGAAGCGCTGGAGTTTTTCCGTCCCATAGATAGGATAAGGCGCAAGCTGCAGACCCTTCAGGATGTCGGCCTTGGCTATATCAAGCTGGGACAGCCGTCAACCACCCTTTCCGGCGGCGAGGCTCAGCGTGTAAAGCTGGCCACAGAGCTGTCCAGAAGAGATACCGGCAAAACCCTGTATGTGCTGGATGAACCCACCACCGGCCTGCATATGGCGGATGTGGAAAGGCTGCTGGATATTCTCAAGCGCCTTGCGGACGGCGGCAGTTCGGTCGTGGTAATAGAGCACAATCTGGATGTTATCAAGTGCGCCGATTACATAATCGATATGGGTCCCGAAGGCGGCGCGGGCGGCGGTACGGTCGTTGCCGCGGGCACTCCCGAGGAGGTTGCCAAAGCTGAGCAAAGCCATACCGGAAGATACCTTGCTCCCATACTTGAAAGGGACAGGAAACGCACTGATAAAAATAAAGCATGATTGTCGAGATGTTATCAAACGCACTTGAAAATACCGCATGCAGGGCGTATAATAATTTATGATAATGGACGATGGGCGTATTGTTGCCCTATGGTTATAAAGGTGGAGGAATAGTATGGAATTTCGCAGGGTTTCCGAGGCGGTTATAAGGCGCATGCCCAAGTATTACAGGCAGCTGCAGGTGCTGCAGGCTCAGGGCGTGGAGCGCATTTCTTCCGGCAAGCTGGCCCAGATGATGCGCCTTAACGCATCCCAGGTCAGGCAGGATTTCAATTGCTTCGGCGGCTTTGGTCAGCAGGGATACGGCTACAATGTGACCACTCTGCTCAACGAGATAAAAAACATTCTGGCTCTCAATCAAAACCACAAGGCTATCGTTGCCGGCGCAGGCAATATCGGCCGCGCCCTTGCCAGCTTTGATCATTTTGAGCAGCATGGCTTCAGCATTACCGCCCTGTTCGATATCAATGAGGACATGATAGGAGACGAAGTAAACGGCAAGCCTGTACTGCATATCAGCAAGCTGGAAGAATACGTTAAGGAAAACAACATCTCCATAGGCATTATTGCCGCCCGCAGGAGCGTGGCTCAGGAGCTGGCCGACCGCATGGTCCAGGCAGGCATAAAGGGCATATGGAACTTTGCTCCCACCGACGTTACCGCTCAGGTCCCCGTCGAAAATATCCACATGACCGACAGCCTCATCTGCCTTGCCTACAAGATGTGCCACAATGTGGGCGAAGATGAATAATAAATCATAATCAATACAAAACAAAGCAGACACAGCAGTGTCTGCTTTTTACGTTGCGGGGGGTTATTTTGCTGCGCAGCGATTTTGCCAGCGTGGATATATGCCTGCGTTTTTCAGCATTTCGCACAGCTTGGGTATGGACATGCCTATTACCGTGAAATAACAGCCGTCCACCTTTTTTACCAATACGGCGCCAAGACCCTGTACGCCGTAGGAGCCCGCCTTGTCCATAGGGTCGCCGGTATCGATATAGTCCCAGATAAGCTCGTCCGAAAGCTCTTCAAAGGTAACGCGGGTGGTTTCATGGCAAAGCTGGGTGGAATCATCCGTCAGCACGGCTATGCCGGTGTATACGGTATGGGTGCGGCCGGACAGCTTGCGGAGGATGTGGTATGCATCATCCCTGTCCCGGGGCTTGCCTATTATCTCATTATCCAGCCATACGATCGTATCCGAACCGACTACGCAGCTTCCGGGATGATCCTTTTTTACGGCGGCGGCCTTTCTGAGGGCCAGCTGTTCAACAAATTCGCCGGGCTGGGTAAAGGCTACGTTTTCATCCGCATCGCTGGGAATGCAGGTATATTCCAGACCTATCAGCTGAAAAAGCTCCCTGCGCCGCTGGGACTGGGAGGCGAGAATAAGCTCCATAAAGCACCTCTGCATTTCAAAATCACAAATAGGATACCATAAGGCGCATTGCTGTACAATCCCCCTTGTATAACAGAAACAATACATGGAAATACTTTCCCTATAACTGATTGGGAGGTATCCATAAAGTGTTTGGAATTAAGATATTGAGGGATGTTCTTTCCGAGGGAATGGCGCTGGATCTGGGTACGGTGAATACCCTTGCCGCCATAAGGGGCAGGGGTATTGTGCTGAGAGAGCCCAGCGCAGTGGCGGTTTCCATAGGGGAGGAAAGAGAAATAATAGAAATAGGCAGCAGGGCCATGCTTATGCTGGGACGCACGCCGGGACAGCTGGCGGTAAATTATCCGATGAGGGACGGAGTAATATCCGATATGGAGCTGGCGGAGGCAATGATACGCTACTGCATACGGGAGGCGCTGGGGCGAAAGGCGGGACCCATGGGCATACGGCTTGCGCTGTGCCTTCCGCTGTGCGTAAGCGATATTGAGCGGAGGGCGCTTATGGAAGCCGCAAAAAACGCCGGGGCAAAGGAAATAATCCTGCTGAACGAAGCCCTTGCCGCCGCAATAGGCGCAGGGCTGCCGGTCACTGCGCCCGTAGGCCATATGGTGGTGGATATGGGCGGCGGCACTACGGATGCGGCTGTGGTGGTGCTGGGAGGTATTGCAGCCCATAAGTCGGTACGGGTGGGTGGCACACACATAGACAAGGCCATAGCGGAGTTCATCGAAAATGAACACCGCCTGAGCATAGGAGAACGTACCGCCGAGCAGATAAAAACCACAATAGGCAGCGCACTTTTGGGCGGAGAGGAGCATATGCAGCTGAGGGGAAGAAATACAGAAACAGGTCTTCCCCAAAGCATAGTGGTAAGGCAGGGGGAAATAAGCTACGCAATAAAAAACCAGCTCAGGCTTATTATAGGCGCAATAAAGGATACCCTTGCCCAAACCCCGCCCGAGCTTGCGGGGGATATCTATACCACCGGCATAACCCTTACCGGCGGCGGGGCAAACCTTGACGGCATCGCAGAGCTGATAAGCCGGGAAACCGGCATGGCTGTGCAGGTGGCGGAGGATCCGGAAAACTGCGTGGTAAAGGGGGCGCTGATGGCGCTGGATATGGGGGAAGAGGCGGGATTGTGCCACGATTCCATAAGCGCATAATCCATATTTTTACCGAATCTGATATATTGGGTAAACAGAATGTAACGTTTTGCCGTCACGCCTTGCGCGTGGCGGTGCTTGCATTTATAATAATTATCGGGAATCCATGCGGTTTGTCTGAATTTGACAATAGCCGCAAAGACACATAAGGAGAGGTTCAATGGGTGGCTTTTTTCGCAGCAGAGGTTTTGTGATCCTGCTGGCAGTAATTGCGGTTCTGGCCATACTGATCGCCGTCACATATGACAGGGTTCAGGTGAGCTTTATTGAGGATGCCGTAAATTCCGTATTGTCTCCCATACAGTCCTTCTCTGTAAAGGCGTCAAACTCCATTATCGATTTCTTCGAAAGGGTATTCAGCTCCACCGACCTTGATAAGGAAAACGAGCAGCTCAAGGTGCAGCTGGCCCAGTATGAAATAATCGAAAACGAGCTGAACACTCTCCGCGAGGAAAACGCCCGCCTTAAGAATCTGCTGAATTATACCGATATCACGGAAAACTATTCCTACGTTACCGCCAATGTTATCGGCAAGAGCCAGGGCGTATGGTTCAGCGAATTTACCCTCAACGCAGGCCGCAATGACGGAGTCAAGGAAAATCAGGCCGTGGTAAATGCTCAGGGTCTGGTTGGCAGGGTAAGCAGCGTCAGCGCAAATACCTGCAAGGTAACTTCCATAATCGACAGCACATCCGACGTAAGCGTTATGGTTGAGCGCACCCGCGACTATGGCTTTGCCAGGGGCATACTCAATATAGACGAAAAGGAAAAGCTGGAGCTTTATTACCTGCCCAGCGGATATGACCTTGTTCCCGGCGACAATATTCTCACAAGCGGTATAGGAGGCATTTTCCCCAAGGGCATTATCGTAGGCACAGTTACCGAGGTTTCCCGCGCAAACGAAAACACCGAAGACAGAAATGCCATAATTCAGCCTGCGGTGGATTTTCTGCGCCTTGAAGAAGTAATGATAGTCAACATGGAAGCTCAGGAGGAGGAATAATGTATCGGCTGTACGTTGCCCTTACTCTTGGAATTTCCATGCTGCTGGATTCCGTGATATTTGCAAAAGTGAATATCTTCGGCATCGTGCCGGACTGTGTGCTGGCGGCAGTTGTATGTATGGGCATACTGCTGGGTACTACGGATGCCGCATTGGCGGGCTGCCTTGCCGGCATTGTAATTGACGTGCTTTTCGGCAAGGCTGTTGGCATCAGCTCCCTTGCATACATGCTTGCCGGTATGATCGGCGGCATATTCTACAAAAAATACTTTGCGGATAATATTTTTATCCCCATTGCAACCGCTGCGATATGCGCATTTTTTAAAGAAAACTTTATGGCAGTGGTAACCGCTTTTATGGGCGGCTCTTTCAGTTATTTCGAAATGCTGGCCACCTATATTATACCCTCATCCCTTATGACGGCCGCAATATGCCTGCCGGTATACCTTTACCTTAAGCCCAGGCTGCAGCTGTCCGCCAAGAAGCGCTATGACCGCACCGCCGGAGGAGTAAAGTAATAAAATGAAGAATGTCCTGTCAAGGTACATAATATTAATATTGGTGCTTGCGTTCCTCATGTGTGCGCTGGTCTATCAGCTGTATCAGGTAACCATGGTGGAGGGCGCAGAGTACGCCGATGATGCAACCAACCGAAGAACAAACTCGATCGATATAAAGGGAACCCGGGGAAGAATACTGGACCGCAACGGCGTTGTCCTTGCATACAGCAAAAACAGCTATAACGTTGAATTCCTGCGCGATGCGGATAACCGCTCAGACTATGACTCCGCAGTATATACCGATGCCCTTATCAAGGCTATCGAAATAGTGGAGGCGGGCGGCGGCAAAACCATAGACACATCATACATCCGCCGGGATGAAGAGGGCAATTTCTATTACGATTGGGGAGTTGAAAGCAAGGCCGCGATCGTAGCCCGATACAAGAACTTCTGCGAAGCCATGGGCTTCTATATCGAATATGACGACGAAATAAAGGACAAGTCCAAGTGGGATACCAGCGAATGGCCCACGGCGGAAGAAGCCTACAATATGCTCAGGGGATATTGGTTCATTCCGGAAGAGCTGGGCTTTGAGGAAGCAAATAAGGTAATTTCCATACGTCAGGAAGTTCTGCTGAACAACTATCGCGCATATGAGCCCATCACCATCGCCTACGACGTGGGCATGGAGGTGGTTGCGGAAATCAAGCTGAGGGCGGATGAACTTACCGGCCTCCAGACCTCGCAGAGCACCATCAGGGTATATCCCAGAGGTACCACAGCTGCCCATGTTGTGGGATATCTGGGAAAAACCGTTACCAAAGAGATGATGCAGGATTACGGCTATTCCTATGAGGATTACGTGGGCGTATCCGGAATTGAAGCTACCATGGAGGAATACCTTACCGGATCCACCAATGAGCATAAGGGCAGGCGCGAGGTTGAGGTAAACAAAAACGGCAGTACTATCCGCGAGCTGGACTATATACCTGCTACCGACGGCAACGACGTTATGCTGACGCTGGATATAGAGCTGCAGGCAGTTGTGGAAAAGGCCCTTGCAGACCTTATCCTCAACATAAACGACAGAGAAATAAACAAAATAGAAGAAAACTATGCCGATTACGAGGAGAAGACCAACGGCAAGGTGGATGGTATAGAAAAAGCCCAGACCGGCGCCGCGGTGGTAATGGATGCAAATACCGGTCAGGTGCTTGCCATGGCATCCTATCCCTCCTTTGACCCCAACTGGTTTATTGAGGGCCTCAGCACTGAGCAGGCAGAGGAGCTTTTCCAGAGCGATTGGGCGGCAAAAACTACACCCACCAGAAACAAGGCCATATCCACCCGACTTGCTCCCGGCTCCATCTATAAGATGGTTACCGGCATAGCAGGCGCCGCTGAGGGTGTACTGGATATAAACGAGCCCATCAGCTGTGACTGGGAATACATCATACGGTATACCGACGAAACCGGAAAGCCTGTTGAAATATCCCAGAATGCGCCTAAATGTCATCTTTCTTCCCGCTCGAGGATCGGTCAGCATGCCAATCAGACCCTTGCGGATGCGGTTAAAAACTCCTGCAACTATTACTTCTGCGAGGTTGCAAACCGCGTTGGTATAGATAAGCTTAACGAGTGGTCCGGCAAAATGGGTCTTACCAGCAGGACCGGCATAGAGCTTACAGGCGAAGCGGAGGGTATCGTTGGCGGTCAGCAGATACTGTTCGATAATACCCTTATGGGAGAGGACGGCACCCTTGAGGTTTACAACCAGAAGACCAGCCTGCCCAGCCTTATCTACCGCAAGCTGAAGGAACGCCTTGCTATGTTTATCGAAATGCGAAACATGGAGGTGGATGAAGCCGCAATAGAAAGCTGTGCCAAAAAGCTGATGGAGCTTCAGGACGGCTCCATCACCGGTGAGGGTTCCCGTATCCGCCGCATTATCAGCGAGGAACTGGGAATCCCCGAGGGTATTACTCAGGAGCGAAGCGACTGGATAAACGACATAACTTCGCTGCTCAACGAAATACAGTGGAAGCCCACCCAGACCATCCGTGCAGGCTTCGGCCAGGGTACTACGCTGGTAACCCCAATAGCGGTAGCACGCTATGTCAGCGCCATTGCCAACGAGGGTACCGTATACGATGCCCATATCGTTGACAGGATAATGGATGAAAACGGCAATACAGTAAAGACCATTGAACCCAGCATATTCAATCAGGTGGAGATATCCGACGATATCTGGGCCGCAATCAAGACCGGCATGAAGGGCGTTGTGTCCCCTGAGGACGGCGGTACTGCGGCGCAGGCCTTTACCGACAGGGACTTCATAGAAAAATACCTTGAAACGGAATCATTTGCCGGCAAGACGGGAACGGCGCAGGTAGGTGCCCGCGCCACCAATATCGATATCGAAAACACCTCATGGTTTGTATGCTTTGCCCCCCGTGAGGAGCCTGAGATCGCCATAGTAATATGCGTTCCCTACGGTCTGTCCGGCTCTTCCAGCGCCCCTGCAATTGAGGATATTCTTTCCTACTACTTTGCCCAGGGTGAAAACGCTGCTCCCGAAAACCTTGTGGAAATAAACGGCGTAACCGAATAGCAATCAAAAAAATAAAGGCTGTCTGAGAAGACAGCCTTGTTTTTTTGAATTGATTATTCTTCTTCCTTGATTCCCAGCTCGCGGCAGATAATGTGGGCAACTTCGGTAACGGAGAAGGCTACGATATCTGCGCAATGTGCCTTGCGGCCGGGGGAATTGAGGTCTTCAAAATTAGAGATCAGCTTGCCGCAGCAGGTAGCGCTGAACTTATCCCTGATGGCCTGACCGAATTCCTTGGTGAGCTTCTGGCAGTTGGATGCGCAGGGATCTCCGGGGGTGCGGCGGCCGAATACAAAGCCGATGCACATTGCGCCGCCGGCCACTGCGCCGCAGATGCAGCCGATACCGCCAAGACCCCAGGGGAAGCCGGTGCTCATGGCAAAGGCATCGTCGGACATTTCCAGTTCGAAGTTCTTGCGGATGGCGTATATTACGGATTCGGAGCATGCAAAGCCGTTGTGAAAGATGTAATCCGCATCTTCGCGGATCTTGCTGAGGCTTACGGACTGTACCATATAAGTAGTATTCCTCCTGATGTGATTATTTTTATTGGATATATACCGATCAGCTTTCCAGACGATCCTTAAGGCCGGTAAGGCTCTTTTCCATGGCCTGAATAAAGGAGTAGGCAGAGGCTCTTTCATCGGGGGTAAGGTCTTCCAGCATGGTGGTGAAGAACATATCGTAATCTATGCTGCACCAGCGGGCAAATTCTTCACCCTTGGCGGTGAGGGAAAGGCGAATGCAGCGGGTATCCTTTTTGTCGCGGGTACGCTTGATGAAGCCTCCGCTTTCCAGACGGCGTATGGATACGCCGGCAGAGGCTTTGCCCACGCCGAGATAAGCCGCCAGCTCATTCTGGGTGGGCGCGCCCAGCTCCTTCAGGGCAAACAGCACCTGAGGCTGACCGGGATATAGATTGTATTTGCTCAGCAGCAGCTGCATGCACAATGTGCTGGTATGCTGCAGGGACAAAAAGGCATCGCCAAAGTCCCGGGTGAGCTTTTCTCTGGTTACAGTTTCCATTTATTGGCCTTTCCGGAAAGATTTACATTTTAAATGATAGCTCCAATAAAATCGTATGTCAACATTTCATTTATTTTCAGGCTGTATTTAGGCAAAAAATGCGGACAAAAGTAAATGATACACAAAAAACGGATTATTTGGTGTTCTCAAAATGGGCTGTTTGTGGTAAACTATTTTGGTATTTGATAATGCGGGAGAATGTACCTCCGGCAAAAAATAAGAAACATGGAGAAATTTTACTATGATGGAACCCAGCATGATAATCCGCCGCATGGAAGAGGAACTCAGGGGCGATTATCAGATTGAGATTGCCGAAGCAAATACTTACCAGCTGCACAAGGCGCTGTCAAATGCGGTCATGTATGCCATATCCGATGACTGGCGTCTGGCAAGGCGTGCACATGAGCATGTCCGCAGGGCATATTATCTTTCTGCGGAATACCTTATGGGCCGAATGGTTTTCAATAACCTTTACTGCCTTGGCCTGTTGGATCAGATTAAGGAACTGCTGAGAGCAAGGGGCTCTGATATAAATGCCCTCGAAGATATTGAGGATGCAGCTCTGGGCAACGGCGGCCTTGGCCGTCTGGCAGCATGCTTCCTGGACAGCGCCGCGACCCATGACCTTCCTCTGGAAGGCTATGGCCTGCGCTATAAGTTCGGCCTGTTCAAGCAGAGCTTTGAAAATGGCTATCAGGTAGAGAAGGCTGACGACTGGCAGCGCTACGGCGATCCCTGGAGCCGCCGCAGAGACGATAAGACCGTCGAAATTCAGTTTGCCGACGAAAAGGTTCTTGCCGTTCCCTACGATATGCCTATTATCGGCTACGGCACCAACAATATCGGCACGCTGCGCCTGTGGCAGAGCGAGCCCATCGAGGAGTTCGACTTTAACCTGTTCAACGATCAGGAATACGACCTTGCCGTTCGCCAGAAGAACAAGGTGGAGGACATCACCCGCGTACTGTATCCCAATGACAGTACCTATGAGGGCAAGCGCCTCCGCTTCAAGCAGCAGTATTTCCTCTCCAGCGCTTCCATGCAGGATATTATCCGTCGCTACAAGCGCGTAAGGGGCAACGATATGTCCGGCTTTGCCGCCCATTGCGCAATTCAGCTGAACGATACCCATCCCACCGTATCCATCCCCGAGCTTATCAGGCTGCTGATGAAGGAAGGCATGGACTTTGATGCGGCTCTCAAGACCGCAAGGGCAACCTTCAGCTACACCAACCACACCATCATGAGCGAAGCTCTGGAAAAGTGGAATTACGATCTGGTAGCAAGCGTTGTGCCTGAGATCACCGGCATTATCAGCCGCATAAACGAAGTACAGAACGCCGAGCTCCGTGAAAAGGGCGTAAGCCAGGAGCAGATCGACCGCATGCAGATCGCAACCGGCGGCCAGATCCACATGGCCCGTCTTGCGGTATTTGCAGGCACCTATGTAAACGGCGTTGCCGAGATCCATTCCGGCATACTTAAGAGCGACCTGTTCAGGGATTGGTACGCAGTATCTCCCGAAAAGTTCCAGAACAAGACCAACGGCATCACTCAGCGCCGCTGGCTGGGTCTCTGCAACAAGGAACTGACATCCTTCATTACCGAGCGCATCGGCGACGGATTCCTCAGGGATCTTAGCCAGTTGTCCGGCCTGAAGCACCATCTGGATGATAACAGCGTTGCCCAGTTCAATTACATCAAGCAGACCAAAAAGGCTCAGCTTGCAGAGATCATCAGAGAAAAGGAAGGCGTAAGCATACCCTCCTCCTTCATTTTTGATATACAGGTAAAGAGGCTTCACGAGTATAAGCGTCAGCTGCTCAACGCCCTGTCCATAATGGATATTTATTATTCCCTCAAGGACGGCAGCCTTACCGACTTTACTCCCACCGCCTTCATCTTCGGCGCAAAGGCAGCCCCCGGCTATCTGCGCGCAAAGAGCGTTATCAAGTATATAAACGAGATCGCCAACCTTATCAATAACGATCCCGATATGCAGGATAAGCTCAGGGTGGTATTTGTGCAGAACTACAATTGCTCCTATGCAGAGCATATTATCCCCGCAGCGGATATTTCCGAGCAGATTTCTCCCGCGGGCACCGAGGCCAGCGGCACCGGCAACATGAAGTTCATGCTGAACGGCACCGTAACCCTTGGCACCTACGACGGTGCAAATATCGAAATCGCCGAGGAAGCCGGAGCTGAAAATAACTATATCTTCGGCGCAAGGGTCGATGATATCAACCGCATTAAGGACAGCTACAATCCCCGCGATATTTACAATCGCGAATATCGTGTAAAGCGGGTTCTGGATACTCTGGTAAACGGCACCGTAAGCGACGGCGGCACCGGAAAGTTCCGCGAGCTGTACAACGCTCTGCTGGATGGCACCAACTGGCACAGGGCAGACCATTACTATCTGCTGCTGGATTTCCTGCCCTATGTTGAGGCCAAGCTCAGGGCAAACCGCGAGTATCGCGACCGTATCGCATTCGGCCGCAAGTGCCTGATGAACACTGCAAGCGCAGGCAAGTTCTCCAGCGACCGTACCATTGCAGAATACGCAAAGGAACTCTGGCACATCAATCCCATCAAATAATGCAAATAAATGCATTTGGCGAAAAAAGGACCTTCGGGTCCTTTTTTTGTGTAATATTACTTTAAAATACAGAGCCGTTAATATATAATAATACATTGAGAATATCCTCTTACAAATTGAAAGGAAACATACACAATGAGCAGCATAATCAATGTACTTGCCAAAGAGCTTATGAGCGACAGCGCTGTAAAGCAGATTGCAAAGGCCTCCGGCGTAAAGGCGGATCAGGCAGAAAGCGTAATGGGCAATGCAATTCCTCTGCTTGTGCAGGCTATGGCCGACAATGCAGGCACTCAGGAAGGCGCAGAGTCCCTTTTCGGCGCTTTGGGTCAGCATGCAAGCTCCGAATCCGCAGCGGCTCAGCTGAAAAATGCAGACGCAGTGGACGGCGATAAGATCATCGGCAAGATACTGGGCAGCAACAAGCAGGGCGTTACCGATGCCCTTGCTCAGAAAGCAGGCATCTCCCGCGGCAATACTGCCTCCATTCTGTCTCTGATGGCTCCTGTGCTGCTTTCTCTTATAGGCAACCAGACCAACAATAACAATACCTCTTCCGGAGGACTGTCCTCTCTGCTGTCCCTGTTTACCGATGACGACGTGGGACAGAACGGTGCAGGCAACGGCTTTGGCTCCGGTATGGGCAATATCGGTACTGCTCTTCTTATGAGCGCACTGCTTGGCGGTGGCAACAATAACTCCGGCAATCTGATGGGCGCTCTGCTTGGCGGCGGCAACAATAACAACTCCATGGGCAGCGGCCTTGGCGGCGCATTGCTCTCTTCCATGCTGGGCGGCAGCAATAACTCCATGGGCAGCGGCCTTGGCGGAGCTATGCTTTCTTCCATGCTTGGCGGCGGCAATAGCAGCAGCTACAATAATAACAACAGCAATAACTCCATGGGCAGCGGTCTGATGGGCGCGCTCCTTGGCGGCGGCAATTCCGGCAACTCCACAGGTCTTGACGGCGCATTGCTGGGCAATAACAACAATAACAATGACAGCAGCGCTGATCTGCTTGGTGCACTCCTCGGCGGCAATAACAACAATAACAACAACGCCAACAACGGCGGCGACCTGCTGGGCGCACTGCTTGGCGGCAATAACAACAGCTATAACAATAACAACAGCGCCAATAACAGCGGCGACCTGCTTGGCGCACTGTTGGGCGGCAGCTCCAATAACAACAACAGCAGCGGCGGCCTGCTGGGTGCGCTTCTCAGCGATGATTCCGATGATAGCAGCAGCAACAGCAGCAGCGGCAATGGCGGAGGCCTTTTCGGCAATCTGCTGACATCACTGCTTGTTGATGATATGAGCGACATAGACAGAAGCAAAAAGCCTGCCGCAAAGAAGACCGCAGCAAAGAAGCCTGCTGCAAAGAAAACAGCAAAGAAGAGCACCCCGAAGAAAATCGTAAAGAAGTAATCAGGACTTTAGGCTGTCTGACCGGAGTTTATTCTGTCAGACAGCCTATATATGCATCGCTTCATTGAAATGAAACACAAGAAGTGGTATAATAGTTTAACACAAGCTCTATATGTATTTAACATATATAAATTGAAGGGAGAAATTGGATAATGGCAAAGAAGATTGAAAGGGAAGTAGTAAAGGCTTCCTCTGCCAAGAAGGAAACCAAAAAGGCCAAGGCCCCTACCAGAGCGGCAGAGGCTGAAGAGCGTGAAGTAGTGGAAGTTAAGGACGGCGGCGACAAGCAGACCCGTAAAAAGCGTGCCACCGGCAAGCGCCTGCTGGCCATCTTCTTCTGGCTGCTGGCTATTGCCGCAGAGGTGATCGTAATTCTCCGCCTTAACGGCTATCTGTACTGGCTGCCTCAGCTGGATATCAAGACCTTTATCATCGGCGGCCTTGTTATCGATATGCTGTTTGTTATCGTGGGCTCCCTGTTCTGGAAGAAGGCAAACCGCATCAATCCTCCTTCCGAAAAGAACAAGCTCTGGTTCTTCCTGTGCAGCCAGATGGGCCTTATCGTGGCTATCATTGCCTTCGTGCCCCTCATCGTTATCCTGCTCAAGGATAAGAGCCTTGATAAGAAGACCAAGAAGATCGTATCTGTGATCGCTGCCATCGCTCTGCTCATCGCAGGCGCCGCATCCATCGATTACAACCCCGCTTCCGCAGAGGATCTGGCAGAGGCAAAGAGCGAAGCTGCCGAGCTGGGCTATGGCGACGTAGTATACTGGACTCAGTACGGCCGCAGCTATCACCTTGATCAGGACTGCCATACTCTGGCTCGCTCCAAGGTGCTTTATGAAGGTACCATGGATGAATCCTTCGAAGCAAAGCGCAACGACCCCTGCGATTACTGCGCAGACGGCGATGCTGTAAAGGCCTCTGCCGAAGCCGAAGGCGGCCTCATTGAGGAAGTTGTAGAGGAAGTAGTGGAAGAAGCAGCCGAATAAACCAAGGCAAAACATTAAAGCGCCCCATACGGGGCGCCTTTTGCATGCTCGCGATCACAGATATTTCACCATATATACTTCGGTTTTTACGCTGCCGTCCTTCAGGTGTGAGCCGCCTTCCAGCCGGCCCCACTGTTCAAAGCCAACGCTTTTATACAGGGCTGTGCCCTTGTGGTTATCTTCCAGGGCGGTAAGCTCGATTTGCGCATAACCCATATCTTTTGCGCACTGTATGCAGGCATCGGTCAGCAGCCTGCCCATTCCCAGCCCCCAGTATTCCTTCAGCACCGCTATGCCGAATATTGCTCTGTGGCGAAATTTTATCCTGCCGCTGTAAGGGGCAATGGTGGCGTTTGCGGCGATGGTATCGCCCATGAATACGGATATCTGTACACTGTTTGGGCTGTGGAGGGTTTTGTCCAGCAGCTCTGCCTCAAATTCAGGGGTTTCTGTTATCTCTTCCGGATAGCGGCCGACACATTCCGTCTCTGCGGACATGGCTTTCATGTAGGTAATCATCTGCTCTGCGTGGGCGGAGGAGGGGCTTTGCATCAATGCGGTACGGCCGTCCTTGAGAGTAACGGTGCGTGCGGTGTAATTCATGACGTTCTCCTATTTGCTGAATAAACTTTTTATGCTTTGGCCTATATTTGCAAGGAAACCGGAGGAGGCTTTCTGCAATACGGATATGGCGGTGTTTTCCCCGTCCATGGATACGTGAATAGTGCCCAGCTCATCTGTGCGGAATACTTCAATGCCGCTGTTTGCAAGCTTGTTCAGGGTGCTTTGATGGGGGTGACCGTAGTCGTTGTTTCGGCCTGTGGATATCACCGCGTACTCGGGGGAGGCGGCGGAAAGAAAAGCGTCGGACAATGAAGAAAGTGAGCCGTGGTGGGGTACTTTCAGCACAGTGCAGCGGAATTTATCCGGGGTGTTTCTTGCGAGGGCGGTGTATTCTGCGGAATAAACGCCATCGCCTTCGGCATCTCCGGTGAACAGCATGGAGGTGCTGCCGTAGGAAACCCTGAGTATTGCGCTGTAATTGTTTATGCCGTCATAAGCCACATCTTCATAGGGCGAAAGCACCTCTATGGTGACATCCTCATCCCATTCTATGGAAGGTGTGCGCTCTGCGGAAAGGTAATTTACCCTGAGGGAAGCGGCATTAAGCGCAGAGGCCATATCGCTGAAGGCCGCGGATGGATTGGAAACATCCGGCATGTAGAAGGCTTCCACGTCAAAGGAGCGTAGTATGCCGGGCATGCCGCCGATATGGTCGCTGTGGGGATGGGTGGCGATAACCGCGTCCAGCTTCTTTATGCCCAGGCTTTTTAATACCGAGCGCACCGAGAACATGGCGGTGCTTTCGCCTGAGTCGATAAGCATTGTCTTTCCGTTTGGGGATATCAGCAGCATGCTGTCGCCCTGCCCCACGTCTATGACGTATACGTCCAGAGAAGGGGCGGCTTCAGCAGGTGCCGGGGTGGACGAAGGCCCGGCGGAGGGGGAAACAGAGGGCGTGATTTGGGGGAAGCCCGGCAGCTGAATATCCTGAAAGGGATTTTTTGACATGGCAAAAACCACCGACAGTATAAAT
Organism: Clostridia bacterium; assembly: GCA_045603585.1. Classification (GTDB taxonomy): domain Bacteria; phylum Bacillota; class Clostridia; order Christensenellales; family CAG-138; genus SFEL01. The sequence continues at coordinate 31,554 of JAZUMK010000002.1, forward strand.
ACCGCGATGATGATTGCAACAAGAACCTTTCTGAAGAAGGAACCGCGCTGCTTTTTTCTTTTGCTTTCGGATCTGGCTACCCTTGCCATGCTGTCCTCCTGAAATAATGCGCCATATGCATTATATCATATTATATATCACTTGAATAAGCATTGACATATTACGCTGAGTCGGATAGAATGTCATGGTATTTTTTATCAATATTTGCAGTATGATAGAGTATGCTGCAAAGCGGAGGACTTATATTATGCATAATTTCGAACGCATCTGCGAGATAATGAACGAGGTCGCAGGCGTAGCCCGAGAGCAGGTCACCCCTGAATCCACCGTAGATCAGCTGAATCTGGATTCTCTGGATGTTACCGAGCTTATCCTCAGCATCGAGGACGAATTCGGCATTCTGGTAGAAGACGATTCCGAGATCAAGTGCGTAAATGATCTGCTGGTAAGGCTGGACAAAATCGCTTAATCATCAATTCAAATTAAAAAAACATTCCCGAAGTATTTCGGGAATGTTTTTTATATTCGCAGTTTATATTATCAATCCGCCGTTTACGCCCAGCACAGCCCCGGTTATAAATGAGGCTTTTTCCGAGGCGAGGAAAAGTATGGTTTCCGCCACTTCTTCGGGAGTGCCTATGCGGCAAAGGGGAGTTTCGCCGCAGAGGGCGGTAATATCCTCTGTGGTAAGGTTTTTGTTCATTTCGGTATCTATCACTCCGGGGGCAATGCAGTTTACCCGGATATTTGAGGGGCCCATTTCCTTTGCAAGGGCCTTTGTAAGGCCTATGAGGGCCGCCTTGGATGCGGAGTATGCCACTTCGCAGCTGCCGCCGGTTACTCCCCATATGGAGGAGACGTTTATGATGGAACCGCTTTTTCTGCTTATCATGCCATTTAATACGGCATGGCAGCAGTTGTATGCTCCATCTGTATTTATGGCGAATGTACGCCGCCAATCCGCGGGGGTGGTGTCGGTAAAGAGCATATCGCAGGATACTCCGGCGTTGTTTACAAGGGCATCAATGCGGCCAAAGGCGTTTTCCGTTTGTTTTACCATGGCAGCGCAGGCAGCGTAGTCCGATACGTCGCATTTTACGGCTATGGCAGTGCCGCCTATTGCCTTTATTTCCTCCACAAGGGACAGGGCTTCCGCTTGGGAATTATTATAATTTGCGGCTACCCACCAGCCTTCTTTTGCAAAGGCAAGGGCTGCGGCGCGGCCGATACCGCGGGAAGCGCCGGTTATCAGTACGGATGGCATAAAGCTACCTCCAAAGATGTTTCATGGGATTACATTATCATATTTTTGCGCTTTGTGCCACGGTATACGTTGATTATCGGTAAAAGGGGTATTAAAATCATAATCAGGAAGGTGAAAAATATGTTTGATATACTTATAAAAAACGGAACTGTATACGACGGCAAAAGTGCCCCGTTTATGGGCGATGTGGCTGTTTCAGACGGCAGGATAGCCGCTGTGGGGAAAATAGACGCAGAGGCGGCAACCGTTATAAATGCAGAGGGCATGTGCGTTGCCCCGGGATTTATCGATATACACCGCCATGCGGATATGGCGGTATTCCGCAAGGGCTTTGGCGAAGGCGAACTGATGCAGGGCCTTACCACCATAGTAAACGGCAACTGCGGCATGGGCCCTGCTCCTGTCGGAGAGGATGAAGGGCTAAAGGGCTATCTTAAGCCGGTATTGGGCCGTATAGAGGATAAGGTGGATACATCCTGCACCGCAGGATATATGGCGAGCCTTGAAAATACAAAGCTGCCGCTGAATGTTGGCATGCTGACAGGCTGCGGCACTATCTGGGCGGGAATACTGGGCTATGGCGGCAGGCATCCGGACGGAGGGGATTTCGACAGTTTCCATTCGCTGCTTGAGCGGGAGCTTGGGGCGGGCACCCTTGGGGTATCCCTTGGCCTTGGCTATGCTCCGGAGTGCTTCCTGACCACCGAAGAACTGATACGGGGTCTTGCGCCGCTGAAAAATACGGATATACCAATAGCTTTTCATATGCGGCAGGAGGGTGACGGCGTGTGCCGCTCCGTTGAAGAGGTAATTGCCATAGGCAGGGCGCTGAATGCCCCTGTGCATATCAGCCACCTTAAGGCCATGGGAAAGCGAAACTGGAACAAGCGGATACCCGAGGCGCTGGAATTGATACAAAATGCCGCAAATGAGGGCGTGGATATAACATTTGATGCATATCCATATACTGCAGGCTCCACCCAGCTGATGCATGTGCTGCCCCCTGATTTTATCGAAGGGGGAACCGTGAAGGTGATCGAGCGGCTGAAGGATGCCGCCCTCAGAAACCGGCTGGGCGAGCGCATAGCCAAGGGCCGTGATTTTGACAACATCGCCGGCATGGTGGGCTGGGAGAATATCGTTATCGCCGTGGTAAATACCGAGGCAAATAAGCAATACGAAGGCAGGAGCATTGCGGAGGCAGCAGAGCTGCGCGGAGAAACTCCTCTGGATTGTCTGTGCAATATACTTATAGAGGAAAACTGCGCTGTAACCATGATAGACTTCATTACCTGTGATGATGACATTGCCCGCATATACGGGACAGAGGGAGCAAGCGTCATATCCGATGCCATATATCCCGTGGGCGGAAGACCCCATCCAAGGCTTTACGGAAGCTTCCCGAGGATAATTCAGCGCTATGTTATGGAGCGGGGGGATATTGCCCTGCAAAGGGCGATAGAGATCATGACATCAGCCCCTGCCCGGGCATTGAGGCTGAAGGGCAAGGGAAGCATTGCCGTTGGCATGGATGCGGATATCAATATATTTGACCCTGCAAAGATAATGGAAACGGGCAGCTATGACGACCCCTGCCAATATGCCGCCGGAATGGAATATGTTTTGCTGGGGGGCAGGGTAAAGGTGCATGAAAAAAAGATAATTCAGGATGTAAACGGGGCGGTAATACGCCGCTGAAGCACTGAAAAACGCCTCAAAATAAAAATTTTGCGAAAAACTAAAAAATTTTTAGGTTAGTCATTGAAAATGCGGCGCGGCTGATATATAATTGACAATAAGAAAAGGGCACACAGCCCAACAGACATTCAATTCCGCATTTTCATCAATTCAATTCTTAAAAACAGAAAGGAATAAACAATGGACTACGAAGGCATCAAAAAAGCGGCACAGGCTTATATCCCCGACATGACCAAGTTCCTCAGGGACCTTATCGCCATTCCCAGCGAGAGCTGCGATGAAGAGGGCGTTGTTAGGCGCACCATCGAGGAGATGAACAAGCTGGGCTTTGACAAGGCCGAGATCGATCCCCTGGGCAATGCACTGGGCTGGATGGGCGACGGCGAAAAGATCATTGCCTTCGACGGACATATCGATACCGTAGGCATCGGCAACATCAACAACTGGGAGCATGACCCCTATGAGGGGTATGAGACTGACGAGATCATCTATGGCCGCGGCGCTTCCGATCAGGAAGGCGGCGTAGTATCCGCAGTTTACGGTGCCAAGATAATGAAGGATCTGGGCCTCATTCCCGAGGGATACAAGATTCTGGTAGTTGCTTCCGTACAGGAAGAGGACTGCGACGGTATGTGCTGGCAGTACATCTACAACGAGGATAAGATCGTTCCCGAGTTTGTAGTATCCACCGAGCCCACCGACGGCGGTATCTATCGCGGTCATCGCGGTCGTATGGAAATCCGCGTAGACGTAAAGGGCGTATCCTGCCACGGTTCCGCTCCCGAGCGCGGCGATAACGCTATCTACAAGATGGCTGACATCCTTCAGGAAGTACGCGCCCTCAACGAAAACGATGCCGAGGAAGGCACCGAGATCAAGGGTCTGGTAAAGATGCTGGATGCCAAGTACAATCCCGATCATTGGGAAGATGCACGCTTCCTGGGCCGCGGCACCATCGCCGCTTCTCAGATATTCTATACTTCTCCTTCCCGCTGTGCCGTTGCAGACTCCTGCGCAGTATCCCTTGACCGTCGTATGACCGCCGGTGAAACCTGGGATTCCTGCCTTGAAGAAATCCGCAACCTGCCTGCCTGCAAGAAGTATGGCGACGACGTAAAGGTTTCCATGTACATGTATGACCGCCCCGCATGGACCGGCCTGGTATACGAGACTGAGTGCTATTTCCCCACCTGGATCAACAAGGAAAATGCCGCCCACGTACAGGCTCTCTACGATGCCCATAAGGCTCTCTTCGGCGAAGAGCGCATCGGCGTACCCTCTTCCATGGATAAGCGTCATCGTCCCCTGATCGACAAGTGGACCTTCTCCACCAACGGCGTTTCCATTCAGGGCCGTTACGGTATCCCCTGCGTAGGCTTCGGCCCCGGCGCAGAGAGCCAGGCTCATGCCCCCAATGAGATCATCTGGAAGCAGGACCTTGCCACCTGCGCAGCCCTGTATGCCCTTGTTCCCTCCATGTACAAGGCAGAGAACAAGACCGATGATGTATGCCAGTTCCGCGCCGGCAAGACCAACAACGACATCCGTTAATTTAAAAATATTTGGAGGAATACTATGAGCAACGTTAAGCAGTTCACCGATAAGCTGGATAAACTGAATTTCGAGAAAATGTACGAAGGCGATTTCTTCCTTACCTGGGAGAAGAGCCGTGAAGAACTGGAAGCCGTATTTACCGTAGCCGACGCTCTGCGTCATCTGCGCGAGAACAATATCTCCACCAAGATTTTTGACAGCGGCCTTGGCATCAGCCTTTTCCGCGACAACTCCACCCGTACCCGTTTCTCCTTTGCCTCTGCCTGCAACCTGCTGGGTCTTGAGGTACAGGATCTGGACGAGGGCAAGAGCCAGATAGCCCACGGCGAAACCGTACGCGAAACCGCAAACATGATCTCCTTCATGGCAGCCGTTATCGGTATCCGCGACGATATGTACATCGGCAAGGGCAACACCTACATGCACAACGTAGTAGACGCCGTTACCGACGGTCACAAGGCCGGCGTTCTGGAGCAGAAGCCCACTCTGGTAAACCTCCAGTGCGATATCGACCATCCCACTCAGGCAATGGCAGACGCTCTGCATCTTATCAACCTCTACGGCGGCGTAGAAAACCTCAAGGGCAAGAAGATCGCCATGACCTGGGCATACAGCCCCAGCTACGGCAAGCCCCTCTCCGTACCCCAGGGTATCATCGGCCTGATGACCCGTCTGGGCATGGACGTAACTCTCGCTTACCCCGAGGGATACGAAGTAATGGACGAAGTAGTGGAAGTTGCCAAGAAGAACGCTGCCGAGCAGGGCGGTAAGTTCGAAATCACCAACTCCATGGCAGAAGCATTCAAGGATGCCGACGTTGTATATCCAAAGAGCTGGGCACCCTTCAAGGCAATGGAAGAGCGCACCGAGCTGTACGGCAAGGGTGACATGGAGGGCATCAAGGCTCTGGAGAAGCGCCTGCTGGCTCAGAACGCCGAGCATAAGGATTGGGAGTGCACCGAGGAAATGATGGCTCTCACCAAGGACGGCAAGGCCATGTACATGCACTGCCTCCCTGCTGACATTACCGATGTTTCCTGCAAGGAAGGCGAGGTAGCCGCTTCTGTATTCGATCGCTATCGCGATCCTCTCTACAAGGAAGCTTCCTACAAGCCCTACATCATCGCAGCTATGATCTTCCTGGCAAAGGTAAAGGATCCCGCTGCAAAGCTGAAGGAGCTGGAAGAAAAGGCTCAGAAGCGTCACGACAACTAATAGCTGAATAAACCATTCCGCCGGAGGAGATCGTCTCTTCCGGCGGTTTTGCGTTTTACGGCGCCGACTTTTGGGAATAATAGGCCCAAAAGGAGCGTGATAAAGTGAATAACAATCATAAAACATACCAGACGATACTGCTGGGCATTGCCTTTCTGATGCTGGGCATAGGAACGGGATACAGCATAGGCAGGGAAAATGCGGCGCCCGAAGAAACAATAGAAGTGCAGCAAATTGAAGCGGAACTGCAGGCGCCTGTGGGGGCGGAGGAGAGCTTTGCAGTTGCCACGGTAAACATATTCAGCTGCGGGCATATACTGGAAAGGCAGGAGGGGGATACCACATCCACATCAAAGCTGGAAAGCACCCTGGAACAGTATGGCGGCTATAATTTTGAACTGAAGGACGGCGTAATGGCTCTGTACAGGGAATACGACTACTGCTGCCCGGAGCATTACTACACAGGAAGTGAAAACGGCGCTGTGGCGGTGTACAAAACCGATGGGGAAACCCTGCAGCGCAAAGAGGTATGCAGGCTGGATATAACGGAAGAACATGCCGCCTATGAAGAGATGGGGCAGGGCATGGTGTTTGACGGACTGGAGCAGGTGAACCTGTATGTGGAAGGGATAGATGAATAGTTGTTAAAAACTGCCGCCCATGGTACAATATACACAATATGATGTATTATGGGGTGGCAGGTTTTGGTTATATTGGGAATTGACCCGGGATACGCCATACTGGGCTACGGCGTTGTGGAAACCGATGGGAGGCGCCTGAAGGTGATCGATTACGGCGTTGTGGAAACCAAAGCAAGCGAAAAATTCCCTCATCGGCTCAGCAGGCTGTATGACGGCACAAGGGCGCTGCTTGAAGCCTACAAGCCGGATTGCGCCGTGTTTGAAGAACTGTTTTTCGCCCGCAATGTTACCACTGCCATACAGGTTGGCGCAGGCCGCGGCGTTGCAATGCTTGCGGCGGAGCAGAGCGGCATACCCCTTTACGAATACACCCCCATGCAGATAAAGCTGGCCGTTACCGGCAACGGCCATGCGGATAAGACCCAGATGCAGCAGATGGTAAAGCTGCTGCTCAATCTTAAAGCCATACCCAAGCCGGACGATGCGGCGGACGCATTGGGCGCAGCCATATGCCATGCAAACACGTCAGAGGCCGCAAGGCCCCAATTCAGCATAAAGTAATTTTTTCGGAGCAGCTATGTACGCTTACATTCGTGGAACGGTAGACGAAAAATCCATAGACAGAGTAGTGATAGACGCAAACGGAGTGGGATATGAGCTTATCTGTTCCGATTCCACCCTGCGGCAGCTTTCTGTTGGCTCCAATGCAAAGCTGCTTACCCACTTTAACGTATCACAGGACGGTACGGTAACCCTATACGGATTCGGCACGGCAGATGAGAGGGCCATGTTCCGCAGGCTCATCGCGGTAAACCGGGTTGGCCCCAAGCTTGCCTTTGGCATACTGGGCAGGCTTGCCCCTTCGGATATCGCCATGGCAATAGTAACCCAAAACGCCGCCGCGTTTGACCGTATTCCCGGCCTTGGCAAAAAGACCGCCGCAAGGCTGCTGCTGGAGCTTAAGGAAAAGGTAACGGAAGATACCATGACTTCCGCAGGCACGCCTCAGGTGGCCGAGGGCAGCGTGGATATGCGTACCGAGGCCATAGCTGCCCTTGTGGCATTGGGCTATGACGGCGTAAGCGCAGGACGTGCGGTAAGCGCCGTTGGCGAATGCGCCAGAGTTGAGGACATGATAACCAAGGCACTGAGAGAGATAGGTAAAAGGAGCGGCTTTTAATGGATGACAGACTCATCACTTCTTCCATGACCGGTGAGGATGAACAAATAGAATACAGCCTGCGCCCACGCTACCTTAACGAATACATCGGTCAGCACAATGTAAAGGAGCACATGCACATATACATTCAGGCCGCCAAGCACAGGGGAGAGCCTTTGGATCATGCGCTGTTTTACGGCCCGCCGGGCCTTGGCAAGACCACCCTTGCGGCGATAGTGGCAAACGAGATGGGAGGTAATCTCAGGGTTACTTCCGGCCCGGCTATTTCCCATGCGGGAGACCTGGCAGCGATACTCACCAACCTTGCTCCGGGCGATGTGCTGTTTATAGACGAGATACACAGGCTCAATGCAAACGTTGAAGAGGTGCTGTATCCTGCCATGGAGGATTACTCCATAGATATAATCATCGGCAAGGGGCCTTCCGCACACTCTATCCGCATAGATCTGCCCAAGTTTACACTCATAGGTGCAACCACCCGCCTTGGCCTTTTGACTTCCCCGCTGAGGGACAGATTCGGCATCAAGGAGCAGCTGGAGCTGTATGATATTGATTCCCTCAAGGAGATAATTCAGCGCAGCGCGGATATACTCAATATCGGTATAGATCCCGAAGGGGCGATAGAGATAGCCTCCCGCTCAAGGGGTACTCCCCGAATAGTAAACAGGCTGCTCAAGAGGGTTCGTGACTATGCTCAGGTAAAGGGCAACGGCGTGATAGATCTGGAAACTGCAAGGGCAGGCCTTGACATGCTGGCTATTGACGAGGTGGGCCTTGACGCCGTGGACAGGCGCATGCTCACCACCATGATAGAAAAGTTCTCAGGCAGGCCGGTGGGTCTTGATACCATCGCCGCCGCCACCGGAGACGATGCCACCACCATTGAGGACGTGTATGAGCCCTACCTCATACAGCTGGGTTTCATCGCCCGCACGCCAAGGGGCAGAATAGTGCTGCCCAGGGGATACTCACATATGGGATACACTCCCCCTATGGACAGCGTTCAGCAGAAAATGGAAATATAGCCAACCACATATAACCAGTATTACGGAGGGATAAAGTATGTTCGGCAAAAAAGAGCTTCAGGCAGCACTGGAACAGAAGGAAAGAGAAATAAAGGAACTCAATGCCAAAATAGCGGAATATCAGAGCCGCAATGAGGCGGTTGTGGCTGCGCTGACAGATGCAAAGGCTGCGGCAAACCGCATACTGGGCGCTGCAGAGGTAAAGCGTGATGAGATCATCGCCAAGGCAAACAAAGAAAAGGAAGATATAGAAGCCCAGCGTGACGGCATTATTGAGGCCGCACATGCAGAGGCGGAGGCCATTATCAAGGCCGCAGAGGCCAAGGCAAAGCAGGCGGAGGAGCGCGCGGATTTCTTCATGGGCTACCTTCGCGATGCCGCTGATGCAGTGCGCCGTCAGGCCGAAGGGTACGAAGCCTTCCTCAGGGATTATGAGGATGCGGGCGTTGGTGCCGTTCCTTACGGCGAAACCGTGGAAACTCCCAACGAATACCGCAATCCTGCTGAGCTTATGCACAGCATCTATTCCATTCAGGGCAGGGATATCCCCGAAACCGTAAAGGAAACGGAAGAAACCGCAGAAGCTCAGGACGAAGAGGAGCGGGTATGGACCATCGATCAGGTGGCGGAGGAGTCCGAGGGAGCCTCTCCCGAGGCCGCTTTTGTGGAGAAAGAACTTAACGACATACTCAACGACATACTGAAGCTGGATTGACACAAATTCAGCGAAATGGTATAATTATTTAAATTTTGATATTGGGACATTGCGGAAACTCGCTTTGCAAACGGCGATGAAAAGAGAGGCTGCCTCAGGGGCTGAAAGGGCGGCTGCATCGGAGCAAAGGGACCCCGTTCCGTATTCCGCAGGGAGGAAATGCCCTGCCGCAGGAGAGCGTTACAGCCAACCGAGAACCAATTAAGGTGGTACCGCGGCATAATACCGCCCTTATATCAGGGCGGTTTTTTTATAGCAAAAAATATCTATACGATAAAGACCGGAGGAATTTATGGCAAAGAAAGAAACCCAGTTTGTTCAGGAAATCACTTCCAGAGACGTGGACTTTGCAAAATGGTATACCGATATCATTCTTAAGACTGATATGTGCGACTATACCGATGTTAAGGGCTGCATGACAATAAAGCCCTATGGCTACGCCGTATGGGAGCTTATGCAGAAGGAAATGGACCAGCGTTTTAAGGACACCGGCCATGAGAATGCCTACTTCCCCCTTCTGATACCTGAAAGCATGCTGATGAAGGAAGCTGAGCACGTAGAAGGCTTTGCTCCCGAGGTTGCATGGGTAACCCATGGCGGCAGCGAAAAGCTTCAGGAGCGTCTTGCTATCCGCCCCACCAGCGAAACCATAATCGGCACCATGTATTCCAAGTGGATACAGTCCTACCGCGACCTGCCTGTTCTGATGAACCAGTGGTGCAACGTTATGCGCTGGGAGAAGAGCACCCGCCCCTTCCTCCGCACCTCCGAGTTCCTTTGGCAGGAAGGCCATACTGCCCATGAGACCCATGACGATGCAGTAGAGGAAACCATCCGCATGCTGAATGTTTACTATGATTTTATGGTAAATGTACTGGCTATTCCCGTTATTCGCGGCGGCAAGAGCGAAAGCGAGCGCTTTGCAGGTGCAGAGGCAACCTATACCTGCGAAGCCCTCATGCACGACGGCAAGGCACTGCAGATGGGCACTTCCCACTTCCTGTCCGATCACTTTGCCCGCGCATATGATATCAAGTACCTTAGCCGTGAGGGCAAGCAGGAATACTGCTTCACCACCTCCTGGGGTACTTCTACCCGCATGATAGGCGGCCTTATCATGGTTCACGGCGATGACCGCGGCCTTAAGCTGCCCCCCAAGGTTGCTCCCATTCAGGTTGTTATCCTGCCCATTGCAATGCACAAAGAGGGTGTTCTGGATAAGGCAAAGGAGCTGTTTGAACAGTGCAAGGCTGCCGGCCTGCGCGTAAAGGTTGACGACAGCGAGCAGAGCGCCGGCTGGAAGTTCAATCAGTGGGAAATGAAGGGCGTTCCCGTACGTCTGGAAGTTGGCCCCCGCGATATCGAGAACGGCGTAGTAGTGGCTGTTCGCCGCGATACTCTGGAAAAGATCACCCTGCCCATGGAAGGCCTTGCAGAGCGCCTGAAGGAAATGATGGTGGAGATCCACGAGAGCATGCTCAACGCAGCTCTGGAGCACAGGCTGTCCCACACCACCACCGCCGAAAACTTCGGTCAGTTCATGGATGGCGTAAAGAAGGGCTTTGTAAGGGCTCCCTGGTGTGCCGATGGCGATTGCGAGATCGAGATCAAGTGCATCACCGGTGCTTCCACCCGCTGCAAGCCTATGGAAGAGGATACCAACGTGGAAGGCTGCAAGTGCATACTCTGCGGCAAGCCCGCCAAGACCCTCATGTACTTTGCAAGGGCATACTAAACCAAATAAAAAAACGCACATTTGCGTCGGGGAATCGGCTTTCGGTTCCCCGATGATTTGTTTTGGCCCATAATGTTCACATTGGCGGTCTTTATTAAAGGGGAATATTGGAGTATAATACATACAATGCCCCAATATGGGGGCAAAGCAGATACTTTTTAACTTTTGGAGGACAAAGATCATGACTAATCCCAGCAGGGTCGCATTTACTCTGTTTGGCAAGGATATTTACTGGTACGGCGTGCTTATGGCATTGGGCATACTGCTGGCCGTATGGCTTACCCTTAAAGAGGGCAAGCGCAAGAAGCTTACCGAAGACGATATACTGGATATGTGCCTTGTTATCATTCCCGCGGGCGTGGTGGGCGCAAGGCTGTATTATGTTATCTTTGAATGGGCCAGCTATGCCGCAAATCCCATTCGCGCCCTGTACATCTGGGAGGGCGGCCTTGCCATATACGGCGCGGTAATAGGTGGCCTTCTGGGAATGTTTATTTACTCAAGGGTAAAGAAGCATCGCTTCCTCAAGCTGGCGGACTGTATCGCTCCGGGTCTTGTATTGGCACAGTCTATAGGCCGCTGGGGCAATTTCTTCAATCAGGAAGCCTTCGGTCTGCCCATAAATAACGGCGCGCTCATGTGGTTCCCAATGGCTGTACGCATTGACGGCACACACTATTTCAACGGTGAACTTTGCTCCAATCCCTATCATCTGGCCACATTCTTCTATGAGTCCATGTGGTGCCTGATAGTATTCATAATACTCTGGAGCTGCCGCAAAAAGTTCAAGCATGACGGCGATGCCATTCTCACTTACGCCGCCCTGTACGGCGCTGAGAGGATGTTTGTGGAGCGTCTCCGCGGCGACAGCCTGTATCTCATTAAGCCCGGCGAAGTATTTGCGGCGGGTATAAGGGTATCCGAGCTGCTCAGCTTTGTTGTGGTGGTGTGCGTAGTGGCGTTCTTCATAATCCGCCATCTGAGGGAAAGAAAGCTTGGAATGCTCATATGGCCTTCTCCCGAGGTGATTGCCGAAGACGAACAAGTAGCCGAACAGGCGGAAGAAACCTGCGAGAGCCCCGCTGAAGAGCCCGTAGAGGCATCCGAAGAGTGCGCGGAGGTTCAGCAGCAGGAAGACGAGGAATCCACCGAAGAATAACAGGGCTGATACAGCCGATAATAGGGGGTATATGCTATGCGAAATCTTACAATGATGACAGACCTGTACCAGCTTACCATGATGTATGGCTATTATAAAAACGGCATGGCCAAGGATGAGGCGGTGTTTGATCTGTTTTTCCGCACCAGCCGTCCCAACAGCGAGTATACCGTTGCGGCAGGTTTGCAGACGGCCATAGAATACATTCAGGATCTGCATTTCAGCGAAGAGGATATTGCCTATCTTCGCTCTCTGAATCTCTTTGATGAGGAATTCCTCGGCTTGCTTAAGGATTTCCGCTTTACCGGCGATCTGTATGCAATTCCCGAGGGCACTCTGGTATTCCCTCAGGAGCCTCTTATTCGCGTAAAGGCTCCCTTTATGGAGGCTCAGCTCATTGAGACCACCCTGCTCAATATCGTAAATCATCAGACCCTTATCGCCACCAAGGCCAGCCGCGTGGTATGTGCGGCGGACGGCGGCGCGGTGCTGGAATTTGGCCTGCGCCGTGCGCAGGGCCCCGATGCAGGCACTTATGGCGCAAGGGCAGCCATAATCGGCGGCTGCGATTCCACCAGCAACGTGCTGGCAGGCCAGTGGTATGGCGTGGATGTTAAGGGTACTCATGCCCATAGCTGGGTAATGTGCTTTCCGGATGAAATTACCGCCTTCAGGGCATATGCAAAGATATTCCCCAGCTCCTGCCTGCTGCTTGTGGATACCTACGATACCCTCAAGTCCGGCGTTCCCAATGCCATAAAGGTATTTGACGAGCTTAAGGCCGAGGGGTATACTCCAGTGGGCATCCGCCTTGACAGCGGCGACCTTGCCTATCTTTCCAAGGAAGCGCGCAAAATGCTGGACGAGGCAGGCCATACCGAGGCCAAGATATTCGCCTCCAGCGACCTTGACGAGTACGTTATCCGCGAGCTGAAGGCACAGGGCGCAAAGATCGACGTATGGGGCGTGGGCACCAAGATGATCACCTCCTACGACTGGCCTGCGTTGGGCGGCGTATACAAGCTGGCTGCCACCATCAGGGACGGCGTTATGACTCCCAAAATAAAGCTCAGCGACAATATCGTAAAGCTTACCAATCCCGGCTACAAGAAGGTATTCCGCCTGTATGGCAATCAGAACAATATGGCTCTTGCAGACCTTATTGCGCTGGATTATGAGACTATTGACGATACCAAGCCCCTTAAGCTGTATCATCCAATACAGACCTACAAGACCAAGGTTATTAAGGATTTCCACGTAAGGGAGCTGCTGGTGCCGGTATTTGTAAAGGGCGAGCTTGTGTATGAGTCTCCCGATGTGCATGAAATCAGGGAATACAACCGCAGAGAGCTTGCCTCCTTCTGGGATGAATACAAGCGCATACTGAACCCCCATACCTACAAGGTGGACATTTCCGATGAGCTTTATAACCTTAAGCAGAAGCTCATCAGGGAAAACAGGAGCGAAGATGAAGAGTAAAGCCCTGCTGGCGCTGATAGCGGCATGCCTGTGCATGGCAGGCTGTGTTAATACTGCCTCTGTGATAGACCCTTCCGTTACCATGGCGCCTGAGGTAACGCCTACACCTGAGCCTACCCCGGAGCCCACCCCCACACCAAAGGTGGAGCTGAACATGGCGGATCTCAGCAAGGCATATGATGAACTGGGCGTGCTGATTTCCACGGCGGATCACTTTGAGCAGTATATAACATTCCGCAACATACAGGTTTATGAGCAGTATGAGGATACCTTCGTGGATGCCATTGCGGTGAACGAGTATCCTGATACGCTGGTGTGCGCTATGGATATAACCTTCTTTGACGAGGATAAAAACCCAATTGCGGACAGCCATATGCATACCAGAGACGGACAATATGTGCTGCGTCTGCAGCCCGGTGACAATGCCATATATGCTGCGGTGGATACGGACATGACTCTTACGGATAAGGAATTTCAGCTGGATTTCAGCGAAGGGCTGGACGTATTGCCGGAATGACCAACCAACAAAAGCACCCTTGCGGGTGCTTTTTATATGGATATCATTATCCCAAATTCTCCAGCATGGAAGAATAGGCATCTGACAGCTCAAGAAGCGTATATTTCATTGCTGAGGAGAATTCCTTGGAGGAGGAATAATCGCCTGCTGCAAGGCTGTTCAGCGAAGCAATACATTTATTGCAGCATTCTGCAAGGGAGGCAATGGCGGGGGAGGCTTCGGCGTATTTATCGAGATTGCCGCAGGCCGAGGATAGCTCGGTATGAATGGCATTTACCATGGCGGCTCCTTCTGTTGGGCTCATTCCGCTCTCGTCGAACTCTATGCAGGCAGAGCAAAGGGCAGTCTGTGCTGCGCTCAGGGCGTTAAAGCTTTGCTTTATGCTTTGGATGTCATCCTTGCCCGCCGTTATGCTGAAGGTGAGGGGGGAGGCGGAAATATCGTAAACCGTACAATCCGTTCCCTCGTTTACGAGCCGCTCCTTTACAGCCCTTGCTTCGGCTTCTGTGCCGTAACCGGAAGCAAGCACGCGATACATGCCCTCATCGTGGTATATGTATCCGCCGGCGCCTCTGCTTTTAAGCTCAGCGGAAAGAGCGGAAGCATTTTCCTCTGAGGAAAATGCACCCATCTGCAGAGCAAAGCAGCTTATGGCGGGCAGCTGTATGTTTTCGTTTACGGCGGACAGGCCGCCGTTAAGGCTCACAGCAAGGGAGTCATCCGAAGGGGCGTTTTCCTGCTTCAGCCTGCTTAGCCCATCTGAGCTGAACAAAGGCAGCTCCGCCAATGCGCTGAATGCAGGGGCCATAACCTCCTCCGCAAGCCATTTTCCCGCGGCGGAGGCGGTAAACAGGTATATTATCAGCCCCACCATCAGCAGGGCGCCAAGGGCCTTGCCGGTGCCGGAGGAGTGTTTGCGTTTGCGCTTTCGCCTTCTTGCATATTCCATTACAATATCTCCTTAGTGGTATGGTATATGGATATTCATAAGAGGGGTTGTACAGAACAGGCACATGGAATCACCGGAGAGAAAGTGGTATAATTGCCATAATCTCATTGAGGGAGGTGACGGAATGAAGAAGAGGACAAAGCTGACAGCTATGGGCATAGCGTTGGCGATAATGCTGTGCGTATGGATAGCCCATGGCAACCAAAACGTAGGCCTTACCACATATGAGCAGGCAGTAAGCGGGCTTCCGGGGGCATTTGACGGGCTCAGGATAGTACAGCTGTCAGACCTGCACAATGTTTCCTTTGGCGACGATAACCAAAAGCTGATTTCCGTTATTGCCCGGGCTCAGCCGGATATGATATTCATCACGGGGGATATGCTGGATTCGCGAAAGACCGACATTGAAGCGGCCTTGAATATTGCAGACAGCATAGTGAGCATCGCCCCCACGTATTACGTAAACGGCAATCACGAGGCGCGTTTGGCAGAATATGAGGACTTTGAGAGCAGCCTTGAAAAATGCGGGATCACGGTGCTGCGAAATCGTGCTGTTCAGCTGGAGAGGGAAGGCGCCGTTATAAATATAACAGGGGTGGATGACCCAAGCTTCGCATCGACATATTTTGATTCCGGCGCAGAGTCGGCCGCTGTGGAGAGCGCTATTGATAAAATGGATACAGAGGGCTGCACGCTGCTGCTTGCTCACAGGCCGGAGCTTTTTGACGTATATGCGGAAAACGGCATTGAGCTTGCTTTTTGCGGCCATACTCACGGCGGACAGATACGGCTGCCGCTGCTTGGGGGATTATATGCGCCGGGGCTGGGCTTTTTGCCGGAATATGACGGCGGGCTGTATCATAAAGGCGGCAGCGCAATGATAGTGAGCCGGGGCATAGGCAACAGCATATTCCCCTTCAGAGTAAATAACGATCCGGAAGTAATATTGGCTATACTCAGCTGCGGATAAAGCAAAGGCACATGATGAATATCATGTGCCTTTTAAAAAATTGATGCGAGCAAGCCGTAAGCCGAGTTCTGTCCGGGACTTTCGTCCTTGGGTGACCATCTATCTAGGCCTGTCGTTGCCGGCAGGCTCGTGCGATTATCAAGAGCGTGACGGGCCGCCATTAAATGCTCTCATTCCAATCTTGCACCGGGTGGGGTTTACATGGCGGACAAGTCGCCAGGCCGCCGGTGAGCTCTTACCTCGCCTTTCCATCCTTACCGCAGAAAACTGCGGCGGTATATTTCTGTTGCACTTTCCCTGGAGTCGCCTCCGCCGGACGTTATCCGGCACCCTGCCCTATGGAGCTCGGACTTTCCTCATACGGTCAAAGCCGCATGCAGTCACCTGTCTTACTCGCAAAACTTTGTATTCGGTTGTAAATGTACGTTATTGCTTATTGTAGAGTATTCTGCCGCAGTTTTCGCATTCCACCAATCCTGTGCCGGATTCCACCTTTTTGACTATTGAGGTGGGGAGAGACATACGGCATCCGCTGCACTGATTGTTTTCCACAGTGGCGATCGGGTTGGCATAGTTGGAGCGGATGGCGGTATAGCGTTTGAGCAGGGCAGGATCGATGCCCTCCTTCAGCTTATCTGCCGCGGCAACAGCCTGTTCCCTTTCGGGAGCGGCCTGAGCCTTTTCGTCCTCGCAGGCGGCGCGGACGGTGTCGTATTCCTTCTTGGCCTTGCCTGCCTTTGCGTAGGTTTCTTTGTAGTCTGTGCTGGCCTTATCAAGGAAGGAGATAGCATCGGTGATATCCTTGCGGGCGGAGGTTATCTGATCCATAAGGCCTTCCATGGACTTGCGGGCCTCGGTCATTTCGGCTGCAGTGCATTCCTCGTCGTTTTCCATGGTGGAGAATTCGGAAAGCTCCAGCTCCAGCCTGCGCTCCAGCTCCTGACAGAGGGAGGTGAGCCTGGTAAGGGCTGCGCCCTTTGCTTCGATTTGCTTGGTGAGGGAGGCCGCCTGTGCCTGCTGCTCGGTAAGGAAGGAATGGAGCTTGTTGAGGCGGGCGCGGTTGGGGGTGGTCTTGAGGCGGTTGTCTATCTTGGCAACGGCCTGCTGAGCCTGGTCGTACAGCCAGAGATCGTCGATCTTGGTCATGGTATTACCTCCTGTATTGATAGCCCGGGGGAGAATTATATCCCCCTGAGGCACGCCGATTCCGAACGTGTCAACTTATATTGTACATCATTAGTAAGGGCTTGTAAACGGCTGATAAGGGGCTGCAAAACCACTTTTTCCGTTTCATAGTGTCCCGCTTCCACAATGCACAGGCCCATAGCCTCTGCCTGCAGAGCGAGATGATGCTTCATTTCGCCTGTGATAAATACATCTGCGCCTGCGGCCTTTGCGGCAAACATATCCTCTGCGGCGCTGCCGCCAATAAGGGCGATGCGCTGAACAGGTACGGAATCCTCGCCGGATATGCGTACGCGGGTAGCGAGCTTTTGCTCAACCATGCGTGCAAAATCCGCAAATGGCATGGGAGAAGCAAGGCTGCCTATGCGGCCAAGGTTGTCGGGTAGCAGCTTTTCAATACTCTGAAGCTCCAGCGTTTCCGCAAGGCAATCATTTACGCCTCCCTCAGCGGAATCCAGATTGGTATGGGCGGCAAAAAGGCCGATACCGTGGCGGATGAGCATATATGCCCCTGCGGTATTGGGGTCATCGGGGGCGATGCGCTTTACTCCGCCGAAAAATACGGGATGGTGGGTAAGCAGCAAATCTGCTCCCCATTCAATGGCTTCCTTTGCAGTCTGAACAGAGCAGTCCAGCGCCACCAGCACCTTGGATATTTCGGTTTTTTCCGTGCCTATCAGCAGGCCGGGGTTGTCCCATGAGCAGGCCAGCTCCTTTGGGGCTATGGTTTCCATTGCGGCAATAAAGTCATTCAGCTTCATTTTTTCATCTCCGTAGCCAGGTTTATAAGTGTATCAGCTCTGTTGATTATATCCAGCAGAGCATCGGGCGAGACGCCCTTGCGCTCTGCCTGAGCAAGCCTTCTTACGTGGCCTGCCTTATACTGCTCAAGCAACGGCAGCAGCAGCGGGTCTCCCTTTTCAAACATCATATAGCCGAGGGAATACTCGTTCTCAGGAAACCATGGGGGAGCAGGCGCGGGCACTCCGGGGGTTACGCAGAGTATCTGGTATATGCGCCCCGCATCCAATACGAGTTTTTCATCTGCTATGCGCAGGGAGTTTTCCTTAAAAAACAGCCGAAGCTCTTCCACGCCCCGCATGGGCTGCATGACGATAGCCTTTGCGCTTTGAGTTACATCAGGTGCTGCGGAAAGTATTTTTGCAATAAGCTCGCCCCCCATGCCTGCGATTATCATGGCATCTGCCGTTCCGGGCGCAAGGTGGGCTATGCCGTCGGATACCACGGTATGCATCCTGTCGGACAGGCCGCATTTTTGCGCCAGCAGCCTTGCCTTTTCAAGGGAGGGAGCGCTGATATCAGAGGCGGTCACGGTTTTTGCCCGTCCCTGCTGAAGCAGCGCAACCGAAAGCCTGCCATGGTCGCAGCCGATATCTGCGGCGTGTTCTGCATTTTTTATCATATCCGCCGCGGCCTGCAGCCGGGGACGGAGCTGTACACGATTCCTCATATTCATACTATATAATAAATGCATTGCCGATGCAAACGCCAATGACAAATCCGTCATTGTGTAATATAATATATTTATCTTTATACACACATCTCATTCCCGAAAAAGCGGGGCAGGAGGCGTAATTATGATGACAAGATGGGCAGAGCAGCTGGACAGGGACAATGTACTGACAGAGTATCCCCGCCCCCAGCTTCGCCGCAATAGCTATATAAATCTCAACGGCCGGTGGAATTATGCAATAGTGCGGGGCAAGGGCATACCCGACGTTCCGGACGGAGAGATAATCGTACCCTTTTCACCGGAAAGCGTGCTGTCCGGGGTTATGCGAAAGGTCACACCTGAGGATACCCTGTGGTATATGCGCAGTTTTGAATTGCCTGCGGATTTCAACATAGGCCGCGTGCTGCTGCATTTCGGTGCGGTGGATCAGATCGCAACGGTATATCTCAACGGCATTGAGCTTTATACACATATCGGCGGATATACTCCTTTCTCCATAGACATTACCCGGGAGCTGAGGGAAGAAAACCAGCTGATAGTAAAAGTAAAGGACCTTACGGATACATCCCACCATACCCGCGGCAAGCAAAAGACCCGCAAGGGAGGCATATGGTACACTCCCCAGAGCGGAATATGGCAGACGGTATGGATGGAAAGCGTGCCGGAGGAATACATCGAAGGCCTGCATATAACCCCTCTTTACGATGAAGAGGCGGTGGAGATAACCGTGTTTTCTCAGGCGCAGCGGCCCTGTACTGCGAGGGTAGGCATGGTGGTTGCGGAGGGAGATACAAACGTACCCATCCGCATCAGCCTGCAGGGATTCAGCCCCTGGACACCGGAAAACCCCTACCTTTACGATTTTTCCGTGCAGATGGGCGAAGACAGGGTGGAAAGCTATTTCGGCATGCGAAAATTCGAAATGAAGCAGGATGAGGACGGCATAAAGCGGCTGTTCCTGAATGACAAGCCATATTTTCACAGTGGCGTACTGGATCAGGGGTATTGGCCGGATGGGCTGTACACCCCTGCATCGGATGAAGCCATGATAGCGGATATCCTTGCCATGAAGGAACTGGGCTTCAATATGCTGAGGAAGCACATAAAAATAGAGCCTCTGCGCTGGTACTACCACTGCGACAGGCTGGGCATGCTGGTTTGGCAGGATATGGTAAACGGCGGAGGAAAGTACGACAGCCTCGTTGTGACTGCGCCGCTGTTTACAGGAGCAAACATAAGGGACAATAAGTATTCCCGCTTCAGCAGGGGGGATGAGGCAGGCAGAGAGCAGTTCAAAAAGGAACTGGAGGACATGATAGCCCATCTTTACAACTGCGTCTCCATTGCCGTATGGGTGCCCTTTAACGAGGGCTGGGGCCAGTTTGATGCGGCGGAAATTGCCGGGCGGGTAAGGCAGATGGATCCCACAAGGCTCATTGACCATGTCAGCGGATGGCATGACCAGGGAGCAGGGGACATTTACAGCCGCCATGTGTATTTCAAGCCATATCGTTTCAAGGGAGATGATAAGGGCAGAGCCGTGTGCCTGACGGAGTGCGGCGGCTACAGCCTGAGGCTGGAGGGCAGCGGCGAAGCCGCAAGGGAATTTGGCTATAAAAAGCTGAAGAGCCGCGAGGAGCTTATGGAAGCCTTCCGCAGGCTGTATGAACAAGAGATAATTCCATCAATACCCAAAGGACTGTCCGCCGTGATATATACCCAGCTCAGCGATGTTGAGGGAGAAACAAACGGCCTGCTTACCTATGACAGAGATATGCTTAAGGTTGACGGAGATGCTGTTAGGGAAATAAACAGCAGGCTGATCTATGCTCCTCAGGGAGAGAGCGAAAGCTGATCGGGGGTTATTCCGCCGCAGTTGGCAATGGCTTCCGATAAAAGGTCAACGCTGTTAAGGGCCTGCTCCAGCGTATTTGCATTATGCCCTACTTCCACCAGCAGACATTGATCTGATATGTGCTGATTGTACCGGCCGGTTTTTACTCGTATCTCCCGTACCAGTCTTTCATCTATATCCGCAATGTATTCTGTGATCCTTTTTGCAAGGGCATAGTTTGCCTCAAAGTCCGGCATCTGGGAATAGCCTGTGCCGGTGGCGCCCTTGCCTGTACCGACCACAAACATTATACGGGCGTACTCCTTGCCGTCTATGGAAACATAGTCGGCAATTTCTTTTGGGTCGTTTCCGTATGCGTCCCGGTGTACGTCTATGAACATGGTAAGAGAAGGGTACTTTTTCTTATATTTTTCCATGGTTTCCACGGAGCGGGAATAGGCGGTGGCAAGCTTTGGCGGTTCGTGGTTGGTGGTATCGTGCAGTACGGAGATCCCGTAGCTGCGAAGGCTTTCTGCAAGCTTTTCGCCTACCGCGGTCATATTTTTGTCCTTTTCCGTGGTGCGCCATTTGCTGCTGTCCTCATAGGTGCTGTCTTTGGTTTTGAAGTATGCTTCGGTGATGTGGGTGTGGTATATGAGTATCCTTGGCTCCTTGCCGCCAAGGTCAATATCCGGCGCATTGGGTATAAGCTCGATGCTTATGCCGGGAGGGAGTATATCCTGGTCCGGCGGATTATCGGGCTGCTCAGTATACATAGGGGCCACTTGTACAAAGGGAAACTGCAGGCAAAGCAGCAGATGTTCAAGGCGGATGTTTCCATTGTAATAAGCTCCCATTCTCAGGGAGTATACAAGCAGGCTCAAAATGAACAGTATCAGCGGTATAGGGTTTAGCTTTGGGGTTTTGCGTCGATTCTTTTGCATAGCGTGACAAGCCCTCCCTTAAATTGTTATGAGGGAGGGCTGTGCGGTATGCTATGCGGTAAGCATTCGTATGTGTTCGTAATCCGCATCAAACAGGGCGAGGTTTATGGCGTCACCGATTATGCGGGACATATCCTCCACGATGGCATCTATATCCTTGGGGGTGACTACCATCGGGCCGAGATTTTCGCTTATTACCTCTGCCGCAAGGCCGCGGAGCTTTTGCTCATCGCCGTGAAGGCCGGTTTTATCCGCAATGAGGGAAATCACCTCCTGAGAGATGGTGGCGGCATGCACTACCATAGGCACGCCGATGGCTATAACGGGCACGCCGAAAACTTCTTCGGTAAGGCCCTTTCGGGTATTGCCCACGCCGCTGCCGGGGCTTATACCGGTATCGGTAAGCTGTATTGTGGTGCTGATGCGGGCAGCGCGGCGGGAAGCGAGAGCATCCACCGCAATTATCAGGTCGGGCTTTATGTGTTCCGCAATGCCCCGGATTACCTCCATGGTTTCTACGCCTGTGGAGCCGAGTACGCCGGGAGCAACCGAGCATACCGAGCGAACAGGCCCCGGCAGGGCTTCCGGCATGTATTCGTTTATGTGGCGGGTAACGAATACCTTTTCCGCAGTTCTTGGGCCAAGGGAATCCGGTGTGATCGCCCTGTTGCCAAGACCCACCACCAGCACAGTTGCCTTATCGGGAAGATAGCCTGATATGTGCATTATTTCTTGGGAAAGGGCTTTGCTGATTTCCTCAAACAGAGGGAGGTGCCTGTTGGCAAGGGCGGGGGAGTCCAGCGTTACATACAGGCCCATGGGCTTGTCCAGTTTGGCTGCAGCCTGATGGGTTTCTATCTTTATGCGGGATACGGAATAATCCTGCTTTTCCTCCGTATGCTCTGTAACGCCCCGAATATCGGGATTAAGCTCCCGGGATTCCATTGCAAGGTCGGTATATATGCTGTTTGACATGGTTTTTTCAGCTCCTAAAAATAATATACTTGTATTATGGCGTAAAAGCCGATACAATATTTTGCGGAAAAACACCGAAACAGAAAAAATGGGCTTGCATTGGGCAGGTTCATATGATATAATGCATTCTGTTCGAGTAAAAAACACAGGGGGTGAATTGTTTTGGCTAACCATAAGTCCGCTTTGAAGCGCGTAGGCGTCAGCGAGAAGAAGAATCTTCGCAACCGCATGATCACTTCTCAGGTTAAGACTGCTGTTAAGAGCTTTGATAAGGCTCTGGCTTCCGATGACAAGGCCGCTATTGATAGCGCCTATGTTAACGCTGTAAGCACCGTCGATAAGGCAGCCGGTAAGGGCGTTATCCATAAGAACGCTGCTGATCGCAAAAAGGCTCAGTTGGCAATAAAGCTGGCGGCAAAATAAAGCCAAAAGAATTGCCCGTTTAATAGACGCGTTAAAGGCCAACCAACAGGTTGGTTTTTTCGTGCGAAAGGGAGGAGTTTCCTTTATGAAGAACAAAGGCGTTTACTATGCGCTGGGCGCAGGCATAAGCTGGGGCGTAAGCCTTGGTATTTTTGCCAGATATATGACCGCTTTCGGCTTTACTGCAATGCAGATATCCGCAGTGCGTACCACTATCAGCGCCATAACCTTTTTAGTGCTTGCCCTTATAACAGACCGAGGCGCTTTCAAGCTTCATCTGAAGGACAGCTGGATATTCCTCTGTTCCGGCTTTATCAGCGTAACGCTGTTTTGCTGGTGCTATTTCACCGCTACGCAGAACTGCTCTTTGGCGGTGGCGGGCATATTGCAGTACACCGCCCCAATATGGGTGGTGGTACTGTCGGCTATCGTATTTAAAGAGCGCATCACAAAGGTTAAATTCTGGGCAATGGTGGTTGCCATTGCGGGCAGCGTGCTGGTCAGCGGAATAACCGAGGGCGTGGGCAGCGTTTCCGCATACGGCATATTCGCCGGCGTACTGTCCGGCTTTGTATATGGCCTGTACACCATATTTACCCGCTTTGCGGTGCCCAAGTACCGTGCCATGACAATAAACGTTTATACCTTTATTGTGGCATCTGTATCTTCCCTGCTGATGGCAGGCCCTGTAAAAACAGTTTCCGCGGTATGCACTCCCGAGGTTCTGCCTGTGGCAATAATCGGCGGCATAATGTGCGCTGCAGTGCCCTATTACCTTTATAATAAGGGCATGGAAACTTTGGACAACGGAAAGGCCAGCATACTGGCTACCATAGAGCCCGTGCTTGCGGTAATGGTATCCGTGTTCATCTTCAAGGAGCCCCTCAGTCTTGCCGCATTTATCGGCATAGTGATGATACTGGGCGCAGTACTGTCCATCGCGCTGTACAAGGAAAAGTCCATCGCTCAGGAAAAATAAATACATACAAAAACAAAGTCCGAAGCAATTCGGACTTTTTTGTGAAATGAGGGAAAAAAGAAAAAATCTTTAAAGGAATTTGCCCTTTTGCGAAGAAAAACACAAGGTAAGGGAATTTTACTCTTTGAGTATATCAAAGCCCTTTAAGGAGGCTTTTATCATGATAAGCAGCAAAACATTCAGACAGCATGTGGAAGAAAGCGAGCGTACGGTTCTTTCGCCTTATGCGGCATTTTCTGCAGATACAAAGGGCAGGGAGCGGCCCCTTGAGCCCTGTCCTGTCCGTACCGAATACATCAGGGACAGGGATAAAATAATACACTGCAAATCCTTCCGCAGGCTCAAGCATAAAACTCAGGTTTTCCTTTCTCCCATAGGGGACCATTACCGCACCCGCCTTACCCATACCCTTGAGGTGAGCCAGATTGCCCGAACCATAGCAAGGGGTTTGCGCCTCAATGAGGATCTTACCGAGGCTATTGCGCTGGGCCATGACTTGGGACATACTCCCTTTGGCCATGCAGGTGAAGCGGTGCTGGATGAGATACTCAAGGATGAAGGGGGATTTGAGCACAACGAGCAGAGCATCCGTGTGGTGGAAAAGCTGGAAAATGACGGCAGGGGCCTGAACCTTACCCTTGAGGTGCGGGACGGCATACGGCATCACAAAAAGAACGGCACTCCCATGACTCTGGAAGGGTATGTGGTAAGCTATGCAGACCGCATTGCCTACATAAATCACGACATAGACGACGCGATACGCGCAGGCATACTTTCCACGGATGACCTTCCCGAAAGCTGCCTTGATGTGCTGGGGCGCAGCCACGGCGAAAGGATAAATACGCTTATTCTGGACCTGCTGGAGCATAGCTTTATGCAGCCCCGCATTGCCATGAGCGAGGATGTTATGGCACAATTCAACGTCCTCAGGGATTTCATGTTTGAAAACGTGTATCTCAATGGGCGGGCAAAGGGCGAGGAAGACAAGGGCAAGCATCTTGTGGAGCAGCTGTTTGGCTACTACCTCAATCATGTGGAACTATTGCCTCCGGAATTTCTTATGAACCTTGAAGCGGATGGCGCAAAGCGGGTTGTTGCGGATTACATCGCCTGTATGACGGACACCTATGCCATATCTCAATTTGAAAAGCTGTTTGTGCCAAGGGAATGGAGCAACCTGTAAAAATAAAAAAAGGAGTTTTGCGATTTTTGTCGAATAAGATAAATTGTGCGTAAAAAAGAAAGGGGGAGGCCATGGCAAGATTTCCTGATTCATGGATGAGCGAGCTGCTGAGCAAAAGCGATATTGCGTCCATAGCCTCCGAATATACCCTTCTTAAGCCCAAGGGAAAGCGGCTTTGGGGCTGCTGCCCCTTTCACAGCGAAAAAACTCCGTCCTTTTCCGTATCCACGGATACTCAGCTGTATTATTGCTTTGGCTGCCATGCAGGCGGCAGCGTGGTGCAGTTCGTTATGGAAATGGAAAAGCTCAGCTATATCGGTGCCATAAAATATCTTGCTCAAAGGGTGGGTATGGAACTGCCCGATGAGGTGGATGACGATAAGCTCCGCAAGGAGCGGGCGGTAAAGGAGCGGCTGTATGCCGCCTGCAAAACCGCCGCGATATTTTACCACGAAAAGCTCATGTCTCCCGAGGGCAAAACCGCCCAGCAATACCTTGCAAAGCGTGGAATAGACGGCGCCATTGCCACAAAATTCGGCCTTGGCTATGCGCCTCCCGGATGGGACAACCTGCTCAAATACATGAAAGCTCAGGGCTTCACTGAAAAAGAGCTTGTTTCCGCCGGCCTTGCAGTGCAGAGCGGCAAGGGGGACAGATGCTATGACGCCTATCGTGACAGAGTTATTTTCCCAATAATCAACACCTACAAGCGGGTACTGGGCTTCGGCGCCCGTACCATGGGAGATGACACCCCCAAATACCTTAATACCGGCGACACCCCGATATTCAACAAGCGCAACAACCTATATGCCATAAATCTGCAAAAGGGCGAGCATAATGCAGACCTTATAATGGTAGAGGGCTATATGGATGTTATCAGCCTGTACAAGGCGGGAGTAAAGAACGCGGTTGCCAGCCTTGGCACCGCCCTTACTCAGCAGCAGGCAAGGCTTATAAAGCGCTTTGTGCCGCGGGTATACATCAGCTACGACGGCGATTCCGCAGGGCAGAATGCCACCCTTCGCGGCCTTGATATCCTTGCAAAAGAGGGTCTTGAGGTGAGGGTTATAGTGATTCCAAACGGCATGGATCCCGATGATTACGCCAGAAAGTTCGGCGGGGAAGAATACCTTTCCCTTAAGGACAAGGCCATCACGCTCAATGCCTTCAAGCTGGACAGCCTTATGTATGGGCTGGATCTTAACACGGCGGACGGCCGGGAGGAATACGCCAAAAAGGCATGCGCCCTTCTTTCTGAGCTGCAGCCTGTTGAGCAGGAGCGATACATTCCTGCCGTAGCCCGCAGGACAGGCCTTTCTGCGGATACCATAAAGCGCCAATGCGGTCTTACCCCCGGTGTGGAAGGGAATATCATTGGCAATAATCGGAATACTAAGCAGAAATCAAGGGAAATATCTCAGGGACCCAATAAAGCCGAGATATCCCTGCTCAGCTGCATGATAAACTCGCCGGATGCGTTGCTGTATGCCATGAACAAAATGGCGGAATACGGCATTGGGTTTTCCTCAGAGGGGCTGGATGAGTTCGCGGCGGAGCTGCTGGCATTTAACGCCGCAGGAGAAAAGCCCAACATTCCCGTAATGCTTTCCGCATTGCCGTCAGAGGCGGCGGAAGCTGTAAGCGCGGCGCTGGGGATGGATGAGCAGCTGATAGACCCTGAGGCCACAGCAGAGGACTGCATAAGGATCATCGCAAGAACTCAGCTGGATCAGCAAATCACCGAGTTGGCCGCACAAATGGAACAGAATGGCGACAGCCGGGTAAGAAACGAATATATGAGGCTTGTAAAAATGCGGGCTTCATTAAAATAAACGTAACACAACTTAAATAAATCAAAAGGAGAAACTGGTTTTGGAGAACAAGGACCCTAAGAAGAGCCAGAATAAGATCGAGGAGCTTATAGAGCTGGGCAAAAGCAAAGGCGTGCTCACCTATAAGGAAGTAATGGACACTCTGGAAGAGCTGGAGCTGGATTCCGAGCAGATCGAAAAGATCTACGACCGCTTTGAGGCATTCAATATCGACGTTGTGGAAGAGACGGATGCGGCGGATGTGGCTGAGGATATCGCCGAGCTGGAAAGCGACCTTGGCGGTGCAGACGGCGTTGCCATCGATGACCCTGTCCGTATGTACCTTAAGGAAATCGGCAAGGTCCCCCTGCTCAGCGCCGCCGAGGAAATCGAAATTGCCAAGCGCATGGCAGAGGGAGATCAGGAGGCAAAGCGTCAGCTGGCAGAAGCAAACCTTCGTCTGGTGGTTTCCGTTGCAAAGCGCTATGTTGGCCGCGGCATGCTGTTCCTGGATCTGATCCAGGAGGGCAATCTGGGCCTTATCAAGGCGGTGGAAAAGTTTGACTATCAGAAGGGCTACAAGTTCTCCACCTATGCTACCTGGTGGATCCGTCAGGCTATAACCCGCGCCATTGCGGATCAGGCCCGTACCATCCGCATCCCTGTTCACATGGTGGAAACCATCAATAAGCTTATCCGCGTAAACCGTCAGCTCCTGCAGGAGTATGGCCGTGAGCCCCGCCCCGATGAGATCGCCCGCGAAATGGGCATCAGCGAGGACAAGGTGCGCGAGATAATCAAGGTTGCACAGGAGCCCGTATCCCTTGAAACTCCCATCGGCGGGGAAGAGGACAGCCACCTTGGCGATTTTATTCCCGATGACGATGCTCCCGCCCCTGCTGAGGTTGCCGCTTTTACTCTGCTTAAAGAGCAGCTGATGGAGGTGCTGGATACTCTCACCCCCCGCGAGGAAAAGGTACTGCGCCTGCGCTTTGGTCTGGATGACGGCAAGGCCCGCACCCTTGAAGAAGTTGGCCGCGAGTTCAATGTTACCCGCGAGCGTATCCGCCAGATAGAGGCAAAGGCTCTGCGCAAGCTCCGCCATCCTTCCCGCAGCAAGAAGCTGAAGGATTTCCTTGAGTGATCCCTGATTTATAAAAATACCCCCGAACGTTATTTTAATTTAGGAGGAAACAATGAAAAAGAATATTTTGACCGTTATGCTTCTTATCGTTGCCCTGCTGACAGTTGGCTGCTCTGCCAGTGAGCCTGCCGCAGAACCCGCTCCCGAAGCAGTTGTGGAAGAAGCCGCAGAAGAAGTTGTGGAAGAGGCTGCTCCCGAATATACCCTCCCCGAAAACAGCATGGGCCTGACCAACGCCACCGTTGCTGATATCAAGGGCCTTGTTGACAGTGCCGAAGCCTTCTATCTTTATGTTGATGGCGGCGATGCCGTTCCCTATGATTATGCCGCTCTTGAGGAGGGCGTAGCCACTCTGCTGAAGGATTATGAGTTCCCCGAGGAATTCTACTACGTTGACGCAAGCATTCTCCCCGAGGAGGAATTCGCAGTGCTGAAGGATGCTTTGGCAGTGGAGGAAGCTCAGGTGGCAGAGGGTGTAAGCACCTTTGCAGGCCTTTATGCCTTTGAAAACGGCACCGTAAAGAACAGCCGCTATGACTTTGTTCCCAGCGAGGAAAACACCAACATCTCCGGCAAGGTCGTAAACTTTGTGTTCGAAAGCGATCTGTTTACCAACGATCATGGCTGGGAACTGGTAACCTATGAGCAGTTGCTTGAAAAGCGCGCTTCCGGCGAGAAGTTCATGGTCTATGTTGGCCGTGATACCTGCCCCTACTGCATGCCCTTTGCAAAGTGCCTTGTATCTGCATTTGAAACCAGCCCCGCAAACGTTCCCGTTTACTATTTCTATACCCAGTCCTTCAAGACCGCCATCAACAACGCCGTTGAGGGCGCACAGGAAGAATGGGATGCCGTTAAGGCAGAGATCGGCTTTGAGTTCACTCCCTCCCTGCTGGTATTTGACGGCGGCGAGCAGGTGCTTGCATGCGATATCAGCCTGGGTTCCGAGTACTTTGATATGAGCGACAGCGAAAAGGAAGCCAAGCGCAATGATATCGCTTCCGAACTGGAACTGTGGCTCCTTGAGTACGGTCTCACCGGCGAAATAGCATAAGTAAAAAAACTTTATACAAATAATAAAAGCCGCAGCATTGCGGCTTTTATTATTGCCTTATTGCAGCTGGTTCAGCACAGACTGGAGCCGCTGCTGCTGCTGTGGCGTGAGCATGGGGGCTATACGCCCGGCCACAGAAGCAAGGGCAGCAGGGTCTATAAGGCCGCTCTGCTTTGCGGCGGCAAGCTCCCGCATCAGCTCATCTTCGGATTTGCCGGCGTATTTATCCACCACGTTTTGAACATTGCCAAGCATATTGGGATCCATTTGCCGGGCGGCTTTTTTTACTTCGTTTATATCCGGCATGGGTTTATCGGTGCGCAGTGTTCGCTTCATATCATCACCTCAGGGTAATAATATGCGCCGGATAAGTTAAAGGTTCATTATCGGGCCAATTTGCATACAATGAAGTATGGAAAACTCTATTTGGCGGAAGGGAGGACTGTCAGCATGCAAAGAACCGCCCCAACATCAATACCGCAGCGGCGTCAGGAAAGCGGCTCTCCTGCATTGGTTATGGCAAGCAGGATCAGGGCAGAACAGGGGGCTGAAAAGGCGGCGCAGTATTTGAATGCAATGGAGCCTTTCCTTGCGCCGGGGGAGCGTACGCATATTGCATATACCCTTGGGCTGCCCATTCCGCAGCAGGTGCAGCACAGCTATGCTCCGCCGCAGCAGATGCCCAATAATGGCCCTATGGGGCTTCCGGGCGGCCTGGGAGGGCTTGGCAATATTGGCAATATAATGCAGATAATGCAGCTGATAAACGGCCTGCAGGGGATGCAGGGAGGTCAGGGAGGACCTAATCAGCTGATGCAGATGCTGGGCAGCCTTATGGGCGGCGGAACAAAATAATACGGATGCATTGCGGCATCCGTATTGGTTATCCTAGGGTAACCAATATAATCCGAACCGCGGTCTTAACGGCCATATGACACGACATAGCTGCGTCATCCTCGGTCAGAAGACAACCAGTATTCTTCCCTCGATCTTCCTTGCTCTGCCATGCCCTATGGCCGCTAAAACTCCACAGGACCAAAAGCGGTGAAATTGGATGAGATTCAAGGCGACGGAGTGCAGGGATAGTGGTGCTATTTCAAACGACGGCAACGCAGAAGCTCGCCAATTTCACCGCTTTTGGCGGGTTTGGATTACATTGGTTACCCTACGGTATCATTCCAAGCAGCAGCGCTGTGCCTATGCCAAGATAATTACCTATAGCATAGCCAAGTATACCGCAGATAAGGCCGGGCAGAACCACTTCCCGGTTGTTCAGGGCATTGGCAGTGGGAACAATAAAGGCGGGGCCATATATACCGGCCGTAGAGGTTATGATGGCGGTATCCGCATCAATGCGTGCAATTCGCGCAAGCAGCAGATGCAGTATTACAGAGCCGAACTGGGCCGCCGCAAACATGCACAGGAACAGCAGGGAGTTAAGATTTATTGCGCTGAAGTCAAAAGAAAGGCCTATGCCTACGGAGAACATGTATATGAGATACTGGCCTGCGGAGTAGGAGCCGGGAGCCTGACGTACTTTCTTTATGAAGGACAGGCCTATACCGAGGGTAGTTACCACCAGCATTATTATCATAACATCCAGCTCACCTGTAAGGAGAAGGGCAAGCCCTGCGGCTGTGCCGAGGCACAGCACACCGAGAAGAACTATGGGAGCGCGCTTAAGTATTAGTTTGAAGGAGAAGATATCCTTTTCAGGTACAAAGTTTGCCCCGAGATCCTGCTCAAGCTGAGTGGGAGCGTCGCTGGAAGGGCCGCCGCTGAAAGCAGGGAGAAGCCTGCGGCACAGCTTTGGCATTATGGATATCAGCAGCAGGAAATATATGCCGCCCACCACAACGTCTGCGGTATTTGCAAGAACTATGTGGTTGGGGTCGACCTTAAGCGCCGCGCCGATGGCCATAAGGTTGGGAGTGCCGCCGGTATAAAGGCCTATCATCATGCCGGCGTACTTTTCCGCATTGGGGATGGTATTTCTGAACAGCAGAAAAACACAGGCGGATACTGCCGTTACTGCCAGCATCATCAGCAGGAAGGAGGTGATGGTTGGCCTTGCCAGCCGCTTTACGCTGCGAAGGTCAGCGGAAAAAAGTATGAGCGGGATGGCAATAGGCACCAGTATTTCGGATATATCCATGGCAATGGAGGTATCCGGCAGCAGCAGGCTGAAGATAAAGCCTGCTGCGTAGCACAGGAACACAGGACCAAGGGTATTGAGCAAGGATACCTTTTTCGAAAGCAGCACCAGCACACGGGGCAGCAGCGTAATCAGCAGGATAATAAAGACATTGTTCATCAGCATATGTACCTCCGCAAAGGATGTGAATATAAAAGCTTCACCTTATATATAATACAATTTTTTGAAGTAAAAATAAAGAGAGAGAATTAATGTGCAGCTTACGCTGCGCATTTTTGCATTTAGTCCAGATATTCGCCTATAGGGCTTTGATTGTACTGTTTGATTATTTTGACAATGATTGAATTATCCGGTTGGACGGATTCCTCCAGTATTTTGTACCGGGTGCGGGTCTTATTCAATGTCTTTTTGTAGTTTTCCAGCTCGGCGCGAATTTGTTCTGCGGAGGAGGGGGGTTACGTTTTCGTCTTTTGATAAAAAATGGAGCGTCTGGCAGATACAGGCGGATTTTACTCGCTTCATTACATTTCACCTCCTTCTGTCGGTCTCAGCAGGCGGGTGCAGGACGACTAAAATAAAGGCTGCAATGGGCAAGGCTCATTTGCAGCACTTAATTTTAGCATTTTTTAATTAAAAAAATCAAAGAGAAAAATTATTGTTTCTGTGTTTTTGCTCTGTGAGAAATAAGCTCTGCCGCAATGCTTATGGCTATTTCCGCAGGAGTTTCCGCACCGATAGGCAGACCTATGGGGGTGTGCACGCGGGCGATGTCCGCATCGCTTATTCCGGCTTCC
Organism: Clostridia bacterium; assembly: GCA_045603585.1. Classification (GTDB taxonomy): domain Bacteria; phylum Bacillota; class Clostridia; order Christensenellales; family CAG-138; genus SFEL01. Next base: position 63,610 of record JAZUMK010000002.1, read on the forward strand.
GAAAGGCGCTTGTTTGTAAAAGCAATCTTGCTGCGGCTGCCTATTACGCCAACATAGCTTGCGGGAGTGCGCAGAGCCTGCTCCAGCAGCTCATAGTCTCCCTGGTGGCCCCGGGTCATAATGACGATATAATCATCGGAAGTAACATTTATGCGGGAGGACATCTCACTGTATGGAGCAGTGATTATATCCCGAACGCCGGGGAAAAGGGAGGGGTCTGAAAACTGCGCCCTGTCTTCATACAATACGACGGAAAAACCCAGATGCACCAGCACAGGGGAAAGCTCCTGAGAGACATGGCCGCCGCCAAAAAGATACAGGGTCTCGGCCTTGGTAAGGGGCAGTACATAGAGGCTGCCGTCCTGAGAAAGGACAGGCCGTGAGCTTAGCAGGGGGAGAATGATATCTTTTGATATGGGGAAGCTGGCGCATATACCTTCTTCATGGGTATACAGCCCCATGGCGCCATCTGCAAGAGAAGTGACCAGCCATGAATTTTGGCGGGTATCATACAGCTCTGCAATGCGCTTGAAAAGCGATGCAGTATCCTTGTCATCCTGCGAAACATAGCGGAAATAAACCCTTGCGCGGCCGCCGCATATCATGCCTATGTCGGCGACCTGATTAGGGGTGAGGATGAATTCCTTTGGCCCGGAGGCGTGGGTTTTAAGCACCTCTCCCGCATGGAGCATGCTCTGATACTCAATGGGGCCGCCCCCTACGGTACCTGCGATGGAGCCGTCGGGAAATACGGCCATTGCTGCGCCGATTCCGCGGGGAGTGGAGCCGGAGCTTTGGATTATGCTGCAAAGGACTATATCCTGCCCGGAGATGAGGGAATTGTACATTGATAAAAATAACTGTTTCATGGGTAGATTATGCACCTTTAGGGTATTAAATGAAATGGGGGGAATACGAAGAACTATAGCATCGCGGGGATGTAAAACCAATAATACCGTAAAAAAATACCAAGATATTTGGGGAATAGAGCGGGGTTTATCGTTTTTTCGGCATGGATTGGATAAGCGCCATCTCAAGGGCGGAGGTATCCGTCTGCTGGCCGGAAACCTGAAGGTATCCCACGTTGGCAAAGCGGCGGAGTATATCCGTAAGCTCCTCTCTGGAATAGCGCAGGGCGGCTTCGTATGCTTTTTTTGCAGGGAAGGAGCTGCCGGTAATGGCAAGCACCCGGTCTCTGTTCAGCCCCTTGTCAATCAGTGTACGGGCGGTAAGCATGGCTTTGAAGCGGTTTTCCATAAATGCGGCAATGCCAAAGGGATTTTCTCCGTCGGAAAGCATCATCCGATAAGCCCTCATGCCATCCTGTGCCTTGCCTGCAAGAAAATAATCCTGCATATCGAATATCCTGACCTCAAGGCTGCGGGTAACGCATTGGGATATGGCTTCTTTGGTAAGCTCATTGCCGGAGCCCACAAAGCCTGCGGCTTTGCAAAGCTCATTGTTCAGCACGGAAATATCCACACCTGCAAGGTTTACTATATGGCGTGCGGCGGCTTCGGTAATGGTAACGTTCAGCCGCTTTTGCTGCTGAATTACCCACTTTATGGCATCCTGCGGAGTGCATTTGGCAAACTCAACTACGGTGCCTTTGGATTTTATGGCTTTGACAATGGCAAGGGTCTCCTTGGCCTTTCCGCGGATGAAAAAGACCAGCAGTGTACTGTCCGGCATGGAGGGGAGGTATTCGGCCAACTTTTTGCCCTCGCTGTCCGTGGGGATGCTGCGGCATATGACTATTCTGCGCTCAGCAAAAAAAGGCAGCATTTCGCAGGCAGAGATGATCTCTTCTGCATTTGCTTCCTCAAAGGTCTGAAAATTCAGCTCCCTGCTTACGTCATCAAGGGTATCCTTGAGGGCTTTAAGGGCGCTGTCCTTAACGTATTCCTCTTCCCCATGCATGAGATAAACGCCGGAAAGGGAATTGCTTTTTATGCTTTTGAAAAACGTCATATAATCCATAGCTGCATTATATCATGCACAATACCGCCCCTGCAAACATGGCGGCGCATGCGGCGTATTTCTTGTTGCCGGAAATCAGCGGGTAGTCAGAGAGAAAAATGTATCCGAGATAGATAAACAAGCAGGCAGCAGAGGAGATGCTTGCTTTCTTCAGGGCAAAGTCCACAGAGGATACGGTCTGTGCTGCCGATGTCATGACGGCTGTAAAGAACTCTCCCATAGGGGCAAGCATGGCGGCAACACCCGGCGCAAACAGCCCGAGCAGAGTTATAAGTAGGGCGGAAATAAATACAAAGGGAACGAGGGGCAGTATAAGTATATTGGCAAACAGGCTAAGCAGCGGAACAGTGCCAAAGTAATATACCGACAGGGGCAATGTGCCAAGAGTGCCGCATACGGATACGGCAATGATGGCGGCAATATCATCGGGAAGAAAGCTGAGCTTTTCGGAAACGGGTCTCATCAGCAGGGCGATCGCAAGCACTGCCCCGAAGGATAGCTGAAAGCCTATATCAAACAGGGCAGATGGATCTGCAGCCAGTATTATTACTGCCGCAAAGGACATGCCGCTCAGCATATCATATCTTCTGCCGCACACCCTTGCGTACAGGGCGCAGAGGGTCATGACCGTTGCGCGGATAAGGGAAGCGGGAAATGCTGCAATGGCGCAGTAGATGATAAGCAATGCGGCGGTAATATAAAACTTGGGTCTTGCGGGACTTTTCTTTGTGAGCCTGTCGGCAAGGGCCGCCACAAAGGAAACATGCAGGCCGGAAAGCGCCAGCACATGGGCGATGCCGCTGGCGCGGTAGGCAGCGTATGCTTCTGCGGAGATATCTCCTTTGTAGCCCCACAACATTGCCTGAAGTATGGGAGCCTGCCCGCCGAAAACAGAGGCGGTTATTTTGGTCAAGGCTTCTCTTGTATAGTGAAAAGGAGCCATGATGCCAAGGGGCAGCTGAAGGGCGGGAAAGGTACAGCGGGCAATGCCAAGGGCTGCGCTTATGGCAAATACAGCCCAGCCATTGCGCCTCATACCCATGCTTATGGCGAAAAAACACAATAAAAGGCACATGGCAATAAAAAGCCGCGTGCCCTTTAATACATCCGAAAATATTATGCCGGCGCACACTCCCAAGGCCAATGCAGCCATCGGCCTGTAATGGAATACGCTCTGGCGGTTATCCATTAGAATACGGCCTTCATGATGCCCCTGAAGGCAATAGCTTCGATTTCAACCAATGCGCCTGCGGGCAGCTTGGCTACCTGAACGCAGGAACGGGCGGGGAAATCCTTGCTGAAAAACTCGCCGTATATCTTGTTTACGGTGGCAAAGTCATTCATGTCCATAATGAAGACGGTGGTTTTGAGCACATCCTGCTGAATATCACCACATCCTGCTTCCATAAGCACGTTCTTCAGGTTGGTAAGAGCCTGGCGGGTCTGAGCCTCAAGACCTTCAGCCAGCTTGCCGGTGGCAGGGTCAATGCCTATCTGGCCGGAAGTGAATACAAAGCCGTTGACGTCGCAGGCGTGATTGTAGGGGCCCAGAGCGGCGGGAGCCTTGTCGCATTTAACTATCTTCTTCATGGCGAATATCTCCTTTGGTTATTTTTGCAAATATCTTACCAAAATGCTACACCTGACACAGGTGTTTGTCAATCTGCCCTTTTCATGAAGGAGGGCAGGTCCTTGTTCCACATGATAAGGCCGTCTTCTCCGGTATCGGAATAGTACTTTTTGCGGCGGCCGGCCACCTCAAAACCCATGGAGGTATAGAGATTTTGGGCAACGGTATTGGATATGCGGACTTCAAGGGTCATGCTGACGGCATGATGCAGTATGGCGGTTTCCATCATGTGCTCCATAAGCTGCCGTCCGTATCCATGGCCACGGTAATCGGGATGCACCGCCACGTTTGTGATATGAGCCTCGACGTACATTACCCACATGCCGCCGTAGGCCATTATGACACCGTCAATTTCACCAACCCGATAGTGGGCAATGTTGTTTTTCAGCTCGCCCAGCAGGGAGCTTTCGGACCAGGGAGAGCGGAAGCAAAGCCGCTCCATTTCCGCTATGCGGGGAACGTCTGCCTTTTGCATGGGGCGAAATTGTATGCTCATTTATTTCTTCTCCTTTGCAAGGCGCTCTGCCTGAGAGGGGCGAAGGTACAGGGGCATGGCCTCTTTTACAGTATCTCCCGCCATAAGCTTAGCCCAGGCAGCAAGGCCGCACTTTGCTGCGTCCACTTCATTGTTTTGCGCAAAGCGGGCAGAGGGCAGCGCTGCGGTTATGGCATCACGATGCAGCTGTGCGCCGTCGCCTGTGATAAGTGTATCGGCGGGCAGGATTTCCAGCAGCTCGGATATGATCACTGCGGAGGGGGGGAGAGGTGATTTATCGGACATAACCATGGCGTAGCCGTTGCCGTTGCGGCAGTCTATGAGGGCGCAGGCGTTGTCGAGACCATACAGCAGCCCTTCCAGCGAACTGACCTGCACCACAGGCTTATTGAATGCGGCGGCCATGGCGTTGACGGCGCAAACGCCTATGCGTACACCTGTAAAGGAGCCGGGGCCTGCATCCACGGCAAATACATCCATATCTGCGGGTGTATAGCCGCAGGAAAATATGGCCTGCTCAGCAAGGGACATTATAGTCTGGGAATGGGTAAGTCCACGTCCGCCCTGCTGAAGTGATATTACCTCTCCGTCCTTTATAAGGGCGGCAGAGGCAACCGGGCCGGAGGTGGAAAGGCAAAGCATCAGCATTTTATATTCTCCAAAAGGGTTTGATATTTTTTCCCAACAGGTACAAAGCGCAGCGTGCGGGGCATTGCTCCGGAGCCTTCAATGTGCAGCTCCAGCCGCTCAGCGGGCAGGGCATAAGGAACACGCTCGCACCATTCCATGATTATTGCGCCGCCCCGGGCAAGGTAATCGTCAAAGCCTATTGCGTAAAGCTCTTCTTCATCCTCAAGGCGGTAACAGTCAAAATGGAAAAGGGGAATAGAGCCGTCATGCTCACGAACGATGGTAAAGGTGGGGCTTTGAATATCATCTATGCCCAGAGCCTTTGCGGCGTATCTTGTAAATGCGGTTTTGCCTGCGCCAAGGTCGCCGAAGAGGGCGATGAATGCGCCGGGGAAGAGACCGGCGGCAATGCTGCCGGCTATTTCCTCAAGCTGCTGTTCGTTTACGTTATTGAGGGTAAGTTCCATTAGTCCAGCGCGCCTTTCGCCTTAAGTTCGTCACGAAGGTCAAGAAGCCTGTCCTGCTCAATGGCCTCACGTACCTGCTCCATAAGCCTGATGGAGAAGCGCAGGTTATGCATGGTGATAAGCTGGGAGGCCAGTATCTCCTTGCATTTTACAAGGTGGCGTATGTATGCCCTTGTAAAGCCGTTCTTGCAGGCATAGCAGTCGCAGCCCTCTTCGATGGGGCTAAAGTCATGCTCAAAGGTGGCGTTGCGCAGCATTTTTTTGCCTGTGCCGGTAAGGGCAAGGCCATTTCTTGCTATGCGGGTCTGCAGTACGCAGTCAAACATATCCACGCCGCGGATGGCGCCTTCAACTAGGCAATCGGGGCTGCCTACGCCCATAAGGTAGCGGGGCTTGTTTTCCGGCATGTAGGGCATCAGCTGCTCCAGCATATCGTACATGATGGGCTTGGGTTCGCCCACGGAAAGGCCGCCTATGCCGTAGCCGGGCAGATCCAGAGATGCAAGGAACTTTGCGCTTTGGATGCGCAGATCGCCGTACATATTGCCCTGAACAATGCCAAACAGCGCCTGATCCTCACGATTATGGGCTTCCTTGCAGCGGACGACCCAGCGATGGGTGCGCTCCATGGCAGCCTTTGCGTATTCATAGGTGGAGGGATAGGGGGCGCATTCGTCAAATGCCATTATGATATCCGCGCCCAGAGCCTCTTCTATTTCCATAACAAGCTCGGGGGTGAAGAAATGCTTTTTGCCATCCAGCAAAGAGCGGAATTCCACGCCATCCTCTTTTATCTTGTTTGCCGCGGCAAGGCTGAATACCTGAAATCCGCCGCTGTCGGTAAGGATGGGCTTGTTCCAGCGCATGAAGTTATGCAGACCGCCTGCCTCTTTTACCAGCTCGTGGCCGGGACGCTCAAAGAGATGGTATGTATTGGCAAGGATTATCATGGAGCCGATATCCTCAACATCGCGGGGCAGCATGGCCTTAACGGTAGCCTGAGTACCCACCGGCATGTAGCAGGGGGTTTCGATAACTCCATGGGGGGTGTGCAGTCTGCCTCGCCTTGCGCCGGACTGCTTGCAAACGTGGAGCAGTTCGTATTTGAAATCGAATTTTGCCATTGTGTCAGCTCCTTTTATAATATCAGCATAGCGTCGCCAAAGCTGAAGAAGCGATAACGCTCCTCAACCGCCTGCCTGTATACGTCCAGCATTTCCTCACGGGTGGCAAGGGCACTTATCAGCATCAGCAGGGTGGATTCCGGAAGGTGGAAATTGGTGATAAGCTTGTCCACCGCCTTGAATTTATAGCCGGGGGTGATGAAGATATCCGTCCAGCCGGATTTTGCGTGGACAATGCCATTCTCATCGGTTACGCTCTCCAGCGTGCGGCAGGAGGTGGTGCCGACGGCAAATATCCGTCCGCCGTTTTTCCTTGCGTTGTTTATAATGTTTGCCGTTTCCTCAGAGCATTCGTAGTATTCCGAATGCATATGATGCTCTTCGAGGTTTTCCGCAGATACGGGGCGGAAGGTGCCAAGACCCACGTGCAGCAATACGTCCGCAATCTGTACGCCCTTCGCCTGAATCTCAGCTATAAGCTCAGGGGTGAAGTGGAGCCCTGCGGTGGGGGCGGCGGCGGAGCCGTTTTCCTTTGCGTATACCGTCTGGTATCTGTCCCGTTCCGCAAGGCGCTGTGTAATATAGGGAGGAAGGGGCATTTCGCCTGCCCTGTCCAGTATTTCTTCGAATACGCCGTCGTAATTGAGCTTTATTATGCGGCCGCCGTCGGGTGTGCTGTCGCATACTGTGGCAGAAAGCTCATCGGTAATTTTAAAGGTGAGGCCGGTTTTGGCCCTTCTGCCGGGCTTTACAAGGCATTCCCAGTGGTATTCGTCAATGCGCCTGAGCAGCAGAAACTCCATCATGCCGCCGGTTTCCTCACGAATGCCGTGAAGGCGGGCGGGGATTACGCGGGTAACGTTGCGCACCAACACGTCGCCGGGGCGGAAATATTCAAGTATATCGGTAAATATGCCATGGCGGACAGTCTTATTTTCCCTGTCGTATACCAAAAGGCGGGAGGCGCTGCGCACCTCTGCCGGGGACTGGGCAATAAGCTCCTGAGGCAGATCATAGTAAAAATCGCTGGTTTTCAAAAGGGTTTGCTCCTTGGTCGTTATTACATTCGCCATTTTATTATATTGCAAAGGGCGGCCCATAGCAAGGCGCAAATACCCCCCTGTTTATACAGCGGATATATGCTATAATAAAACAAAAACACGGGGGATAAGGGTATGAAATACTGCTTTATAGGAATAGGCAACATGGCAAGTGCCATAATAGGCGGCATGGTAAAAAACGGCTTTGCCGCCAAGGATATTCTCTGCTATAACCGCACCTTCAGAAAAGCGGCGGAAATAGCCGAAAAGTTGGGCGTTACTCCCGTTGAAACCATAGCGGAGGCGGTGGTTCAGGCGGATGCGGTCATAATATCCGTAACTCCCCAGTCCTTCCCGGAGGTACTGCCTCAGATAAAGGCAAGCCTTGCCGGTCAGCCTGTTATCTCCATAGCCGCAGGCAGGGACATAGCTTATCTTAAAGATGCTCTGGGCCAGGATGTGCCGGTCGTAAGGGTAATGCCCAATGTAAACGCCAAGGTAGGCGCTTCCACCACCTGCTTTACCCCTTCTGACGATGTAACCGAGGCTCAGAAGGACATGGTGCGGGAGATATTCGGCGCAGTGGGTGAGCTTATTGAACTTACCGAGGATGAATTTACTCCCTTTAAGGCCATTGCAGGCTGCGGTGTTGCCTTTGTGTATATGTATATAGATGCCTGCGCCCGGGCAGGAGTAAAATACGGCTTATCCAAGGATAAGGCCCTTGCTATTGCCGCAAGCACCGTTATGGGCAGCGCAAAGCTGGTTGCAGAAAGCGGCGAGCATCCCTTTGCTCTTATAGATCAGGTGACCACTCCCGGAGGCACTACCATTGAGGGCATATTGAGCCTGCAGGCAAACGGCTTTGAGCATGCCATACACGAGGCCATGAAGGCGGTAATAGACAAGGATGCCGTGCTCAGCAGCAAATAATTAAATAATAAAAATAATCGGCGCAGGTTTTTCTGCGCCGATTTTATGTTTGCGTTACAGTACTTTTTTAAAGTTTTCGCTTACTTCCTTCAGCATGCTGATGATGGGAAGGTTGTAGGGGCAGCGGGATTCGCATGCGCCGCATTCTATGCAGGCATCGGGCTTTACCGCCATGCTGTTGTAGCGGGCGATGGGCCAGTCTGTCAAACCGTAGCGGGTAAGGTAGCCGTTTACGGTGAAGCAGAAGGAAATGTTGATGCCAACGCTGCAGGGCTGGCAGTAATTGCATCTGCGGCAGAAGTGATTGCCCAGAGTGTCGCGGATGTGCTGAACCTCCTTCAGCTCTGCTTCGGTAAGGGGAGTGGTGTCGGATGCGGCCTTTACGTTCTGGGCCAGCTCCTCTTCGGTGGCCATGCCGGGGATGTTTACGGTAACGTCCTTATTGGCGGCTATGAAGCGCATTGCAAGGGAAACATCTTCTATTGCGCCGCCTGCGAGGGGCTTCATGCAGATAAAGCCCTTGCCCTTTTCGGTGCATTTTTTCATCAGGTCAACGCCGTGGGTTTCCACGAAGTTATAGGGGAACATGATGGTTTCCACCCAGTCAAATTCCAGAGCCTGCTCAAATACGGCAAGCTCGTGGGTAGTAAAGCCGATATGGTGTATCTTTCCTGCGGCCTTCGCTTCCATAAGAGCTTCCAGCGCGCCGTCGGGGCCCAGTATGGTTTCCAGATTCTGGGGCTGAACAAAGTGCAGCTGATAGATGTCTATATAGTCGGTGCGGAGGTTTTTGAGGCTGATGTCAATATCTGCGGCCATGGCATCCTTGGTGCGGGCCATGCTCTTGGTGGCAAGGACGAACTTGTCCCTGATGCCCTCAAGTCCTGCGCCGATGTATTCTTCGCTTACGGTATAGCCGCGGGCGGTGTCGATGTAGTTGACGCCGTATTCGGGCAGCTTGCGGATGAGCGCGGCTGCCTCTTCCTTAGAAACGCGCTGAATGGGTATGCCGCCAAAACCGAGGCGGGATACCTTAAGGCCGGTATTGCCCAGAACAGTATATTCCATCACTGACCTCCTGTAAAAATTTGATTTATTCTTCTTCGCCCCAGCCCTTGCATACGTCTATCCATCCCCTGGAAAGGGAGGCGGTATGCAGCTCTTCGCAGTTAAGGCGAACTGCACTTGCGGCGCTGCCGGCGGCGGGGAATACGGTTTCAAAACGCTGCATGGAAACATCGAGATACACCGGAACGGTTTCGGGAACGGCAAAGGGGCATACGCCGCCTACTGCATGGCCGGTGAATTCCAACGCTTCTTCATGGGAAAGCATATGGGGCTTTACGCCGAACTGAGCGCGGTATTTCTTGTTGTCGACCTTTGCATCGCCGGCCATCAGCACCAGTATGCAGCCATGCTCTTCGTCCTTGAAGGAGAGGGTCTTGGCTATGCGGGCGGGAATTACGCCCAGAGTCTCTGCGGCTTCGGCAACGGTGGCGGTGGAGATGTCAAACTCCATAATTCTGTCCTCAAAACCAAAGGCCTTGAGGTGCTCTCTTACTTTTTCTACGGACATGGGTTCCTCCGAAAGTATATCATTGTGACGAAAGGGGCAAAATGCCCCTTTTGTGCCACTATATTTTATAGTATTAGTATAGCCGAATGTTGTACTGATTGCAAATGGAATAACACAGCTGCTCCAGCGCGGGAGTGTACATATCCAGCTCCTCTTTGGAAAGATTGTCTATGGCATCTTCCAGAGCGCGGGCATAGGCCTTAAGATTCTTGTAGCTTTCAGAATCCATCAGGTCGCGGTATTCGTTCAGCAGAACCTGAGCCTTGTTATATGCCGCTACTCCCCGATTAAGCTCCGAAGCAAGAAGCTGACGTGTCAGATCCAGCTGGGCGGCAATGTATTCGTAATCTATCTCGGGGTCAACTGTAACGTCTTTTCCCCATATGTCATCCACCAGCTTCTCTATATAGCCTGCATTGAGGCACCAGCAGCTGCGGCCGGCGATATCAAGGGCATTTCCCTTTAACGTGTATCGGCTGAGCTGCTCCATATCCATGCGCAGCGCCACAAGGGACAGGGAGGCTATCTGGCGGAAGGAAAGGTTGGTCATTATGTTGTCCTGCACAGCGGTGTATATCGAGGGCAGGTTTACTATCTGATTGGTGGACTTAAGCTGCTTCAGTATAGCTGTGAGCATGCGCTGCTGGCGGTCTAT
>JAZUMK010000003.1:0-12569 GCA_045603585.1 Clostridia bacterium
ACGGCACACACCGCCGCCACGCACAGCACTGTTTCTTTTTTTATAAAATTGCGAATGCGGTTAAGCATGGGAAATTACCCCGTTTCCATAAAAATCCGACGGTAAGAATAACATAATGAGGGGATTTTTGCAAGAAGATGAAATAACTTCCTATTCAGAGGATTTTCTTTTTTCCGAGCGTGTACTTTAGGAGGTGCTTTGAGAAAAACAACGCCCCAAAACCTTAGGGTTTTAGGGCATTTTTCTTGGTGGAGGCGAGGGGAGTCGAACCCCTGTCCGAAAACCTGTTAACAAGACTTTCTACGAGCGTAGTTGATGTTTTAACCTTCCCTCTGCCAAATCAGCTCCCACCAACAGGATCAGGGCTTTGGTAGCTTCATAAAGTCCCACCCACCGCAAAGCTTAAGCGGGCTGGTTCCCCACATTAATGACGCCGGTGACCGGGGCCGTGGGAAGTCCCGGGCCGACGCACTGCCTAATTAGGCAGCGAGTGCAAAATCAGATTTGCCAGTTAAATTTAAATTTTCCCATTTTTAACGAAGCACGGGTCTTCGGCTCGCTTATCCGGCCTCCATGATCCCCGTCGAAACCATGTACGCCCCCAAGCAGGCCCCATATTATGGGGCACATCTTAACTGACAATACTATTATATCATATTATTTATACGCAGACAAATCCAGCGTTGCGAAGTAATCCTCAGGGGTCTCCGCTCTGCGGATAAGCTTTACGCCGCCATCCTCACAAAGGAGCAGTTCTGCGCTTCTCAGCTTGCCGTTGTAGTTGTAGCCCATGGAGAAGCCGTGGGCGCCGGTATCGTGTATCACCACAAGGTCGCCCATCTCGATTTGGGGCAGCTGACGGTCGATGGCAAACTTATCGTTATTTTCGCACAGAGAGCCCACCACGTCATACACATGGTCTGCAGGAGCATTTTCCTTGCCCAATACAGTTATATGGTGATATGAGCCGTACATTGCGGGGCGCATAAGGTTGCAGGCGCAGGCATCCACGCCGATGTAGTTCTTGTAGATGTCCTTTTTGTGTATGGCGCGGGTCACAAGATAGCCGTAGGGGCCTGTAACATAGCGGCCAAGCTCCGCACAAAGGCTGATGTCCAGACCTTCCGGCACCACCTCTTCATATGCCCTGCGCACCTCTGCGCCGATGTGGGCGATATCCGCCCTGCGCTCATCAGGCAGGTAGGGTATGCCTATGCCGCCGGAAAGGTTTATGAAGGTAACATTTGCGCCGGTAGCCTCATGAAGCCTTGCAGCCACGGTGAACAGCTCCCTTGCAAGGGTGGGAAAATAGCCGTCGTCGGTGGTGCTGCTGGCCAGGAAGGCATGAAGGCCGAATTCCTTTACGCCCTTTGCAAGCAGTATGCGGAAGCTTTCCTCCAGCTGAGCATATGTCATGCCGTATTTGGCATCCGCAGGATTGCCCATTATGTCGTTACCCAGGCGGAATTCGCCGCCGGGATTGTAGCGGCAGCAGATGCGCTCAGGTATCCCGCCATGCTGCTCAAGGAAGTCTATATGGGTGATATCGTCAAGGTTTACGATGGCATCCAGCCGCCTTGCGTATTCAAAATCTTCGCCCGGCGTATCGTTGCTGGAGAACATTATATCATTGCCCCTGCATCCGATGACCTCGGCCAGCATAAGCTCGGTAAGGGCGGAGCAATCCATGCCGCAGCCTTCCTCATGAAGCAGCTTCATTATTGCGGGATTGGGCAGTGCCTTTACTGCGAAATACTCCTTAAATCCCTTATTCCAGGAAAATGCCTTATACAGCTCACGGATGTTTTCCCTTATGGCCTTTTCGTCGTAAATATGAAAGGGCGTGGGATATTCCTTTGTTATGAGCTCCATCTGCTCTTTGTTAAAAGGCAGTTTTTTCATCTGAATCTTGCCTCCTTCAAACGGCGCTCCATTTCGCGCTTTGCGTCGCGCCCCGCAATGTCGCTGCGTTTATCGTAAAGCTTTTTGCCCTTGGCAACTGCCAGTTCCAGCTTTACAAGGCCGTCTTTAAGATAAAGCTGCAGGGGTATAAGGCTGTATCCGTCCACCTGAGATGCGGTGAGCAGCTTGCGTATCTCGCTCTTGTGCAGCAGCAGCTTACGCTCCCGGAAGGGGTCTCGGTTGAATATATTGCCCTGCTCATAAGGGCTTATGTGCATGCCGATTATGTAAGCCTCGCCCTTCTTTATCTGGGCATAGGAATCCTTAAGGTTTACCTTGCCTGCGCGTATGCTCTTTACCTCGGTGCCTGCCAGAGCAAGGCCGCACTCGTAGGTATCCTCTATAAAATATTCATGGCGCGCCTTACGGTTTTCTGCGAGCCTTTTTGTTCCCTTTTTCTCGGCCACCCCGGGTGCCCCCTCTCTTGCTTTTGTGCTTAGCTATTTTACCATCCTTTTTATGCTGTGTCGACCCGGAGAATGACTTTTTGCGCTCTGAGTTTTTTGCGCGTTCTTTGTGCCTGCGCTCCTCCACAAGCTCAAAGTCTATCTTGCCGGTCTCCATATCTGCGGCCACAGCCTTCACCTTTACGCTGTCGCCGATGCGGAACTGCCGTCCTCCGCGCCCCACCAGACGATGATGCTTCTCCTCAAGGAAATACCTGTCATCAAGGAGGGAAGTGACGCGCACCAGCCCCTCCACGGTGTTGGGCAGCTCCACAAAGAAGCCCTGCTGCACAACGCCTGAGATGATGCCCTCAAATTCCTCGCCCAGATGATCCCTCATGTATTCGCACTTCTTCAGATCATCTGCCGCACGCTCCGCCTCAACCGCGGCCATTTCCCTTTGGGAGCAGTGATTGGAAGCCTCGGGGAGCCTTGTGATCCAGCTTTGGCGCTTCTTTTCATTGAGCCTGCCGTGAATGGCATCCTTAAGGGCTCGATGTACCATAAGGTCGGGATATCTGCGAATGGGTGAGGTAAAGTGGCAATAGCACTCGGCCGCAAGGCCGAAATGGCCGTCGCAGTCCGGGCTGTACTTTGCCTTTGACATGGCCCTTAGAGTTACCCTGCTGATAACGCTTTCCTCGGGGCTCCCTGCGGCCTGCAGCAGCACCTTCTGCACAGCCATCGGCCTCAGGTTATCCGCCTTGCGGATGTTGTAGCCAAGGCTGTTGAGAAACTCGTTCAGCTCCTCAATACGGCTGTCCTCCGGCGCATGATGCACGCGGTACATCAGGGGAATTTCCTTATTCAGGCCGTGACGGGCAACGGTTTCGTTCGCCGCCAGCATAAATTCCTCTATCATCTTATTGGCTTCGCCGCGGACGTACAGCTGCACGTCATCGGCATGGCCCTCGCTGTCCAGTAGTATCTTCGCCTCGGGCAGGTCAAAGTCTATGGAGCCGCGGGCGTCACGCTTTGCGCGGAGTATGCCCATAAGCTCCCGCATTTCGGTAAGCATGGGCAGCACGTCGGCATACTGCCGTCTGAGGACCTTATCCCCGTCAAACATGGCGTTTACGTCTTCATATGTCAGCCGCCTGTCCGAGCAGATTACGCTTTCGCATATGGTATGCTTTACCACCTTACCCCGCTCATCTATATCCATTATGCAGGAAAGGGTCAGCTTATCCTCATTGGGATTTAGGGAGCAAAGGCCGTTGCTCAGCTCCCTGGGAAGCATGGGCAGTACGCGGTCGGGGAAATATACGCTGGTACCCCTTTTATATGCTTCTTTATCTATTGCGCCGCCGGCACGGACATAGTGGCTTACGTCTGCAATATGCACCCCAAGGCGGAAAAGTCCCGTGGGAGTACGCTCAAGGGATACAGCATCGTCAAGATCCTTTGCGTCGGCGCCGTCGATGGTAACGGTAAGTATGCCCCGGAGATCCCGGCGGCCCTTTATGTCATCCTCGGATACAGTCTGTCCCAATGCCTTTGCCTGCTTGAGAGCCGCTGCTGAAAATTCATCCGGAAGCTCGAGGCGGCGGATTATGGAAAGAATATCCATTCCCTTTTCCCCTGCCCTGCCCAGTACTTCCGCAATTTCGCCTATCATGGGCCTGCGGCTGCCGGGATACTGCAGTATCCTTGCCACAACCTTATCCCCATGCTTTGCACCCTTTTCGCTGCCGGGAGGGATCATTGCATCCAACGCTATGCGTGGATCGTCGGGGATAACGTAGCCGCCGAATTCACCGTCCTTTTCATATGTACCGGTAAGCTTATCAGAGGCCCGCTTTGCAACGGAAACTATCTCGCAGCGGTCGCTGTTTCCCCTGCCGCTCCTGTCTGTACGGCGGGCAAAGGCCATATCCCCATGCAAAGCGCCGCCCATACATTCGGCGGCGATAAACATATCCTCTTCCCCGGATACAGGAATGAAAAAGCCGTATCCCTTGGGACTGCACTGCACCCGTCCATAAACAAGGCCCAGCTGCTCCGGCAGCGCCGCCTTGCCCCTGCGGGTTATCATAATAAGCCCTGCTGAGGCAAGCTCCTCAAGGGCGGATTGTACAGCTTCAATCTTTCCGTCTGCGGCTGAGAGTATTTCTTCGCCGTCCATGGGGCGGCCGGTGTGCCGGATAATGTCCAGAATGGTTTCCTTCATGCTTTGGTGTATTATTTCTCCTTTTCTTTTACAAACCAAAAGAGGGTATGCCTCACCGGCACACCCTCCTGCTGAAAGCTGTGAAAAATCAGTTGATAATGGTCATGGCGATTGCAATTACTGCAATAACGATCGCCAGGATCTTGGTGATCTTCTGAAGCTTAGCTTCCTTGCTGGCCGCCTGTCCGCGGGCAGTGAAGGACTGGGTATCGCCGCCGAAAGCGCCGCCGAGGCCGCTGCTCTTGGTCTGCTGCATAAGCACTACTGCGATGAGGGCAATAGAGCAGATGATGAGTACGATATTAAGGATTGTGTTCAGAGCTGCCATTATATATACTTCCTCCCATGGATTACTTTCATTATAGCACGCAGGGGCTATTATACCACGCATTCTATAAAAAAGCCATATGTTTTTTGGATTTTTTATCCCCTTTTGGGACAAACTATCCTTATATTATTGCCTTTTAGCCAACAATGAGGCTGGTTCCGGTCATTTCGGCGGGAATATCCATGCCCATCAGGGACAGCATGGTGGGGGCCAGATCGCAAAGTCTGCCGTCTGCGCGGAGCTTGGCATCCTTCTTTTCATCGTCCACCAGTATCATGGGTACGGGCAGGGTGGTATGTGCGGTGAAGGGGGTTACGCCGTCTTCATCGTACATGCGCTCGCAGTTGCCGTGGTCGGCAGTAACGATGGCGCGGCCGCCTGCCTTGAGGATAGCCTTGATAACCTTATCGGTGCATTCGTCAACTGCATGAACAGCCTTTACAGCCGCATCCATAACGCCGGTATGGCCCACCATGTCGGGATTGGCGAAGTTGAGGATCATAACATCGTACTTGCCGCTTTCGATGCGCTTTACTGCTTCCTCAGCCACTTCATATGCGCTCATTTCGGGCTGCAGATCGTAGGTGGCTACCTTGGGAGAGGGGATAAGGCAGCGGTCTTCGTTTTCATTGGGGGCTTCCACGCCGCCGTTGAAGAAGAAGGTAACATGGGCATACTTCTCGGTTTCCGCAATGCGAAGCTGGATTTTGCCATTTGCTGCAAGATACTCGCCTAGAGTATTGGTAAGTCCCTCGGGCTTGAAGGCGATATCAACCTTGTCGCCGAAGGTCTTGTCATACTGGGTCATGCATACGTAATGAACGGGAAAGAAGCCGTTTTTGCGCTCAAAGCCGTCAAAATCTTCAAAGATGAAGGAGCGGGTGATCTCGCGGGCTCTGTCGGGACGGAAGTTGTAGAAGATCACGCTATCGTTTGCCTTGATGGTGGCAACGGGAGCGCCGTTTTCGGTGATAACTACTGGCAGAACGAATTCATCGGTAACGCCTGCATCGTAGGAATCCTGCATAGCCTGAACGGGATCCGTGGCGTATACGCCCTCGCCGTATACCAGCGCGGCATATGCCTTTTCAACGCGCTCATAACGGTTGTCTCTGTCCATGGCATAGTAGCGGCCCATAACGGTGGCGATCTTGCCAACGCCTATCTCGGCGATCTTCTGCTGATAGTTCTCAATGTAGCCCTTGCCGCTCTCAGGAGGCACGTCGCGGCCATCCATGAAGCAATGGACGTATACCTTCTCAAGACCCTGACGCTTTGCAAGCTCCAGCAGGCCAAAGAAGTGATTCTGATGGCTGTGAACGCCGCCGGGGCCGGTAAGGCCATAGATATGCAGGGCGGAATCATGCTTTTTGCAGTTTTCCACCGCGCCCAGGAAAGCGGGGTTTTCAAAGAAGTCGCCCTCGCGGATGGACTTGGTGATGCGGGTAAGCTCCTGATATACGATGCGGCCTGCGCCGATATTCAGGTGACCCACCTCGGAATTGCCCATCTGGCCGTCAGGCAGACCCACGTCCTCGCCGGAAGCGGCGATGAGGGTATTGGGATATTCCTTCATAAGGCGGGTGATATTTACAGCGCCGTCGGTAAGTATGGCGTTGCCTTCATTGCTTTCCCTGTGGCCAAAGCCGTCCAGGATTATGAGGGCGGTAAGCTTCTTCATATCATTTCTCCTTAAAAAATCTTATAACAATTATGCGTCGTAATTTACAACCTGAGAGAAGTCAACAGCCTTGAGGCTTGCGCCGCCAATGAGACCGCCGTCGATCTCGGGCATTGCCATGAGGCCCTTGACGTTTTTTGGGTTCATGCTGCCGCCATACTGGATGCGGAGGGCTGCTGCGGTATCGGTGCCAAAGATTGCCGCAACGGTATTGCGGATAACGCCGATGGTCTCGTTTGCCTGCTCGTCGGTTGCGGTCTTGCCGGTGCCGATCGCCCAGATGGGCTCGTATGCGATGACCAGCTTTGCAACGTCTTCCGCTGCGATGCCATCAAGGCCCTTTTCCACCTGAACTTTTACGACTTCTTCGGTCTTGCCGCTTTCGCGCTGCTCAAGGCTCTCGCCAACGCAGATGATGGGGGTGATGCCTGCGGCGATGGCAGCCTTTGCGCGGGCGTTTACGGTTTCGTCGGTTTCGCCGAAGTACTGGCGACGCTCGCTGTGGCCGATAATGGCAAACTCAACGCCCAGCTCCTTGAGCATATTGGCGGAAACTTCGCCGGTAAAGGCGCCCTTTTCGGCCCAGTGGATATTCTGGGCGCCAAGGCGGATATTGCTGTCCTTGATAAGCTCTGCAGCCAGAGCAAGATCAACGTAAGGGGGGCATATAACAACGTCGCACTTTGCATCCTGTACCAGGGGCCTAAGCTCGCTGATGAGTTCCTTTGCCTGGGAAGGGGTCATGTTCATCTTCCAGTTGCCTGCAATAATGGGTTTACGCATAGGTGTATCTCCAATCTTTTGTAAAGGTTATTTTTATTTGTCGTCCAGAGCAGCTACGCCGGGAAGGGTCTTGCCCTCCAGGAACTCAAGGCTTGCGCCGCCGCCGGTGGAAATATGGGTGATCTTATCGGCATAGCCCAGCTTGGTGATGGCGCTGGCGGAGTCGCCGCCGCCGATGATGGTGATTGCGCCGCTCTCTGCGCAGGCCTCGGCGATGGCTTCGGTGCCCTTTTCAAAGTTGGGGAACTCGAATACGCCCATGGGGCCGTTCCAGATAACGGTGCCGGCGGACTTTACGATCTCGGCAAACATGGCCCTGGTCTTGTCGCCGATATCCATGCCCTGCCAGCCGGGAATGAACTGGTCAGCGGGAACCTGCTTGTATTCTGCATCTGCTGCAAAGTCAGTGGCGATCACGTTGTCAACGGGCAGTACCATGTTTACGCCCTTTGCCTTTGCGGTTTCCATCAGCTCCTTGGCAAGGCCCAGATTGGCCTCGTCCAGCAGGGAGTCGCCGATCTCATAGCCCTTTGCCTTGTAGAAGGTATAGGCCATGCCGCCGCCGATGATGAGGGTATCGCACTTGTTGAGCAGGTTGGTGATAACGCCGATCTTATCCTTTACCTTTGCGCCGCCAAGGATAGCAACCAGAGGACGAACGGGGTTTTCCAGAGCCTCGCCCATTACGGACAGCTCCTTGCCGATAAGGAAGCCGGCAACGGCGGGAAGGTAATCCGCTACGCCTGCGGTGGAAGCATGGGCGCGGTGAACGGTGCCGAAGGCATCGGAAACATACAGCTCTGCAAGGGAAGCCAGCTTCTTTGCAAACTCGGGGTCGTTCTTCTCTTCTTCCTTGTGGAAGCGAAGGTTTTCGAGAAGGAGGATCTCGCCGGTCTGAAGCTCGGCGGCCATCTTTTCAACCTCTTCGCCGATGCAATCGGGAGCGAGGGTCACTTTAACATTCAGCAGCTCTGCAAGGCGCTTTGCCACGGGAGCCAGAGAGAACTCCATTTTGCGCTCGCCCTTGGGACGGCCCAGATGGGAGCAGAGGATAACCTTTGCGCCGTTGTCCAGCAGATACTTCACGGTGGGCAGAGAAGCCTCTATGCGGGTATCGTCGGAAATGCTGCCATCCTCATTGAGGGGCACATTGTAATCAACGCGAACCAGAACCTTAAGGCCCTTAACTTCAACGTCCTGAATGGTCTTTTTTGCCATGATTTTATACCTCCAAAATTCAGCCTTGACCCGTAAGCCCGGATTTCGGCATGTTATCATAATCTTACTTTGATTATTTTATCACATGTTTTTATTTTTGCCTATCGCTTACATATCGCTTATTTGAATAGCTTTCCCCTTTTCCATAAGAAAACAAGCATATAATTTAAATAAGGCTTTTTATTTTGTTCCGTTTTTTCATATCTCGCCCGGCCAAAATATGATATAATCCGGGTATGAAAAAGAGCTTGTTTATTTTCATCTGCATATTGCTATCCATCGCCCTGATGGCGGGCTGCGGCAAAGATGAGCAGGAGGAAACCTCCCTCTTTGCCATAGACCCCTTCAGCATGGATTCCGCCCCCACGCCCCAGCCGGAAACCATTGGCCAGGTACAGGGACTTGAGGTGACGGCCGCAAATCAGCCGACAGCCGAAATAGACCCTGCCGCTTCCCCTGCCCCTGCGGTAACCGTGATGGATACGGTGGCGTATGTATTCGACGGCGCGGAGGGCCCCACCCTCTACGGCGCGGCTGCCTACGAAAACACCGGCAACTGTCCCATAGTGCTGACAGGCGCACGGCTGTCCTTTAACGTGGGCGGCGCATCCCAGAGCCACGATTATCTCCCTGTAATGAGCGATATCGCGGTGCTGCTGCCCGGAGAAACCGGCTTTATGGCATGGTGGAATCCCGATCCCTCCCTCACCCCCGGCGCCGCTGCCGCAATGACCGCGGAACTTACATGCACTCAGACGGACTCCGCTCCCCTGACCGTTACTCCCCGCAATATTTACCTTGCGGACAACTACCCCGGCTTCACCACCATGACCGGCACGCTGGAATCCCACGTTGAATGTTCCCTCAACCTTATATATACCGGCTTTTACGATGACAGCAGCAAACTCCTCGGCGTATGGCATTTCACAAAAAACGCCCCCCTTGACCCCGGCGAAAGCAAAACCTTCGCCGTACATATGAAGGAGCTTCCCATACCCGGCCTTGCAGAGAAAACAAAAGAAATACGCACATACGGAGTGGGTTTCTGATATGGCAGATTACATCAAAATCGATATGAAAACATACAACAGGGCAGAGCATTTTGCCCTGTTTCACGATTGCGCGTACCCCTATGTTGGGGTTACGGTTGACGTGGATATTACCGACTTCCTCGCCCGTGTAAAGGCAAAGGGCTATCCACTGTTCATGTCCATAATGTGGTGCGCCGCAAAGGCCGCAAATTCCATCCCCGAATTTCGCCGCCGCATACTGGATGGGGAAATAATTGAATTTTCCTCCTGCCTCACCAACCATACCGTTGCAAGAGGGGACGGCACATTCGGCTACTGCACCCTTGACCCTGCTATGCCCTTTGAGGAGTTTCTGCCCACAGCTATTGCCCATCAGGCGGAGATAGCCGCAGGCACCGGCCTTGGTGATATGGAAGATGTGCTCCCTCAGATATTCATCTCAACCGTTACCAATATCGCTTTCACCGGTATAGTTCAGCCCACCCCCATCCCCGCCGACAGCAATCCCCGCATAACATGGGGAAAATTCCGCCCCGTAAACGGACGGCAGATGCTGCCTGTTGCCACCCTGTGCAACCATGCGCTGATGGACGGGTATCATCTGGGCAGATTTTATGAGGCGTTTGAGAGAGAGTTAGCCCTGTTTGCACAGCCCGAGATAAGAGCATAAAATAGCCTGAAACAGCAAAGTGTAAAGTATTGTTGCGCAAATGTAAAGCGCAGGCGGTGGCAGGAGCATAAGCCTGCCGCTACAATGGAATCACCCCACTAAGGAGGATTTCATATGAAATTAGCAGATAAGATAATACAGCTGAGAAAAAGCCGTGGCTGGTCTCAGGACGTTCTGGCGGAAAAGATGGACGTATCCCGTCAGGCGGTCTCCCGCTGGGAGATGGGGTCCGCCATGCCGGATGCGGCGAACATACTTCAGCTAAGCAAGCTTTTTGGCGTTACAACAGACTATTTGCTCAATGATGATTATCAAAGCGATGACGATATCCCCAAGGTAAAGAATGTCAGGGCGGATGGATTCAGCCAGATAATGTTCTTTTTGATAATTCTCGAAATCATGATACTGGTTATCCAGTTCATGTGCGCCGTGATATTAAAAAGCGCGGTCTTCAGCCTGCTGAGTTTTATACTGTTCTTGGCTGTCATTGCAGGGTTTGAATACGCCTATGTAAAAAGGGGCGGCAAGGAAAACCCAGACGTGGAGCGCTTCCGGAAGCGCTTCTACAAAATATCAGCATGGCTGGGTACATATTTCCCCATAAGACTGACAGTGATTGCTTTGCTGCATCTTTATCCCCGCCCTCACAGCGTTCTTGTTCAGGAATGCATTACACTGGTGCTGTATCTTATGACGTCAATGCTTATCTGCCTTGAAATAGAAAAGCGCCATCTGCCAAATGAATAATAACTAACGTACATACAAAAAGAGACGCATAAGCGTCTCTTTTTGTATTGCTTATCTTTAGGACTGCACCAGAAATGCGTTGATGAAGGGATCTATATCCCCGTCGATAACGCCCTGTATGTTGCCTATCTCCACGCCGGTGCGGTGATCCTTTACAAGGGTGTAGGGCTGGAAGACATAGGAGCGTATCTGGCTGCCCCATTCTATCTTCTTCATTTCGCCCTTTATCTCGGCCATCTGCTCCATGCGCTCACGCTCCGCAAGCTCCAGCAGCTTGCCTTTAAGGATTCGCATGGCCATTTCCTTATTGTGCAGCTGGCTGCGCTCGTTCTGGCACTGTACCACGATGCCCGTGGGGAAGTGGGTTATGCGGATAGCGGAGCTTACCTTGTTTACGTTCTGTCCGCCTGCGCCGCCTGAGCGGTAGGTGTCGATGCGGATATCGTCGGGGTTTATTTCCACCGCATTGGTATCCTCATCGAATATGGGGGTAACGTCCAAGGATGCGAAGGAGGTGTGGCGCTTGCCGAACGCATCAAAGGGGGATATGCGAACCAAACGATGAACGCCCTTTTCCGCTTTAAGGTAGCCGTAGGCATTATCGCCCTCCACCTCAAAGGTAACGCTCTTTACGCCCGCTTCGTCGCCTGCAAGGTAGTCCAGTTCCTTTATGCTCCATCCCCTGTTGGTGCAGTAGCGGGTGTACATGCGGTACAGTATGGATACCCAATCCTGCGCCTCCGTTCCGCCTGCGCCTGCGTGGAGGGACAGTACGGCATTGAGCCTGTCATAGGGGCCACGAAGCAGTGTCTCAAGCTTGAGGGCCTCCACTTTTTCCGTGATGGACTGCATATCGGATACCAGCTCATCATACATGGCCTGGTCGTCCTCTTCCTCCGCCATGTCCGCCATTACCTCGGCGTCCTCTATTGCGCTCCGGAGCTTTTGATATTTCTCTATCTTTGCGCTGAGCACCTTCATGCGCTGATTGGCCTTGTTTGCCGCCTCAACGTCATCCCAGAAGTCCGCTGCGCCCATTCTCTTTTCCAGTTCTTCCTTTTCCGCGGCTAATCCTGCCACGTCAAAGGGATTCACCTGCCTTTTCAAGTGTTTCCTTCATGGCGGCAAGCTGCTGCCTGTATTCGTCAAGCTGTAACACCCTTTTTCACATCCTTTCAAGCGATTGATTTTTATATTTTATCCCACCGGGGAATTTAGCTGTCCTTGCCGCAGCACTGCTTATACTTCTTTCCGCTGCCGCAGGGACAGGGAGCATTGCGGCTTATCTTGCTTTCCACACGCTTTGGCTGGGCGGGACGGTCTCCCGCAGGCTCTATGGGCTTTGCCACCTGCTTGCGCTCGGGGGCCTTGGCGGAGATGACTATATGGTAAAGATTGCGCACGGTGCGCTCGCGAATGCCCTGTACCATTTCATCGAACATATCAAAGCCCGCATTGCGGTAAGCGATGACAGGGTCCTGCTGGCCTATGGCCTGCAGGCTGATGCCCTGTCTGAGCTGATCCATGGCGTCG
>JAZUMK010000004.1:0-9084 GCA_045603585.1 Clostridia bacterium
TCAGTCTTTTTCATTTCATATGCAGCAGTTATGTATCTTCCCGGGCCTGACTTCGGGCATGACGCACGCAGTGCGTACTTGGCTTGAGACACGTTGGGTTCGAGCGCCGCCGGTGGCAGAAGCAGCGGGAAGCCAACGCTCAAGCACAGGGAGTCCCAGGCAGCGCTTCCATGCGCAACGCAGGACGACCATGTGCGCAGAGGGCGGAAAGGTAGGTAGCCGCCGGGTACCACAAAAGCAAGGCGCACAACAGTGCGTCTTGTTTTTTGTGCCTCCGGCAGCTCCCTACCCTCCCGGGCCAGGAAGCGGACAAGATACCCGTAGGGTATTACTTGGCTGAGACACAGCGACGGTGAGCGCCTGCAGTGCAGGATGCAGCGAACCGGAGCTGCTCAAGCACAGGGAGCTGAAGGAAGGGTCTCCCGGCCCGACGCGCAGCGACCATGTGCGCAGAGGCCGGAAAGATAGGTAGCCGCCGGATACCAAAGAAGAACACCATGCTTTTGCATGGTGTTTTTCTTTGGTCTTTGATGATTATGTATCTCCCCGGGCCTAACTCCGGACATGACGCACACGGTAATATTAAAAGGAGAGAACAACCTCTCCTTTTAAGCTATATCTTCTGAATTATCGAAATCGACGTTTTCTTTTATGGCGAAGGGCAGGCCATTTGCATTCAGCGATTGCTTTAAAAACAATCCTATCGCTCCGCTCATGGTCATGCCGCAGTTGTAAAACAACTGCTCCGCGCGCCGCTTTATTTCCGGCTCAAGGCGCATTTCAAGCCATGCTGTTTTTTGTTTATGTGCGGCTTGTTCCATTTCGCTCTCCTGTTACCTTAAAGGGAAGGCCGCCTGCGTTTATGGATTGGCGCAGGAATATGTTTACAGCATCCGTAAGGGTCAGGCCGCAGTTTTCAAATAGCTGCTCTGCCTGCTCCTTGGTCTGAGGGTTCATGCGCATGCGGAATGTTGCGGTTTTTGTCTCCTTTTCCATGATGTATTAGGGCCTCCTTTGCCCGACGGTTATATGTAGTCCTTATTGGGGTGGTTGAAGCGGAGTGAATAGCGCTGTTTCAGATTTTTCAGGTCCTCGCTGTCATAATCAAAATCTGCAATGTTCAGCTCACTTAGGGGGATGCGTTCCGGGGAAATAAGCACCTTGTAAATATAAATGGAAGCTCCTCCGACGGTAGAGCCGGTCATGAATCCCCACGCGTTGGCATTGTGGGAATAGGGATTTAATATGTATATGTACATGTGCCCCATTTTCATGGTGCTGTTTTTCAGAGAGAAATATGTGAGCATGTCATAGCTTGTCATATTGCCGGTGCAGTAATACTTGCACAACTCACGGTCACCGGATTCGGGAAGCTCCATATAGCAGCGGCAGGGAATGCCGTTTTCATCGGCAGAGGAAAAATCCGGGTTTATAATGCCGTATACAAGGTTCTTCATTCCCTTTTCATAATAGTAGATATAAAGGGTGTCCTTTTGCCCGAATAGCCCGTTTCCAACAGTCTCCCTGGGCAGGGATGGACGCTCGAAGTCCACCAGAGCGGAAACGCTCACATCCAACACCCGGGCAATATCGCAAAGGGTGGCAATATCTATGGCGATGGTACCGCGTTCATATTTTGAAAGGGTGGATTCGCTTTTGTGTATTGCCGCAGCAAGCTCATCCTGAGAGAGCTTTTTAAGCCTGCGGTAAAAGCGTATACGTCTGCCGGTATGCTCCAGCAGCTGCTGATGGTAGTTTGTGTCCATAAAAGCCGCCTTTGCACAGGCTCTCCTTCCATATTGATATTCAAATTCTATATGAAAAACGGTGGATTTGTAAATAGAAAAGAACCCGCCTTAAAAATCAGGAAAACAAGCTTTTTATCGAAAATATGCAAAGACAAATGAAAACAATCCCGATAAATCGCCAAAAATCTTCTTTATACGACGAAAATTGCAAGTTAAAAATCCTTTAGCGGCAGTGACAGTGTTTTGACAATGTGGGGACAAAATCGTTAAAATTTAGTCGTAGATAAGCTCGGCAACAGAAAACTTAGCTCAGGGGAAAGTTTGGTTTTTGCCGCGCTTATTTATGGATTTTCAACAAAAAAATTAGTTGGAGGAATTATTTTAATGGTACTGGCTCTTCAGATTGTACTGGCTGTCTGTTTTGTAGGCATCGCTGGCATGCTGATCGTAGACATCAACAAGAACCACAAGGGCGACCTCAAGGAAGCTGGCGGCAAGAAGTGGGCACAGGGCATGTTTGTTGGTATTCTGTGCAACTTCCTGGATACCCTGGGCGTAGGCTCCTTCGCTCCTTCCACCTTCCTTTACAAGGTATTCAACAACGTTGATGACATCAACATCCCCGGCACCCTGAACATCGGCGATACCTTCCCCGTTATCTTCGAAGCCCTGATCTTCATCGGCAGCGTAGAGTGCGATCCCGTATTCCTGGTAGCTATGTGCGTAGCCGCCATGATCGGCGCTTATGCTTTCGCAGAGATCATCACCAAGTGGGACGTTAACAAGATCCGTCTTGGCCTTGGTATCGCCATGCTGGGCACTGCTGTAATCGTATTCATGCGTACTTCCGGCGTAGGCCCCTTCGGCAACATGGGTGAGGCTGCTGGCTTTGCTGTAAATCAGTGGCAGTTCTGGGTAGCAGTTATCCTGAACGTAGTATGGGGCGCTCTCATGGACATCGGCTTCGGTCTGTATGCTCCCTGCATGGCAACCTGCCTGCTTCTCGGCTGCTCCTCCGGCGTATGCTTCCCCATCTTCATGGGTTCCTGCGCTCTGCTGATGCCCGCTAACTCCATCGTATTCATCAAGAAGGGTCGTTACGACGCCGTTGCCACCCTGGGCAACTTCATCGGCGGCTGCATTGGCGTATTCATCGCATGGAAGATCGTTACTTCCATCCCCGCAACTGCTCTGAACTACATCGTATGCGTAGTTCTGTTCTACGTTGCTTGGACTCTGCTCAATGCACGTGCCAAGGCCCTCAAGGCTGAGAAGGCTGCTTAATCTGTTTTTAACAGCTGCCGTTATTCCCCAGACGGCACAGCAAGGTATGGAAAGCCGCACATTGTGCGGCTTTTCTTTTGCTTAAAGAACAAAAAGAAAAGAAGATATTATTAAATCCTCCTTCCTGCGCATACTCTTAATATGAAGATATTCACCAAGGAAAACTTTAAAAACGCAATTGCGGGACTTTTGGCAGGCCTCTGCAACGGCCTTTTCGGCGCAGGAGGGGGAACCGTGGCTGTGCTTGCTCTGGAAAGGGCAGGCCTTAGCCCCAGACAGGCCCATGCTACCGCTATCAGCATTATGCTGCCATTGAGCGCGGCAAGCGGAATAGTGTACGCCGCAGGGGAGGGCGTGGACTGGCATGCTTTGCTGTGGGTGGCACCTGCGTTGACAGTCGGCAGCTGGGCGGGGGCTAAACTTACCGGCAAGGTAAAGGGAAAAACCCTGAAGCTGATTTTCGGCATCGTGATGCTTGCGGCGGGAGGCTGGATGGCGCTGTGAGAGAGATAGGCTTTATTATCGCGGGAATTGCGTCCGGAGTTATCGCCGGCATGGGAATGGGGGGCGGAACTCTGCTGATACCTGCCCTTACGCTGGTGCTTGGAGTGGCGCAAAGGGCGGCACAGGGAGTGAATATGCTGTCATTTTTGCCTGCGGCGGCGGTGGCGCTTATGGTTCATTACAGGGAAGGAAGGCTGGAGGTAAAGAAAAGCGGAACCGCCTTGGTGTGCGGCATTTTGGGGGCGGTGCTGGGTTCCATGGCCGCAGGATGGATACAGGAAAATGCACTGAAAAGGGTTTTCGGAATATTCCTTATGGCAATGGCCATAGGGGAAATCAAGGCATGTCTGAAACGAGACGACATTGACAGAAAATAATCAGGAAAATCGGCAAAAAATCCAATTTTATCGAAATATTTATACTGTAATATATAATTTTGTATGCTATAATAGTTTCCGAACAGAAACGGCTTTTACGATCGTACCCCCAAGCGGCCTTCTGCTTAAAAAATAAGCAGAGACGCTGAGGGTTGGTTTTTGCGGTTTTGGAGCCGTAGGAAAATATGAAAGGCAGGTGTTGGCTTTGCCAAAACATTCCTTCAAGGGCGGCGTGCATCCTCTGCACGATCAGCACGAGGGCAAAACTTCAACCAGCGGACTGCCCATTAGGGCATATGTACCCGACAGCGTGGATATCCCCATGTCCATGAGCATCGGTGCTCCCGCTACCCCCATCGTACAGGTGGGTGATCACGTAAAGATGGGCCAGAAGATCGGCGAGGCAAACGGCTTCGTCAGCCTTCCCGTACACGCCAGCGTGTCCGGCGAGGTTACCGCCATCGGCACCAAGGTGCTGCTGCTGGGCGGTCCCACCACCATCGTTACCATCAAGAACGACTTCCAGGATGAATGGACCGAGCTCAACCCCCTTGGCGGCGTTGAAGAAGCGGATCCCACCAAGATCGTTGCCGCCGTACAGGCTGCAGGCATCTGCGGTATGGGCGGCGCAACCTTCCCTGCTCACGTTAAGCTGACTGTGGGCGAGGGCAAGTACTGTGACACCATCATCCTCAATGGCGCAGAGTGCGAAACTCACGTTACCTGCGACCACAGGCTCATGATAGAAGAGCCCCAGCGCATCGTTGACGGTCTGCGTGCCGTAATGCGTGCTCTGGATGTAAAGCGCGGCGTTATCGCAATAGAAGATAACAAGCCCGATGCCATCGATTCCATGAAGCGTGCCGCTGCCGGCCGCGAGGGTATCGAGGTTATGGCTCTGCGCACCAAGTACCCCCAGGGCTCTGAAAAGCAGCTGATCTACGCCGTTACCGGCCGCGAGGTTCCCTCCAAGAAGCTGCCTCTGGATGCTCATGTAATAGTTCTCAACGTTGGCTCTGCAAAGGCTATCGCCGATGCAGTTATCGAGGGCAAGCCCCTTATTGACCGCGTTACCACCGTTAAGGGCTGCGTTAAGGAGCATGCAAACCTGCGCCTCAGGATGGGTACCATCGTTGCTGACGTTATCGGCGAGTGCGGCGGTTATACCGAAGAAGCCGGCAAGATCGTAATGGGCGGCTGCATGACCGGCCTTTGCGCTCCCAATGACCAGGTAGTAGTAACCAAGGGCTCCAACGGCATTCTGGTATTCAACGAAGAGGATGCCAAGGGCTACGAGGAGAACCCCTGCATACGCTGCGGCCGCTGCGTAGAAGCCTGCCCCATCGGCCTCAATCCTTACAGGATGAAGCATTTCTGTGATGCAGGCGATCTTAAGGGCGCCGAAGCCAACGACCTTATGGAGTGCATACTGTGCGGCAGCTGTTCCTATGCCTGCCCCGCAAAGCGCTGGCTTACTGCCTCCTTCAAGAGCACCAAAGAGGCTATCATGCGTGAAGCAAGGAGGGCTAAGAAGTAATGAGTCTGCATGTTTCAATAGCACCCCACGTCCATAGCAAGGACTCTACCGCCACCATTATGAGGGACGTGCTCATCGCGCTGCTCCCCACCACCCTGGTCGGCGTATACTGCTTTGGTCTGAATGCTGCTCTGCTGTGCGTACTGGGCGTTGCAGCCGCTGTGCTCAGCGAGTACGCTTATCAGAAGCTCACCGGCCAGAAGGTCCGCATAAATGACCTTTCCGCCGCTGTTACCGGCCTGCTGCTGGCCCTGAACCTGCCCGGCAACGCTCCCTGGTGGATGCCCGTTGTTGGCAGCTTCATCGCCATCGTGCTTGTAAAGCAGCTCTTTGGCGGCATTGGCGATAACTTCATGAACCCTGCCCTCACCGCACGCGGCATACTGCTGGCCTCCTGGCCTGTAAAGATGACCGCATGGTATCTGCCCACCTTCTGCAAGGGCGTGGATGCTGTTTCCACCGCCACCGTACTGGGCGGCTATGAGGCAAGCGCAATGGATATGTTCCTGGGCTTCATCCCCGGCACCATCGGCGAAGTAAGCAAGCTGGCCATACTGGTAGGCTTTGCATACATGCTGCTGCGCAAGGTCATCTCCTGGCGCATCCCCGTTGTTATGATGGCAAGCTTCGGCCTCTGTGCCGTTCTGTTCGGCATGGAGCAGGATCTTGCAACCTCTCTGCTCTCCGGCGGTATCCTGTTCGGCGCCGTATTTATGGCTACCGACTACACCACCTGCCCCATGAGCCCCGTTGGTCAGTACATCTACGCTGTGGGCTGCGGCGTTATCATCGCTGTGATCCGCAAGTGGGGCTCCTACGCTGAAGGCGTAACCTACGGCATACTGGTTATGAATATCGTAACTCCCCTCATCGACAAGTATGTAAAGATGCCTGTTTACGGTCAGGAAAAGGCAAAGAAGGAGGTTAAGGCAAATGCGTAATAAACCCAAGCTCTCCAGCGTATTCCTTAACGGCATAATCACCGAGAACCCCACCTTCCGTCTGGTTCTTGGTATCTGCCCCACCATCGCCGTTACCTCCGGCCTTATCAATGCCATCGGTATGGGCGCTGCCGCTACCTTCGTTCTGGTAGGTTCCAACTTTGTTATCTCCCTGCTCAGGAATGTTATTCCCGACAAGGTACGTATTCCCTGCTTCATAGTTGTTATCTGCACCTTTGTTACCCTGGTTCAGATGATACTTCAGGCATTCATCCCCAGCCTGTATGCAAGCCTTGGCATGTTCATTCCCCTCATCGTTGTAAACTGCATCATTCTTGCCCGTGCGGAAGCTTTCGCCAGCAAGAACGGCCCTGTTGCCTCTGCGGTTGACGGTCTGGGCATGGGCATCGGCTTCACCCTGGCTATCTCCATCATTGCCATCGTTCGTGAGCTGCTGGGTACCGGCTGCATCGCCGGCATGCCCATCTTCGGCGCAGGCTATGATCCCATGCTGATCACCATTCTGGCCCCCGGCGGCTTTATGGTATTCGGCCTCACTCTGGGCATCGTGAACACCATCATGAAGCGCTCCGAGAATAAGAAAGCAAAGGAGGCAAACTAATGGAAACGGTAAGCTGCGGCAATGTGCTGCTTTTCCTGGTAAGCTGTGTTCTCAGCAATAACTTTATCTTTTCCCGCTTCCTGGGCTGCTGCCCCTTCCTGGGCGTATCCAGCAAGGTAGAAACCGCTGCGGGCATGGGTATGGCCGTTACCTTCGTAATGGGCATTGCCTCCCTGTTCACCTCTCTGGTATATCAGTATGTGCTGTATCCTCTGGGCCTTACCTACCTGAGCACCATCAGCTTCATCCTGATCATCGCCAGCCTTGTACAGTTCGTTGAGATGTTCCTCAAGAAGTCCAGCCCCGCTCTGTATAAGTCTCTGGGCATCTATCTGCCCCTGATCACCACCAACTGCGCGGTACTGGGCGTTGCCACCATCAACGTAAGCGCACAGTACGACATTCTGTCCTCCGTGCTCAACGGTGTATTCAGCGCTCTGGGCTTCCTGCTTGCTATCGTACTGATGGCCGGCGTAAGGGAACGTCTTGAAACTTCCCACATCCCCGAGTCCTTCAAGGGCTTCCCCATCGGTCTGTTCACCGCCGGCCTTATGGCTGTTGCCTTCATGGGCTTCAGCGGCCTGGTATAATAAAGGAGGATAAGCATGAATACTGTCGCTATTATTCTGGCTCTGGCCGTTATGGCTGTGCTGGGCGTACTGTTCGGCGTAGTCCTCACCATTGCAGACAAGAAGTTTGCAGTTGAAGTTGATCCCCGCGTCAGCGCTGTTCGCGAGTGTCTGGGCGGCGCAAACTGCGGTGCCTGCGGCTATGCGGGCTGCGATGCATTCGCACAGGCCGTAGTAGACGGCGAAGCTCCTGTTACCGGCTGCACCCCCGGCGGCGCAAAGGCTGCCGAGGCCATTGCTGCCGTAATGGGCATGTCCGTAGACCTCAGCGGCACCCGCATCGCTGCCCGTGTCATCTGTCAGGGCGAGTGCGGCGTTGCCAAGGATCGCTACATTTACGACGGCTACGCAAGCTGCGCCACCGTTGCCGGTATCGCCGGCGGCCCCAAGATGTGCCGCTTTGCCTGCATAGGCCTTGGCGACTGCGCAAAGGCATGTAAATTTGGCGCCATCGAGCTGGTTAACGGCATAGCCAAGATAGACGAGAGCAAGTGCACCGCCTGCGGTCAGTGCCAGAAGGCCTGCCCCCGCGGCGTTATCGAGCTCAAGCCCGTCAACGAGACCGTTATCGTTTCCTGCCGCAACACCGACAATGGCCGTGAGGCACGTGCGGCCTGCATGAAGGCCTGCATCGCCTGCGGACGCTGCGTAAAGGAATGCCCCAGCGACGCTATCCACGTAGAGGGCGGCGTTGCCAAGATCGACCCCGAAAAGTGTACCCGCTGCGGCGCCTGCGCAAAGGTATGCCCCTGCAAGTGCATCGTGGACTTCCTTGCATAAGCAAAACCAACACCTTTCATATAAACGGGGGAGCGTAAGCTCCCTCGTTTTATTTTTTATTGCAAACAAACACGGTTTTTATCGGCCTGACAGGCTGATTATTCAAAAAGTATGTATAAAGGCATTAATTTTTTTGCAAAAAACCCATTGACAGTTTTAGGTCTGTAGTGTATACTAACTTTCGCAGTCACGAGTTGACGGCTTTGTGTGGGAGCATAGCTCAGCTGGGAGAGCACTTGCCTTACAAGCAAGGGGTCACAGGTTCGAGCCCTGTTGCTCCCACCATCTTTAAGGTCCGGTAGTTCAGTTGGTTAGAATGCCAGCCTGTCACGCTGGAGGTCAGGGGTTCGAGCCCCCTTCGGATCGCCAATTTGCCTCGGTAGCTCAGTTGGTAGAGCAAGGGACTGAAAATCCCTGTGTCGGTGGTACAAGTCCACATTGAGGTACCATTTTCGCGGGAGTAGCTGATTTGGTAGAGCGCCGCCTTGCCAAGGCGCAGGTGGCGGGTTCGAGCCCCGTCTCCCGCTCCATTCTTTATATAAGTATGGCACCATAGCCACGCGGTAAGGCACAGGTCTGCAAAACCTCCATCCCCGGTTCGATTCCGGGTGGTGACTCCACTAAAACAAAAAACACCCATAGGGTGTTTTTTGTTTTAGTCG
>JAZUMK010000005.1:0-122600 GCA_045603585.1 Clostridia bacterium
GGCGTAGAGATTGACAACGTGCCCGTATCCTTTACCGGTAACGGCAATAACTTCACTGTAAGCGGTATACCCGCAGGCGCAAAGTGGATAACCGTTCGTTGGAATTCTACCAGCGTTACCACTAACTTCACCCCCAACGGCGCATACTTTGCCGAGGTGGAGATCCCCAAGACCGGCGATATGCCCATCTGGGCAGCCATCGCTCAGTTCTTCGGCTTCTAAAATATTAGCGAAAGGCGGCTTTGACTATGCTTGAGATCAGGCCCAAGGATAAGACTGTTACAAAGACAATGCGCCTGCCCGAGCATATTACAAGCCGGCTGGAGCAAATAGCCAAGGAAAATAAAACCACCTTCACATCTGTGGTTGAGCAGTGCCTTGAGTATGCGCTGGACAATATTCAGGATAGCCGCAAGGATAAATAAACCTCAAAGCATCACAAAAGGACGGGATTTCCCGTCCTTTTTTGCGTTGGCACACTTTTGCCGGCGGAGCATATTATGGAGCAACTAAACAATGGAGGATAATGCCAGATATGAAAAGACTGACAGCGGCAGTACTGTGCCTGCTGATGGCCCTGTGCCTCTGCGCCTGCGGCGCGGACAGCGGCGGCCTTCGCACCGTTACACTCAACGAGGTCACCCGCTCGGTATTCTATGCCCCCCTGTACGCGGCCTGCTCCATGGGCTTCTTTGAGGAAGAAGGGCTCAAGGTGGATATCGTTACCGGCGGCGGCAGCGATGCCAGCATGACCGCCCTTTTGTCCGGCGATGCGGACGTTGCCCTCATGGGCCCCGAAACAGGCGTTTATGTGGTAAATCAGGGCAAAGAGGATCACCCCATGATCATCGCCCAGCTTACCAAGCGGGACGGCTCCTTCCTTCTTGGCCGTCAGGCAGACCCTGATTTTGACTTTGAGAAAATGCGGGGCAAATCCGTCATCGGCGGCAGACCCGGCGGTATGCCCTATATGACGCTGCTGTATGTGCTGCGCAGCCACGGCCTTGAGCCGGGCAGGGATGTTGAGGTCATCAGCAACATACAGTTCAACCTTATGGGCGGCGCATTTGAAAGCGGCACAGGCGACTACGTTACCCTCTTTGAGCCTGTTGCCTCCACATTTGAAGCCCAGGGCAAAGGCCACATCGTAACCAACATGGGCCTTGAAAGCGGCGAAGTGCCCTATACCACCTTTATGATGCGGCAGCAAACCATTGCGGAAGAACCGGAATTTGCTGAAGCCTTCGTCCGCGCCATATACAAGGCGCAGAAATGGGTATGGGCCGCATCTGACGAGGAGGTTGCCGCTGCCATGCAGGATTACTTCCCGGATACCGACCTTGCCACCCTTGCAATGGTTGCAAAAAGCTACCGGGCCACAGACTCCTGGACCAAAGTGCCCACCATGACAGAAGACGCATTCTCGCGGCTTCAGGATATAATGGAGGGAGCCGGTGAGCTTTCCGCCCGGGTAAAGCTGAGCGAACTTGTGGATAACAGCATTGGCGAAAAGGTAATGGCAGAGGCAGACTGACGCTGTTTTGTCCATGCCAAGCGGCCCTGTGCATACAGGGCTGTTTTTTTATATGTCAATTCGCCATACCCAAAGCATACCCGCCTTTCCAGGCAGTCCAAGCCTTCCTGACCGCCTTATATACTTCGCCCTTATCCGCAGGCTTTTTCGGCTTCCGCCGCTTTATTTGCCCAGGCTATAAATGTCTTATGGTCTATGCCCAAACATCTCGCCGCTTCTCTTGCGGATATCTCATTATTCACCCATTCACGCCTGAACATTTCAAAAGCAGGAGGCTTGGGCATGGGAGGCCTGCCAAAACGCACGCCCTTGGCACGGGCGGCGGCTATGCCCTCCGCCTGCCGCTGCCGCATAAATTCACGCTCCGTCTGAGCTACATAGCTTAGTATCTGCAGCACCAGATCAGAAATAAAAGTGCCCGTAAGGTCCTTATCCTTCTGGCGGGTATCCAGCAGAGGCATATCCAGCACCACTATGGCTGCCCCTATCATCTTGGTTATCATACGCCACTGCTCTATTATCTCTTCATAATTTCTGCCCAGCCTGTCTATGCTTTTCACCACCAGCACGTCGCCGGGCTTCAGTAGCCGCAATACACGCTTATACGCAGGGCGATTAAAGTCCTTGCCGGACTGTTTGTCCATATAAATATCCCTGTTTTTTACGCCAAACTCCAGCATTGCGATATACTGCCTGTCCTCATTCTGCTCCTTGGTAGATACCCTTATATAGCCATATACCTTTTCCGATGTCATTTTACTGTCCCTCCACACAATATTTCCTCTTAACTCCGATAGGCTTGGTAAATGATAGGGTCCTTTGCGGTATGCGTTTTGATGAGATGAATAGCATAATTGTAATTCATACACAGTATTACAGGAATCCCATTTTATTGTTTAACAGTAAAAATACCGCAGGCAATATCTCAACCTGCGGTATATGCAAAAGTATTATTCTATTTGGTTTGCTTATCCTTTTTGCCAAATACAGGGGTTTCCCTGCCCTGTATCAGACGCACGATGTTTTCCCGGTGACGGTATACCACAATGAGGAAAAGTATCGCTGTGGCTATCCTTTCCCATGGGTTATTGCCAAACAGCAGGGCGAGGATAAGATACACCGTAAAGCCTGTAAGGGATGCGGGGGAAATCATGCGGGTCACCACCACAACGCTTACGCCCAGCACAGCGGCTATAAGGCCCCACAGGGGATTCAGCAGCACAGCCGCGCCAAGGGAGGATGCAACCCCCTTGCCGCCCTTAAAGCGGAAAAATACAGGCCAGCAATGGCCTATTACCACGCCCAGCGCAGCGCTGTACGCCGCATCCTGACCGCCTATGGCTCTGCCTATAAGTACGGCACAGGCACCCTTTATAAAGTCACCGATAAAGGTTGCAACGCCGGCCTTCAGGCCGTATACCCTGAGCATATTGGTACTGCCTGCATTGCCGCTGCCATGATGGCGCACATCGTCATGATGCAGCAGATGGCTGAATATTACAGCAAACTGTATGTTGCCTATGAAATATCCGCCTATTGCCGCAATACAGCATATCAATACCTGATTCATCTATCCTCCGCCTTTGTGCTTTTGTTCTCCTGTAAAAAGTGCCTGCAGGATGTACGCAGGCACTTTTTTAAGTATTGTTTGACTATTGTGAGATTATGCTGTTAGTCCTCGTCCTCTTCCAGAACGGGTACCAGAACTGCGTTGCAGTTGGGGCAGAGCAGCTCTTCGCCGCACTCCAGCATTGCCTCATCAAAGTAGATGGATTCATTGCACTCAGGGCACTCCAGCTCTACGTAGTCGTCCTCGTCGAAGTCTTCATAGTCTTCGTCGTCCTCGTCGAAATCGCCTTCGAGATAATCGTCGATGTCATCCAGCTCATCGTAGATATCATCCAGACACTCGTCGATTTCGGCCATAACAGCCTCGGTTTCGTCGATGGCATCTGCCATCTCGTCCATTACAGCGATCATGGCGTTGAGCAGCTTGCCCTGGCCCTCGTCGCTAACGTTCATGCCTTCTGCAAGACCCCTGAGGTATGCCACTTTTTCTTTCATGTAACCCATAGTTGACCTCCTTGGTTTTCTGTTAGGCTTTGTTATACGCGCTCCATATATTCGCCGGTACGGGTATCAACGCGGATCTTATCGCCCTCGTTTACAAACAGAGGAACGGTAACCTTAAGACCGGTTTCCAGAGTAGCGGGCTTGTTTGCGCCGGTAGCGGTATCGCCGCGAACGCCGGGCTCGCATTCGGTGATGGTAAGAACAACGAAGTTGGCAGCCTGTACGGAGAAGGGATTGCCCTTGTAGAAGCGTACGGTTACGTTGTCGTTTTCGATGATGTAGTTGATGGCATCCTCAACCTGAGCATAGTTGAGGGGGAGCTGCTCGTAGGACTCGGTATCCATGAAGTAGTACAGCTCGCCGTCATTGTACAGATACTGCATCTCCTTGGTCTCGATGTGAGCCTTGGGATACTTATCGGTGGGGCTGAAGGTGCGCTCCAGTACAGCACCGGTCATAACGTTCTTGAGGCGGGTGCGCACGAAAGCGGCGCCCTTGCCGGGCTTTACATGCTGAAAGTCAGCAATGGACCAAACCTGCCCGTCAATCTCCACAGTAACGCCCTTCCTGAAATCGCCAGCCATGATCATAAGGATTTACCTCCAAAAGTAAATTAGTAAATGTTTTTAAGTTTATCCTATCCACACTTTTATCTATAACGCATAATGTGGAGATTATAACCTTAAGTATTTTACCACATATTGCACTATTTCAACAAGCTGTTTATAGCGGAAAAATACATATCCTTCATACTTTTTGCGTCTTCTGCCATGGTTCCCTTGGATTCGCAGATAAAAACAGGCTCATATCCCCTCTCTGCGATAAGCTCCGCAAGGGGCATGAACTCCGGACCGTACTGAACATCCGCAAAGGTATGATGCATCTTTTCCCCGCCCTTGGTGTATTCTATGCGGGAAAAATGCACGTGCATCGTCCTTGTGCGCTCAATGCCTATGCCGTTTTCCAGCTTGTCCAGTATGGCGGCATAGTCTTCCTTGCTGTTTATTGCGCCAAGGCCGCGGCAATGGAGGTGGCCGAAATCGATGGTGGGCCATATGCGCTCATCCACATTGCACAGCTCTATAACCTCCTCAAGGCTGCCCAGCTGGTTTATTTTGCCCATTGTTTCTGCGCAGAGGGTAACATTCATAAGGTTCATATCATCCAGAGTGGCAATGATCTCCCTGAAGAACACCTTTGCCCGCTGAAGTATTGCCCCCCTGTCGCCGCCGCTGGCAGAGCCGGGGTGAAATACCGCTCTCTTTGCCCCCAGGGCTTCCGCAACCTTGAGAGAATCCACGAAGTAGCCGATATTTTTTATCTTCTTTTCGTCTTCCTCTGTGGCAAGGTTTATAAAATACGGCATATGAACGCTGAGCTGAATGCCGTACTTTTCCGCCTCTGCGCGGATGGCCTTGGCGCCCTCCGTACCAAGGCGAATGCCGCGGCCAAAGGAATATTCAAACGCATCAAGCTCCCTCGCCGCAAGCCATTTTGGCATATCCACGCTGGCGGAGAAGCCTTCCTGATAAAAGCTGTCGCTGTTGCCCGCAGGGCCGAATTTAGGTTTTAACACGTTTACCTCCGTATTATCAACAATAGTTATCTAAATATCCTTAAGTTCTTTGTTCAGCTTATTCAATGCTTTTTTCTCGATTCGGGATACATAGCTTCTGGATATTCCGAGGAGCTTTGCGATCTCTCTCTGCGGCGCAGGCCGCCCGCCGCAAAGGCCGTAGCGCAGCTCTATCACCCTTCGCTCCCGCAGGGTCAGCACCTTTTCCATCGCTGAGCGCAGATATTCCCCCGCCACAGAAAGCTCCACGGCATTGTGCACATCGTCCCCATCCGAGCCCAGTACCTCGCTGAGGGATATCTCGTTTCCGTCCTTGTCCACGCCGATAGGGTCTGAAAGCGAAACCTCCCCCGCCTGCTTTTTCTCTGACCTGAGGGACATGAGTATCTCGTTTTCTATACATCTTGCGGCATAGGTGGCGAGGGTATTCCCCTTTTGTGCGTTGAATGTGGATACCGCCTTTATAAGCCCCACTACCCCTATGGAAATAATATCATCCGCATCCCGCCGTGGAGTAGTATACTTCTTGGCGATATGCGCCACAAGGCGAAGATTATGCTCTATAAGCTTCCTCCTTGCCTCCGCATCCCCCTTTTCAAGGCGGGCAAGACACTCCCGCTCCTCCTCCGCGCTCAGGGGTTCAGGAAAGGAGCTTCCGCTCCCGATATGCCCCGCAAAGGCGAATATTCCGCCCAGCAGATTTAGTATTGCCTCCAGCATGCAGCCTGCACACCTCCG
This sequence comes from Clostridia bacterium, assembly GCA_045603585.1. Lineage (GTDB taxonomy): Bacteria > Bacillota > Clostridia > Christensenellales > CAG-138 > SFEL01. The sequence goes on from JAZUMK010000005.1 coordinate 5,922, forward strand.
TTTTTCAGGTTGGTGTATCAGCTTATGCTGTATATCGACAAAAAATACCCCTAAGACTAATATACAACACCTGCCCCTTGCGCGCAAGGCAACAGATAAGGGACGGCGTATACCGTCCCCTGATTTTATTTTGCCGTATTTCCCGCGGCGGTTTCTATGGCCCGCAGCAGCACCGGCAGCAGCGCAACTGTTGCAGCAAAATTGCCAACGCAATGGAGAATATCAAAGGGTATTCCGCTGACCCAATAGGCAAATCCCGCTGCCCAGCCTCCCGCAAAGAGGTACGGTATGGCGCACAGCGCCCCGAAGCACAGGCCGAATGCTGCCGCCACTATTCCCCAGAACAGCCTGCCGCGGCTGTTTCTGAACAGCATGGCTATGCATACCAGCAGCGGCCATATGTAAAGATAGGACACCCACCATATGCCAAAGCCGAATATCAGCCCCTCCAGCATAACATACACCGCCACCGCATACATCATGCGCCAGCCGAAGTATATTGTGCCGACTATTATAAACACCGCTATAGGATGAATATTTGGCAGCACCGCCATCGCGGCCTTCAGGGCAAACATCAGCCCCCCCAGCATTCCCAGCACCGCCATCTCCCGAACGGAAAGGCTTTTACCAGTCATAACCAACCGTCAGGGTTATCTCGTATTTGTCGCCGTCAGCGATAACCGTATCGTCAACGCCGGTCATCATGGTTTCGCCGTCCTTTGTGAAGCACCACCATTCCTCATTGGCCATATCGGCGGTATATCCATCCACAGTGGTAACAAACAGGGTGGCACCGCTGTCGTCGCCGGCAATAAGGTCATGCTCTTCAAGGGCGCCCCTGAGGTTTTCGCTGTTTGTGCTGATATCCCATGTGGACTCTGTTCCGTCGGCATGGACAATCTGTACAGTTATGTCCTTTGCTGCATCGTCGCCTTTGGGCATAAAGGCAAAATAGCAGGCGACAAACGCCGCTATGACGGCCAGTACGGCCAGGATGGCGATAAGTGTTCTTTTTTTGTTCTGCATGAAAAAATCTCTCCTTTTCTTTTTTTGCACAACCGCGCCATGCAAAGAAAAAGAGAGACCGGGCAGAAATATCTGCCATTAATTAAACAAATCGGCCGGGGTTCCGCAGCTCCTTGCAAGGCTCTTTGGGCAGGTAATCTGACTTGAGGGAAAGTATCCCTTTCACAGTGACGGCCTCGCGGAAGAATCTCACTTCCATTCCCCTGCTAACTGCGGAAAGGTATCCGCAGAACCCAAAGATGTACTGTATTCGGTTGTGTTTTGTTAAATTATACTTCAGCTTATTGACCAGGTCAATCACCTGTCCTTAAAAAGTTCAGGTGCGCGATTCCTGACAGACCTGTACAGGATCATGCCCAGCACGCCTGCGGAAAGCAGCTCTCCTGCCCCTACGGTTACCACCATATACCATACCGCATCTGGCATGCCATAGCCGTAGCGAAGCACAAAGGGTACGATAAATGCATTTGCCAGCACAGGGGGGATGACTGCCAGCAAAGGACGGCTTCGCAAAACGCGTGTTCCGATTGCGCCGATAAGAGTGGCGATGCTGCCAAGTACCACATCCAGCACTACGCCGCCCGTCATGGCATTGGCCAGCAGGCAGCCTATTGCAAGGCCGGGAATGGCGGCAGGTGTGAATATGGGCAGTATGCAAAGGGCTTCGCTGAGCCTGAGCTGTATCACGCCGGAGGACAATCCCAGCTGGGCAGACAGGAATGTGAGCGCCACATACAGCGCAGCGATTGCGCCGCCATGTATCAGGCCGCGTACAGAGTAACGGTTATTCATTTTTTGTTCTCCTTAGTTTTGTTTTTTCCCCGCGAAGCTGCGGTTTGGTGAGGATGGTTTCGAACTCACCGGGCGTAATAATAGCAAAAAACCCAGTAAAAATCAAGCATTTCAGGCTTTTTGCGCACAAAAAAGCGCCATCAATATCAGATGACGCCTTTGACTTTTATTATGCCTTTTTTCGGAGTATATCTCCCGGCCTTACAGGCTCGCTACAGCCGATATACAGCTTTTCCTTGGGGTGGGGAGCACTCTCCACGGCTTGGCCATCCATGTTTTTCATTCCCTGAACGGTAAAGCTTCTGCCTATATCGCAAGGGGAAAGAATAATAAGCTCTTCTCCGTCCAGGAATTTATTGCGCTGGGCAATGAGGGCGGTTTTGCTGTCCGCATCGTATGACTGGACAACGGCGGCAATGGCTCCATCGGAGATATAGCCGCCTGCGCCTGTTTCCTGCCCGCCGGGGCCCGGCTCACCAAAGGCAAAGCCTGTGGTATAGGGCCTGTGGGATGCAAGCTCCAGCTCCTTCATGACCAGCTCAGGCACCTTATAGGGTATTCCCAGTTCTTTAGTGCGCACATATTCATTCAGAGCCATGCGGTATGCATTGACTACCGTTGCAACGTATGCGATGGACTTCATGCGGCCCTCTATCTTAAGGCTCATTATGCCCGCATCGATAACCTCGGGAAGATACTCTATAAGCCTGAGGTCGCGGGAATTCATGATGAACGTACCCTTGTCATCCTGCTCCATGGTGAAATATTCCCCATCGGAACCCTTTTCCCTGAGCTCATACTTCCAGCGGCAGGGCTGAGCGCATTCGCCCCGATTGGAATCCCGTCCGTTAAGGTAATTGCTGAGCAGGCAGCGGCCGGAATAGGATATGCACATTGCGCCATGGATAAACATCTCCAGCTCAAGGCTGTCCGGCAGTTTGCTCCGCATGTCCTTAATTTCATCGATGCAAAGTTCGCGGGCAAGCACTATCCTCTCCACACCCTGCTCATGCCAGAACAGTGCAGCTTCGGTATTGAGGGTATTTGCCTGGGTGCTCAAATGCAGGGGCATATCCGGTACACAGCGCCTTGCCATGCGGATAACACCGGGATCGTTTACTATGAGAGCATCCGCTCCGGCAGCCTGTATCTCTTCAAAAAGAGAGGGCAGCTCAGTCAGATCCTTATCATGGGCAAAGGCATTGCAGGCAACATAAACCTTGCCGCCCTTTGCATGGGCATAGTCACAGCCTTCTTTCAGCTGCTCAGAGGTAAAGTTATCGGCAAAGTTTCTGAGGCTCATGCTCTGAGCGCCCACATATACCGCATCCGCACCGTAATCAAAGGCGGTGCAAAGCCGCTCCATATTGCCCGCAGGAGCAAGCAGCTCGGGAAGCTTGATATTCATCAGCTCTTCTGATAAGCCTCCTTGTCTTCTAAGAAATCGTCATAATCCTTGGAGAATACCAGCTCGGTGGAATCTCTGGATTTAAGCACAAAGTAAAGATACTCTTCCTCCATAAACTCCTCATCCGGATACAGTGCGGCGTATATTGCATTGTTGCCGGGATTGTCGATGGCGCCGACAGGCAGACCGTCAACGTTATAGGTGTTGTAGGGAGAATCCACCTCCATCTGCTCGGAGGTGAAGTCCAGTACATTTTCCGTATTGAATATGTACTTGAGGGGGGCATCGCTCTGCAGGCGCATGCCCTCGTTCATACGGTTGTGGAATACGGCGGAAACCTTTGCAAAGTCCGCTGTCTTTGCTTCCCGCTCTATTATGGAAGCAAGGGTAACCACATCGTCCACCGACATATTCAGTTCCTGGGCGCGGGCCATGTATTCCTCGTTGAATACCTCGTTGAAGCGGATAAGCATCTTTGCGATTATGCTCTTTGCGGAAGCTCCCACATATACCTCATAGGTATCCGGGAAAAGATAGCCTTCAAGGGCATATCTCCTGCTTGCCGCATCCTCGCTCTGAAGAATAGCATTTACAAAGCTGTATTCGCTGAATGCCTCGCCGGTTTCGCACAGGGTAAGGAATTCGTTCTTGCTTTCGATTATCTTCAGCTCAACCAGCCTGTCCGCAATGTCCGCGATCTCCATTCCCTCGGGAATGGTAAACTTTACGGTCTGACGGGCGGGATTGCCCATACAGATTATATCCACCATCTGGGCGATATTCATATTGCGGCTGAGGACGTATGTGCCTGCCTTGAGGGTACTGGATTTTCCGGTAAAGTCAACGTAGATCTTGAAGGCGGCCTTGCTCTTTATAAGGCCCACATTTCCCTCGCCGCCTGCCTCGTAAAGCATTTTTGCGATAGTGGAAGCGCCGCTGCCCTTTTCGATGGTTACTGTGATGGGGGTGGCATCCGAGCTGTCCACCGGGCGCACATACTCATCCAGCGCATACTCCACCGCTACCTTTGCCAGGCAAAAGCATATGGCAATACTGATGCCGTATATCAGCACAGGGCGCAATACGCGCATGGCCTTTCTGCGGCGGTATTTTTTCCTCCTTGCGGCGGAAAGTTTTTCGGCAGCCTGGTTTTCCCGGCTGTTCTGGGTGTTTTCCATTTATTCCTCCAGCATGCCCAGATCCACTTCTATGGCCTCGGCAAGTATCTTGTAGATATCGCTAACCATACGATTGAGGCGATACTCCGCCATAAGGAACGCAGAGGCATCGTGATTCATCTGAAGCAGCTCGCCTATCTTCTGCAGGCGCTGCATGGAATCGTCATCCTTATTGCCGGTAACCATTGCAGCCTGTGCGGTTATCTGCAGCTTGTGATATTCCTTTATGAGGGATGCGGTGGTCTGGTTTTCAAAGGCCTTTTCCTTGGTTGCCTTATACTCCCTATATTCCTCGCTGTTTCTGATATCCTGAGCCAGTTCGTTCGCCTTGTCGTATACCATAGCTGTACCTCCGAAGTAAAAATTCTATATTTCGATAATTATGGGCAGCACCATGGGCCTGCGCCGTGTCTGCTCGTAAAGGTAGTCCTTAAGGCTGTTGCGTATATCGTTCTTTATGGAAGACCAGTTGCTCTTGTGATTCTTCTCGAACTGAGCCGCCTTGGAGCGGACAAGCTCACGAGCCTCCTTAAGAAGCTCCTCGGAGCTCTTTTCGTATACAAAGCCGCGGGAAAGTATCTCGGGGGCAGCCAGCATCGCGCCGGTCTGACGGTTCAGGGTGATCACAGCTGTAAATATGCCATCCTCAGACAGCAGCTTTCTGTCCCTGAGCACCACGTTGCCTATATCGCCTATGCCGCTGCCGTCCACCATTACGCTGCCTGCGGTAACGCTGCCTGCCAGACGGCCCTTATTGCGGGTAAGCTCCACAACGTCGCCTATCTCGGTGATAAATACATTATCCTCTGATATGCCCAGCTCCTCTGCAAGCTCCGCATGCTGATAAAGATGCCTTACCTCGCCGTGAACCGGAATAAAGAATCTGGGCTTTACAAGGGTAAGCATAAGCTTAAGCTCTTCCTTGCAGGCATGGCCGGAAACGTGAACGTCCGCCATATGGTCGTATATTACTCTGGCGCCCAAATGATAAAGCTGGTTTATCACCTTGGATACGCTCTTTTCATTGCCGGGAATGGAGGATGCGGAGATTATAACCATATCTCCCTTGCCCACGTTTACCTTATGGGAAGAGTTTGCCATGCGGAACAGGCCGCTCATGGGCTCGCCCTGAGAGCCGGTGGTGATCACGCATATCTGATCGTCGCGAAGCTTTTTCAGTTGGTTTACATCCACAATGCTCTGATCCGGCAGCTGCAGATAACCAAGCTCCCTGGCGATCTCCGCGATTTTCACCATGCTGCGGCCCTGGAAACATATCATCCTGCCGAAGGATATGGCCACATCCGCTATCTGCTGTATGCGGTAGATATTGGAAGCAAAGGTTGCAACTATCACCCTGCCCTTGGCCTTGTCAAAGTAATGCTCGAAGGTTTTGCCTATGCCGCGCTCAGAAGGAGTGTGGCCGTCGTTTTCAACGTTTGTACTGTCGCTCATAAGAGCCAGCACGCCCCGGGAGCCGTAGTATGCAAGGCGGGCAATATCGATTGGCTCGCCGTCTATGGGGGTGTAGTCCACCTTGAAGTCGCCGGTGTGTATTACGGTGCCGATGGGGGTATTGATGGCAAGGGCGCAGGAATCCGCTATGGAATGGCTGGTCTTGATGAATTCCACATTGAAGCAGCCGAGGCGTATGGTATCCCCGGGACTTACGCAGTTAAGGTCAACGTGGTCCACCTTTATCTCGCTGAGCTTCTGCTCGATAAGGGCAATGGTAAGCTTGGTGGCGTATACGGGCACCTTCAGCTTCTGCAATGCATAGGGCACGGCGCCGATATGGTCTTCGTGGCCATGGGTAATCAGTATGCCGCGGATATTCTGGGCGTTCTTTTCAAGATATGACATATCAGGTATGACAACGTCTATGCCAGGCATATCGTCATCGGGAAATGCCAGACCGCAGTCGATTATGATTATATCGCTGCCGTATTCCACTACGGTCATGTTTTTGCCTATTTCCCCTACGCCGCCAAGGGGGATTATCTTAAGTTTCTTTGATGCCAATTCTGTTTTCCTTTCTGTACGCAATGTACATTTCAGTTTTTTAGTATATGTCTTTGTGTCCTATGGACACACCACTTCCAGTATACCTTAATATTATACTATCCATACCCAATTGCCACAAGGGCACTATTTTGTAAACAATATTCGATGATTTTGTGAATCCCATTTATATTGCGGCGCTTTGGTGTATAATGTTCCATGCAGCAGCCGGATGGATGTTTGCGGCGAATTTTTCCACATGCGCCATCCCTCAAAAGCTGTTGATACCCGCACTGTATTCGGGTATAATGTATAAGTTAGAATATGCACTTACGGAGAAGATAAATGGACGTTAGAACCCGCAACCGCAGCAGCCGCCCCGCCGCAGCCACGGCAGAACGGCAGAGCGCCGGACGCAGAAAAAGAAAAGTAAATCCCTATAAGGCCATGAGCCGCAGGCTGTTTATATTAGCCGCAGTACTCATCGCAGCCCTTGCTGTGGTGTTTTTCCTGCGCGTTCGCCATACCCATATACCCGGAGAAAAGAAGCTCCGCTCATATCTGGACGAAGGCACTTATTTAAGCGGCATCGTCATAAACGGCAAAAACGTATCCGGCATGACGCTGGATGAAGCCAGAAGCACCATAGCCCCCATGCTGGAGGAAACCGCAAAAAGCGTAAATATAGGCGTATCCTACGGCTCCAAGCTGTGGCTGTTCACCGGCGCAGATATGAAGGTATCCACCGACCTTGAATACGTTCTTGCTCAGGCAATGCTGTACGGACGAGGCAATACCGCCGCCGCAAACAGCGACGCCAAGAAAGAACTTAAGGAGACCGGCAAGGAATTTACCATCAGCTTCTCTCCTGATGCCACTGTGCTCAGGAATCAGATTGCAGAAATCGCCGCCTCTGTGGATACCCCCGCAATAGAGCCCTCCGCCGAAGCAAATATGTGGTCCGCTACCCCCTCATTCAACTACCACGAAGGCGAAGACGGCCACGTTCTGGATCAGGAAGCATTGCTTTCCTCCATCACCGCAGCCCTTGGCGAAGGTAATTTTCAGGCCCTCATAAAGCCTGAGCTGGTTACCCAGGCTCCCAGCCACTCCCTGGACTGGCTGAAGGAAAACACCCAGCTCAGAGCCACCTGGCAGACGGACTTCGGCAGCAGCTCCAGCCTCCGCAATGCCAACCGAGTAGGCAACATACAGAAAGCCACCACCCTGCTCAACGGCTGCAAAATCGAAGTGGGCGAAGAATTCAACTTCAACGGCTTCATCGGCCCCCGTACCGAGTCCGGCGGATGGCCCCTTGCTCCCGGCATTGTTAACGGCAACTCCTACGAAATGCAGGCAGGCGGCGGTATATGTCAGGTTTCCACCACATTGTACAACGCCCTTCTCTGCGGCGGCAGCGAAATAGAGATCACCGAGCGCTATCACCACTCCTGGCCCTCCAGCTACGCTGACATCGGCCTTGACTCCACGGTTACCGGTTCTGTTGACAGCGGCAAGAGCCTCAACTTTATAAACAACACCGGCGCTCCTCTGTATATCTTCGCTTACTGCGACCAGAGCAACCACACCATGACCATCTACCTCTACGGCGAGCCCCTGCCCGAAGGCGTTACCTACACCACCCGCGGCGAAGTAATCGAAACCATCGAGCCCAAGGAGACCGTTACCGAGGAAAACCCCGCATGGCCCATGGGCTATGAAGAAAAGACCGTTACCTCCCGCAAGGGCTACAAGTCCGAGGTGTTCAGGGATAAATACGTAAACGGCACTCTGGACAGTTCCGAGCTGCTGTATACCGACAGCTACCGCGCCGTACAGGGCAAGATAACCATCGGCACCGGCGACCCCAGCCTGCCCAAGCCCACCGCATAAATCAATGCATACACATAAAAAGATTGTCCATTAAATGGGCAATCTTTTATTTTTTTATGCACTTTTGTGCTATCCGCGTTATCCGCATTGTTTCCTGCAAAATTTATGCTATAATTAATATATAATATAAAAATATCGGGTGTAGCTCTATACCCGAGTTATTTCATGCAAAAAAACAAATATCATCCGGAGGCATATTACAAATGAAATTTTCCAGCAAAGTCGAAAAATGCGGCCTTTCCCCCATTCGCAAGTTTTATCCCTATCAGTTGGAATGCAACAAAAAGGGCATAAAGATCTATCATCTGAACATAGGTCAGCCTGACATCGAAACCCCTCCCGCATACTTCGAGGCAGTACGCAATTTCACTCTGCCCGTTCTTGAATATGCCCCCTCCCCCGGACTTCCCGTAATGATTGACGCAGTCAAGAATTACTATGCCGGCATTGGCGTGGCCCTTGAAAACAGCGATATATTTGTATCCTCCGGCGGCTCCGAAGCTCTCCAGATGGTGCTCAACTGCATCCTTGACGACGGCGACGAGATAATCATCCCCGAACCCTTCTACCCCAATTACCGCACCTTTGTAAACGTAACCGGCGGCAAGATCGTTCCCCTCCACACCACCCCCGAAGAGGGCTACAAGTACGTGGATAAGGAAAAGATTGAAGCCCTTATAACCCCCAATACCCGCGCCATCATGTTCACCAACCCCGGCAATCCTACCGGCGTTGTGCTCACCAAGGAAGAAATGCGCGTGCTGGCTGACATCGCCAAGGCCCACGACCTGTTCCTCATCGGTGACGAGGTATACCGTGAGTTTGTATACGAAGATGAAGTTTCTCTGGACTCCATCGCCCAGTTTGACGATATCGCCGACAATGCCATTGTTATAGACTCCGTATCCAAGCGCTTCAGCGCCTGCGGCGCACGTATCGGCGTGCTTATCACCAAGAATAAAGAACTGCAGAAGCAGGTTCTCAAGTGCTGTCAGGCTCGTCTTTCCGTTGCCACTCTGGATCAGGTAGCCTCTGCCGCACTGTACTCCGTGGATTCCGATTACTTTGCCGCCGTCCGCGCAGAATACAAGCGCCGCCGCGATACCATCTACAGAAAGCTGATGGAGATCCCCGGCGTGGTCTGCAAGGAGCCCAAGGGCGCATTCTACATGATGGCAAAGCTGCCTGTGGATGATACTGATAAGTTCCAGACCTGGCTGCTTACCGAGTTCTCCGACAACAACGAAACCGTTATGTACGCCCCCGGCGCCGGCTTCTACAGCACTCCCGGCATGGGCGTTGACGAAGTACGCTTCGCCTATGTGCTTAAGTGCGAAGACCTTGAGCGTTCCATGGAGCTGCTCAAGCTGGCAATTGAAAAATACAACGCCGCAAAAGCATAACAGCAAACATAACAAAGGCCGCCATCTGGCGGCCTTTGTTATGTTTACACTGTATTATATCGGTTTGGCAATTCACATTTTGTTCAGCGTATCCTGCAAAGAATAAATGTCCGCAGGGTTTCCTCCCTACGGACATTGTTTACTTAAATTCCAATGTTATTTGATTATATCATCCAAAGCACCGCTGTCCAGCAGATCCAGCACCTGCTTGGCTGTATGCTCATCGGTAGCAAAATAGTGGAGGATTCCGCTGTTCAGTGCACCGATTATAGGAAATACCTTGGTTTCTCCCACCGCAATTGCCGCTACATTCTTAACATTTCTGAGGCAGTCCCCATCTATACCTATCAGGCGGTCATTGTGGGAACAATTAATAAATTCTCCCCGGATATTGAAATACCTTGCACAGAAATCTCCAATGTGGCCTTCGGGATTTTTTCTTACTCTGGAAAGCTGATTATCCAGCGCAAAAGGACCACCCTCAAAACTTTCCATAGGGCGTCCAATACCAATCAGCGCACTGTCGAGCTGCTCCCACTGCTCCAATATGCCCTTCATGTATACGCTTTCGAGAAAATGCATCTTATCATCAACGGATTCCACTATTCCGGGAGAATACATAAACAGCGGAGTTCCGTTTACCTTTTCTGCAAACTGACGTACACATTCGTTTATCTGGAACTCCTGTGTGGCAAGAGGTGAACCTCCTATCATAGGAACGACTGTTATATCGCAAAGGTCTGTATCATCAGGAAAAGCCTGCATAAACTCGTAGCAGGCCGTACCCCATGCCATACCAAATGAGCTGTGGCTTTTTATAACGTCCATCATCACCCGAACCATCTGTGACACTACTATTTTAAGCAACATGTCGTGTTTTTTTAATGTGGTGGGTACAACGATGCACTTGCGTATGCCAAAACGCTTCTCAAATTCCGATGCAAGTTCCTGATTGTTGGCTGCGGGATCCTTTATGGTTATCTGAACCAATCCCGCATTCTTTGCCTCGGTAATGAGCTGAGATACAGTAGAGCGGGATATGCCTATTATCTTGGCAATGCTCTCCTGCGTCATTCCTTCGATATAATACATTTTTGCAATTTGGACAAGCTTTTGTATATCTCTGCCTTGTTCCATAACATATTCCGCCCACTAATTGATAATAAATCGCTTCAATAATACTATCCTTTTTAATTTCAATACAAAATTTATCATTCTGCTTGACAATTGTCAACCGCCGTAAAGTCCGATAATAGGTAAATACTTCGATATTATAAATTATTATAACAAATCCTTTTCTCGCGTTTGACATTTGTCACGACAAGTGTTACCATTTAATAAACAAGTATCAAATTACGCTCGAAGCATTATGTCAACTTTTGCCGGACACTTTTCATTTTCTGTTTGACCAGTGCACGAAAGCCGCAGGATAATCACCCGGTTCACCGTGCCATTCCCAAATGATTTTATTTTATTGTATTGGAGGTAATAACTTTGTCACAAGAGAGATCCCTCAACAATCAACAGTATCTTGAATTGCTGGAGAAGATGTATCTGAGCCGCTATTTTGAAGAGCGGGTACAATGGATGTTCACCCAAGGTCTTGTACACGGCACCACCCATCTTGGCATAGGCGAAGAAGCCACCGCTGCCGGTTCCATCTATGCCCTCAAAAAGCAGGACTATCTCTTCGGCACCCACAGAGGCCACAACCAGGCTATCTGCAAGGGTATCGACCTTAACTGTATGATGGCAGAAATTCTTGCAAAGTCTACCGGCGTTTGCAAGGGAAAGGGCGGCTCCATGCATATTGCAGACCCCGAAATCAACTACTTCGGCGCAGGCGGCGTTCTGGGCACCAGCGCAACACTGGCCTGCGGCGCAGGACTTTCCATCAAGAAGAAGGGTGAGAAGGACCGCATCTCCGTGGTATTTTACGGCGACGGCTCCAGCAACCAGGGTTCCATCTTTGAATCCCTCAACCTTGCAGCCGTTTGGAACCTACCCGTTCTTTTCGTTTGCACCAACAATACTTACGGTATGTCCACCCATATCACCAAGGTTATGAAGGATACCGACATCAGCAAGCGCGCTTACCCCTTCGGCATCCCTGCCAAGACCGTGGACGGCAACAATGTTCTGGAAGTATATGAGGCCATTAAGGAAGCTCGCGAATACATCGCAGCAGGCAACGGACCCATGCTCATCGTTGAAAAGACCTACCGCACCTGCGGTCACTCCAAGAGCGACGGCAATCTGTACCGCACCAAGGAAGAGATCGCCGAGTGGAAAGAAAAGTGCCCCATCAAGCGCTTCAGGGAATACCTCATTGGCACCGGCGACTTCACCGAGGAACAGCTGGACAAGGTATCCACAGACGCAATGGCTCGCATCGACGCAGCCGTAGAGTTTGCAAAGAACTCTCCCGAGCCCGCTCTGGAAGATGCACTTGAAGATGTTTATGCTTAATGCTTAAGGAGAAGAGACATGGCTGAAAATAAAATGAAAGAAATCACTTTTGCACAGGCTATAAATGAGGCCATCTCCGAGGAGATGCGCCGCGATGAAACCGTATTCATGCTGGGCGAAGACATCGGCGTATACTGCGGTGCATTCGGTATGTCCAAGGGCATGATAGCCGAGTTTGGCCCCGAGCGCATCATGGATACTCCCATTTCCGAACCCGCCTTTGTTGGCGCTTCCGTTGGCGCTGCCATGACCGGCCTTCGTCCCATTGTTGAAATTATGTTCTCCGACTTCATGACCGTTTGCTTCGATGCTCTGGTAAACCAGGCTCCCAAGCTTCGCTACATGTTTGGCGGCGGCGTAAAGGTCCCCATGGTTATGCGTACCGCTACCGGTGCAGGCACCGGTGCTGCAGCACAGCATTCCCAAAGTCTTGAAACCCTTCTTGCCCACATCCCCGGCCTGAAGGTAGTTGTACCCTCCACTCCCTATGACGCCAAGGGTCTGCTTAAGTCCGCTATCCGCGATGACAACCCGGTTATGTTCCTGGAACAGAAGACCCTTTACCGTACCAAGGGTATGGTTCCCGAAGAAGAGTATACCATTGATCTGGGTGTTGCCGATATCAAGCGCGAGGGCAAGGACTGCACCATCGTTACTTATGGCCGCATGGTACCCTTCTGCCTCCAGGCTGCCGAAGAGCTGGCCAAGGAAGGCATTGAGGTCGAGGTTGTGGACATCCGCACCCTGCTCCCCCTGGACAGCAAGACTATCATCGACTCCGTTATCAAGACCAAGCATGCTCTGGTTGTTCACGAGTCCGTTCAGTTTGCAGGTTTCGGCGGCGAGATCGCCGGCCAGATCGTAGACAGCGAAGCTTTCTATTATCTGGATGCTCCCGTACGCCGCCTTGGTGGAAAGAGTACCCCTGTTCCCTTCAACCCCAACCTTGAAAGAGACATGTTCCCCACCGTTCCCAAGATTGTTGCAGCCGTTAAGGACCTGCTGTAAAGGAGGCATGCATGACTGAAATTTATATGCCCAAAATGGGCATGGATATGAAAGAGGGCGTGCTTGTTCGCTGGCTTAAAAATGTAGGCGACAAGGTAGAAAAAGACGAGCCCATAATGGAGATAGAAACAGACAAGATAACCATGGAGTCTGAATCCCCCGTTTCTGGCTACATTCTTGCCCTGTATTCTCAGGCAGGCGATGTAATACCTGTTCTTGAGACCATGGGTTACATAGGAGCCCAGGAGGAAAAGGCTCCTGCCGCCCCCGCAAAGAAGGGTGCAGCTGAAGAACCCGCAGCCGAGCAGGCTGCTCCCGCAGCCGAAGCTGCTGCCCCTGCAGCAGCAACTGTTGCCGCCGGCGCAATAAAAGCAACCCCCTATGCACGCGCCCTTGCTAAAGAGCGCAATATAGACCTTGCCGCCGTAACCCCCATGGGCAGGCACGGCGAAATAAAGGCTGCCGATGTTCTCAACACAAAGGCCGCATCCTCCGCCACTCTCCTTGCTCAGCGCATTGCAGATGACAAAGGCATCGACACATCCTCCCTGCAGGGCTCCGGCCTTGGCGGCAGGGTTACCAAGGCAGACGTTCTGGCCTCCGTTTCCGCTGCATCTCAGGCTGCCTGTGCCGACGATGACGGCGCTCTCGTTATCGAAAGCCGCAGGCCTCTCAACGGCATGAACAGGGTAATTGCCGACCGCATGACCCTCAGCCATACCGAGGTTCCCAATGTTACCCAGTCCATGATGGTGGATGTGACCAAGCTGCTTGCTATGCGCGCCTCCATAAATTCCCGCAGGGAAAAGAAAATATCCGTAAACGACTTTATACTCAAGGCAACGGCGATTGCGCTGAAGGAATTCCCCGAAGCCCGCACAAAGTATGCCGGCAGCGAATTTATCGTGTATGCCAATGCCAACATAGGAATGGCTGTCAGCACCGGCGACGGCGAAGGTCTTCTGGTTCCCGTTATTCCCAATGCGGATAGGCTTACCCTCTCCCAGCTTTCCGAAAAGGCAAAGGATCTTGCCCTGCGCGCAAGGGATAATAAGCTTAAGCCCAGCGAATGTCAGGGCGGCACATTTACCGTATCCAATATGGGTATGTTTGACGTGTATCACTTTACCCCTATCATCAATCAGCCCGAAGCAGGCATACTCGGTGTAGGCACTACCCGTGATGAGTTGTACTTCGCCGAAGACGGCAGCGTAAAAGCCAGAAAGATATGCATGCTCTGCCTTACCTTTGACCATCGCGTAATGAATGGCGTAGGTGCTGCAAAGTTCACCGCCCGCATTCGTGATCTCCTTGAGAATCCGGAGGATATTCTGGTATGAAGTACGATGTAGCAGTCATAGGCGGCGGCCCTGCCGGGTATATTGCTGCCATAAGGGCGGCCCAGCTTGGCGGAAAAGTTCTTCTCTTTGAAAAAGACGTACTTGGCGGCACATGCCTCAACAGAGGATGCATCCCTACAAAAACTTACATCAAAACCGCCGAAGAGATGGAAGTTATCCGTAACGCATCCGCGCGCGGAATTATTAATGATGCTGCGGCTGCTGTGGATATGCCCAAGGTAGTGTCTTACAAAAACAAGGTGGTAAAGCAGCTCACCACAGGAGTTGGCAGTCTGCTCAAGTCCAATGACGTTACTGTAGTATACGGCGAAGCCCAGATGGCCACCGAAACCACCATACTTTGCGACGGCAAAACCTATGAAGCCGCCTCTACAATACTCTGCGGCGGCTCCAAGGCCTCCGTCATACCCATTCCCGGCGTAGAGAGCAAAAACGTATTGCTCAGCACCGAGATGCTTCAGCTTGACGTTCTGCCCAAGTCCCTTATAGTAATAGGCGGCGGTGTTATAGGCTGCGAAATGGCCGTGGCTTTCAACAGCTTTGGCAGTAAAGTTACCATAATTGAGGCGCTGGACAGAATCGCCGCCACTATGGATGGCGAAGTATCCGCTGCCATGCTCAAGTCCCTCAAAAAATCCGGCATTGACATTCATGTCAGCCAAAAGGTAGAGCGTATCGAGGATCTGCCCGACGGTCAGGTAGCCGTACACTTTGGTGACGGCCAATCCGTCACCGGCGACAAGGTGCTGCTGTCTATCGGCCGTGTGTGCGAGCTGGAATGCCTTGGCTCTCTCAAGGACAGCATCAGGACAGAGCGCGGCAAGGTAGTTGTAGATGACCATATGCGCACCAGCATCCCAAACATCTATGCCGCAGGCGATATCAACGGCAAGCTCATGCTGGCCCATACCGCCTTCGAGATGGGCAAAGTAGCCGCTGAAAACGCCATGGGCAAAAATGCGGTCTGCAATCTCAACGTGGTTCCCAGCATCATCTATACCATCCCCGAGGCTTCCTCCGTGGGCATCACCGAAGAAGAGGCCAAGAAGCGCTACGGCGCAGACAACATCGCTATAGGCAAATTCCCATTTGCGGCAAACGGACGCGCCCTTGCTTCCGGCGCCACGGAGGGATTTGTAAAGGTCATCGTGGAAAAGAAATACCACGAGCTGCTGGGAGTACATATATTCGGCGCTTCAGCTGCGGAAATGATCGCAGAAGCCGCCTCTCTTATGGCCAGCGAAGTACCTGCCGACATAGCAGCCAATATCATTCACCCCCATCCGTCGGTATCTGAGGCCTTTATGGAGGCCTGTGCCGATGCAATGGGCGAATGCATGCATCTTCCCAAGCGCAAATAACATTCACTCTCTTCAAACGCAAAGCACCGCTTTCCCATTTTGGGGCAGCGGTGCTTTTTCATAAAAACCGGGGCGCTGTTCAAAGAACGCGCCCCGGTTTTATGTTTGTAGTTTTATCAGATTTTGTAAAGGCTTACACTGCCGTCCCAGCTGTCTGCAAAGCCCTTGAGAAGCTCCACCGTGCGCTCAAGGTCATCGAGGCACACTGTCTCCACAGGAGTGTGTGCATAACGGGTGGGAATAGATATGGCGGCTGTGGCAACGCCCTTATTGCCGCTTATCTGAATATAAGCGGTCTCGGTAAGCAGGCCCCGGCCTACTTCCCTCTGGAAGGGAATGTCCTTGCTCCTGCATATCCCTTCGAGATACTGAACCAGCTTTTCGTTGGGCACGAGACCCGCGAGAGTGCCTCTGCCATGATAATTAAGATATGTGAAAGAAGGGCCTCCTCCAAGACGCACGTCATTGACGCCTGCAAGATCCGGAGAATCACCCGCAGGGGAAATGTCAATACCAATCGCAATGTCGGGATCCGCTTTTCTGGCAGCGGGCATTATGCCTCGGATGTTGAACTCCTCCTGAACGCTTGCACATATGAAAAGCTCAAAGGGAAGCTTTTTGCCCTTAACATACTCCGCAAGGTCAATGAGTGCCAGGCATGCTATACGGTCATCCACGGACTTGGTGGTAACAATATTGTTCTGCAGGCAGGTAAAATGGGGAGCAAAACTGACCACACAGCCAACATCTATATTGAGCTTGCGTACCTCCTCTTTGGAACGGCAGCCTATGTCCAGAGCCATTTCGCTCAATTCAGGCATACGGCTCTTTTCCTCGGGCTTCATATAGTGATGAGACTTCGCTCCCATAACACCCGGGATAAGCTCCCCGCTGTGGCTGCGCACATTGAACAGGGTTCCGGGGATAATATGGCTGTTTACCGCGCTTACCCTTTCCAGCAGCAGATAACCATCTTCCCTTACCCTCTTAACAATGAGTCCCACCTCGTCCATATGTGCAAAGATGAGCACCCGCTGTGCATCAGGCTTATCTGCGGGAAAATGAGCGGTAACGTTACCCAGCATATCCACAGTCACGTCATCTGTATGAGCCTTGAAAGCATCATACATATATTTTATAACCTTATCCTCGCGGGAAGATACGCCGTCTATGGCGCATATCTCCCTGAGTCTTTCCACGTAGCTTTTTGCCATAGGTTTAAAACTCCAGGGTAAACTTGTTTTCGTCGTCAAGATCTACGCCATAGAAGTCGTTCACATAGGCACGCTCGGGCAGAATAACGAGGCAGTGCAGTTCCTTCTCCGTGCGGGGCAGGGGAAGCAGATGGAACACTCCGGGATAGAGAGTAACAATGGTACCCTTGGGAACCAGGAAAGCCTGAGTCTGAGAAACATCGTACTGTCCGCCGTTTGCGGGGCTAACATGAACTATAGCGTCATCGTTTACGGGCATCATTCCTTCACAGCTGCGATTGTGATATTCTGCACCGGTAACGGTGAGGCCCTGTTCCTTAACTACCAGCGGAGAAAAACCCAAAGGCAAAGAGGATTCAGCATAGTAACGGGATGCATCCCTGTAGAAGGTATGAACATTGCTGCCAAGGCTGGGAGTAGAAGGATTGAGAACATCGACAAAGGTTCCAAAGGGGGCAAATGCTTCTGCGGTAAGCTTTTGAATTTTTACAGTTTTCATTTTATGCTGTCCTTTCGTGAATAAATGATGTACACTGTGTTCAGAGGGCGAATATGAAAGGTATATACGAACGGCCGCCCTTTCTTATTTCGATTATAAATCTGCTGTATTGATTGTGCAATAGCAACTTGCAGTCCTTATAAAAATTAGCAAATCCATAAAAAAATCAGCCTTGGGAATTTGTCTTGACGTTTGTCATTAGTGGTAATATAATTTAAATGTATGAATTGTTATAGTATTTGAAATTTTGTATTTATTCAGATTTTAACCTATAATATACATCCAGCGAGGATAGTATGAATATGGAACAAACCAAGAAATATACCATTGGGTGTGATTACGGAACCCTTTCCATGCGTACAGTGATAGTTGACGTCAGTAATGGCGATATCGCTGCCGAGTACACCTACAACTATCCTCACGGTGTCATCTCAGAGAGGCTGCCCGATTCAGATGTTGTCCTTAGCGGTCCCCATTGGGCGCTGCAGCATCCTGACGACTATATAAACGCCCTGCGCGAAGGCATTCCTTCCGCTTTAAATTCAGTCGGCGTTGATAAAGACAGCATAATCGGTATAGCCGTGGATTTCACGACCTGCACCGTACTCCCAATGACAGAGGACGGCACCGTTCTTTGTCAACTGGAAGAATACCGCGAACGTCCCCATGCATGGGTAAAACTCTGGAAAAACCACACCGCCAATACCGAGGCGGAAATGTTCACTCAGGTATGCGAGCGCACCGGCAGCACCGTGCTGGACGATTACGGTTTCAGAGCCTCCAGCGAATGGTTCTTCCCCAAAGTTCTGGAAGTTCTCCGCAAAGACAAAGAAGTATATGACAAGGCCTGGACCTTCATCGAAGGCGGAGATTATATAGTTTATAAGCTTACAGGCAACATAAAGCGTTCAAGCTGTCTTGCTGCCGCAAAGGGATTGTATGATAATGGCGCACACCGCTATCCCCCAAAGGAATTTTTCCGGGAGCTGGATCCCGCTTTTGAAAATGTAGTTGAGGATAAACACCTTGGAAACATCATCCCCGTGGGAAGCCGGGCGGGCGAACTCACTGCCGAAATGGCAGACATGCTGGGGCTTAACGCCGGCACCAGCGTATGCGTTGCCCATGCGGATGCAGCTGTGGCTCTTATAGGAGCAGGCATAGTGCATACCAACGAGATTATTTTCGTTATGGGCACCTCCGCCTGCCAAATCGTTATGTCCGATACCAAAGAGCAGATACCCGGTATGTTTGGCGTATACAAGGACGGAGTTCTTCCCGGCTGCTATACCTACGAAGCGGGTCAGGGTGCTGTCGGCGACATTTTTGACTGGTTTTGCAGAAATTATGTCCCCGCCTCTTACTACGACGAAGCGGATAAGCTGGGGATTTCCATATACGCTCTGCTTTCTCAAAAGGCAGAAAACCTCAAGATAGGCGAAAGCGGCCTGCTGGCGCTGGACTGGATGAACGGAAACCGTTGTATCCTGCAGGATTCCGACCTTACCGGGCTGATTATGGGCTACACCCTCAGGACAAAGCCCGAAGAAGTGTTCCGCGCACTGGTGGAAGCCACTGCATTCGGCGCAAAAATAATAATGGACGCTTTTGCCGAATACAACGTGCCCATCAACAATATATTCGCCTGCGGCGGACTGGCTCACAAGAATCCTTTCTTAATGCAGATATATGCTGATATTGTAAACAAAGACATTATTCTTACTGCCATGCCTCAGACCTCAGCTTTGTCCAGCGGCATATTCGCCGCAGTAGCGGCAGGCTGCGAGCGAGGCGGCTACGATGACTTTGAAACCGCCGTAGCCCATATGGTAAAGCCCCCCAAGCACGTGTATCGTCCCATTTCTGAGAACGTCAAGGCTTATCAGCCCCTGTTCGACATTTACAAGGACATGCACGATCTTATGGGCAGGGATCAGAACAGCCCACTTAAGCGGCTGAGGAACTATCAAAAGCAGGTTCTTCAATGATCCCCACTGACTTAGGTTATTGGCCAAAAGGCAAATAGCAAAAATATTCAAGGAGGAAATCCAATGAAAAAGTTCGTAGCACTGTTTCTGGTACTGATGATGGCACTGAGCCTCGCTGCCTGTGCTGCTCCCGCCGCTGAGGAAGCTGCTCCTGCCGAGGACGAAGTCTTCACCATCGCCACCGTTGTTAAGCTGACCGGCGTTGCCTGGTTTGACAGGATGGAAGTTGGCGTAAATCAGTTCGCAGCTGACACCGGCATGGACGCTTACCAGACCGGTCACTCCACCGCCGACCCCGCTGAGCAGGTTCGCGTAATCGAAGACCTGATCGCTCAGGGCGTTGACGCTATCTGCGTAGTTCCCAACTCCACCGAGTCCCTCGAGACCGTTCTGAAGAAGGCTATGGATGCCGGCATCGTAGTTATCGCTCACGAAGCTTCCAACATCCAGAACGCTCACTTCGACATCGAAGCATTCGACAACACTGCTTACGGTGAGCACTTCATGCGCGATCAGCTTGGTCCCATGATGGGCGGCAAGGGCCAGTACACCACCTTCGTTGGTGCTCTGACTGCTACCTCTCACAACGAGTGGGTTGACGGTTCCACCAGCGTTCAGGCTGCCGAGTTCCCCGAGATGGAGCTGGTATCCAACAAGAACGAGACCACCGAAGATGCTGACAATGCATACGCAAAGACCAAGGAACTGCTGCTCGCTTACCCCGAGCTGGTTGGTTTCCAGGGCTCCGCTATGACCGACATCGTTGGCGTTGGCCGTGCAATCGAAGAAGCTGGCAAGCAGGATAGCACCTATGTAATCGGTACTTCCCTGGTATCCACTTCCGGTCAGTACCTTGAGACCGGCGCTATCGACCAGATCTCCTTCTGGGATCCCGCTCTGGCTGGCTATGCCATGAATGAGCTGGCTCTGATGATCCTCAAGGGCGAGACCCCCACTGACGGCATCAGCCTCGAGGCTGAAGGCTATCAGAACCTCAAGCTGGTTGACAAAGTATTCTATGGCTCTGCTTGGATCGATGTAACCAAGGAGAACATGGGCGATTACGACTTCTAAACCAACTCATGTACAAAACCGGCCCGCTTAACCGCGGGTCGGTTATCGTGTACTAATTGGAAAAGTAACTATCGCTTCCCTCACCGACACCTTTAGAGAAAGGGACCCTACAATGCCCACACCATTCATAAAGCTTAATAATATTTCCAAATCATTTGCTGGTGTTAAAGCACTGCAGAATATCAATATGGTGATAAATGAGGGCGAGACCCGCTGCCTTGCAGGCGAAAACGGCGGCGGCAAATCCACCCTTATTAAAATTATCTCCGGTTTCTATACTCCCGATGAGGGTACCATCGAAATCGGCGGCAAGACTTTCAAGAGCCTTACCCCACAGCAGGCCATCAACGAAGGTATTCAGATAATTTATCAGGACTTTTCTGTTTTCCCCAACCTTACCGTTGCTGAAAACATCGCCCTGCCTGCAGAACGTCTCGACAAAAAGAAGACCGTAAACTGGAAAAGAATCAAGGAAAGAGCCCAGCAGGGTCTTGATCTTATCGATGTAAAGATGGATCTGGACGCTCTGGTCGGCGAGCTTTCCGTTGCTAATAAACAGCTGGTAGCAATTTGCCGCGCACTGCTGCAGGATGCAAAGCTCCTCATTATGGATGAGCCTACCACAGCTCTTACCAAGAAAGAAGTTGACTCCCTCTTTAAGGTAGTACGCGACCTCCAGAAAAAGGGGATCTCCATAATCTTCGTAAGCCATAAGCTGGAAGAAGTTTTTGCTATCGCTGAAGAACTCACCATCCTCCGTAACGGCAGGCTGGTAATTGAAGGTCATATGAAGGACTTTGACAGAGAAAAGTTCATTTATCACATGACCGGCCGACATATTGAAGACAAGGCCTTTACCGCTAATCCCAGAGGTGAAGTTCCTGTTATCAAGACCGAGAACATCGGCATCAAGGATCTGTTCAAGGATATTTCCTTTGAAGTATACGCCGGCGAAATCGTTGGCATTACAGGTCTGTTGGGTTCCGGTCGAAGCGAGCTTGCAAGGGCACTGTTTGGCCTTGAAAAGCTTACTGAAGGCAATATGTATATCGAAGGCAAGAAGGTTAAGCTCAACAGCGCAAAGGACGGCATAGAGAACGGTATAGCTTACGTTCCCGAAGACCGTCTTACCGAAGGTCTCTTCCTGCCCCACACCATCACCCGCAACACAGTTGCAGCCGTACTTGACCGCAACCTCACCAAGCTGAAGCTGGTAGACAACCAGAAGATCACACAAAAGACAGATGAGTGGATCAAGGAACTCAAGGTAGTTACCCCCTCCGGTGCACTGCCCGTACAGTCTCTATCCGGCGGTAATCAGCAGAAGGTAGTTCTTGCCAAGTGGCTGTCCACCCAGCCCAAGCTCCTTATTCTTAACGGCCCCACCGTAGGTATTGATATCGGCGCCAAGTCAGATATCTACGCCTATACCCAGAAGCTTGCTTCCGAGGGCATGGCGGTTATCATCATCTCCGACGATATTCCAGAAGTTCTCCAGAACTGCAACAGGGTACTGGTAATGAAAAAGGGCCGCATGGTTGAACAGCTTGAAACTGAATCCATCACCGAGCACGCACTTGCCGCAATGCTCAGCGAATCCTAACGAAAGGACGATGTAGCAGTGAAATCTCTTCTGAAGAAAAACGAATTTTTTGTAGCTATCACACTGCTGGTGATGTGCATAACCATCGGCGTTATCAACCCGGCATTCTTCTCACCGGTAAACTTTGTTGGTCTTCTTAGACAGTGTATTGTATCCGGCATAATGGCATTTGCCCTTATGATGGGTATCATCGCCGGCGGTATCGACGTTTCTTTCCCCGCGATAGCCGTTTGTTCCATGTACATGACCACCAAGTACATGGATAAGATCCAGTTTGACGGTTCCGTTGCCGTTCCCATCATTATGGCTGTTATCATCGGCACCATACTGGGCTTTGTTAACGGATTCATCATCACACAGTTCAAACTCCCCGCTTTCATAGTTACTCTGGGCACTTCCAGCCTGTTCTACGGTCTGCTGGTATCCGTTCTGGGTTCCAAGCCTGTAAACCGTCTGGTCCCCCCCATGGAAACCTTTGCAAAGGGCGGCTTCTTCACTGTATCCAACCCCAACACCAGCGCAACGCTGCCATATACTTTTGCCTTCCTTGTAGTAATCGGTATTATAGTATTTGTAATACTTAAGTACACCATGCTGGGACGCGGCATCTATGCAATCGGCGGCGACCGTGTATCTGCAGAGCGCGTTGGCTTCAATGTGCGCGGAATTACCATTTTCGTATACACTTTCATTGGTGCTGCCGGCGGACTTGCAGGTATCATCCATACCATTCAGAACCGTATCTGCGTTCCTACTGACCTGATGGGCAACGAAATGATGGTTATAGCCGCTGTAGTTCTTGGCGGAACCAATATCAACGGCGGCCGCGGTACTGTACTTGGAACCATACTGGGTACTCTGCTTATCACCATTACTTCAAACTCCCTCATTCTGGTGGGTATTCCTTCCCACTGGCAGCGTTTTGCCACCGGTCTCGTAATCGTTCTTGGTACCTCTCTCTCCGCATACCAGGCAATGAAGAGCGCCAACAAGATCCCCAAGATTCTGGACGACGCTGACGAAATCAAGGCATAGGAGGTGTCATCATGGAAAACAAAACAACTGCAAAGTTCAACGAAAAGTTTTCTGCGTTCGTAAAGAGTGTTACCAGTGATGGCAACCTGGTTCGCCTGTTCTGTATTATGGTTGGCGTATTTATTCTCATGGCAGCCCTTCGCCCCGAGAAGTTCCTTACCGTCAACAACTTCACCTCCATGGCATATCAGATGCCTGAGATAGGTGTATTCGCAATTGCCGTTATGATGGCAATGCTCCTTGGCGGTATCGACCTTTCCGTTGTAGGCGTAGGTAACCTCAGCGGCATCGTTGCCACAATGACCATAATCGCCCTCCAGCCCACCCTTGGCACCTGGCCTTCCATTTGGCTGGGCATTTTCCTGGCTCTCTGTACCGGTATTGCCTGCGGTTTTCTCAACGGCTTCCTCATTGCCAAGGTAGGTATTCCCGCAATGCTGGCAACTCTGGGTTCCATGGAAATATTCTCCGGTATCGGCATTGCCGTTACCAAGGGCGCTGCCGTGTTCGGCACTCCAGATGAATTCACTTTCATCGGCGCAAAGGCTTATCTTGGTATTCCCGGCCCCATGATAGTGTTCATACTGGTAGTTATTATATTCACCATCTTCCTGCAGAAGAAGCAGTACGGCATGGAGCTGTACCTCCTTGGTACCAACTCCAAGGCCTCCCGCTTCTCCGGCATCAAAAACACCTCGGTCATCATCAAGACTCACGTTGCTGCAAGTGTACTTGCCTCTGTTGCCGGCATAATCATTGCCTCCAGAGCAAACTCTGCCAAGGCTGACTACGGCTCCTCCTACACCCTCCAGTGCCTGTTGGTTGCAATCCTGGGCGGCGTTAACCCCTCCGGTGGTTTTGGTACCGTAATCGGCGTTGTTATGGCTATCTGCACTCTGCAGTTCCTCTCCAGCGGCTTCAGTATTCTCCGTTTTGACAGCTACCTCAAGACCTTCATTTGGGGCGCTGTTCTGATTGCCGCCATGATCATGAACTACTACGGTAACAAGATGGCTGACAAGCGCAAGTCCCGCATCGCAAGCGAGATCAACAAGGACAAGACAGCTGCAGCCGAGAACAAAGAAGCAAACGCTTAATACACTAAATTAAACAGCAATATATAAGGAGGCCACTATGCAAAGACTTCTCAACAAGCCCGAAAACTATGTAGACGAGATGCTGGAAGGCGTATATGCCGCCCATCCCGATATGGTCACTTACGTCAATGACGATCTGCGCTGCTATGTTTCCACCAAGAAAAAGCCCGGAAAAGTTGGCATTGCAACCGGCGGCGGCAGCGGACATCTTCCCCTGTTCATGGGCTATGTTGGCGAAGGTATGCTGGATGGCTGCGCCATCGGCGGCGTATTCCAGTCCCCCAGCGCAGAGCAGATGGCAGCTGTTACCAGGGAGATTGACAGCGGTGCAGGCGTGCTCTATATTTACGGCAATTACACCGGAGATATCATCAATTTTGAGATGGCTCAGGATCTTGTAGAATTTGACGATATAAGCGTTATACATGTACGCGGCAGCGAAGACGTTGCCTCTGCTCCCAAGGAAGAAAAAGATAAGCGCCGCGGCGTTGCCGGCATCTACTTTGTATTCAAGTGCGCCGGTGCTGCAGCAGATGCTATGCTTCCCCTTGAGGAAGTAGCCAGGGTAGCCCAGAAGGCAGCTGACAATGTACGTACCATGGGCGTTGCCCTTACCCCCTGCATTATTCCCGAAAACGGTAAGGCAAACTTCTCCATCGAAGATGGCCGTATGGAGCTTGGCATGGGTATCCACGGCGAACCCGGCGTAAAGGAATGCGATATTCTTCCCGCTGACGAAGTTGTTGACACTATGCTGGCCAGCATCCTTCCCGACCTTCCCTATGTAGCAGGCGACGAAGTTGCCGTACTTATCAACGGTCTGGGCGGCACCCCCCTCGAAGAGCAGTACATCATGTACCGCAGGGTACACCAAGTACTTACCGAGAAGGGCATCAGGGTATTCCAGGTCAAGGTTGGCGAATTTGCAACTTCCATGGATATGGCTGGCGCTTCCATCAGCATCCTCAAGGTTGACGATGAGCTAAAGAAGTATCTCGCAGCTCCCTGCAATACTCCCTTCATTCATCAGAACCAGCTGTAATGAGGCTTAGTCTATTATGAATAAGGCAACAATACTGGCTTTCATAAACAAAGCATCCGAAATAATGGATGAAAATAAGGATTACCTTATTGAACTCGATGCAGCTTCCGGCGATGGCGATCTGGGTCTCACCATGAGCAAGGGCTTTGCCGCAGGACGCGATGCAGCCAACGAATCCAACGAGGAAGACCTTGGCAAGCTGCTTTTCCAGATAGGCTCTGCCATGGCCAAAGCTGCCCCCTCCACTATGGGAACCCTCATGGCCAGCGGCTTTATAAAGGCTGCAAAAGTATTCAAAGGCCAGACCGAGCTTGCAGTGGCAGACTTTGCAAAATTTGCCAATGCATATTACGAAGGTATACAGGAACGCGGCAAGGCCAATCCCGGTGAGCGCACCCTGCTCGACTCCCTTAAGCCTGCCTGTGACGCCATTTCCGCTGCGGTTGACGGCGGTGACCTTGACCTTCACAGTCTTGCTGAAAAGGGCTACAAAGCCGCTCTGGAAGGTGTAGAAGCCACCAAGGAAATGGTTGCTATGCACGGTAAGACTGTAGTACACAGAGCTAAGCTCCACGGCGTACCCGATCAGGGTGCCATCGTAGGTTCTCTGTTCTACAAGGCATGGGCCGAAATACTTTAACCAATTACAACCAAAGGAGACTTTTTATACAATGTGGACTAAAGATTTATTTGGCGTAGAAAAGCCCATTATCGCAATGTGCCATCTCCAGCCTCTCCCCGGTGATCCTTACTATGATCATGTTGGCGGTATGGATAAGGTAGTTGAATGCGCTCGCAAGGATCTGCATGCGCTTCAGGATGGCGGTGTGGACGGAATCATGTTCTCCAACGAATTCAGCCTGCCCTACCTCACCAAGGTTCGTACTGAGACCGTTGCCGCAATGGCGCGCATCATCGGCGAGCTCAAAAGCGAGATAAAGATCCCCTACGGCGTAAACTGCCTGTGGGATCCCATTGCCTCCATAGACCTTGCAGTTGCCGTAGACGGCAAGTTCATCCGCGAGATCATCTCCGGTGTATACGCCAGCGATTTCGGTCTGTGGGATACCAATGTTGGCGCTACTGTTCGCCACAAGATGGAGCTTGGTGCAAAGGATCTCAAGCTGCTGTTCAACATCGTACCCGAAGCAGCAAGCTATCTTGGCAGCAGGGACATAAAGGATATAGCCAAGTCCACAGAGTTCAACAACAAGCCTGATGCCATCTGCGTATCCGGTCTTACCGCGGGCTCTGAGACCGACACTCAGGTGCTCATGCAGGTCAAGAATGCCGTAAAACGCACCCCCGTTTTCTGCAACACCGGCTGCAATAAGAACAACATTAAGCGTCAGCTTTCCGTTGCTGATGGTGCCGTATGCGCCACTACCTTCAAGTATGACGGCATCTTTGAAAACGCTGTTGACATCAACCGCGTAAAGGAATTTATGGCAGAAGTAAAAGATCTGCGCAAGGGTCTGTAAAGGCCGCAAGTAATGAAATTCGGGGCGGATTAAATCTGCCCCATTCTTTTAGAAAATTACGGAGGAAGGATATAATGAGCAAAAAATACGTACTGGGTTTTGACGGCGGTACCGGCGGAATGAGAGTTGGCATATTCGACAAGGAAGGACACGAGCTTGTTTTCGCATCCACCGAATATGAAACAAAGCATGAACACGCAGGCTGGGCCGAACAGTCCCCCGATGATTGGTGGAACGCTCTCAGGGAAAGCATACAAAAGGCCATAAAGCAGGCCGGTATAGACAAGGAAGAGATCGCAGCCCTCAGCTACGACCTTACCTGCTGCTCCGTTATGCTGTGCATGAATGACGGCACTCCCCTCAGAGACTGCCTCATTTGGATGGACGTTCGCTCCGCCAAGGAAGCAGCAGAAATCGCTGCCTGCGGTGATCCTGCCCTCAAGTTTAACGGTTTCGGCAATGTATCGGCAGAATGGATGCCCTGTAAGGCCCTGTGGCTCAAGCGCAATGAGCCCGAGCTTTACAATAAGGCAGAGAAGGTTTGCGAATATGCCGACTGGATCACCTACAAGCTTACCGGCAAATGGACCGCTAACCTTTGCAATATATCCGCACGCTGGTACTATGATTCTGCCACCGGCGGTTTCCCCAGGAGCCTGTATCAGAAGATAGGCCTGGAAGATGTGCTGGATAAGTATCCTCAGGATATCCGTATGATCGGCGACAATCTGGGCACCATCACAAAAGAAGCCGCAGATTTCCTCGGTCTCAGTCCCGATACCATCGTTGCTCAGGGCGGCGTTGACGCTTATATCGGCAATATAGGTCTTGGCGTTATCGAACCCGGCAAAGTTGCTCTAATCACCGGTTCCTCCCACCTTATCATGGGCCTTACCGACCAATATAACTACGGCAAAACCGGTATATTCGGACCCTATCCCGACAATATCGTAAAGGGCACCGGCCTCGTTGAAGGCGGCCAGACCTCATCCGGTTCCATAGTAAGCTGGTTTAAGCGCAATTTCTGCAAGGATCTGGATGCAACTGAAGAAGGTGCTTACAGCATACTCAACCGCGAAGCCGCAAAGCTGGAACCCGGCTCTGAAGGTCTTCTGGTTCTGGACTGGTGGCAGGGCAACCGTACCCCCTACACCGATCCCAATGTCCGCGGCAACATCTACGGCCTCAGCCTTGGCCATACTCAGGCTCATTTATTCAGGGCAATTATGGAAGGCGTTGCCTACGGCACCGAAAACGTATTCCGTTCCTTCAGGAACGCAGGCTATACTGTTGACGAAATTTACATGGGCGGCGGTACTACCAACAGCGACCTGTTCATGCAGATACATGCCGACGTAAGCAACGTTACTGTAAAAGTTCCTGAAAATCCCCAGTCTCCCACTTTGGGCTCCGCCATACTGGCAGCGGTTGCCGCAGGTATGTATCCTGACCTTAAGTCCGCTGTAAACGGCATGGTACGTTACGCAAAGAGCATCACTCCCAACCTTGAAAACCACGAAAAGTACAAGAAGTACTTTGACCAGTATCAGAAAGCCTACGACAAGTTCAGCGACTGGATGCGTGAAACCTCTGCCATAGACGCAAAGTAAGGAAGGAAAACATTGTATAGCTATTCACTTGGCCTTTATGAAAAGGCCTTCCCCACAGAAATGCCGCTGAAGGATAAGCTGGCTGCGGCAAAGGAATGCGGCTTCGACCATATGGAGCTGTGCATTGACCCCGAGCCATCCCGTGCCCAAAGAATAAACTGGACAAAGGCACAGCAGCGGGAGATACGCAGAATGGGTGAGGATGCGGGCATCCCCTTTACCACCCTATCCCTGTCACTGCTGAGGAACTGGCCGCTCGGCCTTATAGACGATAGCAAGAATCGTATTGCACTGGAGGCCTTTCAAAAAGGTGTGGATATAGCTGCAGAGCTGGGCTCAAGGGTAATGCTGATAAACGGTTACGATGTATACGGTGAAGCATCCACCCCTGAAACCCGCGCAAGGTTTCTTGAAAATCTGCCAAAGCTTGCCGAAATATGCGAAAAAGCAGGCATAATGGTAGGTGTAGAAAATGCTGAGAAGGAATTTTGCAGCTGTGTAAGGCAGGCAAGGGATATTGTGGCCCATTGCCCCTCCCCCTATCTTGGTATATATGCCGATATGGGCAACAGCGCAAACTCCACCAATGGGGATACAGCTGCCTCCCTTGCGGACATCCGTACAGGTGCAGGCAAGATATTTGCCATGCATATCAAAGACACCCTGCCCGGAGATTATCGCTTTACCCCCTACGGAAGCGGCCATGTGGACTTTGCCAAGGCTATCTCCCTTGCAAAGGAACTGCATATACGCATATTTACTGCAGAGCTTTTTTACCGCGAAGGCGTGGAACCGATGGCAGAAGCCAAGCGAGTAAACGGTTTCATCCGAAATTACTTTGACATGGAGGATTGACTCTATGAGCATATCCCGCTATGAGGCCGCCAAAGCCATGTGGAGAAAGGACGCAGAGGTATTAGCCTCTGTATCGGAACAGGTAAGTGAAGAGCTTTATGAGGCCTTGTACGGCCTTATAGAGGCATGCAAAGGCAAGGTTGCCGTCATGGGCATGGGAACCAGCGGCATAGCTGCAAGAAAGGCCGCCCACATGCTGCGCGTTGCGGATTTTCCCGCCTTTTACCTTTCCCCCGGAGACTGTGCCCACGGCGGCATAGGCGCCATTTCAAAGGATGACATTGTAATTATGCTTTCCCGTGGCGGCACAACAATTGAGCTTGTGGAACTTCTCCCCTCAATAAAGCGCAAAGGAGTAAAGCTGATAACCGTTACAGCAAACAATACTTCTCCTCTTGCACAGGCAGCTGACCTTACGATAACGCTGGACGTACCGGAGTCCGATCACAAGGGGGTCACCGCAAACTCCAGCATACTGGCAGTCATCGCCCTGTTTGACGCAGTTGCGGACGAGCTTACCAATCGCGCAGGATACGATGATGAGGTGCTCTATTACAACCATATCCACGGCAACGTGGGAGATGTATTAAAGGACAAGCTGAAAATTTAACCTCCATGATAACTCGCAAAAGGCAGAAAGAATATCCTTTCTGCCTTTTTCTTTGTAATAATAAAGCGGCATGGTTTTTACCATACCGCTCCGAATGCAATATATTAGGCGTTTGCCATTCTGTAAATCTCCAGCATATCATCTTCCTTGAGAACCCTTGCGGAACCAATCTGACCGCCGGTTGCAGCAGCACAGCGCCGTGCCATTTCCTTGAGCTGGTCATCTGTTGCGGTGATACCCAGTTCCTTAAAATTGGTGGGCATATCGATATCCCGATAGAAGTTTTCCATATACTCTATGCCGGCCAGTGCGATTTCCTCATCGGTTCCCTTGTCCTCTACGCCGCACACATTAAGAGCAAAGCGCTTGAAGCGAGGCAGGCAGTTTTTGTAAACGTATCTTGCCCAACTGCCCCACACAGCCGCGAGACCTGCGCCGTGGGCAACGTCAAACATACCGCCCATCTCATGCTCCAGCATATGGGTAGCAAAGTCTCCGCCGTCATTTCCGCAGCCGGTAAGTCCGTTGTGTGCAAGGCTGCCCGCCCACATTACTTCTGCACGGGCATCATAGTTCATGGGATCAGCCTTGAGAATACGGGCATTTGCGATAACGGTACGCAGCAGTGCCTCAGCTATGCTGTCGGTTATCTCCATATTTCCGCCCTGAGTAAAGTAACGTTCCTCAGTATGCATCATTATATCTGTGCATCCGCAGGCAGTCTGATAATCCGGCAGGGTCATAGTCAGTTCAGGATTCATCACGGCAAATCTGGGTCTGGACACATCATTGTCATATGCGCGCTTGGACAGTGTCTTTTCATCGGTTATAACGCAGCTTGGGCTCATTTCACTGCCTGCTGCAGCAATGGTGAGTACGGTTCCTATAGGCATGCAGGCCTTTGCCTCTCTGGTATGCTCATAGAAATCCCACACATCACCCTCGTTGGTAAGGCCATAGCCTATAGCCTTTGCTGAGTCTATAGTGCTGCCACCGCCAACTGCAAGGATAAAGTCCACACCTTCCTTGCGGCAAAGCTCTATGCCCTCGTATACCAGGCCTATATGAGGATTGGGCACAACGCCTCCAAGCTCCACATAGCCTATACCTTCTTCATCCAGAGATGCCTTTATTCTGTCCAGCAGTCCGGAGCGCTTTACGCTGCCGCCGCCAAAATGAAGCAGGGCTTTTGTTCCGCCGTATTTCTTTACCAGCATTCCGGTCTGGCTTTCGGTACCTTTACCAAACACTACTTCAGTAGGAGCATAATAATTAAAATTGAACATTTTTGTGCCTTCCTTTTTACAATTAAATTTGATAGTCTGTGCTGCCTTGCACGCCTTTACATAATAAATGATTTATTAATACATCATACCATTGCAGCTGTTCAAAAGCAACATTCTCCGTATGCTTCTCTCAAAGCAGCATGCTCCTGATGCAAATGATATACCATCAAGCAATAGCAAAATCAACTCAATATCCTGATTATGGCTTCCTTCATTGCCTCAGCAAACGGTTCGTGACAGGTTATATCCATGTGCACTCCATCCACGCCTGTATGGGCAAGGAGCGCTGCATCCATGTAAAAACAACCGGACTCTTCGGCGACCTGTTTGTAATATCCTGCAAGAGCCTTGGATTTTTCGATGCACTCCTTGCCGAATATGGTCAGCATATATTCACATTTGAGTATATTTTCACCAAAGTGGATAGGAGACATCAGCAGTACCTTGGGAGGTTTGCCATTCCTTCCGAATGGGGCATTCATAGCCATATCAACAAGGCGCTGCATACCTACACCTATACTCCATGGGTTTGCAGAAAACAGAGGCTTACAATCGTTACAGCCAAGATTTATTATTACAAGGTCTATAGGATTATGAGACTTCATGCAGGGCCACAGATAATCTATACCGCTCATGACGTGTTCCACAGGATCATACCATACGGTAGTACGGCCGTTGAGTCCCTCTTCGATTATAACGTAATCATCGCCAAGCTTTTTCTGCAGCTGTCCTGTCCATCGCACATCGTCATCAAAGCGCGTGCGAGTCTCGCCGTTGTAACCCCATGTATTGGAATCGCCGAAACAAAGTATTCTCTTCTTCATGATTTTCTCCTTTTCTGCATTATATGATGGTTCTTAATATATTTTATGAATTGTATAACACACTGCTTATACTATATACTTCAGCCCTTTGTTTTTCAACAAGCACTCTGCATTTCCTGCGGTGCTCAGATACAAGCCGCCAGGCTTCTTAAGTACCTGATGGAAATAAATGTCCGCCGCTTTTTGCTGCAGCTCCGTATATACGAGCAGCCCATCCTCCGCATCCAAAAAATCAAAAGTAACGTCCCTTTTATATCAGTATTCCCATGCTGAAATGTTGCCGTAAAGGTCGGATACCAGCAAAGTAAGCCTATCTCCCTTTACCGCCATCTTTTTGCCTGCGGCAGGCGCTGTATCGTATGCATCCGCAATAAATACATCATCCTCCATATGGCCTGCCGCAATATAGGAAAGCGCTTCATTTGGACACACCACAAAGCCGTCTTTATCCCTGGTTACGGTAACATCCGGCTTTTTGCCCACATCCGTAAGGGAAAGATATTCCACTTCCATGCGGTGGTCTGCGGTAAACATGGAGGTATCGCTATGGCAATCCAGCAGCCGCTTTCTAAGGGTCATCAGCGCCGCAGGAGACGCGTCCGCCGCTATCCATCTGCGGCCCAGCTTTGCGGCTGCCGCCGCCGTTGTTCCGCTTCCGGAGAACAGATCCGCAACCGTATCACCTTCCTCGGAGGAAGCGAGTATTATGCGCTTGAGCAGCGCCTCGGGCTTTTGAGTGCTGTATCCTGTGCGCTCCGGGTCGCGCTGATGAAGATGCTCTATATCCGTCCATACATCGCTGGGGAATACCAGAGAGTCCTCATAATATTTATATACCTTGCCGCCGGAGCGTATGGAATAATAAACCCTGCCATCCTCATCCACCTGCTGCTTCATATGGTTGCGGCGCTCAGGGCCTCTGGGTATGCCTACGGAAATAATATCGAAATAGCTTGAGGCGCCCTTGCGGTATACCAGAATATCGTCATGCTTTCTGGAAAAATGCTTTGTGGCGCGCCCGCCGGACTTGTATGCCCAGATTATCTCATTTACAAAGTTCTTTTTGCCGAATATCTTATCCATCAGCAGCTTAAGATAAGCCGCCATGCGATAATCCACATGAAGGTATATGGTGCCGTCCGGCGTAAGCAGCCTGCGGCAAAGATCCAGCACGGTTTCCATCATTTCCATGTATTTTTCATGGGAAAGATTATCCGCATATGCGGGCACCCTTACGCTTTTACCCTTTGGGCCGGATTTTACGGCAAAGGTATCCCCCGTACCAAAGGGAGGATCAAGGTAGATAAGCCGCACCTTGCCCTCATATTCCTCCAGAAGCTTCTGCCCCGCCTGCTCTGCCCTGCCCAGCATAAACAGCCCCGGGCCGCCTGCACTGTATACTTCGCCTTTGCAATCAATACGCGCCATTTTTATCTCCTTGCGTGGAAAAGTGAGCAATACAAAAGGGAGGATGCAACGCATCCTCCCAAACAATCATTACATGGTTGCGCTGTGGGCGTTCTTTACGTGATTTTCCATGGCAACCTTGGCCGCATCAGGATCGCCGGCCTTTATAGCTGTAAATATGGCCTTGTGTTCCTTGAGGGAATCGCCGGGGCGGCTGGGAATGGTGAGGCTGCTGGTGCGCGCTCTGCGGGTATTCTGGTGAAGAGAGGTCAGAATATGGCTGAGCATGCGGCTGTCGCAGGCCTTGAAAATAAGCTCGTGAAATTCATTATCCAGCTTGGAAAGCTGCTCTGCTCCGCCTCTGCCGGTATAGAAATCCATAAAGTCCAGCTTTTCGGACAGGGCATTAAGCTGTTCCTCTGTTATGCGCTGAGCAGCCCAATAAGCAGCCAATCCTTCCAGGATCTGGCGAATATTGTACATGTCATCTATATCGTTTTGAGTAATGGCTTTAACTACCACGCCCCTGTTTGGCATGGACAGGGCAAGGCCCTCCAGCTCCAGCTGTTTGAGCGCCTCACGGATGGGCGTACGGCTTACCTGAAGCTCATCTGCCAGACGAGTTTCCACAAGGTAATCCCCATCCTTATAGCTGCCGTCAAGTATGCCGTTTCTGATGTAATCGTATACCTTTGCTGTAAGGGATTGTTTGTCGCTCGGATCAAAAACCACTGTGTGTCCTCCTGTCGACAATTTTGCGCATTGTCTCTGTGCATAATTGTATACTAAAATACAATCTTTTTCAAGTGTATTCCACTCACTTTATTTAAACTGTAATTGTAAACTTTTTCAGTCGGTATCCTTTCGCATTTTCTGCAGATACTATCAGCACAAATGATGAATTACGAGGAATCCGCGCCTATGAAAAAATACCTTTTTTATCTGCCTGCCATGGCCTTACTTTTGTTATGCTCAGGATGCGCCGACAAATATGCCGACATTGGATCCGCCCAAAATGACGGAGCCGTCCTTGGTGAATGCCTGCTCATAGACAACGTTGACGTATCCGGCATGACCCCCGAGGAGGCATCTGCCGCACTGGAAGCCTCTCATGCCGCCTCCCTTGAAAATCTCCGCTATACCGTTACCGCCGGAGATGACACTGCCCATATCAGCGGCGATATGCTTCCCATCAGCTTTAATTCAGATGAAACCATACTACAGGCCCTCACACTAAAAAAGCACTGGCCTAAAAACATTGAACCACGCAGGCTGACCACCTCAATGAATGCGGATGTGGAAAAGCTCAGAGCAGCCCTCATGGAGCACACCGCGCAGCTTCAGTATCAGCCACAGGACGGAACAGCAGCCTATTCGCAGGATAAAGGATTTACATATACCCCCCACAAGGACGGGCGGCAGCTGAATTATGACAAGCTGGGCAGCGACATACACGATCTTATTTTAAATGGAGCGGGCGGTGTTGTTGCAGCCGAAACCTCTGCCGTCCCCGCCAAATATACAACTGAAATGGCTCAGCAGGACACCACTCTGATATCCGAATTTACAACCTCATTTTCAGGCAGTACTTACGGCAAGGCCAACAGGGTATTCAACATAGTAAAAGCTGCCGCCATGATAGACGGAGCGGTAATTGCCCCCGGCGAAGAGTTTGACACCAACAAGACCCTTGGCGACAGAAACAAGGAGAACGGCTGGAAAACCGCAGCAGGGATCCGTGACGGCGCATATGTGCAGGAATACGGCGGCGGAGTGTGTCAGGTATCCACCACGCTGTACAATGCGGCGCTTATGGCAGACCTTAAAATAACCGAGCGGCATCACCACTCCTGGCCCCTTGGATATGTGGACATAGGCCGGGATGCCACAATTTCCACCGGCGGCCCAAACCTTAAATTTATCAACTCAGGCCCTGTGCCCATTACCCTATCCGCCATAACGGATGAAAAAGAAAAAACCGTGACTGTTCGGATATACGGCAGACCCCTTGAGGACGGTATCCACATAGAGCTCACATCAAAAAAGACCGCCACCCTCTCCTCTCCGGGTACCGAAACCGTAATTGATCCCTCCCTTGCCCCCGGGGAAAGCAAAACCATACGCAAAGCCCGCCGCGGCAGCGTTGCCCAGACCCACAAGCTGTATTATTCCGCAGACGGAGAACTGATAGACAAGGTGTTGGTTACAGAGGATAAGTATCGCTCCATTTCCGGCATAGTAAACGTTGGGCCTGAAGCCGAAACAGCCTCATATCCGCAATAATACAATGGGCCGCCGGAATAACCGGCGGCCTTTCAAAAAATAAACTATTTAACTATTTTGTGAGCTTTCTGCAATACTGAGTGCAAAGCTTATCCGTACAGTTTACGCATTTTAGGGCATCGTTGGAATGCTCCCAGAATCTTTCCGGATACATCAGCGTAAACAGCTCCCATATTACAAACACCAGCAGCGCAACAAAAGCAAGGCTCCATGAATAAAAGCCCTTTACAAAGAACATTGGTGTGAACATCATCAGATGATCCCAGTTGAATATCCTGCAGGTGGTACAGCAGCGGGTTTTCATCAGCAGCCTGAACGGACACCATATCAGCACGCATATAAGATCGCATATGGAAAATGCGGCAGTTATCATAAACATGGCTGTGCGGTTTATCACCTTGGTAAAATAAAGCCACGCTATTACTGCGGCAAGCCCAAGCCACAGCAGCATAACCTTATATGCAGCCCTGGTAGTGGATATCATGTATTCCCGCAGAGCCTTATAGTTTATCTTGTCCCGTATGGGCTTAAATTTCTGAATGAACAGCTTGTGTGATCCCAGGGATATTTTGCTTCCTATGGGAGCAAGCTGGCATATCATATCAATCATCCATATTATCCACATGAAATGAATGAAAGACAGCTTTTCAAAGAACTTCATGCCATACAGTACGTCAAATGTTTTGGGATTCCATATCCATAAACATATACATGCGCAAAACAGCAGACACCGCCCGATAAGCCTGGCAAAATATGCCTTGCGCACGCTTGAGGCCGGCTGTCTGTTATTGGCGCTGCAATAGCTTTGTTCCATGCTTCCTCCCCTGTTTATCCATCTAAAATACCGTTACGACAGCACCGTGGCCCTGAGTATGGTAAGCAATCCGCAAAGGCCAACCACACCGTATACCACCGTGCGGAGACCCTCTTTGCTGATTTTCTTATATACTCTGCCACCCAGAAAGTTTGCGGCAACCATTGCGGCAGCCGATGGCAGCATAAGCCACATTACCCTTGGCGTTACAAAGCCGTTTGCAAACCTTGCAACAGTGGACACCGCATTTGACACTACAAAAAAGAACTGTATATTTGCAAGGTATTCGTCATTGGTATCGCTGCAGCTTATGAAGTATACCATCACCGGAGGGCCGCCCATGGAAAACAGGCCGGACAATACGCCGCCTATGCTGCCCGCAATCATTGCGTTTTTTGCTGTGGGTCGTATGCGTATTCTGCCGCTGAAAAAATAGCAGTATACGCTCATGCCGCACAGGGCAATGCCCAGCATTACCGTAAGCAGCCTATGGGCTGCATTTTTCACAAACAGCATCATCAGGCAGGCAATAATGCAATATGGTACCATTGGCATCATTGCCTTTTTTATATTGACATGCTTTCGCATGGTATAAGCCACCACGCAGGAGGCAATAAGCGACCCCATACCGGAAAGAGCCGTAGCTTCTCCCATGCTGAGCACCAGCGGGAAAAACAGCATTACGATTATGCCGTATCCTATTCCGCTCACCCTCTGAACAAAGGTTCCCAGAAAACAAGCAAACGCTATAAATGCGAAAAGCTCTGCAGAAATCTCCATAAAATTCCTATCCACACTCCAAAGCGGAGCAACTTTATTCTGCTTAAATTATCTCACTTTGCCCCGTCAAGTTCAACACAGTTGAATAAATTATCATTAAGCGAATTTACATTTCCCCAAATGGTGACATTACTGTGTTTTTTGCGGAAATACGCAAAGAGAATATTGCCAAGAAACGGCAAATATTATATTATTTATGTGGTGGTAGTTGCATATAACTAACCGCCGCCATCCATAGCATTTTATATCGGCTATGCCGATGGTATCATATCAAATATTCAGGAGGATTTATTCATGAAATTCCGTTGCACCATTTGCGGTTATGTTCACGAGGGCGATGCCGCTCCCGATTTCTGCCCCACCTGCAAGGCCGGCGCCGAAAAGTTCGTTGCCGTTGACGAAACCAAACTGAGCTGGGCTGCCGAGCACGTTGTTGGCGTTGCTCAGGGCGTAGATCCCGAAATCATCGAAGGTCTCCGCGCCAACTTCACCGGCGAATGCACCGAAGTAGGTATGTATCTGGCCATGGCTCGTGTTGCCCATCGCGAAGGCTATCCTGAAATCGGCCTGTACTGGGAAAAGGCCGCCTACGAAGAAGCTGAGCATGCTGCAAAGTTTGCCGAGCTGCTGGGCGAAGTTGTTACCGACAGCACCAAGAAGAACCTTGAAATGCGCGTAGAAGCCGAAAACGGCGCTACCGAAGGCAAGTTCATGCTGGCCAAGCGCGCCAAGGAGCTGAACCTTGACGCCATCCATGACACCGTTCACGAAATGGCCCGCGACGAGGCCCGCCACGGCAAGGCATTCGAAGGCCTGCTGAAGAGGTACTTTAACTAATCACCCCAAAGGAGAACCGGCTCATGGCTGAATTCAGGATCCCCGATGAAGAAACCAAGGCTCGAGACCACTATGAGGAAATGAGCGGCATGGTCTTTAAGGCCAAAAAGATCCAGTTCTATCCAGAGGATCTTGCAAAGGCAGAAACCATGAGTCACGATGAAAAAATAGATTTCTTCAAACGGCTGCGGCAGGAGAATCGCTATGTCGAGGTAGATGAATGATGCGTTTCTGTTCCGCCGCGGCAAGGTTTTCTAAGGCCTGCTGAAGCGCTGCTTTAACCAATATCCCCTAAAGGAGCTTTAAAGGATATGAACGATCGGTATGCCTCCGAAACAAAAGGTCTGCAATTCAAGCGTGTCCCTATCAAATTCTACCCCGAGGACGAGGAGAAGATGAAGGGGATGGATATTGAAGAGCGGATCGAGTTCAAAAGGAAACTGAAAGCAGAAAATCGCTATATCGAACTGGAGGTATCTGCGGACGAGTGACGCGACGAGGCCCGCCACGGCAAGGCATTTGAAGGTCTGCTGAAGAGGTACTTCAACTAATTTATCACCGCATACAAACAGGCGGACTTTTTGTCCGCCTGTTTTTCTTTATTCATCCAGCTCCAGCGTTCTCAAAACTCTGCTGCGATAAACGGCTTTTGCAGCGTCCGGTACAAAAGCAATCTCACAGCGGGAAAAGATGATACTTCCCTCCCCCTCAATTACATTCCACCAGTCTTTTCCTTCCGCAACTGCCGAAATGGCACTGTTCTCTTCAAGCAAGCGATCCACATCCGCCAAGATGCGCTGTCTCGTGTGCTCAGGTAATGTGGATACAGGGCCTTCGAATGGCAGCAGCCGATGGCCTTCGCTGCCCTTTACCCTTGTGATAAGTACCATATCCTCATCATTGTCCAGCCATATCACGGCAATGCCCTGGGGCAGGAAGGAAAGCTCCTTTTCAGCCATACTCATCAGGGCACGGCCATGGCCTGCCATAAGAAAGCGCTTCCCCACCTGAATAAAGTAATCCTTATAGCGAAAAACATTGTTGCCCAGCTGCGCAAAATCCCTATTGCGCTCGCACATGCCTGCAAAATATTGATTTGCATCTGTCAGCCCATAAAAGCCTTTTGCTGCTTCAGCAGCCTGATAAATCAAAGTATCCTCTGAAAATGACGGATGACAATTTTCGTATTTACTCATTTTTTCACTTCCTTTGCATCAATATAGCACTAAGCAACGAAACATTTCAAGCCATCTTTCTGTCCGGGACATGGTTAACTCGGAAACTGTGCATACTAAGCCCATATCACTAATTAAAGGAGCTTTTGTATGATAGAACAGGATACGGTAAAACTGCTGCGTGAATGTGACGCGGGCATCAAAATGGGAGTTTCCTCCATCGATGAGGTTATAGAGCACGTTGAAAGCAAGGACTTCAGGGAAAAGCTGTCCGTATGCAAGGAAGAACACATGAAGCTGCAGGCAGAGCTGCAGCACCTATTGGAAAAGTATCAGGATGACGGCAAGGATCCCAACCCAATAGCAAAGGGCATGTCCTGGATGAAGACCAACGTAAAGCTTGGCATGGATGATACGGATGCCACAATTGCCGACCTTATGACGGACGGATGCAATATGGGAGTCAAATCCCTCAACAGATACCTGAATCAGTACAAGGCCGCAGACGAGGTATCAAAGGACATCACAAAACGGCTCATAAATCTTGAAGAAAAGCTGACCATAGATATACGTCAATATCTGTAAAGCCTCAAAATCCGGGAATCCTGTCCCGGATTTTATATTATGCCGCATATTGTTACTTTTTGCCGCCTTATGTGTTATAATCGCCAAAGATTAATTAATCAGGCGGTATTTTGCTGTGCTTTACCTTATTCCTGCCATATTGGGCGGCGCTATGATCGCCATAGTCATGCGCATCAGCGAGGATCACACCTCCAATAAGACCCCCAAGCTTGCCATCAGCTATTTAACCAGTACCCTGCTGGCCGCTGTGCATATGCTCCTTGCAGGCCAGTCCCTTATTGCAAGAGGTTTCTCTGCACCCATTATCATAGGCTCCATAGGCGGCGTGCTGTATCTTTCCTCCCTTCTTCTCCTTGAGCTGAACGTAAGGAAAAACGGCATAGTTCTCTCCTCCACCTTTATGAAGCTGGGGCTGCTGGTTCCGCTGGCAATTTCCCTTATTTTCTTCAGCGAAAGGCCAAGCCTGATACAATTTGCAGGCGTACTGCTTGCATTGCTTGCCATAGTCCTCATCAACCTTAAGGATCAGGACAATATCATTCACTGGAAAATAGGCCTGCCTCTGCTGCTTATCACAAACGGCAGCGCAGACGCTATCAGCAAGGTATACGAGCAGTTTGGCCCGATAAGCATGTCGGATCAGTTCTTGTTTTATATCTTTGTTGTTGCGGCTCTGCTTTCAGGTATACTTACCTTTGTACGCCATGAAAAGGTGGGCAAGGCAGATATCCTGTTTGGCATGCTTGTGGGCATACCCAACTTTTACGCCGCAAGGATAACCCTTAAGGCTCTGGAATACATCCCCGCATCCATATTCTACCCCTCCTGCCACGTTGGCACGCTGATGGTAGTCACCCTCACCGGGCTGTTCTTCTTTAAAGAAAAGCTCAGCAAGCTCCAGTGGGCGGCGGTGATGCTGATATTCATCGCAATGATACTGCTGAACATGTAAAAACCGCACATTAAAACAGACGGCCCGCAGCCGTCTGTTTTTGCTTTCACATCAGTTCTTTTTTACAATGATAAAGTAGCATATCCAGTATATTACCACGAACCCCATCAAGCACCATGATACTATGTTCGCGGCCTGTGACATTTCCATCAGCTGCAGCACTATTACCGCAATGCCCAAGGCGATAATGTATATCACAAAGGCAAGGCTACGCGCCTTTGTCCACAGCATTACGTTGCGCTCGTCCTTTTCCACGATTTCTCGCTTGCGCATTTCCTCCGGGTCATTCAGCAAGCGCCTGTACTGCACCACCCTTGCGATACCCATCACAAGAAACACTGCGCCAAAGGTTGAGGCCATATCCGCCTCGGAAAATATGGAGAATACGGTAAAAATGATTCCGGCGGCTATCATTGTTATGGCCGTATACAGCCTTGTTTTAAGCTTTTTTCTGTAATCCACTGCTATTCCTCCTCAAACAAGAACACTTCTTCTATGGATACCCCGAAGTATTTTGCAATTCTGTATGCAAGCTTAAGCGACGCATCGTATTTGCCGTTTTCAAGGGCGATTATGGTCTGCCTTGTAACCTCCACTTCCCTTGCAAGGTCGTCCTGGGTTATCTTGAGGTTCTTTCTGTATTCCTTAATTTTGTTATTCACGTCATCACCGTCCAATGCCAAAAA
Source organism: Clostridia bacterium (assembly GCA_045603585.1). Taxonomy (GTDB): domain Bacteria; phylum Bacillota; class Clostridia; order Christensenellales; family CAG-138; genus SFEL01. Next base: position 47,559 of record JAZUMK010000005.1, read on the forward strand.
TGTAAAATGCACTTTACATTTATAGGATAGCATATGCCGCCCGAAATGTAAAGTGCGCTTTACAATTTAATTTTCTTTTTTTATTTTACGCAGTAGTCTGCCATGTACTGCTCCATCCTGCGGCGGATGTCAGCATCGATAAGCACTCTGCCGTCCACTTCCTTGCCGCTGAGGGTTTCAAGAATATCCACAACGGTAACAATGGGGAAAGTGGTAATGCCGAAATCGCGCTTGATCTCCTGAATGGCAGTAAGCTCGCCCTGACCACGCTCCATGCGGTCAACCGAGATAATGAGGCCGGGCACCTCTACCTTTGCGGCGGCCTGCAGCACGGGCAGAGTTTCGCGAACGGCGGTGCCTGCGGTGATAACGTCTTCGATTATCAGCAGCTTATCGCCATCCTTGGGCTTGTAGCCTACCATGGAACCGCCCTCTCCGTGATCCTTGACCTCCTTGCGGTTGAAGCAGTAGTTCAGGTCACGTCCGCCCTTATAAAGGGCTGCAGCAGCAGATACCGCAAGGGGGATGCCCTTGTATGCAGGGCCAAACAGAGCGGTGATATCCTCGGGCAGCTCACCGGACTTGATATGCTCCTCGATGCAGGCGGCGTAAAACTCGCCCAGACGTGCGATCTGACCACCGGTCTTATAGTTGCCGGTATTGATGAAATAAGGGGTCTTGCGGCCGCTCTTGGTGGTAAAATCTCCAAAGGTCAGCACACCGGACTGGGCCATAAAGGTAATAAATTCAGACTTGTAGCTCATTCTTTTCCTCCCTGTTATCCTTTGAATGCAGCCTTGAGCGCCGCAATGTTCTCGTATCCTTCCCTTTCCATAAAGGCTCTGAGCCCCTCCACCACGTCCACGGGAGCGGTGGGATTGACGAGAGCTGCAGTACCCACGGCAACCGCATCTGCGCCTGCCATGAGGAACTCTGCCGCATCCTCTCCGGTCATAATGCCGCCAAGGCCCAGTATGGGCAGATTGATAGCTCTGCGCACCTGATATACCATGCGGATGGCCACAGGCTTTACAGCGGGGCCGGAAAAGCCGCCTGTGCCGTTTGCGAGAAGAGGCCTCTTTGTGCGGAGGTCGATACGCATGCCCAGCAGAGTGTTGATAAGGGATACGGCATCCGCCCCTGCGCTTTCAACTGCCTTTGCAATGGCAGTGATATCTGTAACGTTTGGGGTAAGCTTTACTATAAGGGGCTTCTTGGATACCTTTTTGACCGCCTCTGTAACTTCCGCCGCCATTTTAGGGTCTGTGCCAAAGCCTATGCCGCCCAGCTTTACATTTGGGCAGGATATGTTCAGCTCGTACATGGCAACATCGGTATCGTTGAGCATTTCGGTAACAGCGCAGTATTCCTCTATGCTGTGGCCGGCAAGATTGGCGATTACAGGCACATCAAAGTCCTTGAGGTAGCCCAGTTCTTTTTTTATGTACTCCTCCGCGCCGGGATTCTGAAGGCCAACGGCATTCAGCATGCCGCCATAGGTTTCCGCAATGCGTGGGGTGGGATTGCCCTGCCAGGGCTCCGCCGCCACGCCCTTGGTGATAACCGCGCCAAGGCGGGAAATATCGTAAAACTCGCCGCTTTCACGGGCGGCAAATGTGCCGCTGGCGGTGGTGACGGGGTTCTTCATCTGAAGACCTGCGAAATTAATTGAAAGATCAACCTTAGTCATCAGAATATCACCTCGCTGCCATTGAATACAGGGCCGTCCTTGCAGACCCTCTTCTGCACAATATTGCCGTTCTGGTTCAGCTTGCATACGCAGCCTACGCATGCGCCAAAACCGCAGCCCATGCGCTCCTCAAGGGACACCTGTACAGGCAGGCCCCTTTCTTCGCAATAACCAACCAGCGCCTTGAGCATGGGCTTGGGGCCGCAGGAAAGGACAGTGGTATCGTCGGGAATATCAGAATTCCTCAGCAGATCCACAACTGTGCCGTGATAGCCTGCGCTGCCGTCATCGGTAGCGATAAGCAGCTCGCCCACCTGTTCAAATTCTTCATTCAAAAACAGCTCGCTTCGATAGCCGTGGGCGGCGATAACATTCAGGCCCTTTGCTTTTGCGGCGATAGCGGTACCCAGCATGGGAGGCACGCCAACGCCTCCGCCCACCAGCAGTACGGTACCGCTCTCGGGCAGAGCGAAACCATTGCCAAGGGGATCGGACACACGGAGGGTATCCCCCTCGGTAAGGCCGGACATTATCTTGGTGCCGACGCCCACTGCGCGATATACCAATGTAAGGCTGCGGCCCTCCGCCATGCAGATGCTTATGGGGCGGGGCAGAAGATGGGCGCCGTCATCCAGATATACGTTGACAAACTGGCCGGGAAGTGCATTCACATCCTGAGCCAATTCCAGCTCCATCCTGTAAATGTCGGGAGCTATCAGCAGATTTTTCTTTATTGTTGCTTCAGATATCTTCTTCATCCCATGATATCCTTCTGCATGGCGAGAGCGGCATCACGTGCAGCGTCTGCAAAGTCCCTTTCGCCATACTTTTCGTTTTTCTTATAGGCGGCTATAATGCCGCGGGAGGAATTGACTATGCAGCCGCGGCGTTCTGCATCAAAGAAGCCGCGGATATCCTCTGCAGTGCCGCCCTGTGCGCCGTAGCCGGGAACAAGGAAGAAGGTATTGGGCAGAGCCTGACGCACCCTTGCGCCCTGCTCGCGATGAGTTGCGCCAACAACGGCGCAAACCTTGCTGTAACCCTTTGCGCCCATTGCATCGCGGCCCCATTCGTCAACCAGCGCCGCAACGTGAAGATATACGGGTACGCCGTCCACAAGCTTGTCCTGCAGCTGGCTGCTGGAGGGATTGCTGGTCTTTACCAGTACGAATATGCCCTTGTCATTGGCATTGCAGGCATCCACAAATGGCTTGATGCCGTCCACGCCCAGATAGGGGTTTACGGTAATGAAATCCTCATGCCACAGGTCATACTTTTCGCCCTCTATATCAGTGCCGCCGATATGTGCGGCATAGGCTGCGGCGGTGGAGCCGATATCGCCGCGCTTGATGTCGCCTATTACGATAAAGCCCATCTTCTTGGCAAGGCTGCAGGTTCTTTCGTATGCCATAAGGCCATGGATACCATAACGCTCGTAAAATGCAACCTGGGGCTTTACGGCGGGAACTATGCCCTGCACCGCAAGCATAATCTGCCTGTTGAACTCCACGAACATCTCTGCAACGGCCTGAGGTGTCTTGCCGAATTCGGCAAACTTGGCCTCCTTAAGGTAGCCGGGGATCATCTCAATGGTGGGATCAAGGCCTACCACGGTGGGGTTATTCAGCTCATCGATTCTGTTGATAAGAATGTCTATCATGTCTGCGGTTCCTTTCTTTATTTATGCCCTATAAACTATATTGCCGCCGCAAATTGTAAGCAGCGTCCTGCCATATACTTCCATGCCCTCAAAGGGAGTATTGCGTCCCTTGGACCTGAATGTGGCAGGGTCTATTACGTAAGGAGTATCTATATCAAACACGGCCGCATCCGCAGCAGCACCCACTTTGAAGGTGCCCCTCATGTCATCACCAAGGATGGCAGCGGCATTGCAGCTCATAAGGCGGATAAGCTTATCAAGGTCTATATGACCACCCCTTACAAGGGCAGTATAGCTTACCGGGAAGGAGGTTTCAAGGCCGATTATGCCATTCATTGCCTTATCATAGCCGCAAAGTTTTTCTTCGGCGCTGTGGGGGGCGTGATCGGTGGCAATAACGTCCAGAGTTCCGTCCTTAATGGCCTCTATTACGGCCTGAACGTCCTCCTTTGTTCTGAGAGGAGGATTCATTTTAAAGTGACCGTGGGTGGCACGGGATTTATCAAATACAAAGTAATGGGGGCCTGTTTCGGCAGTTACGTCAAGGCCGTTTGCCTTGGCGGCACGGATGGCATCCAGGCACAGACCGCAGCTGATATGGCAAAGATGCAGCCTGCAGCCGGTCTCTCTGGCAAAGAGCATATCCCTTACCGCAATGACGGCTTCGCCTGCCGCAGTTCCCGCAAGGGAATCGTCTTCGGTATGGTCAAATACAGGCATATCAGCCTTTGCTGCAGCTTCCATTGCGCGATACATCACAGCCGCATCCATTACGGAACGTCCGTCTTCGCTGATAGCACAGGCACCCGCTGCCTTCATGCCGGCAGCATCGGTTATTTCCACGCCCTTCTGCCCCATGGTTATGGAGCCCACAGGCAGGGCCCGGATGCCCTCCGCCCGCTTTGCAAGGTCAGCAACCAGCTCGGGGGTATCTGTGATGGGCTTAAGATTTGGCATCATGCATACGGTGGTAAAGCCGCCTGCTGCAGCGGATGCGCAGCCGGTGGTCATGTCTTCCTTGTAGCAGAAACCGGGGTCTCTGAAATGCACATGGAGATCGATAAGGCCGGGCACAACAAGGGCGCCGCTGACCTCTATGCGCTCTGTTTCGCCCTGAGGGATATCTCCCTGCTCAAAGCCCTCTGCACGTATTGCTGCAACAATGCCATCCTTAAAATAGATATCTCCCGGCTTATCCAAACCCATGGTGGGGTCTACAAGCCTTCCTCCTGCTATGCAAATATTCATTGCCCGGCTCCTTTCCCTTTTGTATAGTACAAGGGCTTGCTTCTCTTTATATTTCCCAGGGAAGCAAGCCCGAAAGTTACATTATTCGCCCTTCATGTTTACGATATCGTCGCAGTATTCGCAGCGATACTCGTGGGTCTCGGGGTTCATCAGATGGAAGATGTGGTGTGCATTGCGCTCTACGCTGGTAACGCAGCGGGGGTTCTTGCACTTGATAACGTCCACAACGGTCTCAGGCAGCTCAAGACTGATTTTTCTCACTATCTGGCCGTTCTCGATCACGTTTACAGTGGCGGTGGGGTCCAGCAGACCCAGCACAGTCAGGTCAACGTCGGTCACATTTTCGATCTTTATCAGATCCTTGCGGCCATGCTTCTGGCTGTAGGCGTTCATGATGAATGCCACGGTGTTGTTCTTGGTGTCGATATTGAGGAAATCCAGTATCCTGTGGCCGGTGCCGGCAGTGATATGGTCGATTACGATGCCTTTTTCAATGCTGTTTACTATCATTGTTTATGCCTCCTTTACTGTACTTCGATACCCAGCAGCTTCATGATGAGGGCCATACGGACAAACATGCCGTTCTTGGCCTGCTCAAAATACAGAGCGCGGGGATCATCGTCAACTTCTACGGCGATCTCGTTTACGCGGGGAAGGGGATGGAGAATCATCAGGTCTTCCTTGGCATTCTCGATCTTCTCAAGATCCAGAATGTAACGATCCTTCAGGCGGATGTAGTCTTCCTCATTGAAGAAGCGCTCGCGCTGTACACGGGTCATGTACAGAACATCCAGCTCAGGCATAACTTCCTTCATCTTCTTTACCTCACGGTAAGGAATGTTGTTGGCTTCCAGAACGCCCTTGCGTACGTATTCGGGAACACGCAGCTCTTCGGGGGAGATCATTATGAACTCAACGCCTTCGTAGCGGGACATAGCCTTGATGAGGGAATGTACGGTACGGCCGAACTTCAGATCGCCGCAGAGACCAATCTTGAGGTTGGTGAAGCCACCCTTGCGGCGGCGAATGGTCAGAAGGTCGGTAAGGGTCTGGGTGGGATGCTGATGGCCGCCGTCGCCTGCATTGATTACGGGCATATCGGTGTTATTGGCTGCAATGCGGGGAGCGCCTTCCTTGGGATGACGCATTACGGCAACATCGGCATAGCAGGCGATGGTGCGGATGGTATCGGCGATGCTTTCGCCCTTTGCAACAGAGCTGGAATTGGGCTCGGAGAAGCCGATTACCTTGCCGCCCAGGCGCAGCATGGCAGCCTCAAAGCTGAAGCGGGTGCGGGTGCTGGGCTCATAGAAGAGGGTGGCCAGCAGCTTGCCGTCACAAGCATGGGCAAACTTTTCGGGATCATCGATAATGGCATCGGCCAGATCGAAAATTTCCTCCAGTTCGGCAACGGTCATGTCCATAGGTTCAAGAATACTTCTTCCTTTAAGCATTGGTTTCTCCTTTCGCATGTCAAATAAAAGTTATAAAAAAATCTTTCCAATAATAATGGAAAGATTTAAAAAATAAATACCGCAGAGGAGAATACCACGCCGCAGATATTAAGCATTTTTCTGTTTACCGTGTACTGCTTCATGGCGTTTCCTCCTTCTAGGCTCAAATCTTCGATATTTTATCACAATGCATACGCCGCGTCAATACAGATTAGCCAAAAAGTATTTGTATATTTCACTCCAGCGGCAGCGCAAAGCTGAACACTGCTCCTCCATCCTCAGCATTATCTGCCCATATCCTTCCGCCATGGGCTTTTATAATTGCGGAGCACAATGAAAGACCTATGCCCATACCGCGGGAGCTGTCTCCGGTATTGGCAGAGTCTATATGTCCTGCTATAAGCCTTTCCATGCGCTGAACATCCACGCCGCAGCCATGATCCCGCACGTTGAAAAACGCCTCCGTCTCCCCTATGCAGGCAGATACATGTATGGTTTCACCGGAACCGCTGTGAAATATAGCGTTTTCGATCAGGTTTATTATAACCTGAACTATCAGCGTGCCGTCCATCGGCACATCGCGGGGATCATCCTCCACGGTAATGGCTATTTTCCTTTCCGGGAACCGTTTGCGCACCTGGGATACCGCATTGGCAACTATTTCCTCTGCCAGCTCCGGCACTTTCTTCACTGCGGATACACCGCTCTGCATGCGGGTTACCGAAAGAAGATTTTCCACCATGCGTATGAGCCACTGGGCATTGTCATGAATATCGATAAGCAGTGCTTTGCCGTCCTCGCTGCTTATTCTGCCGTGGTCCTCCAGAAGGGCGGCGCTGGAGCCGGAAATACTGGTGAGAGGCGTGCGCAGATCATGGGATATGGCGCGAAGCAGATTGCCCCTCAGCTTCTCCTTGTCCGCTTCCATTACCGCCTTGTGCCGCTCGCGATAGCCTATTACCAGAGTATTGGTAATTATTGAAGTTATCAGCATTATAAGAAATGTTATAGGATACCCGGTCATGGTAAAATTAAGCGCCCAAAAAGGAGCGGTAAAGAAATAGTTTACGCCTATTACGCTTATAAGGGAAGCTATAACGCCATAAAAATAATCAGGCACCACGCATGCCACCACCACAACCGCAAGGGCATATATCATAGATACATTATTGTTGAGAATAAAAAACTTGTGCAGCAAAAAGCTGATGAACGTAGCGCCCGTCATTATGAGCAAAGTGTACATCATCGGCTTGGCCTCCACACGGAAGCCTTTTATCCTTTTCCAGGTTTTCAGCATGGTTTCCTTCATGTTTTTATTATACCATATACTCATCGCATCACACACCGCAAACATCCGCATTTCCCCGCAAAGGCTCAATGAGCCGGTTAATATTTCGTTAAGTTTTTCTTGTTTTTATATGTTTTGCGTTTACGCACTCTTTAGTGCTTCTTAACGTTTCTTAACATTCCTTAACGGCAAATATATGCTTTGCGTATTCATTGCTCCATCACAAAAATGTATAATATACATATACCGCAAACTATACGGAGGACTTTATGAAAAACCTGCCCATTGTGCTGGTGGTTGAGGATGACAAGGCCATCGTTCATCTGCTTACCACAATATTAAACGCAAACGACTATAAGGTGCTGAGCGTAAATACCGGACGAGAGGCCATCTCCGCCATATCCTCTCACTGCCCCGATGTGGTGTTGCTGGATCTTGGCCTTGGCGACATGGATGGAATAGACATAATCCGCAGCGTTCGCCAGTGGTCCAGAGTGCCCATTATCGTACTGTCTGCCCGCAACAGGGAAAAGGACAAGGTAGAGGCTCTGGATCTCGGCGCAGACGACTATATCACCAAGCCCTTCGGCACCGCAGAACTGCTGGCCCGCATCCGCATTGCGCTGCGCCACGCAAGCGTAGGCGGCCCTGATACCCCCTCCGGTAAGGCCACCAACGGCGCCCTCACCATAGACTACGACAAGCGCAGGGTATACGTGGACGGCAATGAAATCCACCTTACCCAGATAGAATACAAAATAGTCATGCTTACCATGCTGCATATCGGCAAGGTGCTGACTTATGACTTCATAATACGCAGCGTATGGGGCGCACGTCCCACTGTAAACAACCAGATACTCCGCGTAAACATGGCAAATATTCGCCGCAAAATCGAATCCAATCCTGCCGACCCCCAGTTTATCATCACGGAAACCGGCGTAGGCTACCGCATGATAGACCACTACGACAACTGATAACATCACAGACAATGCCCCGCTTTTCATGCGGGGTATTTTAATTGAATTAGGTGCGCATTTATTGTATCATAATCCTATAACACAGCATGCAGGAGGATATACACATGCAGCTTTTCCGCCAGAAGACCGCCGTAAAAAGCTTTAATAGCGCCGGGGAATTTGCCGAAGAATTTCAGATCAACGCAAATGACTTTATGCTTGTCAGCCGCAGGGTATACGAAAAGTACTTCGCCTGCCTTGAGCTTGAATGTCACGTGGAATTCAAATCCAAATACGGCATGGGCGAGCCCACTGATACAATGATGGATGCCCTGATAAAGGACTATAAGCAGAGCGGATGCGGCCGCATAATCGCCATCGGCGGCGGCGGAGTTATAGACATGGCAAAGGTGCTGGTACTCAAGGACGCAGAATGCACAGAGGATATCTTCATGCGCAGAGTGCCCATCATTAAGGAGCATGAGCTTATCGCCGTGCCCACCACCTGCGGCGCAGGCAGCGAGGTATCCAGCGTATCCATTACCTCCATCACCAGCCGCAGCACCAAGCTGGGCCTTGCAGACGAAGCCATCTTCCCGGACTGCGCTGTGCTTATCCCCCAGCTTCTTGAGGAAATGCCCTATGAAGTATTTGCAACCAGCGCAATAGATGCCCTTATCCACGCTGCAGAATCCTATCTTTCCCCCAAGGCAAGCCGTTATACCGAGCTGTTCAGCCTGGAAGCCATAAGGCTTATCATCAGTGGCTTTACCAAGGTTCTTGCAGAGGGCGAAAGCACCCGCATGGCGCTGCTTTCAGACTTCCTCATGGCCAGCAACATGGCCGGCATAGCCTTTGCAAACGCAGGCACCGGCGCAGTACACGCCATGTCCTACCCCCTGAGCGGCAAGTATCACGTTACCCACGGCGAAGCAAACTATCAGTTCTTTACCGCCGTATTCAAGGAATACCGCCGTCAGCGTCCGGAAGGCAAGATACTTACCCTTGAATCCCTCATTGCAAGGGAGCTGGGCTGCGATGACGATAAGGTATACGATGCACTGGAGAATCTGCTGGACCGCATAATCCCCCGCAAGCCCCTCAGCTCATACGGAATGACCGACCCCGAAGCGGACGCTTTTGCAAAGGACGTGGAAGAGCTTCAGCAGCGTCTGCTGAATCAGAGCTATGTGAAATTTGATATTGCCACCATGGCGGCAATATACCGCAAGCTGCTCTAACACAAAGCATACAAAAACAGCAGGGTATTTTCCCTGCTGTTTTATATTGCAAAAAAATCTACTCTTCCCCCTCGGCCTTCTTATCCTTCATATATCTTCTAAGGTTGGCCACCGCACAAATGAGCGACATACATATGACGGCAATATCCAGTATATTCGGCTTACTGCCATTATAAATATCTACGCATAGGCGTACAACCCACAGCGCCGTGGTAATAAACCACAGCACGGGAATATGCAAAGGCACGGTGTTTTTCTTCTTCATAAAAGCACCCCTCCATTGAGTAGAATCATGCAGCGGATACCGTTTCGTCCCAGTTCTGCTTATTCCTCAGACACAGCACCAGCATCGCCGTAAATATCAGCGTTGCTGCGGCATAAACCAGATATGCAGGAACATAGCTGCCTGCCGCATCATACACAAAGCCGCTGAACACAGGGGCCGCAGCAGAAAGAACTCCGGTCAATGCGTTCAGTGAACCATTGTACCTGTCAAAGTCCCTAAGGCCGAAGGCCTCCCTTGCAACGATGGGAATACCCACAGAGCCAAAGGCCATGCCAAGGGAAAAGCACACCACAATGCATACCACAGGAACAACGCCGGGCAGAAATACGCCCGCAATGGGGCATGCCGCCAGCATCAGGCCGGAGAGGCCTGTTGCAAACCTGCTGCCGAATTTATCGTATATCCAGCCCAGAGATATCTTGCCTATTGCAAGGGATGCCATTGTTGCGGACATCAGGCGGGAAGCCTGCTCTATGGTATATCCCCTGTCGGACATATGGGCGGGAAGGTTTGTGCAGAAGCCTACGTTTGCAAAGCAGATAACAGATACTGCCGCAGCCATGATTATAAACTTTGCGCTGTGCTTGCCCACTGCAAAGGGGATTCCGGGCAAGGTGTCCCTGTGGCTCACCTGCTCCTTTTCCTCCTGGTAGCCATAGGGCGTAAGTCCCATATCCTCCGGCTTGTCCCTTAGGAAGAAGGTGGCGGGAATGTGTATTGCCGCCATGACTATGGCCATTGTAACCATGGCCTGCCGCCAGCCTGCGTTTGCAATGAGGGATCCTATTATGGGGCTGAATATCATGCCGCCAACGCCGGTACCCATATATGTAAGGCCTATAACAAAGCCTGTGCGCTTATGGAACCAGTTGCTGAGTATTACGGCAAAGGGAATATAGGCAAGAAGCCACAATGCGCAGGCCACCACTATGCATATAACATAAAACTGCCACAGCTTGCTTGCCAGGGAAAACATAAAATATCCCACGCTTATTACAACGGCGGATACCTGCATTGTGCGCCTTATGGAAAAATGATGATAAAGCTCTGCGGATACGGCGGATACCAGCATGCTGCCCACGGAAATAAGTGTATTCAGCATGGATACGGCTTTTCTGGAGTATCCCATTTCATCGCATATGGGCACGATGTACAGCGATGTACAGTTATTGACTATGCCCACCGAAGCAGCCATGATCACTATGCCCAGAGCTACTATTATCCAGCCGTAATAGGGCTTTTTAATACTAAGTTTCATCGTTTTCCTTCTTCCATGATTACAATTAATCAAATGCCATTGATTATACTATCACACCCCGCCCTTTACCACAAGCAAAACCCGCTTATATGCTTTGCCAACGCCGCCGGGTAATGGTATAATTTCATTAACAAAATCTTGGAGGACAGGATGATGTCAAAACCCACACTTGCCCAGAAACTCGCCGGCCGAAAGCTCCGCCGTCCCCCCGCTGTGATATACCCATTGCTTGCCAATATATGGCGGCTGCTGTTTATAAAAAAGCTTGGCGTAACCTTTGAATACAAAATCAACCCCAAGGATTACAAGGGGCCCTTTATCGTGGTAAGCAATCACGCTTCCCGCATGGACTATATTTATACCGGCATCCCCTTCCTGCCACATCGCATGAACTACGTTGCGGGATACAATGAATTTTTCCGCTCCCACCTTGCGATGGTATTCAGGTTGCTTCAGGTTATCCCTAAAAAGAACTTTACCGCCGACGTATACTGCATAAAGGAAATGACCCGCATACTGAAAAGCGGCGGCATCGTCTGCATATTCCCCGAGGGCATGAGCAGCATATCCGGCGCAAATCAGCCCGTGGCTCTTGGTTCCGCAAAGCTTTTAAAGCACTTTAAGCTGCCTGTGCTGATGTGCCATATTCAGGGCGGCTATCTCACCAATACAAAATACTGCCTGGATGAACGCCGCGGCAAAGTAAAAGTTACCGTAGATCAGCTCTTTACCCCTGAGCAGCTTGCCTCCCTCAGCGAGGATGAGGTTACCGATATGCTCCACGATGCTCTCAAGCAGGACGATTATGCATGGAACAAGCTTGAGCGGGCTGCCTACGACGGCCATGGCAGAATGGCTCACAACCTCCATGACCTGCTGTATATGTGTCCCAAATGCCGCAGGGAATTTACCATGCGGGGCGAGGGCAGCCGCATATACTGCACCGAGTGCGGCAACGGCGCAGAACTTAATGAATATTACGACCTTATCCCCTTTGACGACGAATGTGTGATCCCCGAAACTCCCCGCGTCTGGTTTGACTGGGAGCGCAGGATAGCCTCAAAGGAAGTATCCTTCCCCGGCTTTGAGCTTACAAGCAAGGTGAAGCTTGGCATGCTGCCCCAATACAAGTATCTGAAAAACCAGGCCACTTCCGAAATAGTTGGCGAAGGCACCCTTACCCTTGACTCCACCGGCATAACCTACCGGGGTACCCGCCGCGGCGAAATGGTGGAACTGCACATGGACAGCTCCATACTGCCCACCTACGGCATGTGCACCGATGTTTCCCGCTTCTACACATTCTATAACGGCGAATTTATGGAGTTTTATCCCGAAGGCCGCTGCGTTGGCAAATGGCTGCACTGCACCGAAGAAATGCATCGCTTTATGGGCGGCAAATGGCAAAACTTCCCGGATGCCGCCACAAGATACGACAGCTAAATCAAAGGCCCTGCACAAGCGGGGCCTTTGATTTTACCTATTTTCCGTATTTATCATATACCGCCGAATACTTTTCATAGTATTCCGTATTCAGCTTCTCTACTTTTTGCTTGAATTCCTTTTCATACTTATCCAGCAAGCCGGACAGCCGTGTATATTCTGCGATATACTCCGGATCATCCGACTCAGGCCCCATGTTTTCGATGCTGCTCAGCGTTATGGCGCACTTGGTCTCGTATTCCTTATACAGCAGATCCCACTCTTCGCTGTATTCCGCATAAACGTCATCCAGCTCCTGCTGCATTATCTCATCGGTATTCGGCGTAGGCACAGGGGTAACGGCAGGCGCGGCGGATGCCACGGGCGTGACAATCGGCACAGGAGTGTATAAAAGTTCCGGCGTGGGAATTATAAGCGGCGTAAATACCGGGATCTCAACTGGCGGCATAATGGCAACATCAACAACATCAGGCTGCGTCTGGGCCGCAGCCTCTGTAATGTATTCGGTCTTATCTTCCTCTGTTTCTTTGATATCTTCCTTGGGAACAGCACTTGGAGCGCTCACCGTATTTGCTGTGCTGTCAGCCTGCTTATTCACCGCGGGCACAGGGGTAATTACCGCATCTCCGCCCGCTACTATTATTTCTATGTATTTATCCGTACCGGCGCAGCCGCAGAACATAAACAGACAGACCGAAAGCACAAAAATAAGGCCCAGGATACCCGGAGCAGAACAATGGCCTGTTGAGTTTTTATGAGTACTTTTGCTGCCGTCCATGATGACTACCGCTCTGAGAAAAGTAATGCGCCCCAATCGCGGGACAGATGTGGTTAAAAATATGATACTGTGTTTTATCGACCTTTTCAACAATTATCTATGATTGTACGACAAAAAAAGCGGCGATGCCGCTTTTTTGTATGCTCCGCTATATTTCTTCTTTTGGGAATATCAGTTCCACCTTAAACAGATCTCCATCCAGATACAGCTGCATGCTTCCCTTCATAAGCTCGGTAAGGCTCTGGGCGATGGACAGACCCAGCCCGCTGCCCTCTGTGTTTCTGGATTCATCCCCCTGAACAAATCGCTCCAGCAGCTCCTCGGGGCGTATATTCAGCTCCTTTGCTGATATGTTTTTAAAGCTTATCACGGTGTTTTCTTCCCGCTTTTCCGCTCCCATATACGCCCTCGTGCCGCTCATGCCATGGCGGCATATATTCAGCAGCAGATTATCCATTACCCGCCACAGCAGCCGTCCGTCGGCGGTGATATACATATCCTCCTCCGGCAGGGTTATCACCGGAGTTATGCCTGCGGCCGTCATACGCTCGCCGTATTCCGCGGCGGACTGTCGCAAAAGCTCGGATACATTCACCCGCTCAAAATTTACGCCCATTGCACCGGATGAAGCCTTGGAGGCTTCGATAAGGTCCTCGGTAAGCTTTTTCAGCTTTGCGCTCTGGCGTGCTATGGTTTCCACATATTCCTTCGCCTGCTCGCCGGGAATTTCTTCCTTCTGCAGAAGGTCTATATAGGTGACGATGGATGTAAGGGGGGTTTTCAGGTCATGGCTCACGTTTGTGATAAGCTCGGTTTTAAAGCGCTCGCTTCTCATGCGCTCGTTTACCGCCCTTGCCATACCGCGGCTGACGCTGTTGAGGTTTTCGCCATGCTGCTTAAATTCCCATTTGAGCTTTGAGGTATCCGTTTCATACTTCAGGTCTCCCTCGGCTATGGCTGCGGCGGCCTCCTGCAATTTTTTCATCTGGGATACGCATTCGAAAATCCCAAAGGCCGCAAGGCAGTTGAAAAATGCCAGCATCGCAAGGGCAAAGCCGGAATATCTGCTTTCAAACAGGTATGCAGCGCCTATGGCATTGATAAGCAGATAGCCAAGGAAGATAAAGGTGGCCTTCAGGTTCATGCCCGCCATATTGAACAGCCGGCCAAGCCATGCGAATATGCGGTATATGATAGTGTTTTTGAATAGCGTCCTTGTCTTTATCCGTGCGGCAAATGTCATGCAGGCCGCCATGGCCACCCCTGCGGATATGGCTATACAAATGGCGGCAAATACCAGCTGTACTACATAACCGCCGCTTGTGGCGGTTATATTCAGACCCATCGTAAGGAAGCCTATGCACGGCAAGCCCGCCAATACAATATAAATATCAAAGGGGATATTATCCTGACGGATAAGCACATACCCCGCCTCGCCCTCTTTGCGGGCAGCGGAGCACAGCAGGAATATGAACAGACCCAGCATGCCAATTCCCGCAATGATGCCTATGGTTATCATATTATAACGATTGAAGAACAAAAAAGCGTTCAACCCTACCAAGTCAACCTCTGTGCCTACCGAATGCCAGCCCTGCTCATAGCAATATACTACGCCCGCTATGCATAATATCAGCACCGTAAAAAGGGCGGCAAACAGCACCAGCCCCACGGCCCTCGCCCAGAATTTATGCGTAAGCTTACTTCCTTTCATCCTGCTTTCCCTCCAGTTTGTAGCCCTTGCCCCATACCACCTTAAGATATCTTGGGTTGCCCGGGTCTATTTCCAGCTTTTCCCGTATGTGACGAATGTGTACTGCGATGGTTCCCTCCGCTCCTATGGGCAAATCCTTCCATATGCGGCGGTATATCTCCTTGGATGAAAACACCTTGCCGGGGTTTTCCATAAGCAGCTTAAGTATGTCATACTCTGTTGGTGTCAAGGATACTTCATCCCCGCACAGGGTAACGGACTTGCCCTCGTCATCAAGCTCTATATCCCCCACCCTGAGGCTCTTTGGGGTGCGCTCCATGCCCCCAAGATATGCATAGCGGCGAAGCTGCGCCTTAACACGAGCCAATACCTCGATGGGGTTAAAGGGCTTGGTAACGTAATCATCCGCCCCAAGGGTAAGCCCCGCCACCTTGTCCATATCCTCGCCCTTTGCGGTGAGCAGTATCACGGGGATGTTGCTCTTCTGCCGTATTGCGGTCATAGCGGCCATGCCATCCATTACCGGCATCATTATATCCATCAGCACAAGGTGTATTTCTTCCTGCTCTATGATATCCACCGCCTCTTTGCCGTTTTCCGCCTGAAGTACGCCGTAGCCTTCCCCCGCAAGGTAGATACTCAACGCCCTTCGTATGTCCCGTTCGTCGTCACATATGAGAATGTTGTACATCTCAGCACCTCCGTTATAAGGTAAATAAAGCATAACAGAATACACTTTAACATAAAACACCTTAACCCCTTAAGACTTTATTAATATGGCAAATAACGCCACGCAAAAAAGCGGCCCGAAGGCCGCCCTTATACATAATTTATACGTGATATTCGTGCATTTCTTCCGCTATGAGACAGTTTGCAAAATGCTCCCTTGCCTCCGCAAGCATCTGCTCGGTATCCTCCCTGCCGCCCCATACATGGGTGCAGATAAGCTGGCCCACCTCCGCGGCTTTTGCCACCTGTCCTGCTTCGCCTGCGGTAAGGTGCTGAGCCTTTTCTCCGGGCTTTTCAGCATTGAGAAAACAGGCATCCGCAAGGAGTATGTCCGCCCCGCAGCATTGGTTAATAAGATCCGGGTGCATGCCGGTATCGCCGGTATAGAATATGCGCTTGCCTTTATATTCCACATCGAAGGCGTAGGTTTCCACGGAATGGGAGGAGCCGTAAAGAGTAACCGTCACCTCGCCGAAGCGCAGCTTCAGCCCCGCCTTTGCGCTGACCATCTCAAATACTCCGGATGAGGAAAGCATGCGAAACTCGGTTTCCGGAGTTTCCGGCGCTATGACCGTTAACGGGGTCTTTAACTTAAGCTGTGGCAGCGCATAGCGCAGCACCATCATATCTCCCATATGATCGCTGTGGAGATGGCTGAGCAATATGCCGTCCACATTAATATTGGGATATATACGCCTGAGATTGGACAGGCTTCCGGGCCCAAGCTCCAGCACAAGGGCAGTATCCCCCGCCTGAATAAGATAGCCTGAACACGCGCCGCCCGGTGCGGGAAAGGGGCCGTGACGGCCCAATACAGTAAGCTTCATAATGATATCCCCCTTGTCATTCACCTGTTGAGTATGTGCCAATAAGCGCAGGTCTATTCCACGCCTGCGATATGCCGTATCACTTCCCCCGCCAGCATCAGCCCCGCAACAGAGGGCACAAAGGCCACGCTGCCTGTTATCCTGTGCTTGCCGGGAAGCAGTTCTTCTGCCGATTCCTCTTTCGGAGCTATTGCGGGCTCCTTAGAATACAGCACCTTTACACCTTCTATTCCCCGCTTTTTCAGCTCCCGCCGCATTACCCGGGCAAGGGGACAAACGGTGGTTTTGCTTATATCATCTATGCAGAAGCTGTCTGAATGCAGCTTGTTGCCTGTGCCCATTGAGCAGATTATTGGCACGCCCGCATCCTTTGCCCGCTCTATCAGCAGTATCTTTGAGGTTACGGAATCTATTGCATCGATTATGTAATCGTATCCTGTAAAGTCAAACTGATCCATGGTGGATTCATCAAAGCGCACAGGTCTGGTATCCACTTGGATATCAGGATTGATATCCAGCGCCCTGTCCCGCATTACAATGGCCTTTTGTTTGCCTACGGTGGAGGTAAGGGCGATAAGCTGACGGTTTATATTGCTCTCTGCCACTGTATCGTCGTCCACAAGCATAAGCCTTCCAATACCGCTCCTTGCAAGGGCTTCTGCAGCATAGCTGCCCACGCCCCCTATTCCAAACACGGCAACGGAAGCCTTGTTCAGCTTTTCCATAGCCTCATGGCCTATTACCAATTCCGTACGGCTGAATCTTTCCATTCAGTTCTCCTGTCCGCCCGCATAGCAGGCAGCAATAACGTATACTTTGTCTGCGCCTGCGGCCTTGAGAGCCTTTGCGCATTCCTCTGCGGTGCTTCCGGTGGTAATTACATCATCCACCAGTATTATGCTCATACCGGCGCACCTTTTTGATGCGCGAAAGGCATCCCTTACGTTTTCCCTTCGCTCCTGACGGGAGGTAAGGGACTGCATAAGTGTATTTCGTATTCTTTTAAGCAAATCGGCCTTTACCGGAATACTGTATTTCCTGCCGATATGCTCCGCAAGAATAAGGCTTTGGTTATATCCTCTCTCCTTTAATCTGGCGCTGTGCAGCGGCACCGGGATCAGCACATCCGCCTGCCATTCCCGCGGCAGGGATATAAAAGAAGCGAGGTTTTTGCCAAGATAGCGGCAGCCGTAATACTTGAATCGATGGATGATATCCGCCGCAGCGTCGTTATACAGTATGCCTGCCGCTGAGCTGTCCACAGGTTCATTCAGCGAAAACTCGGGAGCGGGAACAATAAGCTCCCCGCATGCTTTGCAGAGGCCGTGGCTGTTCAGCACAGCTTCCTCGTTGCACAGACAGCATGCCGCATCCTCAGGATACAGCGCATTGAGAAACAGCTCCTTCAGCTTCATGCCTGTCCTCCCTTTTTAAGAAGATCGCACAGGGCGCTGTATCTGCGCTTTACCTGACTGTTTGCCACCATCTGGGCGGGGCATTCCTCATGGCCCAGTATGTGCACCCTGTTTCTCGCTCTTGTAACGGCAGTATACAGCAGGTTTCTGGTCATAAGCATTGGCGGTCCGCCTGCAAGGGGCAATATTACCACGGGAAATTCGCTGCCCTGGCTCTTGTGGATGGAAATGCAGTATGCAAGCTCCAGCTCTTCCAGCTGGCTGAATTCATACAGCGCGGTGCGTTCATCGTCAAAAAGCACCTCCACCGTCTGTTCATACAGGTCTATATCCATTATGGTGCCAAGGTCGCCGTTGTACACGCCTTCGCCCAGCTCATCCGGCCTTCCGCGGCGGCTGCGCTTCCAGCCCATACGGTAATCGTTCTTTATCTGCATTACCTTGTCTCCCACACGGAATACGGTATCGCCATACTGGCGCTCGTGCTTTTTATGCATGGGAGGATTCAGGGCTTCCTGCAGCCTGAGGTTGATATTCTTTACGCCAAGCGCGCCCTTTTTCATCGGAGCAAGAACCTGTATATCCTTGAGGGGTTCGGATACCCCAGGAATATTCACCTTGCCAGAGCAAAGGGCGGTCAGGCGGCGTATTATGCTTTCTGCGGAATCTATGGCCTCAAAGCCAAACTCCTCTTCGCCGTGAAGTATGGGAGGCTGGCCGTTGTTTATGCGATGGGCATTGGTTACTATTGCGCTGCGGCCGCCCTGACGGAAAATATCGGTGAGCCGCACAACGGGCACAGTACCGGATGCTATTATATCCCTCAGCACATTGCCGGGGCCTACCGGGGGCAGCTGATCCGCATCGCCCACCATTATAAGCCGCGTGCCGGGGCGAACCGCCCTGAGCAGCGCCCACATAAGCTGTACATCCACCATGCTCATTTCGTCGATTATGACGGTATCCGCTTCTATCGGATTATCCTGATTGCGGGAAAAGCCGTTTTCCCCATAGGCGTATTCCAGCATCCTGTGTATGGTGCGGGCCTCACAGCCTGTGGTTTCCGTCATGCGCTTTGCGGCGCGGCCTGTGGGGGCGCACAGTTCAAAGCTTTCCCCAAGCTTTTCAAGCAATGTTATAACAAACTGCAGAATGGTGGTTTTACCTGTGCCGGGGCCGCCGGTTATTACCAGCATGCCCTTGGACAGCGCAAGATGCACGGCCTTTTTCTGCTGCTCCGCAAGGGATACCCCCAGCTGCTCCTCAAGGCGCTGTATCTGAGCGCCGATGTTGAAAAAGGGATTTGCAGCCTTTGGCAGGCAAAGGTATGACAGTCTCTCGGCGCACTCCCGCTCCATACGGTACATATATGGCAGGAAGCATGCATCCACACCATCAACTATCCTGTATATTATGTTTTCATCCACGATAAGCTCATCCAGTTCCTTTTCAACGGGATACAGTTCTGCGCCAAGTATATCCGCCGCAACCTGAACAAGCTTTTCTCTGGGAAGGTAGGTGTGTCCTTCCTGCCTTGCCCATTGAAGGGTGTATTTGAGCCCCGCCCTGAGCCGGAAAGGAGATTCTGCGGAAAAACCGCCGTTTTGGGCGATCTTATCAGCGGTTTTAAAGCCGATGCCTTCCACATCCTCGATGAGCCGGTATGGATTTTCCTGAACTCTGTTAAGGCAATGGGGGCCGTAAATCTTATATAGCTTCATGGCCTGATTTACGGATATACCGTATTGCTGCAGGCCCATCATTATTTCCCGCATGTCTTTCTGGGCCATGTAGGATGATGCGATGGTATGCGCCCTTACCCGGCCTATGCCATAAACCTCCGTAAGCCGCTCCGGCTGATTTTCCAGTATGTCCAGCGTATCCATGCCGAATGTGGCAACTATATGCTGGGCGGTGCTTTCGCCTATACCCTTGATAAGGCCGCTGGAAAGATATGCTGTCAGCGCGCCGAGAGTTGCAGGGGAAAGGGTTTTGCACTCCTTTACCTTGAACTGCATACCGTATGCGCGATGCTCCGTCCACTCTCCCTCAAGCTCTATCCGCTCGCCCACCGCAGCTGAAGGCATGCCGCCAACGGCGGTTATTTCATCGCCGGATTCATCCATAAGCTCCAATACGGTAAAGCCGGTATCGTCGCTGCGGAATATTATGTTTTGTATTGTGCCCTGTATCTGCATATATGTATTATATCATATAGTCATCGCATTTATGGTATAATTTACCTGACAGCAAAGCAAAAGGGACGAGAAATTATCCCATGACATAATTTTTTCACTTTTCACCATAATAATGGCACGATGATGATATAGTCCCTTCAAATTTGCATATTAAAATTGACGCATAAAGTGGGAAAGGAGTGCTTTTACCCAATGGAAAACAACAACTGGAACAACAATAATTCAGAAAACTACTATTACAGCTCTGAACGAGGTTATGATAACGGAAAGAAAAAGAAGGGAGTAACCATAGGTCAGCTGATAGCCTGCCTGCTGGTAGTGGCCCTTGTCAGCGGCGGTCTGGGCGTATACTTCAGCGATTCCATAGTGAACCGCACAAACATCCTGCCCAATAACAACGAGGCAATAACCGATGAGCCCGCAGCAGCTACCCCTCAGCCTGAAGCTGAGGCTGTTCTGCCGCCCACTGAACAGCAGCCCCCCGCATCCGACAGGCTTACCCTCAGCGATGACAACAAAGCAGATAATACCACCAATATCGTGCAGAACTGCATGGCCAGCGTGGTGGGTATATATATGAGCGAAAGCACCGTAACCTACACCGGAGAAACCCAGGAACAGGATACCGGCGCAGGCTCCGGCGTCATCATCACCACCGACGGCTACATCGTAACCCACAACCACGTAGTAGAAGGCGTTGGCAATATCACAGTATATCTGCAGGACGGTACCAAATATCCCGCCACCCTTATCGGCAAAGACTCCTTCTCTGATCTTGCGGTAATCAAGATCGAAGCGGAAAACCTCCCTGCAGCCACCTTCGGCAGCTCCGTAAACTCCATGGTGGGCACCACCGTATACGCCATAGGCAATCCTCTGGGCGTATTCGCCAGCTCTGTATCCCGCGGAATCATCAGCGGCCTTGACCGCACCGTCACCATCGACGGCGTGAGCATGACCCTCATGCAGACTGATGCCGCAGTAAATCCCGGCAACTCCGGCGGCGGCCTGTTCAATGCAGAAGGCGAGCTTATCGGCATAGTAAATGCCAAAACCGCCAGCGTGGACGTTGAAGGCCTGGGCTTCGCTATTCCTGTGGATTCCGCAAGGCCCATCATCTCTGACCTTATGGATAAGGGCTACGTTACCGGCAGGCCCTACATCGGCATCAGCATGCAGGATGTTTCCCTCCGCTACGGCAACAATAATAATTATGGTTTCGGCTTTGGCTATGATCCCTTCTCCTTCTTCAGCAACTACGTTACCCGTGTACAGGTAATGGCAGTGGAGGAAGGCAGCGCCGCAGAAGCCGGCGGAATGCTGGTAAACGATATCATAATGGCTGTGGATGACAAGGAAATCTCCGGTACCTCCCAGTTTGCCGCCCTCCTTTATGAATATAATGTGGGCGATACGGTTACAATAACAGTACTGAGGGGCAACGAAACCAAGGACCTCACAGTAATACTCAGCGAAAGGTCATAACGGCGGAACCCCCACTCCGGCCGATGACATACCCCCAACCATCCGGTAAAAGGGACGGCACAAGCTGTCCCTTTACTATGCAAAAAGCGCCGTACAAAAACGCCGGAAGTATCCGGCGTTTTCTCTTTATATTTTGTTGCTTCAGCTGCCGGCCTCTGCCGCTTCGTCCATGCCTTCCCGAGCTTCACCATAGATTTTATTGTGGATTTCGCCGGGTATATAGCTTATTGACAGCTGTTCTTCCGCTGTAAGCTCATTATACCACTCAAGCCATTCAACAGTTTCTTTGGACAAATCCGCTCTTTTAAAGGTTTCATCGTGAAAACGGATATACTCAGCATCGTTCCTGCAGCCCCACATACAGAGGCACATGATCGCAGCCAACAGCACAGCCATAGCTTTTCTCATTTTGTCCTCCTGCGCCGGTTTATTTTTACTTTATCAGTACGCCGATTATCTTCTGGCTTTCACCCCGGCCATACTGACCGCGGGTGCCCACCACCAGAATGTTGTTGAACACAGCAGGGGTGGATTCTATCCTTGAGCCAAGATCCAGCTCGCATATAATACTGCCTGTGCGTGCATCATGCATGCGCATTATGCCGTTTGCATCGCACTGGATAAGGTATGCGGTTTCATTTTCATCGTATATCACAACGGGAGAACTCCAATAGCCCGCCGCCTGCTCATGACGCCACAATTCCTGCCCGGTGGCCTTGTCATAGGCAACTATGCGGCCACCCAGCTGACTTTGGCCCTCGGTTTCCACAGGCACAAGTGTTTGGTTGAATATAACCATATCATCTATGCTGCCATGACCCACATGGGGTGTGGTCATTGTGCCGCCGTTTGAAGATGCATCCCCAACGCTTGCAGGCCATTCCTGCTTCCATACCGTCTGGCCTGTGATGGCATTCACTTTACGGTGGATGGACGTGCCCATGCCTCCGCTGATACCGGACTGCCTGTCCACCTCGCTGCCAAGATAAAGGTACACTGTGCCGCCCTCAGGGGATTCCTCTATTACGCAGCTCGTATCGCTGTCGTCAAACACATCGGATATATACACCGTTTCCAGCGTATTAACATCCACGCACTGGAGAGTTCCGCCGTTATCCGCGAAGAAAAGATAATTCCTGAAGGCTGAAAGTGAACCTTCCACGCCCCACCATCTGCGGCTGTCCGAATCGCCGTAGCCATTGAGATTGTAGCGGTATTTTTCAAGATTGCCGGGTGATACGCTTACGGTACCTGCCGCGCTGTCATATGCGGTATTGAGCTTTACACTGTAAAGTATACCGTTTTCGCCTGCAGTTATCAGGGTATCGGTCTCCGCGTCTATCAGGGGGCTGCAGTCATATGCCTGCCATGCCCTGTATGAATATGGATCGGCGCCGCCGAAATCCCATATTACCCTGTTTTCAATAAGGGAAACTATCCTTACCCATGAGCCGAAGGTGCCGTCCTGAGTACCCGGTATGCCCTGGCCTGTATAAAGCAGAGGGTATCCCCTGGGATCAAGCGTGGCTGTGCCCCGGGTAACAACCCCCAGATACAGCGGGTCCCTTGTTGCCGCGCCTGTGGAAAGCTCCATAAAGTAGATATTGCCGTCCATTGCCGGGTATATCACCTCGGTGAAGCCATCCTTATTCCTGAACTGCTCGTATACCCCAAGATGAGGCCGTACAGATGCGTCCCATTGTATTATCAGTGGCATGCCTGTCCAGCCGGTGCCCGTCCATACTCCGTTTTGCTCGGAGGTGAAGGCTCCCGTGGGTATTTCCCATATGCGGCTAAGCCGCTTTTCGTTTACGTATTGTGTGCCATAGGTAAAGGTATTGCGGTAATTATTGCCGCCGAATGTGGTAATGCCCACAAGGCTAGTATATTCCTTGTCATCCCCAAAAGAAATGGGCATTTCTCTGGAAAAGCTTTCCACGGCGGTGCGCCTGAGCATTATATCGGAAGTAAAGCCTTTTGCCGTAAGCTCGCTCTGCGCCATCGCTGCGGGGATAAGGTTTTGGGGCAGCTCTGTGGGCACAGCCGCTTGTACTTCCGGTTCTGCAGTTTCCGTAATCTGCTCCTGCTGAACTTCAGGCTCCGGCTGCTTATCAAACAGCTTTAATATCTGCTTTATGCCGAATATCACCAGCCCCACAGCAAGCCCAAGCAATATCAAAAGGAGAAGCACCCGCCTGAGCACGTACTTCCCGCCTTTGCGCTTTCTTTTTCTGCGTGAATGCTGAGTAGTCATTTATCTCCTATAAACACAACGGTCATACCGGCTTATAAAGGGCCATTATGCGTTCTGCGGCCTGCATGCCGTCCACTGCGGCGCTCACTATGCCGCCCGCATAGCCCGCTCCTTCGCCAACGGGATATAGTCCTTCCATACGGGTAGCGCAGCCTTCCGGGTTTCGCATAATACGTACGGGAGCGCTTGTGCGGCTTTCCACAGCGGTTATCACCGCATCCTCCATATCAAAGCCCCTTAGCTTTCTGCCGAATGCGGATATTCCCTGCCTTACTCCCTCTGCCACAAAATCAGGCAGGCACTTGTAGAGATCGGCCTTGCATACGCCGGGACGGTATGTGGGCTTTACGTCGCCGAATCCGCTCGGAGTACGTCCTTTAAGAAAATCCCCCACCCTTTCCGCAGGAGCGGTAAAGTCACCGCCGCCTGCAAAGAATGCCGCCCGCTCAAGCTGCTGCTGGAAAAGCATGCCGCCCAAGGGACCTGCGGGATAATCCCGGCTATCCACCTGAACCACAACTGCGGCGTTGGAATTTTCTTCATCTCTTGCATAACGGCTCATGCCGTTGGTAACCACCTGTTCCTCTCCGGAGGAGGATGCAACGACCACGCCGCCCGGGCACATACAGAATGTGTATACGCCCCTTTCCCCGGCCTTATCCGCAAGGCGGTATTCCGCCGCACCAAGGCGGGGATGGCCTGCAAATTCGCCGTACTGTGAACGGTCTATCATTTCCCTGGGATGCTCTATCCGCACGCCCACCGCAAAGGACTTGGGAACAAGCTCCAATCCTGTATCGTGCAGCATCTGATAGGTGTCCCTTGCGCCCTGACCTATCGCCAATACGCAGGTGCAGCAGGGAATGGTTTCTTTATTTCCCTCATGCTCCACCACCACAGCGGCAATGCTGCCATCGGGATTTTTTTCGATGCTCTTGAGACAGGTGGAAAAGCGCACCTGCCCGCCCATGCGGATTATATCCTCACGGATGTTCTTTACGGTTTTTACCAGCATATCGGTGCCGATATGGGGCTTGGCAAGCAGGCGTATCCTCTCCGGCGCACCATGATCCGCCAATATGTCTATAACCCTATGGGCTCTTGGATCCTTTATGCGGGTGGTAAGCTTGCCGTCTGAAAAGGATCCGGCTCCGCCCTCCCCAAACATGGGGTTGCTTTCGCAGTTCAGCCCGCTTCCCGCCCAGAATTTTTCCACGCTGGCTGTGCGGCTGTCGATATCCTCCCCCCGCTCTATGACAATGGGCTTATAGCCGTACTTTGCAAGAGTGTATGCGGCAAACAGACCGCCGGGGCCAAGGCCCGCCACCACGATGGGCTTATCCAGCGGCCTGTCGCCGAACACAGGCTCGCTGTGCTCAAGCTCGGCTGCCTTCTCCACCAGATTTGAACGCTTTATCAGCCTTGCCTCATCTGCGGGAGAAAGGGACGCCTCCAGCGCATATATGAAGGAAATATCGTTTTTCTTCCGGGCATCCAGCGAAATGCGCTTTACCGTAAGGCCCTTCAGGGCGCTTTCGGGTATACCAAGAGTCTTCGCCGTGATCCTTCCCAGCGAAGACTCCTCCTCATGTATTGAAAGCTTTATTTCTCGTATGAATATTGCCATCGGGCGCTATTCCTTTACAGTTACAACTACCTTGGATACGGTCATTATCCAGCTGAGCTCTGTCTGCATGGTTTCATCGGGCACGGCAACGCTCAATTCAACCTCATATGAGCCGGGGGCAAGGCCGGTAAGATCTGCGTAGATCACCACATCCTTGCGCTCAAGGCGGCGCATGTGGCTTATCTTGCCGGTTATGGCAATATCGCTCTCGGTTTCCGAAAGCTCTGCGGTCAGCCCGTCCTCAAGGCCGCGGATTTCTATCTTTACGCCCTGAAGCTCAACGGTTTCCTGTATTTCCCTTATGTCAACATAAACCGTTGCCTCAGGAGGATCCAGCAGAACAGTTCCCTCAGGGGCTGTCAGCGTTACAGGCACCTGTACGCTTGAGCTGCTGCCGGATACATCTATCTGCTCTATGTCGATACCGGTTATGCCGGCCAGCGCGCTTTCGGAGCCAACCAGACGAACAGCGGGAGGCGTGGATACCACATCGTATATCTCATAATTTGCCGCCAGCGAATCGCCGCCCAATACGGCCTCCCTCGCCCTTACAGGCACAGTGATCATGCGAAGAACGTCCATCTTCACCACCACCGAAGGAAGCTGATTGAGGAACAGCGAGCTGCTGACGCTTTCTCCTGCCGCATCCACATAGTTAAGCAATATGGACTCATTGCAGGAGGATGTGCGTTCCTCAAGATCTATGGTGCATATAGCCTTGGATACTACGGATACGTCATCTGCCGGGCCGCTGACGCTTATGGTCTGGGAACCAAGGGTGGGCTCGCTCTTCCAATAGCCTTCGGGCAGTTCGCCGGAGTATGCCACCTCGATAGGCACTATGCGGGTGGCCAGCTCATCCACCTCAACAACTATCTCGCTTGGAGATACCGAAAGCACGGTTCCGTCTGCGCAGGTAGAATTGACTTTAAGCTTATATGTACCCGCCTTGCTGATGGAGCGCAGGCTGACGGTTGCGGAAACGTCAGATGCATCAAGTCCGGTGTATTTGGTAAGCTCCACGCTGACGCGGGCGGTTACGCTGCGCAGTATCTCGTCATGATCGCCGCGAACAGCAAAGCCACGCTCGTGAAGCTCGTTTTCTCCGCTGAAGCTTACGGGTATTTCGTTGATTATCTTTGTACGGTCCGGGTTGGTCTCCATCATAACATAGCCCCACAGCAGCATTGCAAATACCAATGAAATGAGCTTTACGGGCCAGTTTTTGGTGAAGAAATCCTTAAGCTTATTCAACAGGGCGGCGGTCAATTGGTTATTTGGCTTCATCGCTCACCCCTCCTTTTTTTGAAGTTTATGGTGGGCAGCTGGAATTCCTTATCCTTGCGGACAAAAATGGACTCCAGCATATCCCTGAGGGCCTTGCTGTCAATATAGCGCACCAGCTTGCCATCCCTGGCTATGGAGATAACGCCGGTTTCCTCGGAAACCACTATGGTAACGCTATCCGATATGGAGGATACGCCAAGGGCTGCCCTGTGGCGGGTACCCAGCTCGCGGGCAACGGCAATATCCTCTGCAAGGGGCAGTATGCAGGCCGCGGCGGCAATTTCACCGTTTTGTATGATTACAGCGCCGTCATGCAGGGGAGTATTGGGCTCGAATATGTTTTCGATAAGGGGAGCGGAAATGCAGCCCTGAATAGGAGTGCCCGTGTTGATTATATCGCCGAGACCGGTTCGCATTTCCATAACGATAAGGGCGCCTACCCTGCGCCTTGCAAGGTTGGTTATGGCCTGATGCATTTCTTCTACTATATCCTCGCCACGGCCGGAAATAAAGGTATTGAGCGCCTCGCGGGAGAATATATGTCCGCGGCCGATATGCTCCAGCACCCGGCGTATCTCCGGCTGAAAAAGCACTACAGCCACCACGATTCCCACAGAAATGAGGGAATTAAGCAGCCAGCTTATGGATTCCAGCTGCAGCGTATCGCTGACGACAGCCGCAAGGAATATGATACCAACGCCCTTTAATACCTGATAGGCTCTGGTTTCCTTGGTAAGCTGTATCAGATGATAAAGCAGCACCGCTATTATCACTATATCGATGGCGTCAGTCAATCTGAACTGCTGAAATCCGCCGGATATTGTTTTTGCCAGTACATCGTATGCCAAAACCGATCATACCGCCTTTCTTCAGCCCCTCTCTGCAAATGCATGGGCTAATTTATAATATCAACATGCCTATAACGCCCCGCAGCGGGATTTGCCTTTTTGCTGCAATATCCCACCGTGGACGTAGCTATGTTAAATTATGGTGTAATTATACTATAAATATGGCGTACTTTCATCGTATGCCGAGGCCATTTAATTGAATATTTACAAAAAGATATGTTTTATGGAAATTATTCCTTATCCTGACAGTTATCCAGCAGCGTCATAACATCCTGAATGGAAAGGGCATAGTCATCCATGCCTCGGTTTATCTCGCATATACGGGCGCTGGTGAGAGTTCCGGTTGATTTGTATTCATCCGCTATCTCCTGCTCCGCTTCGTCCATAAGCATTTGATATTTGGCGGAAAAATCCATAGATAAATCGCCGTAAGCCTGACTGTTTCCCTGCTTCAGTTCATTTTTAAGGGCCTCGGTTTCTGCCGCGGCTATCTTTAAACGCTGAACTATATCACCCTGATTGTTATTACTGCTCATCGGCTCTTCCTCCCTTGCGTAATGACCGTTACCTATTTTGTGTAATTATATCATATAGCCGCCGTCAATAAAACAGCTTTTTACATGACTATCATCAGGGCCACAGCCGCTCCCAATGCTATCCCTGTCATAACAAACAGGCTTATCGCCTGAGATATATGCTTATCCATAATATTATATGCCCCATACAGCCCGCAGTAAATTATGCACAGTATGCAGGACGCAAAAAAGAATACGCTCATTCCCTACTCCATTCTTCCGCTGAGACTCTCATCCATCAGCTCAAGCTTTACGCTGAACCTTGCCTGCATGGATGGATAGCGCTGTTTCCAGTCGTACTGCTCCCATTGGGCCGCGTCTGCAAACTGCATTGCTGCCTGCTGTCCGAACCCCATGGCGTCGCTGTTAAGGCCCTTGCATATGCCAAACACCCTTTCCAGCTCCCCTTCTATATACCTTTGGGTGGTATCCTGCATGTCCCCTTTCCATTTCACTCCCGCAGTATCGCCAACATACTGCAATACGCTGCAGGAAAGCTCTATCTCCACCTCTGCCCGAGGTGTATCGCCAAGGGTCAGCTTAATATCCGGCTGCTTTGCATTGCGCAAAAACAGCACCGCCCATCTGCCGCTGCCGTAGGGCACCTTTATCATGCCCTGCTTAAAATCCCCTCTGGCAAGCAGCAGGTATTTTGTATCGCTGCCGTTTATTGTCCCCTTCATATACCATCCGTCAAACAGCGCGGCACCCTCAATATACGGGCTCATGCCCCCTGAGCGTATGGTTCCCTGGGTGGTAAATTCCTGCTTTTCTTCTTCGCTTTTTGATGACGATCCTCCTGACTCACCGGCTCCGCCGCCGGAGCTGCCCGTTATCTTCTCTGCCTTCTCATTCTGCCGCTGAACGGCAGTGGTATCCATTCCCGCCAGCATGACCGCGCTGTCCTGCCGCCGCCCCCTTATTCCCGCCATGAACTGGGAATAGTTGGTTACAACGGTTATGCCCTCGCCGGAATAATTCTGAAACACATTGAACTGCACCTTTGTAATATTGGGAGAATTATCCATGCACATGCCCTGCATAACGTCCCCGGCCTCGCACAGGCACACCATCAGCTTTACGGAATGGCGCATACGCATGGCATTGAACGCAAGCTCTGACAGCTCACGCATATCCCCCGAGCGGGCAATCTCCTCGCTGAAAAACAGCGTATTCACTCTGGAAAAATTCATGCGGAAGGGGCCGCCCGCATGGAGCGTGACGATAGCATCATGAACGGTGTCCCCCTCTGCAGAAAGCACCTCCGCTCCGCCCTGTGCGGATTGGGTATTGCCGCCGTTTTCGGTCTGTACAAGGAAAGACACATTGTAACGATACTGCTGTCCCCTGTCAAAGCCTATGCCCACCACATAGATATAATCATCCGCCTGTACAGGGCCAAGGCAGCCGCACAGCATCCCCATTGCCAGCGCCGAAATAATCAAAACGATCCTTTTCATGCAGTATGCTCCTTGCGGATTTTTACCAGCTGAACAACAGCCGCCGCCACAGGCAGCAGCACCCCTATCCATGCCCATTGATTCACTATGCTTATCCCCTTGGCAAATTCCTCATAATATCCCTCCGTCTGAATCTGCACACCGCAGGCAAGCAGTACGCAAAGGGCCAGCACGCCGGGCCGGGTATCTTTGGGGCCATAGCATCTGCACCACATTATTGATGCAGTAAAAACATAATATGCGGCGGCTATAATCCCCATCGTCAGCCAGAAAAACAGCGCGATCTTATCCATACGAAAAAAATACCCCTCCTGAGGCATCATCATATCCAGCCTGTACATGGGATAGGGCATACCCGAAAGGTCCTTGTATCCATACGCCAGCCCAAGGCACAGCTGAGTGGCCGCCACAGCTATTATGGCGCATATCACTCCTATTCCGCAGGCATTGCGGGCAAATTTCATGCCGTGCATACCGTTCGTTATGGTAAGAACCCCTATCACAGGCACATATGCCGACGGAGCGTTTTTCCATATCAGCCTGCACATCTCCGTAAAGGTATTGCCGGGCAGGGGATAAAGATTGCTCCTTTCAAAGCTCCTTGCAGGCAGCAGCAGCCACAGCGCAAGTATCACGGCAAATGCGGGCAGCATTATCCGCGCAGTGCGGGATACAGGCTCAAGGCCAAGAAATCCCAATAAGCCCACAGCAGCGGTTATCCATAGAATGATATTCCAGTACGGCTGATCGTAAAAAACAAAGCTGTGGATAAGATTTACAAAATCTGCCAGCAGCTCAAATGCGCCAAACAGCAGCAGCCCTATTATGATGCCCCCCATTATCCCGCCCGGCACCTTGCCAAAGGAGGTTTTCAGCAGGATATCCAGCGTGGTTATTCCGCATTTTTCCATTGCATACATAACAAACAGCACCAGCGCAAACCCAAGGGCTATCGCTGCAGGCAGCCACAGATAGGTGCTGTTGCCTCCCCCATAGGATTCCGAAGAGCTGAGGGTGAATATCATGGTGACATATACGGTAATGCCTATCAGCGCGGCGCTTTCCTGCCGGCCTATCTTTCCTTCCCTTATCCTCACCTTTTCTCCTCCATGGTATTTACAAAATCCTGAGTTGATGAATTCATGCTTATTTTTCCCCTTAGCACCGCAGGCCTTCTGCTGCTTGTTTTGGGCGCAACAGGGCTGAGGAAAGGAACTCCGTAGCTTTTCAGCCCGCACATCATGGCTATCAGCCCTACCGAAGCGCAGAACACACCCAGCAGCCCTGCCAGCCATGCAGCCACCACCAAAGCGATTCGGATATACGACGCAGATATCTGGGTGGAATAATCCGGTATGCAGAAATTGCCCAGCCCTGATAAAGCCACCACTATCAGCATTACCGAGCTTGCAAGGTTTGCCGTTACAGCCGCCTGACCCAATATGAGACCGCCGATAATGCCTATTGCCTGACCGATGCTGCCCGGCACCCTCAGCCCCGCCTCGCGGATAAGCTGAAACACCGCCAGCAAAAACAGCAATTCCATACCTATCGGGGCAAAAACCATCTTCCTTGACGCCACCACCGTGCTGAGGGTTTCTGTGGACATCATGCCCTGATGATACAGCACCAGCGCAAGAAAAAATCCCGGCAGCAGTATGGATATTACCGCTCCCATATACCTGACAAACCTGATGATTGATCCGGGCAGCTGTCTGAGATAAATATCCTCCGAGCTGGCCATAAGGGCAAAGAGGGTGGTGGGCATTATATTGGCAAAGGGACTGCCGTCCAGCAGCACCGCCACATACCCCTGCATAATATGGGAAGCGGCTCTGTCCGGCCTTTCGGTGGACAGCAGCTGAGGAAACGGAGACAGTCTGTGATGCTCGGTAAGCTGCTCCAGTATGCCCGTGTTCATCACCATGCGGGTATCCACCTCCCCAAGCCTTCGCTTTACTTCCTGCACAAGGGCCGGGTTGGCGGTATTCTTAAGATATACGATCGCGGCTTTGATGTTTTCCCCGGAGCCTGCCGACCGTATTTCGCAGATAAGGTCTTCCCGCCGTATCATGCGGCGTATCAGGGTTATATTGGTGCGCAGGTTTTCATTGAACCCCTCCTGAGGGCCCCGCACCACCTTTTCATTCTGAGGCACGCCTACCGCTCTGTGTTCATATCCTCTGGTATCCGCAACGATTCCCGTTGCTTCCCCTTCCACAAATACCACGGTTTGTCCGTCGTTGATATTGCCCTTAAGCTTATCCCAGTCCTTTTCGCTGCTCATTTCACAATTTGAAAAAACGCTGCTTATAAGATATTGGGCATATGGCGGCTGATCAGGCATTGACTTATTCATGGATTCCCGGATGATAAAATCATTTATCATCTCCCGCTTTGCCATGCCGTTTATAAACACCGCCGCAGCAGAAACACTGCCCCCCATGGTAAAGCGGCGCACTATTACATCGGGGTTGATATCCGTACAGAAGTCAATTTTTATCCGCTCCAGGTTCTCCCTGAGGGATGGGCTTACCTCTGCTTTGCTCTCCTGCCGCCTTAAAGCCGCATTTTTCTGATTTCCGAAAAAGCCGGGAGCGCCGCTCTCGGTTTCCAGCAGCTCAAATTCGCTGCGTTTTCTGTTAAAGCCAAGCTTTCGCCCCAGTATTTTCATGTATTCCATAGGCTGTCTCCAAATGGGTAATATGGTAAAAGTATCTGCAGGATGCCATTTGATTATGCAAAAACAAAAAAGACCCTCTCCACGGGAGAAAGTCTTTATCATCTGAGTATTTGCGGGATCATCCTGCCCTGCCCGCCCTGTAGGCTTCGTTTTCGCAGGCCTGATGGCGGGGACATTCGGCACTGTTTTCATGTACCTTTGACTTATACAGGTGAACACAGAAATGTCCGTCGTAGCCGTTGCTCTGTGTGGGGTTTGCCATATGGGGCATGGTATGCATGCTGGCCGCAACGGTTTTGCCGTTGTAGTTTATCCATATGGGCCGCCTGTTCCAGGAGAAGCCCTCAAGGCTCTTTATTACGGCTGTATCCGCCTTGGTAATGGGCTCACAGTCCGCATGATACCAGCCGCCGAAACGGCGGGCACGGAAGCTCTTGCCTGTGCGTACGTCCACGATGGTAAAGCGGGCGCCCTTATTCAGCCAATCCGCACCGCCCTCAAACCAGTTCATCCTTATTACGCTGCCCTTAAGCTGAGTGAACTGTGCGTTTTCTTTGGTAAGCTTATTGGTGCTGTCATAAAGGGAGTTAAGGGTTTCTGCGCCTGCAATGCCATCCGCAGAGGAAAGACCGGCTGTCTGCTGATATTCCAGCACAGCTTTCTTTGTGGTGCTGTCATATGTGCCGTTAAGGCTGCTTTTGGACATAAAGCCCCTGTTGTAAAGCTCCCGCTGAAGCTTTTCCACCTCTTCGCCCTCCATGCCGCTCTTGAGCATACTGCCGGAAGCAATGCTGGAAGAAGTAAGGGTAAGATGAGTACGGTAAACGTATCCCGCAGCTTCATCTGCCACAACAAAGAACCATTCGCCTATTACGGCTTTTATCTTTACGCCCTGACCAACGGTGAGCTTTTTGATAACGTAAGTGTTTTCGCTGGGGCCGCCCCGCATATACGTCTCGTCATCCAAAACGTATGCACCGCGGCTGCCTGAGGAATTGGAGAAAATATAGTCCTGACGGATGTATCCCACTGTGCCGCCGCTGAGCATTATGCGATACCAGCCGTTTTCTACCGCCAGCACCTCGACCTCCTGTCCCAATGACAGAGTGTCCAGCACGGAGGAGCCTGTATCCGGGCTTTCGCGAAGATTTACACCGTCTGCGGTGATTATGCCTATATCTGCCGCAAGAGAGTAAGCCGGGCTGACCACACAGCACAGCATAAGCACCAGAGAGACGATCCTCTTCAGCTTCATACTATTTCCTCCGTATTTTTTATGTATCTGCCCAGAGCTGAAATATCCTCAGCAAGCACCTCCAGCAATGCCCTGTTGTATATTACGCTTGCAGGGTGATACTGGGGAATAAGAGTGCATCTGCAGCCGTTCAGCTGTATATCCATAGGCTTGCCGTGAACCTCTCCCACGGTAAGCTTATCCAGTCCCGCTATTATGGAGACAGCCTTAAGGGGAGTATTGCCAAGGGTCACCACCACTTTAGGCCTGAGCAGCTCAAGCTCTGCCCGAAGCAAAGGCAGACCCGCCTTCAGCTCCGCCCCCGAGGGAGTCCTGTTTGATACAGATCGGGGTTTTCTGTTTACGGGACGATACTTCACCGTATTGGTAACGTATACCCTGCTTCTGTCGATATCCGCTTTGATAAGCAGCTCATTGAGCTGTTTACCTGCCTTGCCCACAAAGGGATGTCCCTGAGCGGCTTCCTCGCCGCCCGGAGCCTCGCCGATAAACATCACCGCAGGCTTATCCGGGCCTTCGCCGAATACGGGGTTTTCATAGTCTCCCCTGTCATCCCCGATATTGGCGATGCGCCCACGTTCCGCGTCGTATAGTTCCTTTAATATGTCTGCTGCCATCATGCCCCCACCGGAGGATATTCCTCGTATATGGTATTAAAGGTATACTGCAGCTGGCTGGTTGCCCTGAGCACATATTCGCTCAGGGATGTGCCCATATATGCCCTCAGATCTTCCATGCCCTGCAGCAGGGTGTTCCTGTGGGTATCGGGAAGGTTCTGAACGGAGTTGAGGTAATTGGTTATGTTCCTTATAAGGGCATTTGCGTTGTTTACCGCCGTCTGGAATTCTCCGCTGCCGGTATATGAGTTATACCATGAGGGAGTATGCAGAGAACACATCATACCGGAAGCAGCACCGCCCATGGTAGAATAATCCAGCGAAGTCATACCGGTATATGCCGCATTGGGTACAGAGGCAAACAGCAGCGCGGGATCTATATCCGCATACATGGAATCCGCATGGATCAAAACCACAGAACCCTGTACAACATTGTGGCAATAGGAGGAGGCGGGTGCGCCGCTTTCCATGCACACATTGCTTATTACATGCATATCGCATACTTCCGTGGGCACAGTTCCTTCGGCAAACCAATCCGTAACAGGAGTATGTCCTGCGCCATCCAGATAGCAGGCATCCGTGGCCAGCTTGCCGGAAACAGAGCATACCGTTCCCTTTACAAGGCCGATTTCATTGGGAGATTCATCTATGATAGGCTTATCCTGCAGTCCCTCGTGGATTTCCTCCATAAACGCCTGCCACAGGGGAGCGGCGTATTTGCCGCCGGTGGATTTACTCTTGAGCTTTTGGTTGTAATTATCGTGACCGATCCATACGGTACCGGTATAATAAGGGGTCATGCCGGCAAAGTATACGCTGCCGTAATCGCCGTTGGTGCCGGTCTTGCCTGCTACGGTCATGCCCTTTATCTTTGCTCTGGTGCCCGTACCGGAATTTACCGCATCCGTCAGCACATCAACCAGCATATACGCTGTGGATTTTTTGAATACCCTGTGGGTATCCCTTATATTTTCCGCATCCAGGACCACCTTGCCGTTTCCATCCACCACTCTGGTGAAGGACAGGGGTTCTCTGTATTCGCCGCCGCTTGCAACAGCGCCGTAGGCCGCCGCCATCTCAATGGGGGTTATGCCCGTTGCGCCCAGAGCAAGGCCTGAGCCCGTCTTGTTTATCCGGGAGGGATCCACGCCCAGCGCCTCAAGGTACGCAGCGGAATTATCAAAGCCAACATATTCCAGCAGCGTTCTTGCCGCGGCAACGTTAAGGGAGTTTATCACGCCGTCTCTTATGGTAAGGGGGCCCACAAGCTCCTCATCACCGATGGAAGGATAGCCCTTTTCGCTGTCCCAGCCCTCTATTGCCTGGGCAAAGTTTTTAAGTATTGTTGCGGGGGATGCGCCAAGATCCAGCGCAGGACCGTATACCGCAAGGGGCTTTATGGAAGAGCCAACGTCAGTGGAACTCTGATATGCCCTGTTCCAGCCCTTTTTCACTGTGGGGGTGTTTCTGCCGCCAACTATCGCCCGCAGCTCGCCGGTATGATAATCCAGCACGACTGCAGCCGCCTGAGGCTGGACCGTGGTTATGGTGTTGCCGTCGCTGCCGGTTTCGGTAACCTCGCCTGCGGAAGGATTGGCAAGCTCAGGATACTCATCCCAGTTTGCAAGGGTATCCTGCACCATATGCTGCATCTCGGTATCCACGGTAAGGTAAATGTGATATCCGCCGGTACGCAGTTCGTTTTCTATTGCGGTACGGTTTGCGGCGGTATCCAGCATATCCCTCTCGGCCAGCATATGGGTGACTATATCCCTTATGCCGTACTCCACAAAGTAAGGCATATCATAAAGCTCTGTGCTGGTGGATTTTTCCAGTACTGTTACAGTATCGTTGAGAGCGGTATCGTACTGCTCCCTTGTGATGAAGCCCCCTTCATACATGGCCAGCAGCACCACGTTTGTACGGCGCTCGGTCACGTACATCTGGTTATTATTGGTAAGGGAATAGATATACTGTTCCCTTGTGATCCCGCCGGATTCATTCAGCTCCTCCAGCTCCGCCGCCGCGCTTTCCGTGAGGGTGCGGCTGTAAATATTGGAGCGGGGATTGGTATAGTGGGGCTTTTGCACCATGCCTGCCAGCATTGCACATTCCCTTATGGTAAGCTCGGAAAGCTCCTTGCCGAAGTAATCCTTTGCGGCGGTCTTAAAGCCGTAATTGGAGCCGCCCAGGTATACGTCGTTCATATAGGCGGCAAGTATATCGTCCTTTTCCATTATCTGCTCAAGTTCAAGGGAAAGGTATGCTTCCTTTATCTTGCGCTTGTAGGACTGCTCATTGGAGAGGACCTTATTCTTTATAAGCTGCTGGGTTATGGTACTGCCGCCGTGAGTATCGGTATTTCTGAGGGTGTTTATTACTGCGGAAAACAGGCGCTTGTAATCCACTCCCTCATGCTTGTAAAAGCGCACATCCTCTATGGAAATAAGGGCGTTTTTGAGCATATCGGGTATTTCTTCGATATCTGCCCAATCCCTGTATTCCATGCCGGCGAAGGTGGTGATCAGATTGCCGTCTTTATCGTAAATGTAGGAGGTTCTGTCGCTCTTGCTGAGCTGAGCAGGGTCGATATCCTCGGTGGTTTCAACGTATGCCTTGGCAACGCCTGTTACAAGGCCCATACCTGCACAGCCCAGAAGCAGTATCATTACCACCATCACCTTGAATACGGTAAAGACAAGCTCAAGGCCAAAAGGTCTGCTGCCGCGCCGTTCCACAAAAAGGTCTCCTGCGGAAGAGCCCTCTTCCCCGTCCTTTTTGAAGATGTCCTTTATTTTGGATATTATCTCCTTCACATAATCCGTTACGCTCCTGCGCTCCGTCTGCTTTTCTTCCTTTTCGCTTTCGCGGACGGGCATCTCAATGCGCGTGGTCTGTGAATTCATATTGTCGTTGTTTTCAAAGTCTTTCATTTATTCAACCTTTCACATCTGATGCGTATGGTGTTATTTCAGTCTTTATCATGCTGCAAGGCAATACCTATGCCATTGTTCCATAATAATTCAAGGATATTATATCACACCCTTATTTGCATCCTCAATACGCCCCGGCGCGCATATACTTTAATTAACGATAAGTTCACTTATTACGGTGAAAGGCTGACACAACATATGGAACAAACCCCGCTGCACCGCAGGCGGCGAAAGCCGCTGAAAATACTGCTGCTATGCCTATGCCTTGCCGCCATGCTGTGCATAGGCATGCTGATGCTGTTAAACAACAATATGCGTCCCGCCCTTGCCGCCATTGCGGAATCCCGCATAACTGCCCTTGCGGTATCCGCCATGAACGACGCCATAATGGAGCGTATGGACGACAATTCCTACACCTCCCTCATCACCGCCTACGATAACGGCAGCAAGGTGTACATGATACAGGCAGACACCCGCCAGATGAACATGCTGGCGGCAGACTGCTGCGCCGCCGCCCAGACCCGCATTGCGGCTATGGGGGAACAGGGTGTATCCGTCCCCCTGGGCACGGTATCCGGCATTACCTATCTTTCGGGGCGGGGCCCCGGCATAAGGGTCATATTTACCCCCGTGGGCAGCGTGGAAAGCGACTTTGACTCAGAGCTGGTATCCTCCGGTATCAATCAGTCCCTTTACAGGGTAAATATACGGCTCACCTCCACCATCCGCCTGATAATGCCCGGCGTATCCCACAGCATAGAAGTAAGCGCAAAGGCTGCCATCGCAGAAAGCATAATCGTAGGGGATGTGCCGCAGGTATATACCAACGTGGCCGATGAAGAGGATATGCTGAACCTGATACCCACAGAGCCCATATCCTGATTGTTTACATTCCATGCTATGGCGCATAAGCATGGGGCGTGATATAATGTACCCATGAAAAAGCTTGCACTGATATTAATGTGCGCCCTGCTGCTTTTTGGCTGCGGCGCCGCATATGCAGAGGAGATGGAACCCACCCCAACCCCGGTTCCCACGCCTTCCCCCAATCCCGTCATTCCCCCAAACACTGCCCTGCCCGAGCCCTTTAACGGACTCATAAGCCTCAGCGCAAATCAGGGAGGAACGGACGAGGATGTTGTTCGTGTGCAGATAAGGCTGAGGGACCTTTGCTATTTCAGTTTCAAGCCCACCGGCAAATATCAGAGCATGACGGCCAATGCGGCAAAGGCATTTCAGCTAAAGCACACTCTGGATGACGGCACAGCCATGATATCCGACGGCACCATAGGCGCCCAGACCATGGATATACTTTTCCGCCACAACGTATCCCGCTCGGATATACAGGCCTCCATACCCATCGGCACAAGCTCCGTAATCAGCAATCCCACCATCGGCGAAGCCGTAAAATGGGATGAAGTCCGCGCTACCCTTGCCAAGGGCTCCTCCTATCTTGTTACGGATTACAACACCGGCACCACCTTCTACATGGTATTTACCGGCGGCGAAAATCACGCCGAAATGGAATGCAAGGATGCATTCAACGCAGGCGTGCTCAGGGGAGTATTCGGCGGCGAATACAATTTCTCAAAGAGGGCCGTTACCGTATCCGTAAACGGCAAGCAGATCGCCGCTTCCCTTCAGGGCTATCCCCACGGAGAAGACAGCTATGCCTCCAACGACATGAGCGGCCACATATGCCTGTTCTTTGACGGCAGTTTATCCCACGTGGGCTCTCTGCCGGATGCCGAGCATCAGGAGCTTATCTACAAAGCATCCGGAAGAGGATAGTTACTAAATCAACGGTAAAATAAAAAGCCCATATGGGCTTTTTTGTTTTGTGTCGGATTTTATTTTTCGCTGAATGCATCCAGCTCTCTGGAAACTATGCCCAAAGCCTTTGCCACAGCGGCCAGCTCCTCCTCGGAAAGCTCAGAGGATATCTTGCCGATTATATTCTTGAGATCCCCTTCGAACATATTGGTATAGCTGTAGAACTTGTCCGAAAGCTCCAGAGTAAATTCCCTGCCATCCTCCTCTGAGGGACAGCGTACCAGATATCCCTTGCGGGTAAGGGAGTTTACCTTATAGGTTGCATTGGACTGGGATATGCCTATAAACCTTGCAAAGCGGCTGATGGTAGGCTTATTGAGGGCATATATGACCTCAAGGGAGAATACTTCCATTGCGCTCAGGCTGCCATCCCGCTCCCTGACGCGGGTGAATACCTTGCGGTAAAACTCCAGCCTTATCTTTGCAAAGGCTTCCATTATCTGCTTTTCTATACTTTTCATATGTCTCCCAGAATACTTTTATACTTTTTATTGACTTTATCATATTCCGGCTGTCTGTGTCAATTATACCCCTTTGTATTTCCTGTATGTGGCCATGCCGCCGCGGATATGCCGCTCCTCCTTATTATGCTGCAGTACCTCCCGCACGGCTGCCGCTGCCGCTGGATCGATATACCTGAGCCGCTCCGCCATATCCTTATGGACAGTGGATTTGCTTATTCCAAAGCGGGAGGCGGCCTGCCGTACTGTTGCTCCGTTTTCTATGATGTAATTTGCCACATCCATCACCCGCTCTTCAATGTATCCGTACATTTGCATACCCCCGATTGTGCTTTGTAAAGCTTATGAAAGTCAAACAACAGGTATGCATGAATAAGAAAAAGGAGACCGTTTAAGGTCTCCTTTGATCTTTGTGCTATTGATTGAGTTATGCGTTCCTCTTGGCCTTGATGGCAGCCTGAGCGGCAGCCAGACGGGCGATGGGTACGCGGAAGGGGGAGCAGGATACGTAATCCAGACCGACTTCGTTGCAGAACTCAACGGTGGAAGGATCGCCGCCGTGCTCGCCGCAGATGCCCAGATGGATGTCGGGACGGGTAGTGCGGCCCAGCTTTGCAGCCATGCTTACCAGACGGCCTACGCCATGTACGTCCAGCTTGGCGAAGGGGTCAAACTCGTAGATCTTGTTGTTGTAGTAGGCATCCAGGAACTTGCCGGCGTCGTCACGGCTGAAGCCGAAGGTCATCTGGGACAGGTCGTTGGTGCCGAAGGAGAAGAACTGAGCCTGCTTGGCCAGCTCATCGGCAGTCAGGGCTGCACGGGGGATCTCGATCATGGTACCTACCAGGTAGGGCAGTTCCATACGGTTCTCGTCCATGACGATGTGAGCGGTCTTGTCAACAACGTTCTTAACGAACTGGAGCTCCTTCTCTTCGCCTACGAGGGGGATCATGATCTCGGGAACAACGGTCTTGCCGGTTTCGCGGCTTACGTTGATAGCAGCCTCGATAACTGCACGGGTCTGCATTTCGGCGATTTCAGGATAGGTAACAGCCAGACGGCAGCCGCGGTGACCCATCATGGGATTGAACTCGTGGAGGCTGTCGATGGTGTCCTTGATGTCCTGAACGGTAACGCCCATGCGCTTTGCCAGGTCAGCGATTTCCTCTTCCTTGGTGGGCAGGAACTCGTGGAGAGGGGGATCCAGGAAGCGGATGGTTACAGGGAAGCCTGCCATCTCGCGGTAGATACCCTCGAAGTCCTTGCGCTGCATGGGCAGCAGCTTGCTCAGAGCATCACGGCGGGCCTGTACGCTCTTGGCCAGGATCATCTCGCGCATGGCGGGGATACGGTCTTCCTGGAAGAACATATGCTCGGTACGGCAGAGGCCGATACCCTGTGCGCCGAAGCGAACAGCGATGGCTGCATCGTGGGGATTGTCGGCGTTGGTACGTACCTTGAGGGTACGGAATTCGTCGGCCCAGGACATAAGACGGGCGAAGTCGCCGCCGATCTGGGCTTCACGCTTGGCCAGCTTGCCATCGTAGATCATACCGGTGGAGCCGTCCAGGGAGATATGGTCCTTCTCATGGTAAACCCTGTCACCAATGGTCATGACCTTGTTTTCTTCATCAACCTTAAGGGTGCTGCAGCCTGCTACGCAGCAGGTACCCATACCGCGGGCAACTACGGCTGCGTGAGAGGTCATGCCGCCGCGGGCAGTGAGGATACCATCGGCATGATGCATGCCTTCGATATCTTCGGGGCTGGTCTCCTGGCGAACCAGAATTACCTTATGGCCGCGGCCAACCTGCTGGAGGGCAGCCTCGGTGCTGAATACTACGCGGCCGTGGGCAGCGCCGGGGGAAGCTGCAAGACCGGTACCGATAACGGTAGCCTTCTTGAGCACGTCAGCGTCAAACTGGGGATGGAGAAGGGCGTCCAGCTGCTTGGGGTCAACAGTCATAACGGCCTCTTCCTTGGTGATCATGCCTTCGTCTACCAGATCGCAGGCGATCTTGAGGGCGGCGGCAGCGGTGCGCTTGCCGTTGCGGGTCTGGAGCATATAGAGCTTTTCATCTTCGATGGTGAACTCCATATCCTGCATATCCCTGTAATGCTTCTCAAGCTTATCGGAGATCTGTACGAACTGCTCGTAAGCAGCGGGCATGACCTTCTTCAGCTCGTCAATGCTCTGGGGAGTACGAACGCCGGCTACAACGTCTTCGCCCTGTGCGTTCATCAGGAATTCGCCGAACAGCTTCTTTTCGCCGGTGGCGGGGTTACGGGTGAAGGCTACGCCGGTACCGGACTTGTCGCCGGTGTTGCCGAATACCATCATCTGTACGTTGACGGCAGTACCCCAATCGGAGGGGATGTCGTTCATGCGGCGATAGTAAACCGCACGGGGGTTGTCCCAGCTGCGGAATACGGCTTTGATGGCGCCGATGAGCTGCTCTTTGGGATCGGAGGGGAAGTCCTTGCCGATCTTGGCCTTGTATTCGGCCTTGAACTGGTTGGCAAGTTCCTTGAGGTCTTCAGCGGTAAGGTCTACGTCCTGAGTTACGCCCTTTTCTTCCTTCATCTTATCGATGAGCTCTTCGAAGTACTTCTTGCCGACTTCCATAACAACGTCGGAGTACATCTGGATGAAACGACGATAGCAGTCCCAAGCCCAGCGGGGGTTGTTGGTCTTCTTTGCGAATACTTCAACAACTTCCTCATTGAGGCCCAGGTTCAGGATGGTATCCATCATGCCGGGCATGGAAGCGCGGGCACCGGAACGAACGGAAACCAGAAGGGGATTTTCGGGATCGCCGAACTTCTTGCCGGAGATTTCTTCCAGCTTTCCAAGATATTCATAAACTTCAGCAACGATGCTGTCGTTGATCCACTTGCCGTCTTCATAGTACTTTGCACAGGCTTCGGTGGTTACAGTGAAGCCCTGGGGAACGGGCATGCCCAGACCGGTCATTTCGGCCAGGTTGGCACCCTTGCCGCCCAGAAGGTTGCGCATATTGGCGTTACCCTCGCTGAAGAGGTACACGTACTTTTTCTTTTCCATACTTTCCTCCGTAAATTTTTATATGTTTGAATTATAAAGTTGACTATTTTGGCGCAGATTAAACAGCCTGTCTGCGTCAGGCTGTAAGATTATACCCTTTTTTTACCACATAATCAATAGGAAAACTCCCTATTTGACGGCAAAACTTCAAATATATTTGTTCCTGCAGAACAATGACGTTTTCCCTGCATCATGCGTTTATCAATTTGTACAGTGAGCGCAGCCTGCGCTCCAGCACATGCTCCGCATATTCCAGCATTGCCCGGCCCAATTCCTCCCTAACCACCTGAGGCAGCACCACCTTGCGCATATCCGTCGCCTCAAGGGCCAGCATGCGCCGCAAAGCCTCCAATGAAAGAGGACTTATCTTAAGGCAGTCCGGCGCCATGCATCCACCGCACACCGCTCCGCCCGCCGCGGGAGCAAAGCCCATTCTGGGCAATCCGCGCAAATCATCCCCACAGGAAGCGCAGCTGGTGATCGAAGGCGTATATCCCATTTCGGCAAGGCTTTTTGCGGTAAATACGATCGCCATATCCAAAGGATCATTATCCGCATACGCAGCATATGTGAGGGCAAAATACAAAATCTTCAGCAATTCCGAGCAGCTTGTTCCTTCCTCCG
The DNA here is from genome assembly GCA_045603585.1 of Clostridia bacterium. Taxonomy (GTDB): domain Bacteria; phylum Bacillota; class Clostridia; order Christensenellales; family CAG-138; genus SFEL01. The sequence goes on from JAZUMK010000005.1 coordinate 90,747, forward strand.
CAAGGCCGTTTGCCACCTCCAGCATATGGGTAGCGGCATAAAACCTGTCCATATCCTGCCTGAGAGGATAAAAGCTTTCCTTCACATCGCATGCGTTGACGCTGTACTTTCCCTGTTTTTCAAAAAGCACAAACTCACCATACACAAACAGCTCGGAAGCGGGCAGCAGCGGACTGTTGGGCCTGCGGCAGCCCCGGGCCGCCGCGCCTATGCTGCCCTGATCTGTCAGTATGGTGAGCATTCTGTCGTTGTCTTTATAATTGGCATAGCGGGTGACTATGCCGCTTAATGTAACAACAGACATATCCACCCACCCTTTCCATCATCTTACTGGATTCAAACTGCCCCGCTTTTCGGGATACTAATCATATCAACCAAGGAGGTATCCCCAAATGGAACATCATGATAAACATCGCAGCAAAGCCGCCGACCCGCTGTGGCAGGAATTTTTGCGCACAGGCTCAGTCAAAGCCTATCTTGAATACAAGCGGCAGACTAATCCGGAATTACCGCGATAGCCCTTACGGGAGCGCCGTCCGCATCTTTATATTTGAGAGGCAGCGCGTAAAAATCCACCATTTTGCCGGAGGCCTCGGTAAGATTGCAAAGGTTTTCCACTATTACCATGCCGGCGCCAAACAGCATAAAGTGATTTGGCATGGGCCAATCCATAGGGTCAACGGACATGCAGTCTATGCCGACGCCCTTCTTGCCGGTATCTATGGCATACTGTATTACCTCGGCTTCAGGCACAGGAGCATCAAAATATCCCTCCTTGCCCCAAAGGGCATCCTGACCGGTATGGAATATGATAAACTCCGCCTTATCCGCCATTTCACGGTATGCGTTTATTTCCTCCATTGTTATCCTGCCCCTGCAGGGGATAACTGCCGCCTTTCCGCAGAATGTGGAAACAGGGAGCTTGTCCAGCTCGGCAGCCCCTTCCAGCATATGGGCGGGAGTGTCCATATGTGTACCTGTATGGGAATACAGAAACAGGGCGGTTTCCCGAAAACCGTCCTTTTCCAATGTATTGCCCACGGTAAGCCTGGGAGGCTCTGTGCCGGGGAATACCTGCATATCTTCATGTATAACGTGGGTCAGGTCTATTACTTTCATTTTATGTTATGCTCCTATTCGTAGCCCAGTTCCTTCATAACGGAAGTGCTGTTGCGCCAATCGTTCTTCACCTTTACCCAAAGCTGAAGATTGACCCTTGTGCCCAGCAGCCATTCTATATCACGGCGTGCTTCTGTGCCGATGCGCTTGAGCATGCGGCCCTGCTTGCCGATTATAATGCCCTTGTGTCCGTCCCTCTCGCAGAAGATCGTGGCCCAGATATCATACATTCCGTCTTCCCTGAGATGCATTTTATCTATGCCTACGCCTATGCCGTGGGGCACTTCTTCCTTGAGCAGCATAAGGGCCTTTTCCCTTATCATTTCGCCGCAGATGACCCTTTCGGGCTGATCTGTGACCATATCCTCCGGAAAATACTGTGGGCCCTCCACCAGCCTTGCCTTAAGGGCGGCCTCCAGCTTGTCCAGTCCTCTGCCTTCCTCTGCAGATATCTTGATTATATCCTGAATAAAGTCTTCCTTTTCCAGCCTTTCACGGGCAGATTCGATATGGTCCAGAGTGGCGATATCCGCCTTGTTTATGGCGGCGATAACAGGGGCCTTGGCCGTGCGGAGCTTTTCGATTATAGCTTCGTCCTTTTCCCTGATGCCTGCGATGGCATCCACCATGAACAGCACCGCCTCAACCTCATTGAGGGAATCATAGGCCACCTTCAGCATATACTCACCCAATCTGTTTTTGGGCATGGTAACGCCGGGAGTATCCAGGAATACTATCTGATACCCCTTGCGGCTCACAACGCCCATAACTCTGTTGCGTGTGGTCTGAGCCCTTTCGGATACTATGGAAACCTTCTGGCCCACCAGACGGTTCATCAGGGTGCTTTTGCCCACGTTGGGGCTGCCTATTATGGTTACAAATCCGGAAAGATATCCTGTCATTACTTAAGATCCTCTTTTGTAAAAGCGAAGGGCAGCAGCTCTTCAAGGGTCCTTACCTGATATTCGCCCTTGTTGTTGGCACAGATGACCGGCATATCCCTGTCGCAGAATTCTGCCAGCACCTGACGGCACACTCCGCAGGGCACAGAATAGGTATCCCCATCCCATATTACAGCCAGCGCATCAAACTTGCGCTCGCCTTCGTATACCGCCTTGAACATGGCGGTGCGCTCGGCGCAGTTTGTGGGGCCATAGGCGGCGTGTTCAATATTGCAGCCAAGGTAATATGCGCCGCTTGCCGCCTTCAGACAGGCGCCCACATGAAACTTTGAATAGGGTACATATGCCCTCTGCATGGCATCCTGAGCCATGCGTATCATATTGCGTATTTCGTAATCATGTATCTGCATTATCGCGCTATCCCCATTTCTTTAAGAATATCTTCCTGCAGGCCGAACATTTCCTTTGCCTCTTCATCCGTCATATGGTCGTATCCCAGAAGATGCAGCGTACCGTGGACCGCAAGGAAGCTCAGCTCCCTCCTGAAGGAATGTCCGTATTCTTCCGCCTGCGCCTGAGCCCGCGGAACGGAAATGATAATATCTCCAAGAAAGCCGTCGGGTATTTCTGCAATGCACTCCCCCTCTTCAGAAGGAAAGCTGATAACGTCCGTAGGTCTGTCCACATTGCGGTAGGCACGGTTTATTTCGTGTATCTCCCCATCATCCACAAGGGTCACGGTTATCTGCCCGCTGCGGCCCCTGTGGGCAAGGGCGGCCTCAATGGCAGCGCTCACTATATCGGGGCATTCTTCAGGCCCTGTGGTTTCCATGAATATTTCGGTCATTGCTTTGTCTCCTCGGGGTATTCTATGCGGTCATGCATAAGGCCGCCGAAGGTGCGCAGGAAACTGCGCTCTATGTCGCTGATATCGGCTATGGTGAGGGGAGCCTCGGACAGCAGGTTTTCTCCGTCCGTCAGTTTGCTCCATATCACCTTATGCACCATGGCTTCCCTCGCCTCGGCAGTACATTCGCCAAGGCTCCGCACTGCCGCCTCGCAGCAGTCTGCCAGCATTACTATTGCGCCTTCCTTTGTGCCGGGGCGCTTGCCGGGATAGCGGAAGTTCTGAGGATTGGCCTCCCCTTCCTCGGATGCCTTATGGTAAAAATACGCCATGAGGGAGTTGCCGTGATGCTCGGCCGCGATACGCACAACAGCCTCAGGCAGTTTGTTCTTGGCAAGTATGGTTGCGCCATCCTTCTGATGGGAAATGATTATGGAGGCGCTCTCAAGAGGGGGCAGGGTATCGTGAATGTTGTCTCCCTGCTGGTTTTCCTTGAAGTACTGGGGTCTTCTCAGTTTGCCCACGTCGTGATATGCCGCACCTACGCGGGCAAGCAGCTGATTTGCTCCGATTTTTTCCGCCGCGCCCTCAGCCAGCGCCGCAACGTTCATGCAATGCTGATATGTGCCGGGGGCATCATACATAAGCTGCTTGAGCAGGGGATTATTGGTATTGAGCAATTCATTGAGCCTCGCGGTGGTGGCGATATCAAAGAGGCGTTCCCATATGGAAAGGGAGCCGGTAACCAGCAAGCCTGCAAAAAGATCTGATAAGAGAACGCAGCCGCCGGCCGTCAGCACAGCGCGCACCGTTTCCCCGCGAACAAGGTATATTGCGGCAGCGGTGAAAGCACCCGCTGCGCCGCCCACCACCGCCGCACCTATCATGCCGCTGCGGGTGGAGGTCTTTTTAAGGGCAAAGACCGCGGCAATTCCGGAAGCGACGTTTGCCGCACACATTACTAAAGATACCGTGGAGAAAAGCTCGCCATCCGCCGCAAAGAGGGCAGACTCCGCCGCCAGCAGCACAGCCGCCGCTATACCCATACGATGATCCACAAGCTCCGCAATAAGCATCACCGCAAACAGCATGGGAGTGATATGCACATTGAGCATATTGCATACCAACTGCAGCCATGGCATCAAAACTATCAATATGACCACTATGGTCATCAGCTTTGCGTCGCAGAATATCTTTTTCTGCTGATACATCATATACCCGCCGAACAGCAGGAACAGCACCAGCATATACACCGCGCCGCCTATCTCCTTCAGCGTGGTATTTACGGCAAGGGCATTCCCCTCGCCCTTTGATATGAACAGCAGCGCCGCCAAGCAGGACAGCACCAGCGCCAACACCAGCAGCAGGAAGCTGAGCATCCTGGCCTGTTTCAGCCTAGCTCCGCTCTTTTTATCCCGACTCTGTGCCATACGGCTTCCTCCTTTGTACCTGTGTACTATGAACGATGTTCGTATCTGTCGTAGGCAGTTATTATCTTCTGCACCATTTCATGGCGCACAACGTCTTTGTATGTAAGGAATACCCGGGCTATGCCCTCCACTCCCTCCAGCACCTCAAGGGCATGAACAAGGCCGCTCTTTTTTTCACGGGGCAGGTCTATCTGGGTGATATCGCCGGTAACCACCACCCTTGAGCCCTCGCCGAAGCGGGTAAGGAACATCTTCATCTGCTCAGTGGTGCAATTCTGTGCCTCATCAAGTATGATATAGGCATCGTTAAGGGTACGGCCGCGCATATACGCAAGGGGGGCGACCTCTATAACTCCCCGCTCGCTGAGGCTGTGGAAGTTTTCGCTGCCAAGGAAATCGTACAGCGCATCATAAAGGGGCCTGAGATAGGGATCCACCTTGTTCTGCAGGTCTCCCGGCAAAAAGCCCAGCTTTTCTCCTGCTTCCACTGCGGGGCGGGTAAGGATTATCTTTTCTACCTCTTTATTTTTATAGGCCAGCACCGCCATGGCAACGGCAAGATAGGTTTTGCCCGTGCCGGCAGGGCCTACGCCGAATACAACGGTATTGCGCTTGAGGGCGGAAATGTACTTTTTCTGACCCAGCGTACGGCATTTTATCTTGCGGCCTTTGTTTGTAAAGGCCACCACGTCATCTATGAGCTCGAGTATAAGATCCGCATTGCCTTCCTTTGCAAGGTCAACGGCATAGCGGATGCGGCTGCGGTCGATATTCTCGCCTTTGCGCAGCATCATCAGCAGCTTGTCCACCACAACGTGGGCAAGGGAGGCTTCCTTTTCTTCGCCGGTAATGCTGATGCAATCCGCCTCGGATTTTATGCAGGCTCCGGTCTCCTGCTGGATTATGCGAAGGTTTTCATCGAATACGCCAAAAAGACGTATCGCCTCATCCATGCTCTCAACTGCCACGGTATATCTGGCAGGAGCAATGGACTGGGTGGGGTTCAGGGTATCCATGTTGGTTTCATTGTTGTTGGACATCAGGCAGAATTTCTCCGATTATTGCGATATTTTGCTCTGCGATCAGCTCTATGGTGCAGGTCATGCCCGTATCATCCGCGCTGAATGCTGTATTCTTTGATATTATGGCCGCCTCATAGGGCAGCTGCTGCTTTATTTTTTCCTCTGCGCCGGCTCTGGCTGTTTCCATAAGCTTTGTGGCCGGTACAAGTCCCCGGCCCTGCGAAAGCCGGCTGTACTCTGCGCTGCACAGTGTAATGGGCAGTATGGAGGTGAATGCATCCCGCTGCACCGGGCCTATCTCGTAATCATCGTAGGGGGGAATTGCGGGAAGGACGGTTCTTCCCATAAGCTCTATCCAGAAGCACCTTTGCGTTTCTCCTGTGGGCAGCAGCGTCTCCTGATCCCATAAAGCATGGTATTCGTAGCGATGCAGTACCTGTGCAGTAACGGTTCCTCTGGCCTGAGTGAATATACCGCCGCCAAGGTTGCCGCTTATCAGTTCCTCCCCGGCCTGAACGGCATCGCCGGCATTTACTTTTGGCTTTCCTGACAGGGCTGTTATGGAGGTTATCACGCCGCTTTGGGCGGCAAATATGCTGCAGGGATCTCCGGCGGTATATATCTCGGCGCCCTCCGACGCTTCTTTAACGGATATCTGAAGCACAACGCCTGTAAGCTGTGCTCCCGCCCATGCTATGCGCCCATCCGATGCCATTACCGCATCTGCGATGGCAGCCGTATCCAGGCTGCCCCGCCTTGTGCCCACGGATACGCCTTTATCCTCCAGTACCTGCAGTATGCCCGAATGAGCCACGTCATTGCAGCCCTCTATGTCTATTATCCACACAAACCTGGAAGCCAGAAGCAATGCACAAATCACAGCTATCCAGCCAAAGGCCATAACATAGCGGCTGCCCATATGGCACAGGGCAACTGTAAGTCCCCGTTTTTCCAGTATGCGTATGCGGCAGGGATATTCCCTTACGATGGTTCTGAGGCGGTAAAATCCGCCTATGCCAACGCAAAGGCGTACGCCTGCGCCCTGCCTTTTAAGGTTCCATATCTCTATGCCGGTTTGGGTTAGATGATTAATTAGCCTTTCTGGATATGCTCCTTCAATGCTAATGATAACATATCCCGCAAGATAATTCCAGATATTAGCCGCCACTGACCGCCTCCCCTTGATGCATCCGCCGCTATTTTACACTTTATTCATAGGTTGCCCCGGTAATGCATCCCTCCACAAGCATGCGCTCTCTGTCCAGCTCCAGTATCTCAAGGCCACTGCCCCGAACATGCACTATTCCATCAGGCCCTGTCAGCATTATTCCCTGCTCGGTATAGGCGTACACTCCCCTGTGGTTTTCTATCAGCGCCCTTTTTTGGCCCAGCATTGTGATTTTGAGTATGCCGCTGTCGGTTTCTATTGGCAGGCCCGCCGCCTCTGCCGCCCGTTCCAGAGGACGGATTTTTTTGCATTTTTTCTTTTTCACCCTATACTCCCCCATAATGATTCTATGCTGAACCGCCCTGTTAAATCACATAAAAAGGGACGGAATATTCCGCCCCTGTAATGTGTTTTTATGTTTATGTAAGCCCGTATACGGAGTATTCCCTATCTATCACATAATCCCTTTCCTTAAGCTCATCTGCGGAAAACAGGCAATATTCGCTGCCGCCTCCGGTATCGCCGTAGGTGCAATCCACATAGTATGGCTCCCCTTCCAGCATTACCACGTTCCATGCATGGCCCACCTCGTCCTGAGTGCCGTTTATCATGATGCACTCAAGTCCCATATAATCGCACAGAGCCTTATACGCCTTGGCATAGCCTGTGCAGACAGTGCTGCCCTCCACCAGTGCGCCGTATGCGCTGCGGAGTATCCGCATGTATTCCGTAACGGCCTGCTCCTCCGTGGCTTCGGCAACCTCCTCGTCGTATTTTGCCGCCGCTGTAACAGCCCTGTACGCCGCCCTGTATCTGTCCTTTGGCCTGTCATATTCAGCCATTATCTCCTGTGCGGTTTCCTCTATCTCTGCCGCAAGCTTATCCTGCAGAGGAGCCATATCCTGCGCTGTAAAAGGCATGGAAAGCCTTGCGGACAGCACATACATATTCTCAAAGCCCGCATACTGAACATAGCTTACTTCATCCGCCTCGCAGGGGATAAGCGCCGCATTTGCCTCGGCTATCATAAGGGCATCGAATATTTCTTCCTCCTCAAGAGGGAGATTTTCCATTATCACATCCGCATCGCTGCCGCCGTTTTCGTTCCAGATATCGGATACAGCTTCTATGTATTGCTGAACGGTGCTTACCCTGGGCAGTTCCCCTATATTCTTTGCCCCTTCGCGGTATACAGGATCCAGCTCCAGCTCGGTTACGTCATCGTATGAAGTGACCGTCCATGCAAGGCTGCTTACCATATAGGGATAAGCATAGCTGTTATGCTGATATTCGTACAGTATTTGATTCAGCGTTTCATTCAGCTCTGCCGGGGCAAGGGTATTTTTAAAAAGGTATCTGGCGGGGTCTGTCCTTTGCTCCATCATATCCGTCATGCATCGGTCTATGCCGCCAAGGTCCGGGAAGAACACCGCAAGGCCGCCGCCCTCCCTTGGCATGCTGTCCAGCATGTGCTTTTCCACAGTATGCACCGTATAATCCGCAATGAGATATCCCTTAAACTCCTGATAGTCTGCCTCAACGTAATCCACATAGCGGTTATTCGCATATCCCTTTTTCCATGTCAAATCAGAAAGCGGCTCAAGGTCTTCAATGCTGCCGAAATAGGTCACCTGAAAATCAAGGTCACCTGTAAGTACCGCATTTTGGATTTTTTCTGCAAGAAGGTCAGAGGAATACAGCTCGGTGTATATCCCCTGCTTCATGAGCCTTTCCTGAGAAACACCGCAGCCTGCAAACAGCAGCGCCATAAGCGTCAGGAATATCAGCAGCTTTGTTTTTTTCATTTTGCTCCGTTTATCAATATTGATTGTGCAATGCTATTTCTCCGCAGTAATCCCTGCTCATCATTCTGCGGATTTCTTCCATATCTCTGGTATGACCCAATACCCACATAAGCTTTGTAACGGCGGCTTCGGTGGTCATATCCCCTGCGGAGATGACCCCCGCTTCCCTCAGGGAATGGCTCACCTCATATATATCCGGGGTGCTTGCCTCATAAAGGCACTGGGATGCAAGGATTACGGGTATGCCTTTTTGTATAAGCTTCTTGAGGCTCTCCGCATGGTCTCTGCGGAAATTATGCACGCCGCCAAGGCCGAAGGCCTCCACTACCACGCCGTGAAGATCGCATCCTGCAACGCTTTCAAGGAAGAGAGGGCTGGTGCCGGGGATGAGCTTTATGAGGGCAACGTGAGGATCTATATCCACAAAGCAGGAAAACTCGCCCTTTTCCCTTGGCTCTGCAAGGCTGATAAACCTGTCGTTTACAACTGCACCCACATAGGGGTAGTTTATGGATTCGAAGGCATTCAGTGAGGTGGTGCGGGTCTTTACCGCGCGGCAGCCTATCATCACCGCATCGCCAAAGGCGATATATACGCCGCCCGGCAAAGTACGGGCTGCGGTCACGGCGTTTTTCAGGTTTATTCGGCCATCGGAATCCGGCCTGACTATGGGATGCTGCGAGCCGGTAAGCACCACGGGAATATCGATATTCTGCAGCATAAAGGACAGCATGGAGGCGGTATATGCCATGGTGTCCGTGCCGTGGGTTATCACTATGCCATCGCACTGCTCCCTTACCGCCAGCACGGAAGCCGCCATCAGCTGCCATTCCTCGGGCTGAATATTTGAGCTGTCCATGCTGAAAAGGTCTGTACAGCCTATGTCCTCGCCGTTTGGAATATATCCCAGCAATTCCTTTGCCCCAAGGCCCGGCACAAGTCCGTTTGCGGAAGGCATGCAGGCTATTGTTCCTCCGGTTGCGATAAGATGCAGCTTTGCCACGGAATCATTCCCCCTCAGCTTTTGTTATTCTGATTATAATTCACCGTACGGGCGCTTCGCAATGATGTTATTGCGGCAAATGTCTGCCCAATGTATAATATGTAGGACATAATCCAAGTAAGGAGCGTAATGAATGAAGCTGAACAACAAGCGCACAGTGCTTATCGGCCTGGCTTTTTTCTCCATCTGCGCCTTCTGGCAGATGTATGATAACATCATCCCCCTTATACTGAAATACCGCTACGGTATAAGCGACGGCGCATCCGGATACATTATGGCCCTGGACAACGTACTGGCCGTGTTCCTGCTGCCCGTATTCGGCACCCTCAGCGACAAAAAGGGCACCCGCATGCCCTTTATCCTGCTGGGCACCGCAGCGGCTGTAATACTTACCGTATTCCTGCCCCTTGCAAAGTCCTTTACGGTATTCTTCATTATGCTGGGGCTGCTGCTTATCGCCATGGGCACATACCGCTCCCCTGCCGTTGCCCTGATGCCCGACGTTACTCCCAAGCCCCTGCGCAGCAAGGCAAACGCCATAATCAACCTTATGGGCGCTCTGGGCGGCGTATACACCCTTGCCATGACCGGCGTGCTCATCAAGGGCAACGCCGCAGACAACCCCAGCTACCTGCCCCTGTTTATTGCAGTTGCGGGATTGATGGCGGTATCCGTACTGGTCATGCGCTCCACCACCAACGAGCAGAAATTCAAGGCGGAAGCCGCCGCCATCAACGACGCACTGGATGCGGAAACCGCCGCCAAGTACGCTGAACCCATGGGCACCGGTCATAAGCTGCCCAAGGATATGTTCCGCAGCCTTATGCTGATACTGTTCTCCGTTGCCTTCTGGTACATGGGCTACAATGCCGTTACTACCGCATTCTCCCGCTATGCCACCGAAATGTGGGGACAGAACGTAAGCAGCGCATCCACCTGCCTTATGATCGCCACAGTGGGCGCTGTCGTTTCCTACATACCCATCGGCTCCCTTGCCTCTAAGATAGGCCGCAAGCGCACCATACTCATAGGCGTTGCGGTGCTGGCAGGCTGCTTCCTGCTGGCTGCACTGGTTGCCACTCAGTTCTCCCCCATACTTTACATCGTGTTCGTTCTGGTGGGCTTTGCATGGGCAGCCATAAACGTAAACAGCTACCCCATGGTTGTGGAAATTTCCACCGGCGCAGATATCGGCAAATACACCGGCTATTATTACACCTTCTCCATGGCGGCCCAGATACTGACCCCCATCATCTCGGGGCAGCTGCTGCAGCATGTGGGCTATCACACTCTGTTCCCCTACGCCGCAGGCATGGTTGCCCTTTCCTTCGTAACAATGCTGCTGACAAAGCATGGCGATAGCAAACCGGAAAAGAAAGGCAAGCTTGAAGCCTTCGACGTGGACGACTAAAGCTTTTTTCGCCGCTCAACCTATGGTTGAGCGGTTTTTCAACCGCCGGTTGTTATAGTTTTGCCCCAATGAAACAACCGGGTTATGGAACACAGCGACACCGCATGGCATAATCTCCACAAGCAAACAAAAGGAGAAGCATACAAAATGACATCCGAAAACACCACCCTCGGCAAGCGGATAATGACCCTGAGAAAGGCCGCAGGAATGACGCAGGAACAGCTGGCGGAAAAGCTGGGCGTATCCCCTCAGGCCGTAAGCAAATGGGAAAACGACATATCCTGCCCCGATATAACCGCAATTCCCCTTATCGCAGCCATATTCGACGTATCTGCCGACGAATTGCTGGGAATAACACAGGCAGCGGCACCTCAGACAAAGCCCGAACCCCAATCAAAAAACATCACCTGCCATCCAAACGGCATAGGGCTGGGCATATTGATGATAGTGCTGGGCGCTGCGTTCCTTATAAGCCGTATAACAAACTTTCCCTTTGCCATATGGGATATACTCTGGCCCGCCGCACTGCTGGGCATAGGCATTGCCTGGTTTATAGAGCATCGTTCATTATTCTGCCTCGGCATTGCCGGCACGGGGCTGTACTTTCTGCTGAACAACCTCGGCTCAGCGGTTTCTTCCCCCATAGACCTGAATATCATATGGTCTGTGGCTCTGGTGCTTTTAGGGCTGGACATGGTTCTCCGCAAGCTGTTTCCCTCGGTTTTCCGCAGCAAAAAGCCCCATCACCGCTTCTGCCGTTTTGGCGCAAATCCCACAGGCCAATACGACCTCAGCAACGGTTTCCTTTCCAGCGAAACGGTATTTGGCGAAAAGCATTACGCCGTGGAAAGCTGCGAAATATCCGGCGCAGATATAGAAACAGTATTCGGCAGCTGCACCATGGATCTTTCAGACTGCACCTTTGCCGCCGACGCTGCGCTTAAGGTGGAGGTGGTTTTCGGCCACCTGAGCCTGATACTGCCGCCCTCTGTAAAGGCCGTATTCAAAAGCGAAAGCTCCTTCAGCGGCACAAATATTGCCGGCGTCCATGACGCAGACGCTGTTCCCATTGTCATTATCGGCAAAGCCGCCTTCTCCGGCCTTGATATCTGCTATAAGTAAGCACACATACAAAACCGCCCACTATTCAAAGTGGGCGGCTTTAATTTATTTCCCGATCAATCTTCTATTGGAACTGCACCCTCCGGGGGAGTGTAATACTTGGGGCTGGCGGTGCCTCTGCGGGCTTCCTCCGCGTTGCCCTTGTAGGTGTCGGTGTAGAGCAGCTCTGAGCTTTCCAGTACGCCGTTTACGTATTTATCCTGATAGGCCTCCACCACATAACCGTTTCTGGCCTCCAGGGTAACCAGCTTGTATCCCCTTGGGATGGTATCGTCATCGGTGTAGTTTACGTCCTTTCGGCGTATGGTTTCCTTTATCTCGCTGCGGGTCTTGTAGGTAACTCCGTCGGGCAGGGATCTTCCGTATATCTCGAAGGTGATGGTCTTGTATTTGGTATCCGGCACATCCTCAATAAAGGCATGTAGATATATTGGAGCATCCGTATTGTTTTTGAACTTCAGGTCTATATTGGTTATGGAATCCACCGTGGCATCCAGTCCCTTATCCACATAGGTGGAGGGAATGGTATGGGCCCTGCGGTAGCTTATCTCCACATCGGCGCACACAAGGGCATTGTACAGAGTTGTGCTTACCTGACATATGCCGCCGCCCGCCTGTATGGTGTAATCCTTGCCGTCCGCAATGCCGTTTGCTCCCTTCCAGCCGGTATCGTAGGTACGGGGGCCAACGTGGCCGTTAAAGCTCCATTCTTCGCCGGGGGCAACCACCGTGCCGCTCACTATATCCGCCGCCTTTTCTATGTTGAATACGCGGTTTTGTACGGTTTCGTCGCTGCGGCTGGTGGGGAACTGAGTAGAGAAGGAGGATCTGAGGCCAAAGCCGCCCTGAAGGTCCGCCTGAGTTATGGATGGGGTAACGCTGTTGTATATGCCATCCATGGAGAAAGTGTACATTCCGGTGGACAGCATGGAGTTTATGTACTCATATGTCTGCTCCACATCCATCACGCGGCCCTCTTTGCCCTCTGAAAAATTGAAGGACACGCCGGTAGGGCCATGCAGGGGCTCTATCTTTGCCTCCACAGGCTGGATGTTGAACGCTTGGGCTATTTCATCAAGCTCCATGCGGAGGTTTATTGTATTCCAGGTGAATATGTCGTTTATCTCGCCGGGATTTGACGCCGCAGTAACGTCAACAACGCCGGAATCTGCCGGAGTATACGCAAGGGCACGCTGAAGGGTGCTTTCTATATCGTAGGCAAGGTTTATCTGCTCGGCATTGATAGTGTACTGCTCCCCTGCCATGTTTATTGTGATACAGGCAGAATCGATTATCTCATCCGCCGCAGCGGAAACAGCCTGCCTGGCCTTTGCCTTGGTTTCGCCGCCCACGTCTATGCCAAGCACCTTAACACCGTCCGGCAATACCTGCTCTGTGCCGATGACCAGCTGCTCGCTGCTTTGTCCGGCGCGGCTCAGCAGGAATATCGCGCCGCATATCAGCAGAATGAATACGCCAAGCACAGTTATCATGCGCTTGTAGTTTACCCGCTTCCTGGGCTTGCTCTTCTCCGGAGCCGCCCGCCTTTGGGCAGGCTTTGCCGGTTTTGCGGCCTGTGTTTTTTGTGCAGGCGGAGAGGATTTTCGCTCAGGGGAAGCAGAGGGGCTTTTGCTCCTCTGGCTGCTTCCGTTTATGTAATTGGGCAGCTTAAGCTCGTCCTTTTTGCGGCCCGCCATAATATCCTCCGTATTTTATCTTCCCAGCAGGCCAAGGGCCACATCCGGGTTGTTTGTCATCAGGGCATTTGCGCCCTTTTGTATGAGGGCAGCCATATCTTCCTCCGTATCCGCCGCCCATGCGTTTACCTCGATGCCGTTCTCTGCACAGCCTTCCATAAGGCCGGGACAAAGCAGCGCAGCCTTGCAGTGGGGATGTATGGCATCCGCTTTTAGATAGTTTGCATATACCCATGGATCTACCATTGCATTGGAATACAGCAGGCCTATCTTTGCATCCGGGTCTATTTCCCGTATTTTCTGCAGAACGTAATGATTAAAAGAGGAATAGATGATCCTTCCCTGCATGCCCATCTCCCGCTCAAGGCGGATCAGCTTATCCCATATGCCATAATACATCACCTCGTCGCACTTCACCTCCACGTTTACCGTCATGGCGCTGTTTTTGACAAGGCCGTATACTTCCTTCAGCGTTGGGATGCGAGCATCCTTATACTCTGCCATTCCATTGGAAAAGTCCAGCTTTTTCAGCTCCTGGCAGGTCATATCCACCACCCTGCCGCTGCCGTTTGAGGTGCGGTTCACTGTGGCATCGTGTATTACCATCAGCTTGCCGTCGCTGCTGAGCTGCACATCCAGCTCTATGCCGTCCGCGCCCATCTCCATGGCCATGCGGAAAGCGGGAATGGTATTCTCCGGCGCATATGCGCTGGCGCCTCTGTGAGCCCAAACCTTACAGGACAAGACAGCTACCTCCTTGGATGATTTTGTATACGGTATGATTATATCATACCACATATTGATTTTGAATATTTTTATGTCCCGCAGCCAAGCTATTGACATGATAAGTTTTATTGTGTGTTTTATTTTGGGCGGCGGAGCTTACGTTGGGCTGGAATACCTGTGGCGGGGCCGCAGCCATGTTTCCATGTTTGTAGCCGGCGGACTTGCCTTTGCCATATTGGACGGCATATTTGCAAGGTATTCCCTGCCTTTGATTTATAAGTGCATCATCGGGGCGCTGCTGATAACCGCTCTCGAATTTGCCGCAGGATACATTGTAAACCTGCGGCTTAAGCTGTCGGTGTGGGACTATTCAAAAATACCGCTGAATCTTTACGGGCAGATATGCCCCCGGTATACCCTGTTGTGGGCAATTCTCAGCCTGCCCATAAGCTGGCTCAGCGGCTTTCTGCACAGATGGGTGTTTTAGCTGCGGTAATAGGTATTGCCGCCTATAAACTCACGCATTATGGATGTGGGAGGAATTTCGTCCTCAATATCCGCATCCAGTATGTAATTGAGGAATTTCACGATATCCCGCGCCATGGCGTAATATTTGCTCTGGGGCGTAACCTCATTTAGCAGGGGGTACACATATTTCTTCAGCACAGAGGGCTCGTACAGCAGCGTGGTATTGATAAGTGCATCGGCATTTTCCTGATAGGGGAAGATCCACCTTTCCTCTCCCCGCCTTACGCTGGCCCACATGCCAAGGGTTTCTTCCATTGATGCGTTGCGGGTCTTATAATCCCTGACAAGGCGGCGAAGAATGCGGATATCCGTGGTGCGTATGCGGTTATGGTCGTCAAGGTTGAGGGTGGTAAGAGCGCTGACATACACCCTGAATATCTTGCTTTCATCCACCTCGCCGATAAGCTGAGGATTAAGACCGTGTATGCCCTCGATTATCACCGGCTGATCCTCCCTGAGCTGAAGCAGCCTTCCATGGGGTGCACGGCGGGCGGTCTTAAAATCAAACTCCGGCACTTCCACCTCTTCGCCCCGTATAAGGGCGGCAAGATCCTGCTTGAAGCGGGGAATATCCAGGGTGTTTATATGCTCAAGGTCAATTTCGCCATTTTCATCGGGCTGTATTTTGTCCCTGTCGATGTAGTAGTCATCCAGTGACAGCATTACAGGGTCAAGGCCATGCACCCTCAGCTGAGTTGCCAGCCTGTGGGCAGATGTGGTTTTTCCGGAGGATGAAGGGCCTGCCAGCAGTATTGCCTTTGCGCCCTTTTCCAGTATTTTATCCGCCACCTCGGCATATCTGCGCTGATGCAGAACCTCATTTATACGCACCAGCTCCCGTATGCTGCCGTTCTGAACAGCGGTATTGAGCTGATGAACGGTATCGCACTTCATCAGCCTTCCCCATTCGTCGCTCTGATGGAATACCGAATGAAGCTTGGGCAGGTCGGGACACTCTGCAAGCACATCCGGCGCATCCACTCTGGGCATCATCAGCATGACCGCCCCATCCCAAACATGCTTGAGGCGGAAAACATCCACATATGAAGTATCCGGAGTCATTTCCCCGTAAAAGTAATCCATATGTCCTTCCGCCTGATATACGTCAAAATAGCTGAACCTGCGCCACTTGAGCAGATCCGCCTTGTCCTGCTGTCCGTCCTTTTCAAAGAACTCCACAGCCTCTTTTATGGATATGCGTTTGCGCTCAAGGGGAAGCCCTTTGCGCACCAGCAGACGCATCTGGGTTTCGATTTTATTGGTGTCCTCCTGGGTAAATGCCTTATCTCCATCGGCAAGGGAAATAAACAGCCCCTGACCAAGGGAATACCTTACCCACACCCTTGCGGAGGGATACAGCTTTCTTACGGCCAGAATAAACACAAACTGAAGGGTGCGCTCATATACCCTTCTGCCCATCTCATCGGTATAGCGGAGAAGGTGCATATTTGTATCCTTATTGGGGGTAAAGCCAAGGCTGAATACCTCCCCCGCAATCTGTGCGGCAAGGGGGCGCTCCGCAAGGCTGATGCTGTCAAGGTCTGCCATGCGCACCGCATCCAGTATTGTTTTTCCGCTTTCAATGGCTATGGTTTTTCCGTCCATATTCATAGTGATATTCATAATGCATCTCTCCCGTTTGGCTGAAAAATGTAGTTTTATCCTGATATGACCGCAAGAATTTGATACAAGTATACTATATTTGATGGTGGATTAATATGTCGTATTGGAAAACTTTTCGCTTTCTTCGCATTTTTTCATGCATACGGCTGTAAATCTGGTATAATAGATAAGCCTATGGGGAGACGGCAGGCTTTGCCATGCCCGTTTCAGGCAATACTCCCGGAGCGAGATAACAATGGAAAAGAAAAAGACTTCTTTCGTGCGGGGCGCCGTAATACTTGGTGCGGCGGGCCTGCTGGTAAAAATAATAGGCGCTTTCTTCCGCATACCTCTGGCAAACGCCATAGGCCCCATCGGAACAAGCTACTACGAAGTGGTATATCCTTACTACTCCGGCCTTTTGGTCATATCCTCATCCGGCCTTCCCACCGCCATATCCAAAATGGTATCAGAACGGATGACTGCAGGAGATTACAGAGGAGCACATAAGGTATTTACCACCGCCATGAAGCTGCTCATCTGCGTTGGCCTTGTAACAGGCGCGCTGATGTTCTTCGGCTCCAATGCCCTCGCCGCCATATCCACGCTGGATGCGGCCCATTACTCCTTCAAGGTGCTTTCCCCCGCAATGCTTGTGGTATCCATCATGTGCGCTTACCGGGGCTATCTCCAGGGAATGCAGCGCATGACAGGCACCGCCCTTTCACAGGTGGTAGAGCAGGTGGGCAAGCTGGCAATAGGCCTCACCCTTGCCATCAAGCTGCTGCCCCGTGGCCCCGAATTTGCCGCAATGGGCGCGCTGATAGGCGTAGCAATATCCGAAGTGCTGGCGCTGATAGTGATAATCCTGGTTTACAACCGCTACCGCCCCGCCATTATGAAGCGGATGGCTCAGACAGAAGCCTACAAGCCCGCCCCTGTTTTAAAGAACCTTATCCTTCTGGCCGTCCCCATTACCCTTGGCGCATCAATAAGTTCCCTTTCCGGCATGGTGGACAGCGCCCTTATAATCAGAATACTGCTTAAGCTGGGCTATTCTCAGGATACCGCCCAGACCGCATATTCCCTGCTGCGCACAAACGTTACCACCCTTATAAACATGCCCGGTGTGCTTACCATGGCCCTTGCAATGAGCCTTGTGCCGGCCATATCCGCCGCCGTTGCCCGCAGGGAAAAGGAAAGCGTCATGAACATATGCTGCCTCGGCCTAAAGCTGGCCCTTATAATCGGCCTGCCCTGCGCCGTTGGCCTGTTCGTACTGGCCCGCCCCATACTGGCCATGCTGTATCCGGTGCTTACGGAAGCCCAGCTTGACCTTGCCGCAGACCTTATGCATACCGCCTCCATCGGCGTAATATTCCTCTCCCTCGTACAGTCCATGACAGGCGTCATTCAGGGCCTCGGAAAGCCCAACGTACCCCTGTTCAATCTGTTCATAGGCTTCCTGCTGAAGGTCGTTTCCCTGCTGATACTGATGAACATCCCATCCATCAACATTCAGGGCGCTTCTGTATCCACCGTTATCTGCTATGCCTTTGCAGGCCTCGCGGATACCGTTTATGCCCTCCGCAGGGCAAGGATAGAGCTGAACCTGTGGGACGTTGTTCTCAAGCCCCTGCTGTCCTCCCTTGCCATGGGCGCAATGGTGTATATGTGCCACGATTTCATATACCGCATGGGTCACGAGACTACCGCAGTGATAATAGCTGTGTTCCTCGGCGTTTGCGTATACGCCATACTTGCAATATACCTTAAGATGTTCTCCAGGGAAGAGCTCAGCTATATCCCCGGCGGCGGCAAGCTGAGAAAACTTATATACGGCAATAAATAAGAGGTGAAAATCAAATGACCCAGCTGACAATAGTTCCCCTTTCCACCCCAAACAGCCTTGGCGTTGCGGCACAGATCGCCGTACTCAATGCAGGAAAGCTGTTCCTGCAGACGGATGCCCATCACAGTGCCCAGTGGATAAAGTCCTCAGGCATTCCCTACACCTCCATGGATGACCTTTACGGAGAATGCTTTGACTTTGACGAGCTGAACGATGCCATCGCCGCCCGCCTTATGTGCGGTATGGATGCGGTTTACGCCGTACCCGGCCGCGGCCCCGGACAGGCTCAGCTAAGCGCCATACGCAAGGCCGCAGAGGAAAGAAACATATCCGTTAAGCTGATGCCCGGCACAGGCTATGCCGAAGCCGCCTGCGCAGAGGCAGGCCTTGCCTACGGACGCATGACAATTTGCGCCGCAAACGATATTCCCGCACGCATTGACCCCTTTATCCCCCTGTGCATCGAAGAAATCGACACCCCCATCCGTGCCGGGGAAATAAAGCTGACCCTTGGGGAATACTATCCCGATGAATATCAGGTGTTTTTCTGCACCATGAATGACTGCGGCACATACGACGTACGCAGCATCCCCCTCTATGAGCTGGACAGGCAGAGCGGATACTTTGCAGCCACCTGCTGTATAGTGCCCCCCGCTCCCGCTCAAGAAAGCCTGACCCGCGGCGATGCAGACGGCCTTATGTACATACTGCGCCGCCTGAGGGCTCCCGGCGGCTGCCCCTGGGATGCAGAGCAGACCCACGAATCCATCCGCAGCAACCTTATCGAGGAAGCCTACGAAGTAATAGACGCCATAGACAACAAGGACCCCGATGCCCTCTGCGAAGAGCTGGGAGACCTGCTGCTGCAGATAGGTCTGCATGCCGTAATGGAGGAGGAAACCTCCACCTTCACCCTGCGCGATGTTGCCACCGGTGTTATCAACAAGATGATCTACCGCCATCCCCATGTTTTCGGCACAGTTAAGGCGGATACATCCGAACAGGTGCTCTTCAACTGGGAAAACCTTAAAAAGAAGGAAAAGCAGCACAGCAGCTATACCGAGATAATGCAGGCCATACCCAAGGGCTTCCCCGCCCTTATGCGGGCTGCCAAGGTGCAGAAAAAGGCCGCCCACGCCGGCTTTGACTGGAGCGATGCATATGAGGCCATGTACAAGCTGCCGGAAGAGGTATCCGAGCTGGCAGAGGCCATGGAGCAGGGCGATGATGCCCATATTGACGAAGAGCTGGGCGACGTGCTGTTTGCCGCGGTAAACGTTATACGCCTGCTGAAGCGTGATCCCGAAGGCCTGCTGAACGCCTCAACCAATAAATTTATCGCCCGTTTTTCCCGCATGGAACAGTTGATTGCAGCGGATTCCCGCTCCCTTGAGGGCATGACTCTTGCCCAAATGGACGAATATTGGGACAAGGCCAAGGCACAAATGCAAAAAAATTAGAAAAACAGCCTGTTTTTTGAAATTTTTGCTTGCGTCCGCAGAAAATAGTTAGTATAATATCAAACGTCCGCGTTTGGACAACATAAGTAACATAAATTATTTGGGAGGATATATTCAATGAATAAGACCGAACTGATCGCTGCAGTAGCAGGTAAGTGCTCCATCTCCAAGAAGGACGCAGAGGCTGTTGTTCTCGCCACCTTCGAAAGCATCACTGACGCTCTCGTAAAGGGCGAAAAGGTTCAGATCGTTGGCTTCGGTGGTTTCGAAGTTCGCGAGCGTCCCGCTCACAAGGGCCACAACCCCATGACCGGCGAAGAGATCGAGATCGCTGCCAGCAAGTCCCCCGCCTTCAAGGCAGGCAAGGCTCTCAAGGAAGCCCTCAACTAATAGCCAAACACAACTTAAAAGCAGGCTGTGCATGCAGCCTGCTTTTTGTTTTTATGTATGTTTTACAGTTTTAACGTGCATACGCACCTTGCGGTGATGCATTCAAGATTGCCCTCGGGGCCGGTGTGTTCAGGGGTGGTAGCCTTTACGCTGATGCGCTCTGCGCCGCAGCCCAGTATCCTTGCTATGTTTTGCCGCATGCGGTCTATATGGGGCGCAAGCTTTGGCTGCTGAGCGATTATGGTGGCATCTATGTTTACCAGCGAAAATCCGTTTGCCCTGACCTTGTCCCATGTCCGCTCCAGCAGTATCAGGGAGCATATGTCCTTATACTCCGCCGAAGAATCCGGAAACAGCCTGCCTATATCTCCCATGGCCGCCGCCCCCAGCATTGCGTCTATTACGGCATGGGTCAGCACATCCGCATCGGAATGTCCAAGCAAGCCCATTTCATATGGCACATCCACGCCGCCCAGCACCAGCCTGCGGCCTTTGCAGAATCTGTGGGTATCCTCGCCGTAGCCGGTGCGCTGCTGTGCGCACATACCTGCAAACAGCTCCATATCCGATTCCACGGTAAGCTTTTGATTTACTATGCTCCCCATGGAAAAATGAGCCTTGCCCCACATTTTTTGATACAGCGCACAGTCGTCTGTGGCCTCATATCCTTCCTCTACGGCTTTTTTATATGCAGCAAGTATTTTATCAAAGGCGAAGGTCTGAGGGGTCTGTGCGGCCATTACAGCGGCTCTGTCCACTATTTCTTCACCCTTCCACATGGTATCCCTCGCAGGCACCGCAGCAACCCCGCTGCCATACTTTGCCGCGGAGGCTATGCTGTCCATGATTATCCCGGAAGTTACCAGACAGCGGGCGCCGTCGTGTATTGCCACGATGTCGCAATCCATAGTTTTAAGGGCATTGTAAACGGATTCGCCCCTTGTTGCTCCGCCCTCCACCATGGCAAGGCCATATTCATCTGCAAGTATCTTTGCTTCGTCCCACGTGGCATCGGAGCAGGCCAGCACGATGCTGCGTATTCCTGCCGAGATAAAAGCCTCAACGGAACGACGGAGCACCGTTTTGCCCCCCAGCTCTATTGTAAGCTTATCCCTGCCCATGCGGTTGGAAGCGCCTGCGCAGAGTATTACCGCTGCAACCCTCATGCTACTCACCTCTGGAAATAAGCTGATACATTTCCGCCGCATCCGCTTTGGATGCATGCTCATTTATGCTGACCACCCTGACGACGGTGTGTTTGCCTCCCATGAGAATATCCAGCGCATCCCCCACCTTTACCTCGGTGGAAGCCTTGGCGACCTTGCCGTTTATTTCTATGCGGCCCAGTGACGCGGCCTCGTTTGCCACTGTGCGCCGCTTGATTATGCGGGATACCTTAAGGTATTTATCAAGTCTCATACTGTCCTCCGATACGGTTTGCTGAATACAGATTATCATACTATCCGCTAAAAAGCAAAAGCCGCCCCAAGGCGGCTTATATCTGCTTATATTATTTCTTTAACCAACTGCAACAGGCTGATACTCAAGGCTGTGGATAAGGTCGTTATTCAGCACGACGCTGCCGTCATTCTTCCATGCATCCACCAGGGCAAGCCATTCTTCATCCCTTGCCTCGGTGATAAGCAGCTGACGGATGGCTTCCTTGATGGTCTCATAGTCCGCATAGCCGCCGGGTTCATCTGCAAGGTAGTAAAGTATATGGCAGCCTTCGTCGTCCCGTATCACATTGGAGTATTCGCCGATCTTCAGCGTTGCAAACTCTGCCTTTACCTCGTTGGACCAATCGTAATCGGATATATACTGATTGCTGATAAGGCGGCCCTTGGAGTTTACGGGGATATCTATGCTGTACTCTTCCATTACAGCTTCAAAGCTTTCGCCTGCCTCAAGCTTTGCATAAGCTTCCTTTGCCTTTGTCATAACAGGTGCATAGTAAGCATCCATAAGCTTTTCCATATCCGCCTTGAGCTGCTTGTATTCCTTTTCTATCTCGGCAAGACGATCCTTGCCCTCGCCGCCCTCCACGTTTACCGTAAAGGCCAGCTCTCCATACTCTGCCCTGAGCAGCTCGATGGAACTTTCCTTCTCATAGTATTCATCGGGCAGATCCTCCTCGGGAATCACCAGGATATGCAGCATGCGCTTGTATCCCTCGGGAGCGTATACAACGGGATAATCGCCGTAGTTTTCTTCGCTTTCCTTGTCATCCTTGTAATATTCGGGATTCTCCGCATATATCTCCATATCCTCTGCAGCAGCGGAATCATACCATTCCTTTACCTTTTCATCGGATACGGTAACATCGGCAAGCATAGCCTCGCGGAAACCGTCATTGATCGCGATATCCCTGTAATAATCTATTATCCACTGCTCCATTTCCTCCTGGGTCATGGACAGTCCGGTATAGTATTCGGTCTCCATTGCAAAAAGCTCGGCAGTGCGCTCTTCAATGTTTACAGAGCTGTCTTCCTCAGCCTCGGCCTCTGCCTGTTCCTGTACAGCGGCAACCATATCGGCAAGCTCTTCCGCTGCGGTGGCCTCTATTTCGGCCAGCTTTTCGGCGCTTACTTCACCAAAGCCGTTTTCCTTTGCCTGATAAGCTATCACCTTTTCCTCCACCATGGTATCCACGATGAAATCCTGCAGGCTTTCAACGGCTTCCCTGTCGTTTTCCATATCGTAGCCCATCATAACGTAGTATTCGGCATAGGTATTGAAAAGCTCTTCGTATTCGGCAAAGGTAACCACCTCATCGCCTATGGTGGCAACGGCCGCATCGGGATCAAAAACCACCACCTCGGTATCGGCAGGGCCCTCTGCGGCGGGAGTTGAGCTGCAGCCCACCAGAGACAGCGCCATTATAAGAGCAAAAATCAAAGCAAAAGTCTTCTTCATGGTATTCTCCGTTTCCGGGCCGCAGTATAAAACCCGGCCCAAATTTCACAGGCATAATTATAACCGCAGTCACTTTTCAATGCAATCAAACAGCATGTAAACAATCTGTGTCAATTCTCCGCAAAGCTCTTCCACGGAGGTGCGCGGCCTGCGTATCACCATGGTGGGAACTTCATCCACCACCATTGCCGCGCCAAAGATATTCAGCGCCGTTGAATACAGCTTTATGCCGTCTATGGGGGCTTCCGGGTCGAATATTATCCTTACCTCGCCGGGCTTTACCGCAAGGCGCTGTATGTGGGCCCGCTTTGCATCCGCCTTGAGCAGCGCCACAAATACCAGATTCTGCACCTCTTTGGGGATCTCTCCGTAGCGGTCGATAAGCTCATCCTGCACATCGTAAACATCCGGCTGAGAGGTTATCTGGGCAATGCGCTTGTACATGGACAGCCGCTCCGCCTCTCTGGGTATGTAGGAATGGGGTATATTGGCAGGTATGGGTATTTCCATTACGGTATCGATATCCTTGGGCACAGGCTCGCCCTTTGCTTCCCTGACCGCGCTGTCCACTATCTTGCAGTAAAGGTCATAGCCTATGGCTTCCATGTGTCCATGCTGCTCCGGGCCCAGAAGATTGCCTGCGCCGCGGATTTCAAGATCCCGCAGTGCCACCTTGAAGCCGGAGCCGAACTGGGTAAGATCCCTTATTGCCACAAGGCGCTTTTCCGCAGTTTCGTTCATCACCTTATTGCGCTTATACATCATATAGGCATAGCCAAGGCGCACGCCGCGGCCTACTCTGCCCCTGAGCTGATACAGCTGGGACAAACCCATGCAGTCCGCATCGTAGATGATTATGGTATTGACGTTCTGAATATCCAGTCCGCTTTCTATTATGGTGCTGCAAAGGAGCAAATCATACTTGTGCTCCATAAATTCCAGCATGGTTTTCTCCAGCACCCGCTCGCTCATCTGGCCATGGGCAAAGGCTATCTCCGCTTCCGGCACAAGCTGCTTCAGCTGGGCGGCAAACCGCTCCATATTGCGCACGTTATTGTACACGAAGTACACCTGTCCGCCCCGGCCGACCTCCTTAAGTATGGCCTCCCGCACCACGGCCTCGCTGTATTCCATCACATAGGTCTGCACGGGATACCGCTGGGAAGGAGGGGTCTCCATGACGGACATATCCCTTATGCCTGTCATGGACATATGCAGAGTTCTGGGTATAGGAGTTGCAGACAGGGTAAGCACATCCACAGACTGACGGATATTCTTTATCTGCTCCTTATGCCCCACACCGAAGCGCTGCTCTTCATCCACTATCAAAAGGCCAAGGTCCTTGAATTTTACGTTTTTGCTGAGCAGCTTGTGGGTGCCTACCACAACATCCACGCTGCCCTTTTCAAGACCCTCCAGTATGGCCGCTTCTTCCTTGGGAGTTTTAAAGCGGGACAGCAGCTCCACCTTTACGGGGAAACCGTCAAAACGGGCGGCAATGGTACCGTAATGCTGTTGGGCAAGAATGGTGGTGGGAACAAGTATCGCCACCTGCTTGCTGTCCATGACGGCCTTGAAGGCAGCGCGGAGGGCAACCTCGGTTTTGCCGTAGCCCACATCTCCGCACAGCAGGCGATCCATTACCTTATCGCTTTCCATATCCGCCTTGATTTCTTCGATACTGGTAAGCTGATCCGGTGTTTCGTCATACGGGAAGCTGTCTTCCAGCTTTTTCTGCCAGGATGTATCCGGGGAAAACTTAAAGCCTTTGCGCTTTTGCCGCTCGCCGTAAAGCCGCACAAGGTCAAAGGCAAGACGCTTTACGCTTTCACGGGTACGGGATACCGTCTTTTGCCATTCGCCGCTGCCAAGCTTGGAAAGGCGCTGAGTTTCCTCTTCGCCGCCGATGTATTTCTGTACCCTGTCCAGCTGATCTGTGGGGATATACAGCTTATCCCCGCCGGAATAAACCAGATGCAGATAGTCCTTCTGCACGCCGCCCACATTAAGGGTTTCCACCCCTATAAAGCGGCCTATGCCGTGAAGCTCATGAACCACAAGATCCCCAACCGAAAGCTCGCTGAAGGCAAGCTGGGGCTTGCGGCGCCTTTTCTGCTGGGATCTGCGGTTTTCCGAGCCGTACAGCTCGCTTTCGCTTACTACCGCAAGAGAAAGTTCAGGATATTCAAAGCCCCGGCTTATCTGTCCCTCAATTATCAGCGCCTCGCCGGGTATTATCTCCCTGTCCAGCTCTTCCTTTACCGGAAGGATCACATTAAGGTCAAGCAGCCTGTCCTGCAGTCTCTTTGCATGGCTGCCGGCGTATATCAATACCGTGGTTTTGCTCTTTTTCCATGAAGCGATATCCTCGCACAGCAATTCCTCCCGGCCGATGTATTTGGATATGGGCCTGGTTTCGAATTTGAATATGCATTTTGGCCCTATCAGCCCATATGTACGGGTAAGGGCGAAGAACATGGCTGTGCGCTTTGTATCCAGCCGCTTTATGGTATCCAGAGGGGATATGGTAATATCTGCCTGCTCAGGCTGTGCTTCCCCGGAGCTTATCAGCGAAGTAACGCCATCCAAAAATTCCTGCCAGGCTATCTTTCCGCTTTCCTCCACGCGGGCAGGCTCGTCGATGAGTATACAGCCGTCATGGAAATAATCAAGCAGCGTACTGCTGCCGGGATAAAACAGCGGCAATAACGCCACGGCGTTATCCGGTCTGCCTCCCTGCTCAAGGCTGTCAAGCAGCTCGGACGCCCCTCTTTTTTTCAATAGCCTGATCGCATTATTCCTTGCATTGGCCGTTATTGGCATTTCAGTCGCAGGGGGAATGAGGATGCTCTCTATGCTGTCGATCGAACGCTGGGTCACGGGGTCATAGGTGCGCAGGGTATCTATTTCGTCATCAAAAAACTCAATGCGTACAGGGGAGTCTCCCGTCATGGGAAAAACATCCACATATCCGCCTCTGCGGCATACCTGACCTCTGTTTTCGCATACATCCACCCGCTCGTATCCCGCCTCCACAAGGGCTGTCAGCATATCCCGGGGGTCTATCACCTGCCCTGCAGAAAAGCTGTTTACGGCATCGCATATAACCTCAGGCTCAGCCACCCGCTGCATAAGCGCCTGAATGGACACGGTAACAGTCATCTTCGCCCCTTCGGCCAGAGCGGAAAGTATGGATATTCTGCGGGCCTCTATGCTGGTACTGGCGGCGTACCCCTTGCCTGCAAGGGGTATTTCACGGGCAGGGAAATGCATGCAGGGCACAAATGCGGAAATATCATCGCACAGTTTGCCTGCGGCAAGCTCATTCGGCGCAACCACAAGAAGGGGCATATTGCATTCTGCGGCCAGCGCCGCGGCAACATGTCCCTTGTGGGCATCGCCCAGCCCAAATACACCCGCCGGGCCTTCGCCCTTTTTCAGGGCCTGAAGCAGGCGGCTGTATTCAGGATGTTTATTCAGTATGGAAAGAAGGGGATCTGTCACTTTTTATGCTTCCTCTGATGGGGCTGTGGTTTTGGTCTGGTCCTTTTCAGCGGTTTCTTCCTGCTGTTCTCTGGGCTTCTTTTCCTTTTTGGGTTTCTTGTTGTAGCGGGCCTGAGCTTCCTTTAAATCGCCCCTGACGATAAGCTCCGCTGCATCCGCCGCATCCTTCATCGCCTTGATGAGCAGTTCCCTCTCCTCGCCTTCGGGAGCGCCCAGCACATGGGACACAAGTGTCCTTTCCCCATCGGTACGGCCTATGCCTACCCTTATGCGGGGAAAGTCATCATAGCCCAGCTGATATACTATATTCCGCATGCCGTTATGGGTACCGGCAGAGCCGTTGCCCCGGATGCGGATTGTGCCCAGAGGAATATCGATATCGTCGTATATTACTATGAGCTGATGGTGCTCAGGCTTATACCAATTGCACAGGTCCATAACGCTCCATCCGGAAAGATTCATATAGGTTTCCGGCTTTGCCAGCACAACCTTTGTGCCGCCGATATAGCCCTCGCCGAATACGGCGCGGAAATTGTGCCTTTTTATTTCTATGTTCAGCCTGTCTGCCAGTATGTCCAGAGTCATAAAGCCCACATTGTGGCGGGTATTCTGATATTCCCTGCCGGGATTGCCAAGGCCTACGATTATATACATAAATTCCTCCGATGAAAGATTTTTAAAAATCCACGCAAACACGCCCTCATGCCGCATGCATGGGGGTATGGAAATATTATAATCCATTTAAAACGCCCTTAGCAAGGGGAGAAAAAGCGGCCGGAAGCTGATCCGGCCGCTTTATTATAGGGGCGTTTTCCCATTGATTATGATATTTATCTTTCAGGCTCGATGAGGCCGTAGTTGCCGTCCTTGCGCTTGTAGACAACGTTTACCTGACCGTCATCGGCGTTTTCAAATACATAGAAGGAATGGCCCAGCAGCTCCATCTGGAGCACAGCTTCTTCAACATCCATGGGCTTGATGGAGGAACGCTTTACCCTTACTACGCTGCCGGCATCGTCTTCTTCATCGTCATAATCAACAAAATCAGCCTCGGCAAATGCATCAGCGCGGAGAGTCTTCTCCAGCTTGGTGCGATGGCGGGTGATCTGCTTTTCGACCTTGGCGAGAACAGTATCGATGGAGGCATACATATCGCCGCTGACTTCCTCGCCGCGGATGATACCGCCGGAATAAGGAATGGTCACCTCAACGATGTGCCTGTTGCGCTCTACGGCAAGCAGTACGTGGGCTTCTGTGTCTTCGGGGAAGTATTTATCCAGCTTGGATACCTTTTTGGTTACCAAATCTCTGAGATAATCCGAGACCTCGATGTTTTTTCCATTGATAGAAATGCGCATGATGGTTCCCCTTTCCGCGCCGCCCGCTCTTCGGGAGGTGCTCCCGATGCATGGGGCGCCTTCACTTTTTTTAATTATATCATATATTTGCCAAAACAAAATGGATATTTTTGTGAACTAACAAAGTTTTGCATAAATTCCCAGCAAAACAGGATAAAAACAGGCGCTCCGATTTTTTTGTCGAAGCGCCGTGATTCTACTTTTTGTCCTGACGGTGACAATTTCCGCTGTATGGGCAGGAGCCGCAGCTGCCGCAGCTGCCCTTTTTGCGCTGCTTATACCATCTGCCGGCACAAAACCCCGTCCAGATCACTATAAGGGCAGCCAGTATATACCAGAATCCCTGACTCATAATATCCTCCTTTTAGCAGAACAGTCCGCTTATAAGGTATACCGCAAGGGAAACCACATAGGCCGCAGCCAGCTGATAGCATATGGCAAAGGCAGTCCACTTGCGGCTGTTAAGCTCCCTTCGCATGGTGGCCACCGCCGCCATGCAGGGGGTATACAGCAGCACAAACACTAAAAATGCATATGCTGAGCGGGCGGTAAATATGCCGGACAGCGCGCCCTGTACAGCACCGCCTCCTGCGCTGAGGGAAAAGCCGCAGAACATGGCGAGGCTGGATACCACCACTTCCTTGGCAACAAAGCCTGTCAGCAGCGCAACAGCCGCCTGCCAGCTGCCAAAGCCCATGGGGGTAAATACAGGGGCGATGGCTCCGCCGATAATGCCGAGAATGCTCTGATGGGGGTCGGCAGTCATGGCAAGGGACATATCAAAGCTCTGCAGGAACCACAGCACAACGCTCATGGCAAATATTATGGTGCCTGCCTTTTCTATAAAGTGGCTGACCCTCTCCCAAACATGAGTGAATACATTCTTTGCCGCAGGCATGCGGTATGCGGGCAGCTCTATCATGAAGGAAGCATCGTTATCCGTAAACAGAGTCTTGCGGAAAAGGTATCCGGACAGTATGCCGACCACTATGCCCAGCACATACAGGCTAAGTATTACCAGCATCCTGCCCTTTGCAAAGAATGCGCCTGCGATAAGGCCGTATACCGGCAATTTTGCGGAGCAGCTCATAAAGGGCAGCAGCAGTATGGTCATCCGCTTGTCTTTGTCGTTTTCCATTGTGCGCGCGCCCATTGTGGCGGGCACAGTACAGCCAAAGCCCATCAGCAGAGGAATAAAGCTCTTGCCGGAAAGGCCAAACCTTCGCATTGGCTTATCCATGATGAAGGCTATGCGGCTCATATAGCCGCTGTCTTCCAAAATGGAAAGGAAGAAGAACAGTATGGCTATCTGGGGCAGGAAGGTAAGCACGCCGCCGACACCTGTGATTATGCCGTCGCACACAAGGCTGACAAGCCAGGGCATTGCCCCTGCGCCCTCCATTGCGGCACGGACGTACGGCGAGAATACCTCATCCACAAACAGACTTACCAGATCCGACAGCCATGCGCCCACGGTTCCGAAGGTAAGGGCAAATATGCACAGCATTATGCCTATGAATATGGGCAGCGCCCATATCCTATGGGTAAGCACCCTGTCTATCTTATCCGAAAGAGTGGGTTGGTCCGGCTCCTGTCCTCTCCTAAGAGCCATGGAGCATACTTTTGTAACGTATCTGTACCTTGCGTCTGCGATCATGCTTTCGCTGTCGCCCAGAGGAACGGATGCGGAATATTCCTCCACGACGCTGTCCACCTGCCGCTGTATATCCTCAGGCAAAGCAAGCTCACGGCGGGTCTCCACATCCCCCTCCATAAGCTTCATTTCGGCCCAGTGTACAGGCAGGCCCGCCTTCTCGGCGTATTCATCCACAAGGTCGCCTATGCGGTGATGTATTGAATGGGTATAGCCGTTATAAATATCGTCGGGCTCAATGTTGAAACCCTCGTGATACTGGGCATGGGTTGCATGAATTATCCGCTGAAGGTTGTTTATTAGCTCATCAATGCCTATGCCTGTGCGGGCTGAAATGGGCACCACCGGCACGCCAAGCTCCAGAGACAGCTTTTTAAAATCTATCCTGTCTCCCCGCTTTTCCACCTCGTCCATCATATTCAGGGCAATTATCATGGGCCGCTCCAGCTCCATCAGCTGAACGGTAAGGTAAAGATTGCGCTCAAGGTTTGTGCCGTCCACTATATTGACGATGGCTTCGGGCTTTTCCCCGGTAATATACCTTCGGGCCACCATCTCCTCCATGGAATAGGGAGAAAGCGAATATATGCCGGGCAGATCCACCAGCACCATATCGTGATTATGGGTGCAGAGAGCGGTATTCTTTATGCGTCCTTCTTTCTTTTCCACGGTGACGCCGGGCCAGTTGCCAACGTATTCCCTGCTGCCTGTCATGGCATTGAACAGCGTGGTTTTGCCGCTGTTGGGATTGCCTACCAGGGCTATGCGAACTGTGCCGGAAAGCTCATCATCATCTCCGCAGAGACCGCAGCCCGCCTTGCAGTTTTCGCAGCTCTGAGGACAGCTCTGCTTCTGCAGGATAAATTCGGTAAGCATTGCGGCCCGCTTGTGATGCTCCCTGTCCTCATCGGGGGAATGGGACAGCGCCTTATTGGCCTTAAGCTCCAGCTCCCGCTGGGCGGTGACCATCTCTGCCCGCATCACCTTTGCTTCCTCATCGGAAAGCAGCTGTATGCTCTTTGCATCCTCGCGGCGCAGCGAAAGGGTATATCCCCTGAGGGACACTTCGAGAGGGTCGCCCATGGGTGCGGCCTTGACTATGCGTATATGCGTGCCGGGAGTTATGCCCATATCCACTATGCGCCTGCGGCGGGCATTATCGGCGTCCACGATTTTTACATATCCGCTTTCGCCTATTTTAAGATCTCCCAGAGTAAATATCTTTTGGTTCACGTGCTTTCCTCCTCTGATTAGCCATAACTAACCATTACATATCATGATATTATTTTATGCCCATTATGTCAACACATCGGGCATTATGGCGTATTTTATCCCCGCAGCCTTGAAGTTTTGACGGAATAGCCGTATAATCAAATCCGGTAAATACTATATTTAAGCCGATAAGGAGACCATATAATGGATAAAATAAGAGAACAGGTTGCCGCCGCGCTGGACGAGCTTTTTGCTGCGGCCGATACCCTCAAAAAAGGCGACATACTTGTAATAGGCTGCTCCACCAGCGAAATAGTGGGCAAATGCATCGGCACCGGCTCCTCCGAGGATGCGGCAAAGGCAGTTATGGATGCTGTGCTTCCCCGCATAAAGGAAAAGGGCCTGTATCTTGCAGTACAGTGCTGCGAGCACCTTAACCGTTCCCTGGTGGTGGAGCGCGAATGCATGGAAAAATACGACCTGCAGCAGGTATGGGTAAAGCCCCAGCTTCACGCAGGCGGCGCATTTGCCATGCAGGCGGTCAGCCGCTTTGAGGATCATGTAATGGTGGAGGATCTCCGCGCCCGCGCCTCCGCAGGCATTGACATCGGCGGAACTTTTATAGGTATGCATATGCATCCCGTGGTTGTTCCTATACATGCTGTTACCCGCCATATAGGCGAGGCCAATATCACCATGGCCCGCACAAGGCCAAAATACGTTGGCGGCCCCAGAGCAGCTTATTGATTAAACAGCAGCCCTTCATCTTGGCTGTAAAAAATGAAAAAGTATCCATACAATAAGCGTTTATCAAAAAAAATCAGTTGTAAAAAACTTTTGTATGGAGTATAATTGGCCTTGGTATCCGGGTTGTCGGGTCTGTGGTTGAAAGTCGATGCCAGTCGCAGGCAAAACGATCCACATAAGCAGATGCAAAGTCATCCGTGAGCATGGTGCGGCTTAGATGTAAGTCCGTCCGGGCATAAGCCCGAGAGGAGCAGTAGTGGGCGGCGTAATTGCCTAGTAGCGAACCTTCCAGGCGGCGAGTGTGGGGGCAAAGACCAGGTCAGCCGAGTAACCGGGATCACTAAATAATTTATTTTACAAGGGGATTTTAAACAAGATG
>JAZUMK010000006.1:0-8956 GCA_045603585.1 Clostridia bacterium
GAGGAAGCCCGCAATATAATCCGCGGCCTTTGCGGCGCACCGGATGCGGCTGTCCATTTCCTTGTGGGCGGCACTCAGGCAAACCTTACCGTGATTTCTGCGGCCCTCAGGTCTCATCAGGGAGTAATTTCCGCATCCACCGGCCATATAAACGTTCACGAGACCGGCGCCATCGAGGCCACCGGCCATAAGGTGCTTTCGGTAAATACTGAGGATGGCCTGCTTACCGCCGAAATGGTGGAAAAGGTATGCCATGATCACTTTGTGGATGAGGCCTTTGAGCACATGGTTCAGCCCGGCATGGTGTATATCTCCAGCCCTTCCGAGCTGGGCACCATATACACCCGCAAGGCTTTGAGCGACCTTCGCGCTGTGTGCGATAAGTACGGCCTGCTGCTGTATCTTGACGGCGCAAGGCTGGGCTACGGTATGGCTGACAGGGCAAACGACATTGATCTGCCTTTCCTCTATAAGGTGTGCGATGTGTTCTACATCGGCGGCACCAAGCAGGGCGCCCTTATGGGCGAGGCTGTAGTGATACGCAATGAGACACTGAAGAAGGACTTCCGCTACATGATAAAGCAGCGGGGCGGCATGTTCGCAAAGGGACGCCTGCTTGGCATACAGTTCCTGGAGCTGTTCCGTGACGGAGCGTACTTCAAGCTTGCGGAGCACGCGGACAGGCTGGCGGATGACATCCGCAAGGCCTTTGCAGACAAGGGATACAGGTTCCTTGTGCAGAGCGGTACCAACCAGATATTCGCAATTGTGCCCAATGACGCAATGGAAAAGCTCAATAAAAAATACGTATCCTCCAACAACGGCCCCTATGATGAAAATCATACCGTGCTGCGTTTCTGCACCAGCTGGGCAACCAATCCCGCCGATGTAAAGGAGCTTATTGAAGATATAAAGGCCCTCTAAAACATTGCAAAAGCTGTCCCTTTAGCGGCAAATAGTGCATAATGGGCCTATGCGGCAGCAGGATATGTTTTCACATCATGGCCGCATATGATATAGTACAATAAATTTTGACGAAAGAAGGATTTACATATATGAGGATAGTGGTATTGGCAGGTGGCCTCAGCGCCGAGAGAGATGTTTCCATCTCCACCGGTACTATGGTATGCAATGCCCTCAGAACCTCCGGGCAGGATGCCGTGCTGATAGACCTGTTTTACGGCCTGCCTGAAATGCCTGAGGATATTCAGGCCTACTTTGCCGATAAAACTCCCCTTGAGCCATATCGCGTAAAGAGCGCCGCTCCGGATCTTGCGGCAATACGTGCCTCCAGAACTGCTGAAGGCCTTGGCGGCATAGGCCCCAATGTAATAGAGCTGTGCCGTGCGGCGGATATCGTTTTTATGGCAATGCATGGCGAGCCCGGCGAAAACGGCATGATACAGGCCATGTTTGACATGATGGAGATAAAGTATACCGGCGCAGGATACTTTGGCAGCGCCCTTGCAATGGATAAAGGCGTTACCAAGCAGCTGTTTCTCAATCATGGCATACCCACTCCTGTCGGCAAAATATTCAGCCGCGGTCAGGAAGTGGATTTTCCCCTGCCCTGCATAGTAAAGCCCTGCTCCGGCGGCTCCAGCATAGGCGTAAGAAAGGCCTTTACCAAAGAGGAACTTGATATCGCCGTTGCGGAGGCATTCCGCTGCGAGGATGAAATACTTATCGAGCAGGTTATTACAGGCCGCGAATTTACCTGCGGCGTGCTGGAGGATGGGCCTCTGCCTCCCGCCGAGGTTATTCCCAAGGGGGATTTTTACGACTATGCCCATAAGTATCAGGACGGACTTATTACCGAGATATGCCCCGCTCAGATAAGCGACCAGCTTACCGCCGAGATACAGCGCCTGTCCATGGAGGTATTCAAGTGCCTTAAGCTGCAGGTGTATGCCCGCATGGATTACCTCTATGACGGGGAAAACCTCTATTGTCTTGAGGCAAATACTCTGCCCGGCATGACTCCCACCAGCCATCTGCCTCAGGAGGCAAAGGCCGCAGGCATAGGCTATGAGGAGCTTTGCAGCAGGATAATAGAGCTGTCTTTGAAAAAATATCAGTAGGATCACAGGAATGATAAGCTTCACCTTAAAACAGATAGCTGAAATTACCGGCGGGGAATACTTTGGCCCCGCCGAAATGCTCAATGCAAAAATCAGCGGCATAACCATAGACAGCCGCGCAGTACAGCCTGGATGCCTGTTTGTTCCCATAGTAGGCGAGCGGTTTGACGGACATAATTTTATTGAATCCGCCATGGAAAAGGGCGCAGTGGCCGTGCTTTCCCACAAAGACGGCGAGTGGGCCTGCCCCGTTGTAAGGGTGCAGTCCACCGAGACTGCCTTTCGCTCAATAGCCGGAGCATACAGGGCGCTGTTTGATATTCCCGTAATAGGCGTTACCGGCAGCGTTGGCAAGACCACCACAAAGGAGCTTATCGCAAGCGTGCTTTCCCGGCAGTTTGATACCCTGAAGAATCAGGGCAACCTTAACAATCAGACCGGCGTGCCCCTTACCCTGTTCAGGCTTGAGGAAAACCACGGCGCGGCGGTGGTAGAGATGGGAACAAACCACCATGGGGAGATAGCGGCTCTTGCGGATATCGTGCGCCCCACAATAGGCGTTATCACCAATATCGGCGAATCCCACATAGAATACCTTGGCTCAAGGGAGGGCATACTCCGTGAAAAGTGCGATGTATTCAAAAATATCGGAACTCACGGCAAGGCTATAGTAAACGGCGACGACGACAAGCTCTGCACCCTCAGGGGCAAAATGGATAATCTTATCACCTACGGCTTTGGCATGGAAAATGATATCCGTGCTGAAAATGTTGAAGATAAGGGGCTGGAGGGCAGCGAATTTACCGCAGTATACGGCGATAGGGCTCTGCGCCTTGTCGTTCCCGCTCCCGGACGGCATATGATAATGAACGCCATGTGTGCAATGGCAGTTGGCCTTTCCCTTGGAATGAGCCGGGAAGAAATTGCAGAGGGCGTTGCCGCATACGTACCTGCCGCAGGCAGAATGGACATAATAAAGGGCAAAAACATAACCATACTCAGCGACGCTTACAACGCAAGCCCCACCTCCATGAAGGGCTCCATAGACATAGCCTGCAGGGCAGAGGGCAGAAGCGTTCTGATACTTGGGGATATGCTGGAGCTGGGCGAAAAGGGCCCGGAATATCACTATCAGGTTGGCAAGCACGCCGCACAGGCAAAGGCGGATATGCTTATCAGCATAGGCTCCCTTTCCCGGGAAATAAACCGGGGCGCTGCCGAGGGCGGAGTGAAGACCATTCACTTTGACGACAGAGATCAGGCCGCCGAAAAGCTGGGTGAAATCATCCGTACCGGCGATACCGTATTGGTAAAGGCATCCCACAGCATGGGATTGGAACATATTGCAGAATACCTCAAGAATAACTTTTAGGAGAGTTTAAAATGGAAGAAGTAAGAAACGAAATGCTGGAAGAACAGGCCGTGGAAGAAGTAAAGGCTGCTGAAGCTGCTGCGGAAGAAAAGCCCCTGACCGACGAAGAGAGAAAGGCAGTTAAGAAGAACTTCAAGAACAATGTGCTGCTGATGGCGGCAGGCTTTGTGCTGGGCTATCTGATCGGCCGCATGATATTTACCGAGCTGCGCATGCTTGCTTATGTTACCGGCATGGCAGTGGCAGGCGTTGTCTGCGCTCTGTATATCAAGAAATAAGCCGCAGCATATATGAAGCCGGGCGGCAAAAAGGACATAGTCATAATAGGGGCGGCGCTGGTGATAGGCCTTGTCGCGGCCCTTCTTTTTGCAGGCTCCGGCGGAACTGAGGTGCGGGTATATGTGGGGGAGGAGCTTTATGAAGAAGCCTCCCTTTATATGGATAAAACCATAGTGATAGAGCAGCCGGACGGATGCCGAAATGAAATATGCATCAATAACGGCAGGGTGTATATGGGGTTTTCCACCTGCGAAAACCAGAACTGCGTGGATCAGGGGGAAATGACCCCTGACAACATAGCATCCCGCGCTCTGTCAAATTGGATAATCTGCCTGCCCAACAGGGTTACGGTGGAGCTTGCGGAGGAGTAGGCCGATGAATACCAGAGGTATTGCCCGCTTTGGCCTGCTGACGGCAATGGCGCTGATGCTGGGCTATTTTGAAAGATTCATACCCATCGCCCCGGGTATCCCCGGAATAAAACTGGGCCTTGCAAATACCGTATTGCTTTACGGGGTGTACCTTATGGATGCAAAAAGCGCATGGCTTTTGATGTGCGCCAAGGTATTGCTGTCGGGTTTCCTGTTTGCGGGATTATCCGGCATGCTGTACAGCTTTGCGGGAGGCATACTGAGCCTTGGGGCGATGCTGCTGCTCCGAAGGGTAAAGGGAGTAAGCCCCATAGGCGTAAGTGTGGGGGGAGCCGTGTGCCACAATATCGGCCAGATAACCATGGCCTGCATGGTGGTGCAGTCGCGGGCGGTGCTTAGCTATCTGCCTGTGCTGATGATATCTGCGATTGTTACAGGCGTGCTTACAGGTGTAATGGCAAAATACGCCATGGCCGGCCTTGTTAAGGCGGGCTACGGAAAGGAATAACGCTATGGGTTTCTGGGTGTTTATGACGGTATGCTGTCTTCTGATACCTTTGTGTATGATCATCGGCGGCGCAAGCTATGCAAAAAAGACGCCTGAGTTCAGCACAGTCTCCGGATACCGTACAGCGATGTCCATGAAAAATGCTGACACATGGGCCTTTGCCCACAGCTATTTCGGCAGGATATGGAAAAAGTGGGGAATATGGACGCTGATAGGCACCGTGCCGATTATGCTTTACTGTATGGGAGGAACAGAGGATGAGGTTGGCCTGTGCGGCGGAATAGTGTGCCTGATACAGACAATTGTGATGTGCCTTCCGATAATAATGACGGAAAGAGCCCTCAAGCGCAATTTCCATAAAGACGGAACAAGGCGCAGCGAAGGGCGATAAACATAAAACAAAAAAAGACGGCTGAAAAGCCTTCTTTTGGTTTGCGTGATTATTACTTGATGGATGCGATGTAATCCAGGGCGGTGTTTACGCCGCCTACAACAGCGCCGGAGGTGATGGAGGCACCGGTGATGGAGTCAACGTTATCCTTAAGCACCAGAGGAGAGGTGAGGCCCTTGAACTGCTCGGTGAAAGCGGGCTCCTTGGCCTTTGCGCCAAGACCGGCAGTCTCGGAGAAGTTTGCGCCGCCTACGTTAAGGCCGGTGATAACGCCGTCAGCATCAACGCCAACTACGATCTCAACGTCTCCGCCGTAACCCTTGACGGTTACCTGAGCGGTATGGCCAACAACTGCACCGTTTGCAGAACCGACGTAGCAGCTGTCAACGGTGCCTTCGGCAACGTCCAGCTGTTCAAATTCGGCAGCTTCGGGAAGAACGGCCCTGCGGGCTTCGTCGGCGGCTACGAGAGTCTGCTCTGCGATGATGGGAGAGGTGAGCTCATTGGTGAAACCAAGGGCGCAGCCTGCGATAAGTGCGATAAGACCCAGTACCAGCCAAGCGGGCATCTGCTTCTTCATATTGAAAATCCTCCTACAGATACAATTGGTTTTATTTCATGCCAAACTATTATAGCACAACACGAAACTAAATTCCACCCCTAAACACCGTTCTTTTTTCATATATAAAACACGCTAAAAAGCATATCGCCGGGCGGAAAATAGTGCTATAATATCATCATGAAATATATTGTTCGTTTAATTATTACTGCGCTGCTGTGCGCCGTGCTGATAATATCCTCCGGATGCGGAGCTGCGCCCCGGAAAAACTCGGCGGTGGGCTTCCATATGGATACCGTTATCATGCTTACGGGCTATTGCGGGGAGGAATTGCTCAGCGAAGCGATTGCTCTGTGTTCAGATTATGAAAAGCTGCTCAGCCGTACCGTGGAGGGCAGCGATATATGGAATATCAACCACGCAGGCGGCAAGCCTGTAACCGTAAGCGACAGTACGACAGAGGTGCTTTCGCTGGCCCTCGAGGTATGCGAAAAAAGCGGCGGCGCACTGGATATAACCATCGCTCCCGCTGTGGATCTGTGGGACTTTAAATCCGGCGAAGCGATATTGCCCAAGGCTGAGGATATTGCCGCGGCAATGGAGCGGGTGGACTATGCCAAAGTGGTGCTTGAGGGAAACACGGTAACCCTGCCCGACGGCATGGAGCTGGATCTTGGCGCCGTTGCAAAGGGATATATTGCGGATAAGGCGGCGGAGTTTCTGGCAGAAAACGGAGTGGAAAGCGCCGCGCTGAACTTTGGCGGCAATGTTATCGCCATGGGCAGCAAGCCCGACGGCGATGGATGGAATATAGGAATACAGGAACCGGACGGATCCACAGGAGAATCCGTTGCCGTGCTTACAGTTCATAATGCCAGCGTGGTTACCAGCGGCGTATATCAGCGGGGATTTGATCTGGCCGGCGTAAGATACCACCATATACTGGATTCTTCCACAGGCTGGCCTGTGAATAATGGAGTTGCATCCATAACCATCATATCCGACACTTCCGCCATGGGCGACGCATTGTCCACTGCCTGCTTTGCAATGGGCAGGGAGGGGCTTGCCTTTGCAGAGAGCATGGGCGCGGAAGCGGTTATCGTGTATTCGGACGGGACCATGGAATATACCCCCGGGGCGGAGGCTCTGCTAAAATCCAATTAATATCGGGGAGCTGTTATAAATGCTGCTGGTTAAACGAAACGAAATGGATATGACCACCGGCCCGCTCATGGGCAAGCTGGTGGCTTATGCCGTGCCCGTGGTTATAACGGGCATACTTCAGTTGCTGTTTAACGCGGCGGACGTTATAGTGGTGGGCCGCTATGCGGGACGCACAGCCCTTGCGGCGGTGGGCTCCACCACCTCCCTTATAAACCTTATAGTAAATCTGTTTATGATGATTTCCATAGGCGTAAACGTGGCAGTAGCCCGCTATTACGGCGCCCATGAGCCTGTGGAGGTAAACAAAACCGTATCCACCGCCATGACAATGAGCGTGATAATAGGCGTGTTCGTGGGAGTGTTTGGCATTGTGGCTTCGAGGCCGATGCTGGTGCTGATGGATTCTCCGGCCGACGTGCTGGATCAGGCAGCATTGTATCTTCGCATATACTTTATGGGCATTCCCGCATTTATGGTGTATAACTTTGGCGCGGCGGTGCTTAGAGCCGTGGGCGATACCCAGCGCCCGCTGAAGTTTTTGTCCATTGCGGGAATTATAAACGTGGCGCTTAATCTTGTGACCGTAGTGGGGTTCAGGATGGGCGTTGCAGGCGTAGGAATCGCCACGGCAGTATCTCAGTATGTGTCCGCTGCATTTGTTGTACTCAGCCTTATCAAAACCGAAGGCTGCCTGCATCTTGAAGTAAAGGAAATGCGGATATACCGGGACAAGCTTACGGAGATACTCAGAATCGGCCTGCCAGCAGGTCTGCAGAGCCTGCTTTTCTCCATAACAAACGTAATGATACAGTCCTCTGTAAACGGCTTTGGCTCCGTGGTAATGGCGGGCAACTCCGCCGCAGGCAATATCGACGGCTTTATATACGTTGCCATGAACTCTGTCACCCAGACCGCCATGGCATTTACCGGGCAGAATATGGGTGCCCGAAAGTACGACCGCATTGGACCTATTCTTAAAAACTGCCTTATACTTGTTACCCTTGTCAGCGGCATAATGGGCGCGCTGTGCTGCGTATTCAGGGAGCAGCTGATAAGCATATATGCAAACGGAGACCCCGATGTGATATTCTGGGGCGCACAAAGGATGCTGATAGTATCCGCTCCGTATTTCATTTACGGATTGTCGGACGTTACGGTCGGCGTGGTGCGTGGCATGGGCAATTCCACCATGCCCATGATAATAAGCGTATTCGGCATATGCGCCTTCAGAATACTGTGGCTGTATACTGCCTTTGCAGTGCAGCCTACCTATGCCATGCTGCTTATAGGCTATCCCGCCTCATGGATAGTTACCATGATCGGCCAGCTGGCGTGCTATTTTATTGTGAAAAAACGCATGATCGCCCGCGGTGAGGCCGTTTTTGCCAACTGATATGTATAGCTGTTATATACATATAAAAAACACCCCGGTTGGAACCGTGACCGCCGAGGAAAGGGATGGCCGCATAGTAGGCCTGCATATTGGAGAAACCTGCCGGGGAGAATACAAGAAAACAGAAGTGCTCAGCCGGTGCGAAAGCCAGCTGATGGAATACTTTTGCGGCAGGCGCACAGGCTTTGACCTTCCGGTGGCTTTTGCCGGAACCGGGTTTCAGCAGAGCGTGTGGCAGGCTGTTATGGATATCCCCTACGGCGAAACCATAACCTATTCACAGCTTGCCCAAAGAATAGGCAGGCCAAAGGCAGCCCGGGCAGCAGGAGCTGCCTGCGGGGCAAATCCGCTGCTGATAATAGTACCGTGTCATAGAGTTGTGGGGCAAAAAGGCCTTACAGGCTATGCCGGAGGGCTGGATTCTAAAAAAACTTTGCTTAAAATTGAAAAAAGTGGGAAATAACTATTGACAGGGTTAAAAAATAGGCTATAATAAGATTAAGAATTGTTCTTAATCTTAAAACTACAATAAATTTGCTTAAAGGAGAAATAAAACAATGGAACTTAAGGGCACCAAGACTGAACAGAACCTCATGACTGCTTTTGCCGGCGAATCTCAGGCCAGAAACAAGTATACCTACTTTGCCAGCGTAGCCCGCAAGGAAGGCTATGAGCAGATCGCTGCTATCTTCCAGCAGACTGCCGACAACGAGAAAGAGCATGCAAAGCTCTGGTTCAAGTATCTGGGCGGCATCGGCGATACCGCTGCCAACCTGAAGGCTGCCGCAGAAGGCGAAAACTACGAGTGGACCGATATGTATGCCACCTTTGCCGAAGA
>JAZUMK010000007.1:0-11498 GCA_045603585.1 Clostridia bacterium
TATAAAATAAGGAATATAACAATAAGGGCCCGCATAATGCGCGGGCCTTTATTATTGCCTTATTGGGGAAACTATATCATCTGAGGGGCAAAGCCGTCGCAGCTGCGCTTGAGGAAGGCACGGTGTACCTTTATGCCCTCGGCCTTGAGCTTTGCTTCGTCCACCCCAAGGAGCAGGCCGTCCTTGCATACCACCTTGCCGTTTATCATGGTGAGGGCGGTATTGCCGCATACGCCTGTGCGTGCCAGCAGGTTCTTGGGGTCGTGCTCTGTGCCGCAGTATTCCAGGGCGTCGCCCTTTACCATGAACAGGTCTGCGGCCTTGCCTTCTTCAAGGGAGCCTATGTCGTTGCGGCCAAGGGTCTTTGCGCCGCCAACGGTGGCGATCTTGAGTATGTCGTAGGCGGATACAGCCTCGCCCCGCTCCTTGCAGTGATAGCACTGCATGACGTATGCTGCCCGCATGGAATCCAAGAGGTTAGAGGTGTCGTTGGTGGCGGAGCCGTCGCAGCCAAGGCTTACCGTTACTCCCATGTCCAGCATACGCTTTATGGGGATAATGGGGAAGCCGCCAAGTATTGCGGGCATGGGGCAGTGGTTTACTCCTGTGCCTGCCTTTGCCATGCGGCGGAATTCATCGTCCGTAAGCTCCCAGCAGTGGGCATACCATACGTCAGGCCCTGCAAAGCCTATATCCTCCGCCCATTCCAGGGTGCGCTTGCCGTAGCGCTCCATCATTACGGGGTTTTCACCCTCGCCAAGGTGGGTGTGCATGAATACGCCGTTTTTCCTTGCCATGGTGACGGTCTCTTTAAAGGTCTCCTCATAGCAGTTCATGGGCTGGCAGGGGGACATGACTATCTGGCCCATGGAGAAGGGCTTGGGGTCGTGATATTTATCGATTATGCGTTCGCAGTCCAGCAGGAACTCATCGGTGGATTCCACCATGTTTTCGGGGATAACGCTGCCCAGCTCACGGGGCAGGGTGTTGGCGCCCCGGCCCGCGTGATAGCGTATGCCCATGAGCCCTGCCGCCTCCATCTGGCGGTCAACGGGGGCTTTGCCGGTAAGGTGGGTATAGCAGTACTGATGGTCAAAGGCGGTGGTGCAGCCGTGCTTTATAAGGTCCGCAAAGGCGGTGATGGTGGAGTAGTATTTCACCTCGTCGTCGGCGTTCTGGAATATGCGGTATATCTTGTCTATCCATTCAGGTACAGTCATGCTGGGATAGTCTATCTGGCTTATGCTTCGCACAAAGGTCTGGAAAAAGTGATGATGGGTATTCACAAGGCCGGGGTATACAAACATACCTGCGGCGTCGATTATCTCCGCCCCTTGGGGAGCCTCAAGGTTCTGCCCTATGGCCTTTACGGCGGGACCTTCTATCAGCATGTCTGCGTCAAAATACACCCTGTCCTGTTCGTCGCAGGAGACTATTGCCTTGGCGTTTTTTATAAGTATGCTCTTCATAAATAATACTCCCTCAAAAGCGTGGATTGGTGGGCTTCAAGCCCATGGATACACTATAATACATCATGGTTGACGGCGCAATGATTTGCGGATAAATCCTTGACGAACGGGGCTAAAACAAGTACCCTTAAAGGGTAGACATTTCCTATTTGATACGCAGTAAAAAACATCTATCCATACATCACAAGGAGGAAAACAACATGTCCGAAAACACAGGAATGATACAGCTGGAGCTGGGAGATACCGCCGTTGCCGTACAGGAGCCCCAGACCATAGAGCTGCCCGCAGTTGCCCCCACCATGGAGGCGGTGATGGATATCTACACCCAGCAGGCAGGCCTTACAGAGGCTGACCTTAAGGCTGTGGATGAGTTCTCCGAAAAGATAGACCTGAAGGATTCCGGCATAATTCTCCAGTATGGCGCCGCCTGCCAGAAAAAGATAGCAAGCTTTTCAGACTCTGCCCTTGAGGGCGTCCGCACAAAGGACCTTGGGGCCGCAGGGGATATGATAGCGGATCTTATGGCGGAGCTGAAGGGATTCTCCGTTGAGGAAAAGGACGGGGGCTTCCTTGGCTTCTTTAAGAAGGCCGGCAACGAAATGACCCGCCTTAAGGCACGCTATGACAAGGCGGAGGTAAACGTAAACAAGATAACCGAGGTGCTGGAAGGCCATCAGAATCAGCTGCTTACGGATATAGTAATGCTGGATAAGATGTACGAGATGAACCTTGGCTATTTCAAGGAGCTTACCATGTACATCATGGCAGGCAAGAAAAAGCTTGAAAAGGAGCGCACCACCACCCTGCCTGAGATGAAGGCGGCGGCAGAGGCCTCCGGCCAGGCCCAGGACGCCCAGGCAGCCAACGACTTTGCCGCAATGTGCGACAGATTCGAAAAGAAGCTCCACGACCTTGAGCTTACCCGTACCATAAGCATACAGATGGCCCCCCAGATCCGCCTGATACAGAACGGCGATACCCTGATGGCGGAAAAGATACAGTCCACCATCAACAACACCATCCCCCTCTGGAAAAACCAGATGGTGCTGGCCCTTGGCATGGCAAATTCCCAGCAGGCAATGGAAGCACAGGCCGCTGTAAACGCCTTCACCAACGAGCTGCTTATGAAGAACGCCGAGACCCTCAAGGAAGGAGCCATCGGCATCGCCGAGGAAAGCGAAAAGAGCATAGTGGATATCGAAACCGTAAGATACACCAACGAGCAGCTTATCGCCACGCTGGATGAGGTGATCCGCATACAGGAAGAGGGCAGGGCAAAGCGCAGAGCCGCCGAGGCGGAGATAGGCCGCATAGAGGGCGAGCTGAAGCAGAAGCTGCTGGATATCCGCGGCTAAAGGCAAAAAT
This sequence comes from Clostridia bacterium, assembly GCA_045603585.1. Classification (GTDB taxonomy): domain Bacteria; phylum Bacillota; class Clostridia; order Christensenellales; family CAG-138; genus SFEL01. The sequence continues at coordinate 2,835 of JAZUMK010000007.1, forward strand.
ATAAGAAAGAAGGAACACAATGGGAGATAACCGTACGCAGTTCTCATGGATGGGCGGGCTGCTGGCATGTGCGGCGCTGTTTTTCCTGGGGAGAAGCTTTTTCCCTTCCTTATTAAAAACCATACTTACCGTAGCCGCCATAGGCATGCTGCTTATCGTGGCTGTGATCGCGGTGTTTGTTATCCGCGCATTGCAAAAATCCAACACACCTGAGGCAATAGCAAAAAAGGAGCGGGACGGCATACTTGCAAAGGGACGCAGCAATCTGGTTCAGCTTCGCAGCATGACCATGTCCATCAAAAACGAGCAGGTGCGGGCCGCCAGCACAGAGGTGTGTGATGCGGTGGACAGCATACTCAAAACCCTCAAGTCCCAGCCTGAGGATATTCCTGCGGTGCGGCAGTTTTTCAATTATTACCTGCCCACCATGGGCAATATACTGACAAAGTTCGTCAAGGTGGAGCAGAGCGGCGTGGCCATGGGAGATATGCCGCAAAACGCCCTTTCCTGCCTTGGGGATATCAAAAAGGCCATGGAGCGCCAGTATGCAAATCTCTTTGAGGATGATATGCTGGATCTTTCCGTGGAAATGGAAGCACTGTCCATCGCCGTACGGCGGGACGGCCTGCTGCCGGAGGAGGGCTTTGAAATGGCCTCAGGCCCCATCAGCCTTACCCTGTAAAAGCATCATGATAAAAGCCCCTTTTATGGGGCTTTTTGTATTTTTATGGATTCATAGTAATTTCACATTTATTTTCCGTTAATTTGTTTGACGGAGCGGCTGTTTTTCTATATAATCTTCAAAGATTAAAATTTGATTAAAACGCTTCCGAATGGAGATATTGCCATGAATAAAGTGATAATCGCAAGCGACAGCACCACCGACCTTACCCCGGAGCTCATAGAAAAGTACGGCGTAAAGATACTGCCCCTTGGCGTAACTCTGGGAGACAGGCTGTATACCGACGGGGTGGATATAAATCCCGATATGATATATGCCCATTACGAAAAGACCGGCGAGCTGCCCAAAACCTCCGCCATAAACGTGGCTCAGTGCGCCGAGTTTTTCGCTCAGCATACCGCGGACGGCAGCGCAATGGTATTCTTCACCATCAGCGCCGAAATGTCTTCCACATATGCAAACGCAAGGCTGGCGGCTCAGGATTTTGATAAGGTATTCGTGGTGGATACCCGCAATCTTTCTACCGGCGGCGGCCTGCTTGTTGCCGCGGCGGGGGACATGGCAAAGGCAGGCATGAGCGCAAAAGAGATCGCCGTGGAATGCACAAAGCTCACCCAAAATGTTGCCGCATCCTTCATCGTGGATGACCTGACCTTCCTTCACAAGGGAGGCAGATGCTCCGCCCTTGCCGCAATAGGCGCGAACCTTGTGCATATAAAGCCCTGCATAGGGGTGAGGGACGGCAAAATGTCCGTGGTGAAGAAATACAGGGGCAAGTTCTCCGCCGTGCTGAAAAAGTACGCCGCCGAGCTTATCGAGGACGCTGCTATCATAGATACCCGCAGGGTGTTTATCACCCATGCAGGCTGCGATGAGGCAATAGTGGAGCAGTGCGTTTCCCAGATAAAGGAGGCCATTCCCTTTGAGGAAGTGATAGTTTCCAGGGCAGGCTGCACCATCTCCTCCCATTGCGGAAGAAATACCCTTGGCATATTGTTTATGCGAAAGTAAAAACTGCATACATATGGCGCGCGGAATATTTCCGTGCGCTTTTGTATTTGCATTTGTGGTATTATATTGTTATATTGACTGCCCTGGCATCACAAAAGGAGAAAAGCTATGGAAATAGCTGTGCTGGAGATAACGCTGCATATGGCTTGGGTGCATTCTCTTAAAGAGAAGCGCTCAGAGGTAAAAAGCCTGCTTGCAGGCATACGCAATAAATTCAACGCATCGGCAATTGAATCGGATATGCAGGATATGCATCAGACCGCCGTGATAACCGTTGCCATGGCGGTATCCGACAGGGCGGCAGGGGATGCCATGATGGAAAAAGTGACAGGCTTTGTGGAGCAGAACTCCGGGGCGGTCATAACCGAAATAATAAGGGAGTACAGATAAAATGCGGATACTGTGTTTTGGCGATTCAAACACCTACGGATACGACCCCCGGGGCTTTGTGGCGGGGCGATATGACAGGGAGCATCGCTGGCCGAATGTACTGGAGGCCCTTACAGGCCACTATGTATTCAATGACAGCATTAACGGCAGACCCATACCCAGAAGGGAAATGGAGCTGAAGCTGCTGGATGACTCAATAAGGCGTACTGAGCCGGAAATGATGATAATCATGCTGGGCACAAACGACGTGGTGACGGGAGCCTCCGCCGCGGAGACCCGTGAGCGGATGGATGCCTTCCTTGGGCACATTCCCCCTGAAACAGAGCTGGTGATACTGGCTCCGCCCCCCATCAGAAAGGGCGTATGGGTGGAGGATGAGCACATAATAGCGGAATCCCGGCTGCTGGGTGAGCTGTACAAAACCCTTGCGGAGAAATGGGGCGCGGCCTTTGTGGATTGCCGGGAGCTGCCCCTGTCCCATGACGGCGTACACCTCAGCGAGGAAGGCCACACAATGCTTGCCGATAAACTCTGTGAAAAACTGAAAAACAAACGGTAAAATGAAACCCCGCTGCAGTGTTATATTAAACGATGCAGCGGGGGATTTTTTTGATTATATGGTCACCTCAGGGGGCTGTTTTTGGGTATCACGGGGCTTTCCCAGTAAATCAGCTTGCCCAGATATTTTTCAGCAAGGTATATGGCATCGGTGGTGTAGGCGTCTATCCGGGGCTTTTCCAGAGTGCCTATGCGGTGGAGGGCGATGCCGTAGGGCTCCTCCAGCTCGGGAGTGAATTCCTGATCCCCTATGGCAAAGCCTGCAAGGCGGGCTTCCTCTGCGTAGCTGATAACGTAGCTTTCCACGGGGAAGTGAACGTGGAAGGTAATGCGGCGGGCGGCGGTTATGCAGTCGCCGTTTTTCTTATAGAGGGCGATATGCCTGCGGTTTTCCTCCGTCTGGAATTTTGCCGCATCAGGGTACAGCAGGCCCAGATAGGTGTTCCATTCGGGGTCCTCTGTGCAGCCCACGGCGCAGTAAAGGTATTTTTCCCTGTCCGCAATGTCGTCAAGGGCGCGGCAGCGGTCCGGCTTATCGGTATAGAAGAACATTACCCGCCTGCTGTCGTCCTGAATATAGCCCACATAATGGGCCTTCAGCTCCTTGATGCATTTTTTCTCTATGCGGTTGATATGCCGCCTGCCTTTGCCGCTGAGGGGGCCTTCGTCCTGCATTTCGCAGCGGATGTGCATAAGTATGGGGCGGTTTGGATGGGGCGCCTTGGCAAGATAGGATGTGTCCACCGCAAATTCCGCAGGGTCTCCTTCCATGTGCCATTCGTAGGTGAACCATTCGGGCATAGTGTGTACCTTCCTTGGGATAGTGGGGTGTTATCATCTTTTTCTCTTTCTTTTCAGGGGAAAAGAAAGGAGAAAAAGAAGCAAAAAGAGAAAGAAAAGCCAAATAGGGGTTAAATAGAATGCGGTATCGGTTCGTTGGATGATGAACCCGAGTGTTCTGCAAAACTTGCGGCACGTGCGCAAAAGGAGCTATTGCCCGACTCTGATGGAATCTAAAAAATTCGCCCAAATGCTTTGAACATCTGGGCGAAATGCGAAGCGGATTAATATTCCAATACAGCCTTGATGCGGCGTACGCCTGCGCTGGAAGCTTCTTCTTTCTTGATCTTGAAGGTGCCCAGATCGCCGGTGTTTTCCGCATGGGGACCGCCGCAGATCTCCTTGGAGAATTCGCCCATGGTGTAAACCTTTACGCGTTCGCCGTACTTATCGCCGAAGAGACCTACGGCGCCCTGCTGGCGGGCTTCGTCTACGGTCATCTCTTCCCAGCTGATGGGGGCCTTGGCCTGGATCCATTCATTTACCAGAGCTTCAACGGCGGCAAGCTCTTCCTTGGTCATCTTGCGCTCAAAGCTGAAGTCAAAGCGGAGACGCTCGGCGGTGATGTTGGAGCCGCGCTGGGAGATCTTGTCGTCATCCAGCACCTTGCGGAGAGCTGCCTGCAGCAGGTGGGTGGCGGTGTGCAGACGGGCGGTTTCCACGCTGGTATCTGCAAGGCCGCCCTTGAAGCGCTGCTCTGCGCCGGCCTGGGACTTCTTCTGGTGTGCTTCGAATGCGGCATTGAAGCCTTCCATATCAACGGTAAGGTTGTTTTCAGCTGCAAGCTCGCAGGTGAACTCGATGGGGAAGCCGAAGGTGTCATAAAGATGGAAGGCGGTTTCGCCGTCGATCTTTCCCTCGGGGAAGGTGTTCTTGATGCGCTCAAATTCCTTGGTACCGTTGCGCAGGGCCTTCTGGAAGCGGTTTTCCTCCTTGGAAAGCTCGGAGGTGATCTTTTCCCGGTTGGCCTCCAGCTCGGGATAAACCTCGCCGTACTGGGCGATAACTGCCTCGGCTACGGTGCGGAGGCTGTCCTCAGGCATGCCAAGCTGCATTGCGAAGCGGATGGCGCGGCGGATAAGGCGGCGGAGAATGTAGCCCTGATCCACATTGGAGGGGGTAACGCCGCGGTGATCGCCAAGGATGAAGGTGGAGCAGCGGATATGGTCAGCCACGATGCGGAATGCGCGGGTGGTTTCGGCGTCAGCCTTGAAGGACTTGCCGGACAGCTGCTCAATGGCGGCGATGATGCCTGTGAAAGCATCGGTATCGTATACGCTCTCTACGCCCTGAAGGGTGGCGATGGTGCGGTCAAGACCCATGCCGGTGTCAACGTTCTGCTGGGCAAGGGGCTCGAAGCTGCCGTCGGCCTTTTTGTTGTATTCCATGAATACGTTGTTCCAGATCTCCAGATACTTGCCGCAGGAGCAGGAGGGATCGCATTCGGGGCAGCACTTGGGCTTGCCGGTGTCGTAGAATATCTCGGTATCAGGACCGCAGGGGCCGGTGATGCCGGCGGGGCCCCACCAGTTGTGCTTCTTGTCCAGATAGAAGATGTGGCTGGGATCCACGCCCATCTCTACCCAGCGGTCATGGGAATAGGTATCACGGGGAGCATCTGCGTCGCCTGCGAAGCAGGTGAAATACAGCTTGTCCTTATCTATGCCCAGCCATTCCTCAGAGGTGAGGAACTCCCAGGAGTAGGCGATGGATTCCTTTTTGAAATAATCGCCGAGAGACCAGTTGCCCAGCATTTCGAAGAAGGTGCAGTGGGAAGAATCGCCGACCTCGTCTATATCGCCGGTGCGGATGCACTTCTGAACGTCTGCAAGGCGTACGCCCTCAGGGTGCTTTTCGCCCATAAGGTAGGGTACCAGGGGATGCATGCCTGCGGTGGTGAAAAGTACGGTGGGGTCATTTTCGGGTATGAGGGAAGCGGAAGGGATGATGGCATGGCCCTTACCGCGGAAAAAGTCCAGATAAAGCTTGCGAAGCTCGTGGGATTTCAGCAGTTTCATATTATATACCTCTCTGTAAAAATTTAATTTGCAAAAATATGGATATGACCTGAAAGGCCGTATTTGCACAACTAAAGTATACCTTTATATATATAGCTTTGTCAACGAATGACACAGCTTTGTCAACCTGTATCGCCGATGATTGTTTACTTGTCAAGCCATAGGACATGGGGATATAATCATATACATGAAAGAAGGGCTGGACAGACGGCTCAGACGCAAATTCAGGCGGCTGCAGCTTAATTTCAGAAGGATGAACTTTACCCTCATCGGCGACGAAGGCAGGCCATGGCGCAGAGCGATTGCGCTGGGGGCGGGCCTTTTGGTGGTGCTTGTGCTTTTGATCCTGGGAGGCACGGAAACCCAGCTGATGGCCACCCCCGAGGTGAAAACCGTTCAGGAGCGGGGCGTGCTGAGGGTGGGCATACGCACTGATATGCCGGGGCTCGCCGGTGAAGAGGGCCTTGAAACGGAGCTTGCAAGGCGCATCGCCGCGCGGCTTTTGCCTGAGGCGGATCCGGAAACCAGCCTTAAGCTTGTGGAAGTTACCAGCATGACAGGCTGTACCAAGCTGGATGACGGCACCGTGGATATGGTCATCGGCATGATGAGCCCTGTGATGGCTCCTACCTATTATTATTCTTCGCCATATTACAGCGATCAGTGCATACTGGCGGTGCTGAGCGGCACGAGCTCCTTTGCCCTTAAGAATTTCACCGTGGGGCTTATACAGAACAACGACCTTCGCATCAGCGCGGAAACCGGGCTTGTGGATGCCTTCGTTGAGGAAAACAGAGGCTTTGTAATAAGCAAGCGCACCTATCCATCCTATGACGACCTTATCAACGGCCTTAAAAAGGGCGAGGTGGGCGGCGTTGCCCTTACCCAGCTGCATTTTGACCAGCTGAAGGAGCAGTATGACATAGTGCCCACCAGCCTTACCTTTGGCAGCGTGGATTACTGCGTTATGACCGCCACCGACAACTCCACCCTTGCCCAGATAGCGGATATGGAGATAAAGGAGCTGTGGGAAAGCGGAGAAATGAGAAATCTGCATTCACAATACGGGCTGTGACAAACAGCCTTTTTTTATGGATACCACAACATATGCCGCCCCTCCGGGGGAGCGCACACAAGGCGGAAAAATATATGAAAAAACCGCCTTGTTACGGAGATTTTTGCATTGACATACGGCCTGCGCTGTGATAAATTACTTAAGGTATCCCCCTATGTGGGGGTTTATTTAGGTATGTAAATACAGTAGCGCAAGGGTTTTCCCCGGCGTTTACATTCACAGAAGGAGAAAGAAAAATGCGCGTAAAGATCACACTGTCCTGCACCGAATGCAAGCAGAGGAACTACAACACCTTCAAGAACAAGAAGAACGATCCCGATCGTATCGAGTTCATGAAGTACTGCCGCTTCTGCCGCAAGCACACCCTCCACAAGGAATCCAAGTAATTACGAGGAGTAATTGACAATGGCAAACGAAACCAACGTAAAGAAGAACAGGGTCAGCATGAGGCAGTTCTTCAAGGAAGTATCCGGCGAAGTTAAAAAGCTGAGCTGGCCTACCAAGAAGGAACTGGTTTCCTACACCCTCACCGTTCTGGGCTTCATCATTCTGATGGCTATCATCGTTTATGCCCTGGATCTGGTATTCGGTGAAGGCCTTGGCCTGCTTGCAAACCTGTAATCCACAGCCTGCCTTATAAGGAGAGAGTATGTCCGAGGAAGCAAAGTGGTATGTAGCCCATACCTATTCCGGTTATGAAGATAAGGTCACCGAAGACCTTAAGAAGACCGTAAAGAACCGCGACCTTCAGGATATGATACTCGAGGTCAAATATCCCACCGAGGAAGTCGTCGAAATTAAGGACGGCAAGCGCAAGGTGACCCACCGCAAGACCTATCCCGGCTACGTAATGGTCAAGATGATCATGAACGACAAGACCTGGTATGTGGTTCGCAATACCCGCGGCGTCACCGGCTTCGTGGGCCCCGGATCCAAGCCCATCCCCCTCACCGATGAGGAGGTCACCGCCATGGGCGTAGAGCGCATCGCGCTCAAGCTGGACGTGGCAGTGGGCGAGAGCGTCCGCATAGTCTCCGGTCCTCTGGAGAACTTCGTGGGCACCGTGGAGGCCCTGGACCCCGAGAACCAGAAGGTAAAGCTCACCGTGTCCATGTTCGGACGCAACACCCCCGTGGAACTGGACTACATAGAGGTCCAGAAAATCTAATTCGGATTTTCCACGGCAGACGTCCCCTGCCCAGGGGGATTGTTAAGGGGCCGCAGCCCCTTGACTGTAAATCCGGCTCCGGCGACATGTGCGGCGGAACGGATGAAAACCGTAAGGTTTTCGCACTATGCCGGTTTTGCCGGCCGTGTCCCTTGGGGCACAGGCAAAAACGGAAAACCTTCACGCAAATCCCAATAGGATTTGTGTGACATTACTTGACATGTACGCACTTTAGGGTGCTTGCATTGTGGGAGGTTGGCCCGCCATGGCCTGCCGCTCGCACCACATTATATTAGGAGGAAACTTACAAAATGGCAAAGAAGATCACTGGCTTTATAAAGCTGCAGATCCCCGCCGGTAAGGCGACACCCGCTCCCCCCGGAGGCCCCGCTCTGGGTCAGCACGGCGTGAACATCATGGGCTTCTGCAAGGAGTTCAACGAGAAGACTGCCAAGCAGGCAGGCCTGATCATCCCCGTTGTTATCACCGTTTATCAGGATCGTTCCTTCACCTTCATCACCAAGACCCCCCCGGCAGCCGTTCTCATCAAGAAGGCTTGCGGCCTGGAGTCTGCTTCCGGACGCCCCAACCGTGACAAGGTTGCCAACATCACCAAGGCTCAGGTCCGTGAGATCGCCGAGCTGAAGATGCCCGACCTGAACGCTGCTTCCGTGGAAGCCGCCATGAGCATGGTGGCCGGTACCGCTCGTTCCATGGGCGTTGTCGTCGTTGACTGATTGAACAGAATCGTGGGAGGGTCAAAACCCGTTTAACCACAAGGAGGATGTAACCATGAAAAAGGGAAAGAAATATTCCGACAGCTTCAAGCTGATCGACCGTACCAAGCTGTATGATCCGGAAGAGGCCATCGCACTGGTCAAGCAGACCGCGAAGGCAAAGTTCGACGAGACCGTGGAAATCT
>JAZUMK010000008.1:0-19773 GCA_045603585.1 Clostridia bacterium
CTTTACACGGTATGGTTCAAGGGGAGTTTTATCGGCAAAGTATACGCCTATATCCTCAGGCATTTTTTCAACGCCGTAGAACAGGTCTATCAGCACAGCGTCCTGTCCTGCGCTCCTGAGGGCATTGCATACCATGGTACCGGTGGAAAGGGAAACGTCCCTCTCTGCGCTGAGTCCGCCTGCCAATACCACTATCCTCATATCCGATGATCCTTCTTTCGTCAAATTTTATTGTACTATATCATATGTAACGGCTTAGCAAAACATCTCAGGCCGTCACATCGCCTCATCCCATATCATTTGCAATGGATGCGGCAGTTTTTGCAATGGTTAAAGAGCCTTTATATCCTCTATCAGCTCCTCCACGTCAGCGGGATTGGTGGCCCAGCTGGTGCAGAAGCGCAGCACGGTATGCTTCTCATCATAGGGGCCGTTATTGGAGGATACGTATTTTTCATTGAGCTTTGCCATTGCGTCATTGGGCACAATTACAAAAATCTGGTTTGTGCCGCTGTTTACAAGGAACCTGTATCCCTTGTCCGCAAAGGCTTTGCGAATATCATCCGCCAGCCTGTCCGCATGCTCCGCAAGCTTGAAATATGCGCCGTCACGGAACAGCTCGATAAACTGTATGCCCAGCAGCCTGCCCTTTGCAAACATGCCGCCATGCTGCTTTATCATGTAGCGGAAGTCCTTCTTGAGGGCTTCATTGCGTATCACAACGGCTTCGCCCATAAGAGCGCCCTGCTTTGTTCCGCCGATATAAAACACATCGCATACATTATAAAGGAAAGGCAGGTCAATATCGTTTTCTGCGGCGGTCATGCCGTAGCCCAGCCTTGCGCCGTCCAGATAAAGCAGCAGGCCGTATTTGTCGCACACCTGGCGAAGATCGCTGAGCGCCTTGCGGGAGTATACGGTACCCAGCTCGGAGGGGCTGGAAATGTACACCATACCGGGCTGAACCATATGCTCAAAGGCTTCATCCACATAATGATCGTGGCAGAGCTTTTCCACCATTTCGGCGGTAAGCAGGCCGTCTTGGGTATTTATGGTAAGCACCTTGTGACCGGTTGCTTCTATTGCGCCGGTCTCATGTACGCTGATATGGCCAGTAGCCGCAGAGATAACGCCCTGATGGGACCTGAGGGCTGCGGAAATAACAGTAAGGTTTGCCTGAGTGCCGCCCACCAGGATATGCACGGCCGCATCGGGTGCACCGCAAAGGCCGCGGATAATATTGCGGGCCTCCTCGCTGTATTCATCCTCGCTGTAGCCAATGCTCTGGCACATGTTGGTTTCAGCCATCCTCTTGATAATAGGAGGATATGCGCCCTCGTTGTAATCGCAATTGAAGTACTTCATAATTAAAACATCCTTTAGATATAAATCTTGTTCAGTGCGCCATGGAGATTGTACAGCTGCTCATCAAAGCTGTCGCTGTGGCCGGAGGCCTCGCAGATATCCACGTCGATAATGTGATTGTCCCTTATGCCAACGGCACGGTTGCGCTTGCCCTCATGGATAAGCTCAACCGCCCTTGCGCCAAGGCGGGTTGCCAGCATCCTGTCCGCTGCGGAGGGAGAACCGCCCCGCTGAATGTAGCTGAGCACTACGGGCTTGATATCCACATCGGTGGTCTCGCGGACGTACTTTGCAAAGTCTGCGGCGCTGCCTGCGCCCTCTGCTATGACCACAAGGCTGGTGTAGCGGCCGCGAAGCCTGTTCTGCACCAGCTGGGCCGCTGCCTCTTCCCAGGGCTTGGGGCACTCGGGAGCCAGAACTATATCGGTGGGGCCAACCATGCCGGACCAGAGAGCGATATCGCCGCAGTTTCTGCCCATTACCTCAACGACCGCAACTCGGTCATGGGAGCGCATGGTATCCTTGATCTTTTCCAGCTCGCCGATTACGTTATTTACTGCGGTATCAAAGCCGATGGTAAAATCGGTATAACCCATATCGTTATCGATGGTACCGGGTATGCCCATTACGTTTACGCCATGCTTTGCAAGGTCTTCAGCACCCCTGAAGCTGCCGTCGCCGCCAACTACAATAAGGGAATCCATCTCATATGCCTTCATTATCTTCACGGCCTTTTCCTGCCCCTCGGGAGTTTTGAAGTCATCGGAGCGTGCGGTGCGCAGAATGGTGCCGCCCCGCTGGATTATACCGTGAACATCTGCGGAATGCAGCTGCTTTACGTCGCCGTTCATAAGGCCTTCATAGCCATGATAAATGCCCAGCACCATATCATCCATGCTGAGGCCGCGCCTTACAACCGCTCTTACGGCGGCATTCATGCCGGGAGTATCTCCGCCGCTGGTCAAAATACCTATTTTATGCACTGCCATTGCAATACCTCCAAAAATATACTGTATTGGGCGTTCGGCAGAATTTACCTATTAACCCATATTAATCTTATTGTATTATACTATCACAGCCCCCTCTTGGCAATGTTAATCCCTGCGGCTATTGCAAAAGCCATAGGATTGATATAAACTGTTAGGACTGTAACAATACTACACCCGCAAGGAGCATATATGCTTAGTAAATATTTGGGAAACAGGGCTTTCTGGCGCACTGCGCTCTCATTGTGCCTCCCTGTTGCGCTGCAGAATCTTCTGACCAGTTCCTTTATACTGGTGGATACCCTTATGGTGGGCCAGCTGGGAGACATTCCCCTTTCCGCAGTGGGTATGGCCGGCCAGTTTGGCTGGTTTATGAATATGATAGTATTCGGCGTAAGCTCCGGCGCGGCGGTATTCATTGCCCAGTACTGGGGAGCGGGTGATATCAGGGGCATCCGCCGTTCCTACGGCATTGCCATAGTGTCCGTAATGGCGATCACCTCCCTGTTCTGCGCAGCGGCAGGGCTTTTTCCAAAATTCGTAATCAGCATATTCAACCGTGAGCCCGGGGTCGTGGCCGCCGGCTCAGATTATCTCAGGATCGCCTGCTGGTCATATATGGCCTCCGGCATAAGCCTTGTGCTTTCCGTGGTGCTCCGCTCCACGGAGCAGGTAAAGCTCCCCATGTACGTTTCCATCTTTACCACCGTGCTCAATGCCTTTATGGATTACGGCCTTATATTCGGCGCATTCGGCATGCCTGAAATGGGCATCAGGGGCGCGGCGCTGGCCACCGTTATCTCCGCATGGGCAGGCCCCATCGTTACCTACATAATCTCCGCCTTCAAGAAAAACTTCCTCATATCCCCTCTGGGGGAAATGTTCAGCTTTGGCGGCGGCTTTGCAAAGCACTTTTTCAGCAAGGCCATGCCGGTCATCGCCAACGAAACCTTCTGGGGACTGGGCGCTCTGCTGTTCAGCGTAATATTTGCAAACCTCGGATATCAGAACTATGCGGCTCTTACGATATTCCGCACCTTTGAAAACTTCTCCTTCGTGCTGTTCATAGGCCTTTGCAGCGCATGCAGCGTAATGGTGGGCAAGGAGATAGGCGCAGGAAATATAGAAGAAGCCGTGGATACCGCCAAGCGGTTCAATCTTGCAATACCCCTCGCTTCTGTAATTGTGGGCGCGCTGATAATCATAGCCCGCCACCCCCTTGCAAGCATATTCAACCTGAGCGGCAGCATCTCCCCCGAGACCCTTGCCACCACCGGCCTGCTTATGCTTATATACGGCTTTGAGCTTCCCGCACGCAACATTCCCTACGTCCAGATAGTGGGCACATTCCGCCCCGGCGGAGACACCGCAGCAGGCGTAAGGCTGGATCTTATCTCCCTGTGGCTGCTGTCCGTTCCCGCAACCACCCTTGCAGCCTTTGTGTTCAAGTTCCCCTTCCCTGTGGTTTTTGCAATAATGTTTATTGCAGAGGACTATGTAAAGACCTATCTCTGCCTTAAGCATTTCTTCTCCTACCGCTGGCTGCGCCCCGTAACGGAGCAGGGTATAGAGGGACTTGAGCGATTCTGGCAGAACCGTCAGGCAAAGATGCAGGCAAAACAATAACCTTATAAACAAAAACCCGGACTGCTGTCCGGGTTTTATTTTGCATTGATTTAGATTTTGTAGGAAATTCTGTCCTTAAATTCCTGAATCTTGCCCTCGTTCCAGTTATCCGTGGGGCGGTAATAGCCTGTTATGCGGCTGAATACCTCTGCGTGTTCTCCGCAATGGGGGCATTCGGGCTGTGCGCCTGCAAGGTATCCGCACTTGGGGCAGATGGAATATGTGGGAGTCAGGGTATAGTAGGGCAGCTGGTAGCCTGTGGCTATGGCGCGGACTATCTCTGCGGCCCTCTGCCAGTCCGGCAGCTGTTCGTCGGTATATACGTGGAATACAGTGCCTGAGGTGTACATTGTCTGCAGCTCGTCCTGTGCCTCCAGCGCTTCGGTAAGGTCATCGGTAAAGTCCACAGGCATATGGGTGCTGTTGGTATAGTAGGGAGTGCCTGTACGGGAAGCGGTGATTATGCCGGGATACCTTTCCACGTCCTCACGGGCCATACGGTATGCTGTGGACTCGGCAGGAGTGGCTTCCAGATTGTACAGGGAGCCGGTGCGCTCCTGATACAGCCTGAGCCTGTCCAGCATATGCCTGAGCACGTCCTTTGCAAAGCGCTGTGTGCGCACGTCGGTAAGGCCAGCCCTGAGCCAGCGGGCATTGAGGCCCGCTTCGTTCATGCCCACTATGCCGATGGTGGAGAAATGGTTGTCAAAGGAGCCGATGTATCTCTTGGTATAGGGATACATGCCCTCGGTCATCAGCTTATTTACTATGCTGCGCTTTATCTCAAGGGAGCGGGAAGCAAGGTCCATAAGCTTATCCAGCCTTGCGTAAAACTCATCTTCGTTTTCGCTCAGGTATGCAAGCCTGGGAAGATTCAGCGTTACTGCGCCCACAGAGCCGCTGTTTTCGCCGCAGCCAAAGAATCCGCCCGCCTTGCGGCGAAGCTCGGTGGGGCCATATGAAGGCCTGAGCATATCGCGAACCTCTGTCTTGCTGCGGCCACTGCTGATATAGTTTGCAAAGTAAGGAGTGCCGTACTTTGCCGCCATACCAAAGAGCAGGCGGTTGTTTTCGGTATCAGACCAGTCAAAGTCGGGGTCTATGGCATAGGTGGGAATGGGATATGCAAGGCCGCTGCCATTGGAATCGCCATCCCGCATTACCTCCATAAAGGCGCGATTGATAATATCCATCTCCGCCTGACAATCGCCATAGGTAAAATCTGCTGCCGCGCCGCCGATTACGGGATGCTCATCGTAAAGGTCTTCAGGCACAGTCCAGTCCAGAGTGATATTGCTGAATGGAGCCTGTGTGCCCCAGCGGCTGGGAGTGTTTACGCCGAATACAAAGGTTTCGATGCAGTTCTTTACGTCCTTGTAGGAAAGGTTATCCGCCTTTACAAAGGGCGCAAGGTATGTATCAAAGGAGCAGAAAGACTGGGCGCCCGCCCATTCGTTCTGCATTACGCCAAGGAAGTTTATCATCTGATTGCAGAGGGAATACAGATGCTTGGGAGGCTTGGAATCGATCTTGCCCATTACGCCGCCAAGGCCCTCGGCGATCAGCTGCTTCAAGGACCAGCCGGCGCAATAGCCTGTGAGCATGGTAAGATCATGAAGATGCATATCTCCATTGCGATGGGCGGTGGAGATCTCCGCATCATAAATCTCGGACAGCCAATAATTTGCGGTTATTGCGCCGCTGTTGGACAGGATAAGTCCGCCAACGGAATAGGATGCGGTGGCATTTTCCTTCATGCGGAGAGACTTTGCGCGGACGTAGTTATTTACGGTGTCCTTGTAATCCAAAATGGTGGACTTGAGGTTTCTGAGCTTTTCCCTCTCCCTGCGATACAGAATATAGGCCTTTGCCACATCTGCATAGCCCGCATGGATCAGCACCTGCTCTGCGCTGTCCTGAATATCTTCAACGGCGATAAGGTCGTTCTTTATCTTGGTGTCAAAATCCGCCGTAACCTTAAGAGCAAGAAAATCAATTTCATTGCGGTCAAATTCCTTCTCCATGGCTTCAAAAGCCTTGGCGATGGCTCCGCTTATCTTGGTAATATCAAATTCGGTTACGGTGTTGTCGCGTTTTAATACCTTGTACATGGGCAGCCTCCAAATTTTCCGTCTATTATAATATACAATATTTCGTATCCCTATTTCAAGGTTAAATACCATATATTGTTGTTATATCCAACATTTGCGCATATATGCATATATATTGCGGGCTGCTTTTGCTTTATTTTATCGGCATATATGGTATAATTTCAGATATGAGCGGAACATTTTCAGGCAATGTTATATCTGTTGTGTACCTGATGGTCTTTTTGGCATCCGGGTATTTTATTGCGTTTAATATTTTCCCCAGAGAAGGCCGCCTGCTGCACCTGACGCTGGGAGCGGCTGTTGGGCTGCTGATGCTTATGTGGCTGCCGGCGCTGTTTTCCTTTGCGCTTGGCTTTACTCTGCTGTCTCAGCTATTGGCATTGGCCGCAGCCATCGCCCTGGGCGCGAAGGCGCTTTTGCGGGGAACAAGGCTGCTGCTCCTCCCCCGCCGCATTGAATTAAAGCCGTATCTTTACTGCGTGGTGCCCACGGTATTGCTGCTGTGCGTGCTGCTTTTTACCCATGTTATCCCCCGCAATGAATACGGCGGCCTTTCCTCCGGCCAATCCACCTATGGGGATATGTGCATGCATCTGAGCATCATCTCCAGCATTTCCCGTCAGGGCTTTTTCCCTCCGGAATATTCCATACTGCCCGGTCAGGCCATGAGCTATCCCTTCCTATGCGACAGCGTAAGCTCCACCTTCTACACCCTGGGAGCCTCCCTGCGCTTCGCCTATATGCTGCCCATGATGGCCGCGTTTTTCTCTGTGGTATCCGGCGTATATCTGTTCTTTGAGGACTGGTTCAGAGATAATAAAAAGGCCGTATTGGCCTTTGTGCTGTTTTTCCTTGGGGGCGGCTTCGGCTTTGCCTATTTTATGAACGGCCTGGCCCAGGACCCATACAACTTCACCCGCATATTCACCGCCTTTTACGAAACCCCAACCAACCTTGTGGGGGAAAATATCCGCTGGGTAAACGTTATTGCGGATATGCTCATCCCCCAGCGTGCCACCCTTTTTGGCTGGAGCATACTGTTTCCCTGCCTGCTTCTCCTGCGCCGGGCGGCGATGGATGATGAGGATTGGATGTTCCTGCCTCTGGGCGTAATGGCAGGGCTTCTGCCCCTTATTCATACCCATTCCTTCCTTGCGCTGGGTCTTGTAAGCCTGCCCTGGTTTATTCGGGCGATCTATAAAAATCAATCACCCAAAAAATTCCTCTTGTACGGCATCATCGCCGTGGTTATGGCCGCTCCTCAGCTATTACTGTTCACCTTCAAAAGCGCAAACAGCTTCCTGACCTTCAACTTTAACTGGAGCAACCAAACCGACAGCTTCCTGTGGTTTTACGTTAAAAATCTGGGTCTTGTATTCATACTGCTGCCTGCGGCCGTACTTTCCGCAGAAGGCAAGGACAGGCTCACATGGCTTGGAGTTGTGCCGCTGTGGATACTGTGCGAATTTATCCAGTTCCAGCCCAATCCCTACGACAACAACAAGCTGCTGTTTATCTGGTTCGCCTTTTCCTGCGGCATAGTGGCATCGCTGCTTACGGATATCCATGCAAAGCTTGAGGGCTTAAAGGGCCGCAGGCTTCTTGCGGTGATAGTAATAATTGCCATGACCTTATCCGGAGTACTCACCCTTGGCCGCGAGCTGATAAGCGAATACGAGGTATTCAGCGAAGGGGAAATAGAGGCTGCGGAATTCATCGAGGAAAACACACCTGCCGATGCAATTTTCCTCACCACCACCAATCACAACAACGCCGTTGCCGCCCTTACCGGGCGCAGCATAGTATGCGGCTCCGCATCCTATCTGTATTATCACGGATACGATACCTACCAAAGGGAGCAGGATATCCGCACCATGTTTGAATACCCCATGGACTCCGCCCAGCTGTATGAGCAATACGGCGTGGATTACATCTACATAGGCCCATACGAGCGCAATGCATATCTGCTGTCCCATATAGACTTTGCCGATCTGGAGCTGGTATTTGCAAACGATACCGCCACAATATACCGATACAAATAAAGCAACACCCCGGAAAAATTGCTTTCCGGGGTGATTTTTTGTTTGGTTTAGTTTTCCTCAGCTTCTTCCTCGACGGGCTTCCTTGTCTGGGTAAGTCTGCCGTAAAGCTTGGTTGTGGCATACAGCTTATCCGCAAGGGCCTCGCTTGCCTCGCCGGGCAGCATACGCCATGTCCAGTTGCAGCCAAGGGTGCTGGGGGTATTGATGCGATGGCCTCTGCCAAGCTCCAGATAATCCTGCATCTGAGCCACAAACAGCCTTGCTACGGAACTCATGCCGCCGCGGATCATGCCCCAGTTAAAGCCCTCAGCCTCATTGAGGCCAAGATACCTTATGCAGTATGCGATATCCTCTTGGCTTGCTTCTTCCTTCCACAGGGCAACAGGGCTGTTGTCATGGGTGCCGGTATAGCAAATGCAGTTTTCCACATAGGTGTGGGGCAGATAGGAGCTGGAATCCCTGGAATCAAAGGCAAACTCCAGCACCTTCATGCCGGGGAAGCCGGAATCATTCAGCAGCTGCTCCACATCGGGAGTGGCAAAGCCAAGATCCTCTGCGATGAATTCAAGGTTTCTGAACCAGCCCTTAAGCACGCTTATCAGCGCCATGCCGGGGCCGGGGATCCACTTGCCGCTGCAGGCGGTCTCCTCGCCGTATTCCACAGACCAGTAGCTTGCAAAGCCGCGGAAATGGTCAATGCGGATCACATCGTACATTTTGGATGCACCGTCTACCCGGCGGATCCACCAGCCGAAACCGTCCCTCTGCATCCTGTCCCAATCGTAAAGGGGATTGCCCCAAAGCTGACCGTCTGCGCTGAAAGCATCGGGAGGTACTCCGGATACTGCCACAGGTATGTTTTTTTCATCCAGCTGGAAAAACTCAGGCTCTGCCCATACGTCTGCAGAGTCCATTGCAACGTAAATGGGAAGGTCGCCGATAACGCCGATGCCCAGCTTATTGATGTAAGCCTTCAGCTCTGTCCACTGCTTGTAGAACAGATACTGGATATAGGTGAACAGCTCCACATCCTCCTTGAGCAGGGCGCGGTATTTTTCCATTGCAGCGGGCTTTCTGAGGCGGATCTCTTCATCCTCCCACTCAGTCCAGCTGTGCATGTCAAAATGACGCTTCAGCGCCATGAAAAGGGCATAATCAGGCAGCCAGCGGGAATTTTCCGCCATGAACTTCTGTACCTTTTCACTGTCCCGCTCCCAGCCGCGCTCCTTCGCAAGGGTCAGCACGTCAAAGCGGTTATAGTAGATCGTACCATAATCCACATTGCGCTGATCCTCGCCCCACTGATGGGCATTGACCTCATCGGCAGTAAGCAGCTCATCTTCAATAAGCAGGTCAAGGTCGATAAAGTAAGGATTGCCGGCATAGGTGGAGAAGCTCTGATAGGGAGAATCGCCATAGCTGGTGGGGCCCAGAGGCAGCATCTGCCAATAGGTCTGGCCGGCGCTGTACAGGAAATCCGCAAATTCATATGCGGCCTTTCCCATGGTACCTATTCCGTAGGGTGAAGGCAGGGATGATATTGGCATGAGTATGCCGCTGCTACGTTTCATAAATCAAATGCCTCGTTTTTTCTATAAAATCCTGAGGTTATCCCTTTACCGCGCCTGCCGCAACACCCTTGATGATGTGCTTCTGGCAGAAGAGGTATACAACGATTATGGGAATAATGCTCAGCATTATGACTGCCATGGTTGCGCCAAGGTCAACGGCACCGTAGCTGCCCTTAAGATACTGAACATGGATGGGTATGGTCATGTACTTGGTGCGGTCCAGTACCAGGTAAGGCAGGAGGTAGTCGTTCCATACCCACATGAGCTCCAGTATGCCTACGGAAATAAGGGTGGGCTTAAGCATGGGCAGCACGACCCTGAAGAAGGTCTTAACAGGGCCGCAGCCGTCTATTGCGGCAGCCTCTTCGATTTCGATGGGCAGGCTCTTTATAAAGCCGATGAACATGAATATTGCAAGGCCTGCGCCAAAGCCCAGATATATGATGGGAATGGTGTAGGGGGTATTCAGGTTCAGCTTGTCAGCGGTAAAGGTCAGGGTGAACATTACCATCTGGAAGGGAACTATCATGGAGAACAGGCAGAGATAGTAGAATATCTTTGCAAAGGCGCTCTTTACGCGGGCGATGTACCATGCAGCCATGGAGCAGAACAGCAGTATCAGCGCAACGGATACCACAGTAATAAACAGGCTGTAAAACACGGACTTGAGGAAGGGATAGTTGCCGAAGGTCATGCCCTTGACATAGTTATCCCAGCCTGCAAAGCTTTCCGCATTGGGCAGAGCAAAGGGCTCAAGGCTTACAAAGGTATTGCCCTTGAAGGAGTTGATAAGAACCTCAAATACGGGAATTACCCAAACAAGGCACAGAGCAGCAAATACCCAGGTGAGTATTTTGCTTCCGATGGTGTACTGATTGCTCTTTTTCATTACTGCTCAACCTCCCTGCTGCGGGTAGCCTTCTGCTGGGCTATTGCCAGCACAGCTACAAGGATAAAGAATATTACTGCCTTGGCCTGTGCTACGCCGTGGTAGTTCTTGCCGATGTTATAGGTGGAGTAAATATTAAGAGCCAGCAGCTCGGTAATATTTACCTTGGCGCCGTTTTGTATGACGCTGGGCAGACCGCCTGTAAGGGCAAGGTTCTGATCAAAGAGCTTGAAGGAGTTGGTAAGGGTAAGGAAGGTGCAGGTGGTAATGGCGGGCATTACGTTGGGTATGATTACCCTGAAGAGGGTCTGTGAGCCGGTGGCGCCGTCTATCTTGGCAGCCTCCAGCATATCCTCGGGAACCGCCTGAAGACCTGCGATGTATATGATCATCATGTAGCCTATCTGCTGCCAGGCAACCAGAATTACCAGGCCCCAGAAGCCGAATATACCGTTTGAGGTAAGATAGGTACCGTAGTTTTTCAGAATACCGTCGAATATCATGCTCCAGATATAGCCCAGAACAACGCCGCCGATAAGGTTGGGCATAAAGAATACGGTGCGGTAAAGATTGGCGCCCCGCATCTTCTGGGTAAGAGCATAGGCAATGGCAAATGCTATAACGTTGATGAGAATTATGGACACAACAGCAAAGCCGGCAGTGTTCCAGAAAGCATTCTGGAAGCCTGCATCCTTTATGGCCTTAATGTAGTTGCTGACGCCTTCCCACTGGGCATCCCTGGGGGTATTGAACTTGCAGAAAGAAAGATAAATACCCTGAATAAAAGGCCATACAAAGCCTATTACAAAGGCCAGAAAAGTAGGCCAGATAAAGAGCGGAGCCCATTTTTTAATGGGACGCTGCACCAAATTGATGTTCTTGTTCAACTGATTTCCCTCCCGCTTATATCAGTCATTCATGCCTCATGGCATGGCAAAGCCCCTAGGGTACAGAAGCTTTGCCATGCCCGGAGAAGATTAATGGACTAAAGGGGCGAGCTTAGGCTCGCCCCTAATAAGGTCATATTTCGAGATTAACCGTGCTGTACAGCGTATTCAATTGCCCAACCGTCAACGAAAGCGGATACAACACCCTGCCAGTTGGCATCGGTGGGATCTGCAGAGTATGCAGCCAGAGCGGAAACAACGGTGGCTCTCCAGCTGTCTACGTTGGGAGTGTGGTTGAATGCCCAGGTTACAACGTAGTTGCCAGCGGCGGTGTAGTCGTTAGCAGCAGCGAAGAATACGTTTTCGGGGGTCTTGGCAGCCTTGAAGGGGATGGGGCCGAACTGTTCAGCCATCATCTGAGTACCTTCGTCGGAGGTTACTACCCAGGTTACGAAGTCCAGAGTAGCCTGGATGTCAGCTTCGGAAGCCTTGGCGTTTACTGCCCAGCAGTTTTCAGTACCGCAGCACAGACCGGCCTTCTCTTCGCCTTCAGCACCGCAGTAGATGGGGATCATGGTCAGGTTGGCGGGATCCATACCGGCTTCTACGAGGCCAGCAAATTCCCAGGTACCGTTCTGATAGAATACAGCCTTGCCTTCCTTGAACTCGCCAGTGGACTGTTCGCCAGTGCCGGTGGAGAGGGTCTTAGGATCGGCAGCGGAGTTGTTGATGTAAAGATCCCAGATGTTCTTGAACAGATCCATGTACTCGCCGGTGATGGCTTCGGGCTGCTCGGTTACACCGTTCTTAGCAAACTCGTAGTACAGGGGCATGTTGGCCAGATGGCCGGAGAAACGCCAGGAGGAGGAGCCTTCCAGACCTGCAGCGGAGAAAGCATCGAAGCCCAGCTCAGCGGAACGAGCGTGGATGTCCTCAGCAACAGCCTTCAGGGAAGCGAAGTCCTTGATATCTTCTACGGCATAACCGGCCTCAGCCAGCAGAGCCTTGTTTACGATGATACCGAATGCTTCGTAGCAGTAACCGATAGCCTTCAGAGCGCCGGCCTCGTCATAGAGGTTGAAATCGTTGGTGGTCAGCTCGTTTGCGAAGGAGGTGCCGGTCAGATCCAGGCAGTACTCGCCCCAGTCAAGCAGGCCCTGTGCATTGCCGCACTGGAACAGGGTGGGAGCTTCGTCCTTGGCCATTTCAGCGGTCAGGGTATCGGAGTAGGTGCCGGAAGCAGCGGTAACAACCTTTACCTCTACGCCGGTCTGCTCGGTGTACAGAGCAGCCAGATCCTGCCAAGCGGCATCAGCTTCGGGCTTGAAGTTGAGGAAGTAAACAGAGCCGCCTTCAGCGGGAGCTGCTTCAACTTCTTCTACGGGAGCTGCTTCTTCTACAGCAGGCTCTTCAGCGGGGGCTGCGCAAGCTGCCATGGAGAATGCCATTACAACAGCCAGAAACAGTGCAAAATACTTCTTCATCAGTTTTTTCCTCTCTTTGTTTTATATTGTGCGCCATGATGAAAGCGCAAATTTAATTCAGTTTTGATATGGACGCGCCGACTCTGAAGCGGGTGGGCAGCACCTCATGTCTGTTGCCCGAACGTCCTTCTATCATATCCATAAGTATGGATACGCTCTTGCGGCCCATTTCCTCCACCGGCTGGCACAGGGTGGACAGCATTGGGTTCATGTATTCCGACATCGCTATGCCGTCAATGGCGATTACAGAGCAATCCTCCGGAACCCTTTTGCCATATTCTCTCAGCGCCCTCATTGCGCCCATTGCCATAACGTCCGCTATGGTGAAGATGGCGGTAAAATCCACATCGTCATTTTCAAGCATTTGGGCCATTGTATTGTAGGCGTTGGCTATGGTGAAGCCGCCGGTTTGCATTACGATGGAAGGGTCATATGCTATGCCGTTATCCGCAAGCGCCTTGAGATAGCCCTGAAAGCGCAGCTGGCTTATGGTGCCGTCATCCGTAGCGGATACAAGAGCGGCTATGCGTCTGTGGCCATTTTTTATGAGTATTTCCACCGCACGGTAGGCCTCGTCCTGATCCTCGATGGATACGGAGGAATATTGTTCACTTTCAAGGGTGCCGTATTTATTGGAGTAGGAGCAGCATACAAAGGGAACATTCAGCACCTTGAGTCTCTCCGGGGTATAATCCTGACATCCCCCAAGAAATACTATGCCCAACAACCGCTTTTCCCTTTCCATTTCCGCACCGATCTGTATTTCGTCGGCATCGGAGGCTATCTGGCGCATTACCATGGTATAGCCGGCCTGCTCTATTTTTTCTTCAATTGCAGTTATTATATCTATATAAAACGGATTGGATACGCCCCTCACCACAAGTCCTATGGTGTCGGATTTGGTTTTCACCAGATCGCGGGCGGTATTATTGGGAATATAGTTTGCGTTTTGGATAACGCTGCGGACGCGTCTGCGGCTTTCCTCGCTGACATCGGGTCTGTTGTTAAGCACCCTGGATACGGTGCTTACGCTCACTCCGCTGAGCCTTGCGATATCCTTTATTGTCATAGGCTTTATCCGTCCCAATACTTAAGAAGTGTTTTCGGGTACATTTCCGGTAAGGTTACCGGAAACGTTTCCGGAAGCCTGCGATATAATATTAACAATTTTTACGGAAAAAGTCAACGGAACCCTGTTATTAAATAAACATATATCACAAATAAAAAAGTCCGGATTAATAAGCTAATCCGGACTTTGGTATTAAGCTGTGGTTATACCGGTTAGATGAGGTTCTTTTCGGTGGCCTTATCGAACATGTGAATTACGTTGCCGCCGAAGGCAAAGCTTACGGGAGAGCCGTATGCGAAGCCGTTCTGCAGTTCGCCGGTAAGGTCGATGGTGGGGATAATTACAACAACGTCCTTGCCGTTTGCATCTGCATGGAGATGTACGGAGCTGCCCATCATTTCGGATACGTCTACGGTACCGGAGATGTTGGCGCCTTCAGTGCCATTGCAGAGGGTTACATGCTCGGGACGGATACCCAGAGTGATGTCGCAGGGTTCTGCGCCATTTGCGCGCAGGACAGCCTGCTTATCTTCGGGCAGCTCGATCTTGGTGCCGGCGATTGCTACATAGTAGCTGTCGCCTTCCTTCTCAAGACGTGCATCGAAGAAGTTCATCTGGGGAGTGCCGATAAAGCCTGCTACGAACAGGTTGGCAGGATGATTGAACACTTCCTGGGGAGTGCCGATCTGCTGAATGAAACCATCGCGCATGATTACGATACGATCGCCAAGGGTCATGGCCTCGGTCTGGTCGTGGGTAACGTATACGAAGGTGGTGTTAATGCGCTGACGCAGCTTTATGATCTCCGCACGCATCTGGTTCCTGAGCTTAGCGTCCAGGTTGGACAGAGGTTCGTCCATGAGGAATACGGCGGGGTCACGAACGATAGCACGGCCGATGGCAACACGCTGACGCTGTCCGCCGGTCAGAGCCTTGGGCTTACGATCCAGATACTGGGTGATGTCCAGGATCTCGGCAGCTTCCTTTACCTTGCGGTCGATTTCGTCCTTGGGGGTCTTCTTGA
Organism: Clostridia bacterium; assembly: GCA_045603585.1. Classification (GTDB taxonomy): domain Bacteria; phylum Bacillota; class Clostridia; order Christensenellales; family CAG-138; genus SFEL01. Next base: position 15,055 of record JAZUMK010000008.1, read on the forward strand.
GCTTAAGGGAGAAGGCCATGTTCTCGTACACGGTCATATGGGGATACAGAGCGTAGTTCTGGAATACCATTGCGATATCCCTGTCCTTGGGAGCTACGTCGTTCATCAGCTTTTCGCCAATGTACAGCTCGCCTGCGCTGATGTCTTCCAGACCTGCGATCATACGCAGAGTGGTGGACTTACCGCAACCGGAGGGACCAACCAGAACGATGAACTCTTTGTCAGCGATATCCAGGCTGAATTCCTGAACAGCTACAACGCCCTCGTCGGTGATCTGCAGGTTGACCTTCTTTTCTACCTCCTGCTCGCCCTTTTTCTTGGTCTTCTTGACTTCGGCGTTGGGGTAGATCTTCTTGATGTTCTTCAGGCTAACTTTTGCCATGGTGTTTATTTGGCTGTAACCGTTCTGCCTCCGCAAGGAACGGCCTCGGGGCAATGGCGTTCGCCCCATTACGACAGGTCTCCACGCTGCCGCACCGCCAGCCGGGCGGGATTCCTCCTTTGTTTTCTCCCCTGCCGGTTAGTAAAGTGGAGTAACCGGCAAAAGATAAATTAAGGTACCTTAATTAATATACCACAGCCCTGTAAATGGAGCAAGTATTACTCGCCCTGTTTCGAGGATTTTTTAACATTATTTTCTTTAAATCTCCGTTTAAGCCCTTGTTAAAGGATAAACATTGCTTGAAATAGTTTTAATTGATGTTATATTATAAATGGTACGACACTGTCCTGTCGGCCAAGGGCTTTTTGCAGTACCGCCGCAGGATATGCCATGAATCCCGCAATAAAATTTTTCATCCCTACGGAGGATCCCCGCCTGATGTATTGCCTTGACAATATCGACAATATAAAAAACACCGTTCGCCCTAAAAAGACCGCCCATGTATACGTTCCCTACAACTGCGGACGCAAATGTCCCTTCTGCGAATCCAGACTCATGTACGATACCATGGATACCTCCTTGGACAAGACTCTGGACGTGCTCAAGCGCATTGCGGATTCCGACATTGAGGACATCATGATAACCGGCGGCGAGCCCTGCGCCGATCTTGGCGCCCTTTCCAAAATGCTGGAGGTGCTCAAGCATAAGATCGTTTATGTAAATACCCTCTTCCCCTCTGAAACCGCAGCGGATATCGCAAGGCTGTTTGATGAGGAGTACACCTGCGTTAAGGGCATAAACGTATCCCGCCACTGCAATTCATATGAAAAGGATGCCGCTTTCCTCTACGCCCCTGCAGAGGACAGCATACTGGGCAGCCTGAAGGTGCCCGTTCGCATAAACTGCGTGATCCAGAATAAAGAAGCTTCCGCAGAATGGGTGGATTCCGTCGTAAAGCGCTGGGAAGCTCAGTATCTGCGCAAGAACAATCTTGAGCTGCATTTCCGCGAGGACTTCAATAAAGTAACCGCAGAAAACCTCCACGTGCAGGACAGCCCCTTCCTCAAGACCCTCTGCGAAAACTATCGCTACCACTACTACAATATGGGTACTTCCTTTGACGACGTATCCTTCCTGGCAGATTCCGGCATGACCGTGTACTACCACAAGATACTGCCTTACAGCATCTGCAAAATAGGCCCCCTCACCATACTCCACGAGATGGTGGTATTCCCGGACGGCGACGTATGCACTGACTGGAATCAGAGCAAGGAAGGCCTTGAGCAGTACTGTGAATGGGTAAACTTCAAGCTCTAAATAAAACCGCACAAAAAACGGAGAGGCAATCGCTTCTCCGTTTTATTATTGCTTTAAATTTATGCCTGTTCCGCGGAAGGACGGCGCTTTCTTCTGCCCTTGAGGCTTGCGTCCATTTTAAGGGCGGAGTGGGGACAGACGGTTATGCATTTGCCGCAGCGTATGCAGTCATCCGAGTTGGGCTCTTTGTATACCGGAATATCCAGTCCGCAGGCCTTCTGACATGCACCGCAGGAAGTGCAGCGGCTCTTGCTTACCTTTATGCGAACCAGAGATACGGGGTTCATCAGGCCGTATATTGCGCCCAGCGGGCAGAGATATCTGCAGAAGGGTCTGAACATCAGCACAGAACCCACCAGTATCACCACCAGCACAAACATCTTCCAGGTAAACAGCCAGCCCAGTACGCTCCTCAGATCCTCATTTAGGGCGATAAGAGGCAAACCGCCTATCATTGTGCCGGAGGGGCATATCCATTTGCAGAACCAGGGGCTGCCCACGCCAAATTCTCCCTTGGCGAAAAGGGGCAGTATGATGCACATCACAACCAGCACCACATAACGCAGCTTGCGGAGGTACTTTTCGCCGGGCAGACGGCGCACCTTTTTCTTTGGGGGGATCTTAAAGAACAGATCCTGTATCCAGCCGAAGGGGCACAGGAAGCCGCACACTATACGTCCGCACAGGGCGCCTATGGTGATAAGAGTGCCTATAACATAAAACGGGAAACCGCTCACTCTGCCTGCAAAGGCATTCTGCAGCGAACCCATGGGGCAGGCACCCCATGCGCCAGGGCAGGAATAGCAGTTTAGTCCGGGCACGCATACGCTTTTGACATTGCCCTGATAAATGGTGCCGTTTATAAAGCCGGAAGCATAGCTGTTTGTAAGCAGCGTCCAGCAGGCCTGAATGTACATTCTGGCCTTAAACAGAGGGTAATTTTTCTTTTTCTTCTTATCCAAGGCCAATACACTCCATGCAGATCATAATTGCTTTTTGCAGAACAGCGGCAACCTCGCCCCTTATCGCACCTATCACGATAAAGGATATACCCACTGCCAGCAGCACCAATGAGTAAATACTACGCTTTTTCATGTATCACCGTCTCAATAATATTTATCCACTCCTGCTTGCTCTTAGCTCCGTGAATAACCGTAAGCAAGCGGCCTTTTGAATCGTAAAACTTGGTTGTAGGCACAACCTTTACCCCTGCCAGCATGGTATTTGCAACGCTTCTGGTATAGGTAAGGTTGGTAAATTTACCGCCGGACTCAACAAAGAGCTCCTTTGCCTTGTCTGCGGAGGGAGACCCTGAGGGTACATCCGCGGACAGACCGATTATGCTGAAGCCTGTCCCCTTATATTCATAAGCTATATCTGAGAGATCACTCATCTCTTGCAGGCAGCTCACTCAGGTCTGTGTCCATATATTCACCATAGTGAGGCCATTTCGCGAGAAAAGGCTGTCACTTACGGTATCGCCGTCCAGCGTGGTGGTTTCGAACTTTATTCCCTCGGAAGATCCCTCATATTTGATGGAGACCTTGCTGTATTTGCTTGAATAGGGAGTTTTTCCTACCTTCTTTGCTCCGGGAGTAGGAGTGGGTTCGGATTTTCCCTCTTCCTTCTTGTTCTCCTTATCGTCTTGCTTTTTATCTTCCTTCTTGTCGTCTTCTTCTTTTTGGGGCCTGTTTACAGGCTTGGGAGTGGGAGTGGGTGCCACTTCTCCTGTATAGAAATCATCCTTGCGTACAAAGCCGATGTAATCAACGCCGTCTTCCGTATACCGGGCATAATACCAATCGCCGGTTATTCCCAGCAGGTAAAACTCCTTGCCCCATGTATCCTCCACCTTTTTTACGATGTTGTCATCCTCGGCGGATTTATCCGGTCTTACCCTCATATAGATGGAGCTGTCCGTTGCATAGGCGGTTATTTCCTCGGAATAGCTGATATTAACGCCGGGATAGCTGACAGCAGGCTCCGGTGTAGCAATTTCGCCCAAGCTTATGGGTACATATGTGCCGTCTTCGCCATATTTTTCTATATACTCCTGCTCGCTCCGGAGATAGCCGGCATCCGGAAGCTCTGCAGGCTTAAAAATGTTATCCTCCACCTCGCTCTGAACATGCTCGGCTTCCGGCAGTTCTGCAGGCGCATCGGCACAGCCCATGGTACACAAACAAGCTGCGGCCATAGCGGCCGTCAGCACTCTGCGTCCATATGCGCGAATTTTAATCAATTCAGCCCTCAAAAGGCCCTCCCGATGATAATAACATTTCCTAAACTGATTATAGTGTTTAACAAATTCCATGTCAACAAACCCAAGGATACCTTGAGCAAAGTTAACACGCAGGTCACATTAAAGGGCTATTACTCCCAGATGCTCCAGAAGTATCTTTGTGCCCAGCAGTATGAGAATAATGCCGCCCACAAGCTCTGCCTTGGCTTTGTACTTTGCGCCGAATACGCTGCCCACCTTTACACCCAGCATGGACAGGAAGAAAGTAGTAACGCCGATAAGGCTTACCGCAGGAACAATATCAACGGTAAGAAACGCAAAGGTTATGCCTACCGCCAACGCGTCAATGCTGGTAGCCACAGCCATGGTGAACATCTCTTTAAAGGCGAGGCAGCCGCAGGCACATTCCTCCTCGTCCGACCTTGATTCCTTTATCATATTCAATCCTATAAGACCCAGCAGAGCAAATGCTATCCAATGATCCACAGACTGTATGGCATCGCTGAAGCTATAGCCCAGAAGATATCCTATCAGGGGCATGAGGGCCTGAAAGCCGCCAAACCACAGCCCCACTATGCCCGCATTCTTCAGGCTTATCCGCTCCATGGCAAGGCCCTTGCATACGGCCACCGCAAATGCATCCATGGAAAGCCCTATTGCCAATATGAAAAGTTCGCCGATACCCATAACATATACATCCTTATATAAAAAATCCGGGAGCATCCGCACCCGAAACAGTCCAGGCATCATGACGCTTTATACCCTGTATGCCCAGAAT
>JAZUMK010000009.1:0-16614 GCA_045603585.1 Clostridia bacterium
AAAATAACTTTCATATGCAAATTTTGACGCAAAAAAATATTGGCGGTCATATTATATAGCAACTTGGCATCCTAATGTAGATTTTTTGGATGCAGGAAAGGAATATCTGTATAAATGAGCGCAAGAATCAACTATGTTGACAGAAGCAGAAACCGCAGGGGCTGTGCCGAACCTGCCGATAGCAATGGGGAAGGGCTGCTTATCTCTGCGGGAACCGCAGATGAAAACAGCTGCCGGGATGACGGCTGGGATAAGGATAAGGAGGGCTGCGGCTGCGGAAGAAGCGTGGATTTCTGCGAGACTGTGACCCTTCATGAATCCTTCGACCCCTGCAGCATAAGCAGCTCGGCCACAAGTATCGCCTATGACACGTCTTTCCTTGGGTATACGGTGGAAGAACTGACCATGAATGCAAGCCTGCCCTGCGGCTGCTCCTGCCCCGTGGATGTGTACCGCATAAGCCTTACAGGAGCAATTCCCTATATTGTGAATATCGGCAAGGTGGAAAGCTGCTGCGGCGAGCCGGTATGCCTGTCTATTCAGGGCAGCACCATGGTGGATGAGGTGGTAGGCTATGCCTGCGGCAGCAATCAGCCAGAGCTGGGAGATATTTCCTGCTGCAGCGTCATCCCCGAGATAAAGGTTGCGGTAAAGCCCTGCGGATGCAGCGGAAAAACCAATGTTACCGTATACGGCAAGTTCACCTTTTCTGACCTGCCTGTGCTTTGTTAATCATTCTATCCACGGCATATGCGGACTGAGCAGGTCCGCATTTTTTTGCATTGATTCTGCATATACTAATGCAGAAATAATAGGCTCAGGAGAGGATTCCGCATGGGCAAAAAGGTAAAGACATATGCCGTATCCATAGCTGTCGCGCTGGCGACAGGCGGGATTTCGGCCCTGCTTACTATGGACAGCATGGAGAAATATCAGGTATTGGATCAGCCGCCGCTTTCGCCGCCGGGCTGGGTGTTTCCCATAGTATGGAGCGTATTGTTTGTATTGATGGGGATAGGCGCGGCGATGGTTTACCTGAGCGGATCGCCGTCAAGAAAGGAAGCTCTTGCCGCATATGGGCTGCAGTTTTTTGTGAATTTCTTATGGCCGATACTGTTCTTTTTATTGGAAGCAAGATTGTTTGCGTTTTTATGGCTGGTGCTTCTGCTTGTGTTGGTAATATGGATGACGGTATCCTTTGCAAGGATAAATAAAACCGCAGGCCTTTTGCAGCTGCCTTACATACTATGGCTGATTTTTGCGGGGTATCTGAATCTGGGGGTATATCTTCTGAATGGATAGCACATGGCCGTATCCTTCGAATTTCCATTTTCTTCTTGCGGCAAAAACCAAGGGGCACACTATGATGCCCCTTATTATTTGGCGGAGACGGTGGGATTCGAACCCACGTGCGCTTGCGCGCTAACTGATTTCGAGTCAGCCCCGTTATGACCACTTCGATACGTCTCCATATATTGTTGTATTTTGCTTTAGCCCTTCAGCATCATCAGCAGGGTAAGCACGCTGTAGACTGCCAGAAGACCGCCAAAAAGCAGCATGCTGCGGGAGGTATTGTGCAGGCGGGGCGATTTACGGGTATACAGCCCTGCTCCGATGAATATTGCAGCCAATGCGGCGGACATTCCCAAAGACATATTATTCCCCATCCTTAAAAGCTTATATTATTTTAATGTACAATACGGCTTTTATCAAGGGCGCAATAAAAAAAGACGGCTTTAACCTGATGGAGCGTATATATTGGCACATTTTTTGGCAGGAGGTGATATAATCATATATAGTTTAATTAATATAACAAAACTAATGGGAAACGTCAGGCGCCTTTTATAGGTGCGGAGGGAGGTACTTATGCCGCTGCATATTGTGAGAAATGATATTACAAAAATGAAAGTGGATGCCATCGTAAACGCCGCGAACAGCACCCTGCTGGGGGGCGGTGGTGTGGATGGGTGCATTCATAGGGCGGCAGGCCCCGAATTGCTGGCGGAATGCGAAACCCTTGGCGGCTGTCCCACCGGCGGAGCAAAGATCACCGGCGCAGGAAAGCTGCCCTGCAGATACGTTATCCATGCGGTGGGCCCACGCTGGATGGGCGGCGGCCACGGCGAGCGGGAGGCGCTGATCTCCTGCTATAAAACCTCTCTCGAATTGGCAAGGGAAAAGGGCTGCGAAACAGTGGCCTTTCCGCTGATTTCTTCAGGTATATTCGGCTATCCGAAGGATCAGGCCCTGCGTGTGGCAATTGAGACCATCAGCGCATTTCTCATGGAAAACGAAATGACTGTGTATATGGTCATATTCGATAAAAACGCCTATCAGATAAGCAGCAAGGTTTTTGCGGATATAGAAGAATATATTGATGACAAATATGCCGCGGCGCATATTGAAAACCGCAGCGAGCGGCTGCAGTTTGAGCTTGCAAGGGAAGAAAAATTCCGCAGGAAATACTACAGCAGCAAGCCCAACTATAGCGGAGAGGAATGCTGCATCCCGATGGCATCTGCCCCCGCTTTAACGGCAAAGGCAGAGTCGATTGAGGAGGCATTGAGCCGGATAGATGAAAGCTTTTCCGAAATGCTGCTGAGAAAAATCACTGAGGCAGGCATGACGGATGCCCAATGCTACAAAAAGGCAAACATAGACCGCAAGCTTTTTTCCAAGATACGCTCGGATAAGCTGTATAAGCCCAGCAAGCCCACTGCGCTGGCCTTTGCAATTGCATTGGAGCTGAGCCTTGATGAAACCAGGGACATGCTGCAAAAGGCGGGCTATGCCCTGTCCCGGTCAAACAAATTTGACATAATAATCGAATACTTTATTGAAAACAAAAACTACGACATATTCCAGATAAACGAGGCGCTGTTTGCCTTTGATCAGAATCTTCTGGGAGCGTAATTTGTCGCCTGCCATGCGACCGAACCGTGTTTGCAATATTCTACAATATGACTGTAAGCAAAAGGCTTACGGTCATATTTTGTTTTAAGGAGGATATTTAATATGAAGAAAGGCCTTACCGAAATTGTATTTATACTGGATCGCAGCGGTTCTATGGCAGGATTGGAGAACGATACCATCGGCGGCTTCAATTCCATGATTGAGAAGCAGAAGGACGAGGCGGGCGAAGCCCTTATTTCCACCGTGCTGTTCAATAACGAGAGCAGCGTGATCCACGACAGGGTAAAGGTGCAGGATGTAGCACCCATGACCCGCAGGGAGTATTTCGTCGGGGGCAGCACATCTCTGCTGGATGCCATAGGCGGGGCGATACACCATATCGGCAATGTACATAAATACGCAAGGGAAGAGGATATCCCCGAGCACACCCTGTTTGTGATCACCACTGACGGCATGGAAAACTCCAGCCATCAGTATTCAAGCGACAGGGTGAAGGAGATGATCGAGAGACAAAAGAGCAGATACGGCTGGGAATTTCTGTTCCTTGGAGCCAATATAGACGCAGTGGAAACCGCTTCCCGCTTCGGCATAGGCGCTGACAGGTCTGTGAATTATCACAGCGACAGCAAGGGAACCGAGCTTAATTACAGGGTAGTGAGCGAGGCGATCTGCAAGGTCAGGGCCAGCATGCCTCTGCAGGCGGACTGGAAGATGGATATCGAAGAGGACTACGCAAGCCGCAGCAAATAAAAAAGGGGCATCAGCCCCTTTTTTATGCCTTTTTATGTATGCGTGGCAGCAGCTGAACCACAGCTATGCCTGCGCCTACGCAGATAAGCTCCACTATGGCCAGCATTCGTATGGATGCCACGGCAGCCATTGCTTCGGATGCACCGGCGGTAATTTCGGCGGTGATGCGGTTGGTAAACATGGGCACGAATACCGCAACGCCAAAGGGAGCGGCCAGGTCACGGAAAAGGCCGTATGTGCCTGTGCCTGCGCCTGCCTTTTCCGAAGGCACGCCGGAGAGGGCCACCTTCATGAATATCGTACCGTTTGCCCCAAGGCCAAAGCCCAGTATGCCCAGAGACAGGGCAAGTATCAGAATGGAAGCATTTTCCGTGAACAGCAGCATAAGGCCGCAGCCTGCGCCGGTCAGCAGAAGGGACAAGGTAAGTATCAGCTTGGGCTCCCGCTTATCCGCCAGCGGCCCCAGCAGGAATGCGCCCAGCGCCATGCCGATGTACATTATGGATATGGAATAGCTGGAGATGATGGTATTCTCCGGCTGGGTGTACATGAGGAAAACGATGATATTCGTCATGTTCGCCTGCATCAGGCCCTGGGTGAGAAACAGGGCGGCCACAGACAGCAGAAAGGCCTTCCGGGCAATAAAGCTGCCCTGAAGTATGGGATTCTCCGCCCGCTTTTCCGCATAAATAAGGCCAAACAAAGCTGCTGCGGCGGCAATAAGCACGATTATAAAGGGAGAAGAGCTCCAGCCGAAATTCTGACCGAAGGAGGGTATGCACAGCACAAGGCTGAAAAATACCAGTATCAGCCCGCCGCCCAGCCGGTCAAAGCCGGAAAGTCCCCGGGGAGAAGGAATATTATGCTCCTTGAAGAACATGCAGGCGGCGAATATGATGGCGCATATGCCAACGCATACCCACATCATTGCACGCCAGCCATATCCATTGATGATCAGCCCTCCCAGAGTGGGGCCGAATACCACCGACCCGCTGGACAGTATCATATACAGCGAAAAGCCCTTTGCAATGCGGCTGGGAGGGAATTCTGCGAGGATATAGGCCATTACCACCGGGGCGATTGCCGCAGAGCCTATGCCGACTACAAAGCGGGCAACCAGCATAAACAGCAGGCTGGGGGCTATGGCAGTAAGCAGATTGCCGAGGGAATAAACCAATATGCCCAGCATTAGGGTCTTTCTGCGGCCGATGGCATCTCCAAGCTTGCCCAGAACAGGTGCGCAGGCGGCGGTGGACATGGCGGTTGCAAGGGCGGTCCAGGTGGCGTTGTTGTAGGGCAGGCCAAGGTCGCTTACAAAGGCGGGCCCCAGCACAGCGGAAAAACCGCCCACCAGTCCCACCAGAGCCGCCGCGAGAGCATAGGGGATAAATCCCCTGATATAGTCTTTTTTTATTGCATTTTCCATGGGCAGTACTCCTGTAATGCGCCGGATAAAGCCGCAGCTTTGCCCGGCGTTCTTTTGATGTAGTATGCCCGGAATAAAAGAAATGTTCCGCTCAATTTGCGGAAAAGAAAAATGTGTTATTTGCAAAAGCAATAACGGCCGCTTTATATCATTTATCTGAATTTAACAGAAAAATACATACATGATATTATATCTATGTACGTAAATGCACCAAACACCACAAAATACAACATAAAAGGAGACTTACCACATGTCCATTTCCCTGGAATACGCACTTGCCAACAAGGAACAGCCTGCAGTTCTGTGCTGCCGCGCCGAAGCAGGCATCACCATCACCGAGCACAACCTTGAAGATCCCGCCATCTTTGACGACCTCATCGAGACCGGCCTGCTGGATATTACCGGCGCTCTGACCATCGGTCAGGTACTCAATGCCAAGCTCACCGGCACCTATGATTCCCTCACTCCCCTCACCGCCGAAAAGGTAGAGGGCATTAACGAGGGCGGCGCAGAGGCCGAAGAAGCTCCCGCTGAGGCCGCTCCCGCAGCAGAAGTAGCAGTTGGCGGCTCCGTAGAGGGCGCAGAGGTAAAGGTATGCGGCGGCGTACTGGTACTCAACATCGCCGAGGGCAAGGGCATCCACATCGAGCTGCCCATCTAACAGCGAATAGGGTTTAGCAGGGCGGTCCAAAAGGGCCGCTCTTTTTTATTTGCCGCAGAAAAAACATTTTTTACCATATATTTGCACGAAAATATATTTAGTTTGCAAAAAATATAAATTAATGGAAATGCAAGCTAAAAATATTATTTTCATATTGCAAATGTTGATGATTTTCATTATGCTATATATATATATAAATTAATTACTGTATTGTAAGGGTGACCATTCATACAGGAACAAAAAATAAAAAGGGGAAGAAAAGATGAAGAAGATTCTTTCTGTCGCTCTGGTGGTCGTACTGCTGGCAGGCATAGCCGTAACCGGCACCATGGCATATCTGCAGGACACCGACAGCGACGTGAACGTAATGACGCTGGGCAATGTTGACATTGAGCAGATCGAGCAGGAGTGGAATGCAGACAAGACCGAACTGCAGCCATTCACTCAGGCAAAACCCCTGTATCCCTATGTGGGAGAGCTTGGTTGGGAAAATGAGGATGAGGATGAGGATGGCGGTGCATACCGCAGATTCACCATGAACAACGTGGTGGATAAGTACGTTTCCGTTAAGAATACCGGCAGGTCCGATGCATACGTCCGTACCCTTATTGCTCTTGAAATGGGTGAGTTCACATATGATGAATTCAATCTCGTAGGCATCTCCATCAATGCAGAGAACGGCTCTGAGTTTAAATTCCCCGACACATGGGAATGGGGAAGCGGCTTTGTTGCCCAGATCGACGGAAATAATTACTATGTAATGGTTGCCGTACATAAGAATCCCGTACAGCCCGGCGAAACCACCATCCCCAGTCTGCTGCAGGTATACCTCAGCAAGGATGCTACTAATGATGACGTTGCAAAGCTGGACGGCAACGGCAACGGCACCTACGACATCCTCGTTCTCTCTCAGGCTGTTCAGACCAACGGCTTTGATAATGCACAGACCGCTCTGGACACCGCTTTCGGCGTAGCTAATGCAGCCAACGCTGCCGAGTGGTTTGTGGGTGAAGACGGCACCGTTGAAATTCCCAAGCCTATGAGCAGTTATGAGGATATTAAGGCTGCAATGGATATGGGCGAGGATGGTAATTACGTTATTGCTGACGATTTCACTGCTGACGATAGGATGTATTCCAACGGAACCAACAGCACTATTGATCTGAACGGCAAGACAATTACTGCAAATAATAAAGGTCAGTACCTCTTAGCTGCACCGTCGAACAGCACTCTTCATCTGACTGGTGAAGGTACTGTTGACATGGGTAAGGGCTTCTTTGCAAGCGGTGACAATGCCGGGATCATAATTGATGGCGGTACCTATAATGCCACAAATACAGGCACTCTTAATTCGATTAAGCATTGTAGCTTAGCACAGAAAGGAGGCCAGATAGTAATAAACGGTGGTACATTTACTACCGATGTAGCAGATGCAGTTCTATTCTTTGCTACCAGTAATGCAAGAATAGAGATTAACGGCGGCTTCTTCGAGAATACTGTAGACGATACTCCTGATTTGCTCGGTATCGGCACGAACAATAATAATACTAATCGCATCATCATTACCGGCGGTACCTTTGTAAACTACAATCCTCTTAATGATAGGATGTGTTATACCGGCGCGTGGCCCGCAGCTGGCGAAGCTGCATTTGGTGGTCCTTGGATTTTGATTCCCGGCGGCTACAAGGTGGTTTCCGAAACCCAGACCAATGGCGATGTTTGGTATAGTGTAGTTCCCGCATAAACCGACTTTTCTGCCCCCACCTCCCCGGTGGGGGTATCTTCTCGCATAACAAATCCCTCCGCGTTTGCGGAGGGATTTTTCTTTAGTATACTCTTACCTTTACCCGGATTTTGCCCTTTTTTGTTTCCCGCTCGATGCCTTCGTAAATGAAGCGGCCCTTGCCCCGCACCGAGATCAGCGCCCCGGGGGTGAGGGCGGCGGAGGCATTCTGCACAAGACGGCTGTTTATGAATACCCGCCCCTGCTGGATAAGCTCCTTGCCTGCATTGCGGGAAAGGAGGTATACCGCAGAGATTATAGCGTCCAGCCGCTCCGAGGCTATCACCACCGAGGTGATGGGGGGCGGCTGCAAAAGGGTTGTGGGAGGCTCTGAAAGGCTGCAGCGCACCGTGGTGCGCTTTACTTCGGAGAGGGTATCTGTTATGTATGGGGCGATGGATTCAAGGCAGAACAGATAGCCCACGTTGTCTGCGATGAGAATATCCCCCATTACCTCGCGGCGTACGCCGAGCCCCATCAGCGCGCCGAGAAAATCCCTGTGGGTAAGGGCATCTGCAAACTTCTGGGATGCGGGGGCGATCTTTACGCACACTATGGGGGAGGGGTATTGGCAGCCGAAAAGCTCTTCGCTGCCAAAGGCTGCCACCTTGCGCTCGCCGCCGGGATAGCCTGCGTGGAGGGAATGGGGTACGGCAAGCCGCAGGGTGCAGAGGGTATCCTGCTCCGCAAGGGTGAGAAATTCCGTATCCGTCCAGAAGCCCTGTCTGTCCGCCCTGTTGGCAAGCTCCTCAAAGCGGTTTATCAGCTGTTGTCTTTCAGCGTCTGCCATATGGTATATGTCCCCCTGTTTTGCTTGCGCATGGATTCCATAAGTTCATTCAGCTCTCCGCAGGCTCTGTCCACTTCCTCGCGGAACGCCCGGGCGGGAATGCGCAATGCCCCTCTGCCCAGCACTATCAGCTGTTCAAGGCCGTCGGAGGTGGCCACCCGCACAAGGCCGGTTGTTTTCTTCAGCTCATCCGTGACACGCTCGATGTATACGTCGGCAATTTCCGCTTCCTTTGTGTAGACTATGTATATGCCGCCGTTTTTTTCCACCTTTTCTTCGCCGCCGCTGACCTTGTATGCGTCAAATACCAGAATAAGGTTGCATTTTTTGTAGCCCTGATAGTTTACCAGCAGCCGTATAAGGGTTTCTCGGGCAAGGGATATGCTTTCTTTAGCCATGGCTCTCAGGTCATCCCATGCAAATATGATATTGTAGCCATCCACCAGCAGGTAGCTTTCGCTGGGATCCATGCTCTTAAGCATGGCTGTGGTATCCGAAATCTGCTCCGGCCGCCTTCTCAATAAGAAAGTGCGATCCTTTACAGGACCGTATGTGCGCTCGTATATGGCCATCAGCTCTTCATCGGTATCCGGCGTTCTGCGATATGCCGGGCGGAGCCGCTCCTCCTGCTCCTGACGGGCAAGGTGGGGGATAAGCTCATTCCACTTTACCACAAAGCCTGCGCCGTGGCTGCAGAATACCGAATCGGGGGAGTTGTCAAGGTCGCTTTCGGGGTCATAGCCCAGCCTTGCGATAACATCGGCAGAATCGTGGCAGGGGCGGTAGCCGCCGGGGGAAAGGGTAAGCCTGCCAAGTCCGTGGGTATATGAGGATACCTCACGGGCGTAATCTGCAATGGCAGATACAGGGGCGCTGCCTGTAAGCAAAGCAAAATCCCCTGAACCGGCAGGCGGGTCTGTTTCTCCGCTCATGCGGCGTATGTCGGTGATTGCCCGGCCAAGGTTTTCCTGAGGCAATTCAAGGCGAAAGTCATAATAGGGCTCCAGCAGAACGGATTCAGCCTGCATAAGCCCCTGACGGACTGCCCGGTATGTGGCCTGACGGAAGTCGCCGCCCTCGGTGTGCTTCAGATGCGCCTTGCCGGAAAGCAGGGTTATCCGCATATCCGTAATGGGGGAGCAGGTCAGTACGCCTCTGTGCTGCTTTTCCTGCAGATGGGTAAGTATAAGCCTCTGCCAGTTTCTGTCCAACTCATCTTCGCTGCAGGCGGTGTCAAATACCAATCCGCTGCCCCGGGGCAAAGGCTCAAGCAGCAGCTGCACATGGGCAAAGTGCTTGAGGGGCTCGTAATGGCCGATGCCCTCCACAGGAGCGGCGATGGTTTCTTTATACAGTATGGTGCCTGCGCCAAAGGAAACGTTAAGGCCAAAGCGCTCCTTTATGACGGACTGCAGCACTTCCCGCTGCACCTCGCCCATAAGGCGGGCCTGAATTTCCCTGTGCTGTTCATCCCAGACAAGATGAAGCTGGGGGTCCTCTTCGTGAAGCTTTTTCAGCTTCTGATATGCATCGGGCAGGTTTGTGCCTTCGGGGAAAAGCAGCCTGTATGACAGTACGGGTTCCAGCGCGGGCGGTATGTCATCCAGCTCAAAGCCCAGCCCCTGACCGGGATATGTGCGGCTGAGGCCGCATACGGCGCATACTGTGCCTGCGTCCGCCGTCTGCACAGGGGTAAACTTCGCCCCTGAATAAATGCGTATCTGGTCAATCTTTTCTTCCCACAGGGCATCCTGCCGGGTGGTGGCGGTGCGGTTGGTAAGTGTATCTTTAACAGACAGCCTGCCCCCGGTTATCTTCATCCATGTAAGGCGGTTGCTGCCGTCATATGTGGTCTTGAATACCTTTGCGCCAAAGCTTTCGGGATAGCTGCGGCAGCGGACATAGCGGCTCAAGCCCTGAAGAAAGTCTGATATGCCTTCCATTTTAAGGGCGGAGCCGAAATACACAGGGAAAATATCCCGGCGGACTATTCCCGTGGCCAGCTGATCATCCGTAAGATGCCCGTTTTCCAGGAATGCTTCCATAAGGGATTCGGAACACATGGCGGAGGATTCGTGGAGGGAGGCTTCATCCGTAAAATCCACGCAGCCGTCGTGAAGGTTTTCCCGGAGGGAGGCGAGCATATCGGATTTATCCGGTCCGGGAAGATCGGTTTTGTTTACGAATATAAATACGGGTACTCCGTGCCGTTCAAGAAGCTGCCACAGCGTGCGGGTATGGGCCTGTACGCCGCCGCTGATAACCAATATGGCATAATCCAGAACCTGCAGGGTGCGTTCTGTTTCGGTGGAAAAGTCAACATGGCCGGGGGTATCCAGCAGGGTAACAGAAATATCCCCGAGCTCCATTACGGCCTGCTTGGAGAAAATGGTGATGCCTCGCTCTTTTTCCAGCCCGTGCGTATCCAAAAAGGTATTCTGATGATCCACCCGGCCAAGGCTTCGCAGAGCTCCTGCGGTATACAGCAGCCCTTCGGACAGGGTGGTTTTGCCGGCGTCCACATGGGCCAGCATGCCTATGGTAAGGCGTTTTGTTCGCTCAGCAGTGGTATTCATATTTAAATTGTAACATAAACTGAAAAGCGATTAAATACGCATTGGAGTTGACAATGTCATTTGAATATGGTATTAACAAATTCTGTATAAAAAATTATGGGTTTTTTTGAAAATACTCTTGAAAAAACCAACATGATGTGCTATTGTATACACGGATACAAGAACATGAGTATGCAAACCACATTAAAATATTTGGAGGAAACAATCATGAAGAAGTTGATCGCAATCCTGATGGTTCTCACCATGGCTCTGTCCTTTGCCGCATGTTCCGGCGCAGCCAGCGACGTACATCGTCTGGTAATGGTAACCGGCGGCGATGCAGGTACCTATTATGCATTCGGCGGCGTTATCGCAAACGTACTGACCGAGAAGATCGAAAACGTAGAAGTAACCGCCACCACTTCCGGCGCTTCCGCAGCAAACGCCCGCTCCCTCAACAATAAGGAAGCTGACCTTGCCATTCTCCAGAATGACGTTCTCCAGTATGCCGTAACCGGCACCGAGACCATGGCTGAAGACGGCGCAATGGATAGCCTCTGCGCAATCGCATCCCTGTATCCCGAAGCTGTACAGCTGGTAGCCACCAAGGCCAGCGGCATCACCTCCATTGCCGACCTCAAGGGCAAGAAGGTATGCGTAGGTGACCAGGGTTCCGGTTCCGAGGTTAACGCTCAGCAGGTTCTTGCAGCTGCAGGCCTCAGCTACGATGATTTCGATGTACAGTACCTCAGCTTCTCCGAGGCTTCCACCGCCATGCAGAACGGCACCGTTGACGCTGCTTTCGCAACCTCCGCTCTGCCCAACAGCGCCATCACCGAGCTGGCCAACTACACTGATATCGTAGTTGTGCCCATCGACGGCGAAATCGCTGACAACCTGATCGCTGCTTATCCCTTCTATGCCAAGACCACCATCGGTGAGGATGTATACGGCGTAGCCGCTGCCGACAGCGTAGCAATGATGGCTATCCTGGCCTGCACCAAGGATCTGGATGAAGAAGTTGTTTACAACATCACCAAGACCCTCTTCGAAAATCAGGACGCTCTTGTTGCCGGCCATGCCCGCGGCAACGACGTAACTCTTGAATCCGCATTTGACGGCGTAACCGTAGAGTATCATCCCGGTGCCGTAAAGTATTTCACCGAGAAGGGCCTCATGTAATTGGCCTTGAGCTGAATGAGCCCCGCAGGTAAAAAACAAAACACAAAAAAGGGGAGCAAGCTGCTTGCTCCCCTGATAATTGTTATATCGGCGTTAATTTTTTTAGCGCCGCTATATACAAGGCTGACCCTCAGAGGATATCACAGCAACAAGCTTATGCTGGCGGTACCCATTGAGCCAAATGAAACCTTTAAGCTTCGCTTTACTCATTCCGTTAACCTGAGCTACGTTACGGATGAAATGGAATGGACGGGGCAGCAGCTTATCACCCGCACCAGCCTTTTCACTTCCTTCGGCGCAGGCATGCCGGTAATTGCAGACGGCATAGGCACCGAAATGCACAATACCGAGGATGGCTTCCTTATAACCGGCATTGATGAGGTGCAGGAGGATAATTTCATTCCCATAATGCTGCAGGAGGTGCCTGATCATCACCTTTTGTACAGGGATATGGAAATAAGCCTGAGAGACGAGGCGGAGGGCACTGCTTTTGTAAAGCTGAGCGTGGAAAAGGTAAGTCTTATTTCCGCAATCATTCATAACATCGATCGCAAATAATTTAACCCGGAGAAATCATAATGAGCATTTTTAAGAAAAAAGAAAAACCGGCAAAAAAACACGAAATAAAGCTTAACGTGGATACCACCGGAATGAGCGAAGACGAAATAGCTGCTCTGGAGGCTGCTGCGGTTCTGGAGCAGTACGACAGAGAGTCCGCCTATCGCAACAAGCTCCCCAAGGTTTTGTCCATGGTGATCGGCGCCATTCTTATTTCTTTTGCCATATTCCAGATCTATACCAGCATTTGGACAATACCTGCCCAGATGCTCCGCTCCATACATCTGGCCTTTGCCATGGCGCTGGTATTCCTGCTTTACCCTGCAGGAAAGCATATGCGCAAGGACAGGGTGGAATGGTATGATTACGTGCTGGCCATAGTTGCCGCCGCCGCAGTGCTTTATATCCCCTTCAATTACGAGTATATCATCAAGGCCGTAGGCAACTATACCACCTTCGATATCATGATCGGCGTTGTGGGTATATTGCTGCTGTTTGAGGCCTGCCGCCGCGTAGTCGGTATGCCCATACTCATCATCGTATGCTGCTTCCTGCTGTATGCGCTGTTCGGCAATCTTATTCCCGGTTCCTTCGGTCACAGGGGATACAGCGTACGTCAGGTCGTAAACCATATGTACTTCACCCTCAGCGGTGTGTTTGGTACTCCCCTTGGCGTATCTTCCACATTCATATTCCTGTTCATTCTCTTTGGTGCTTTCCTTGAGAAGACCGGCGTAGGCAAGCTGTTCATTGACCTTGCAAACGCGATCGCAGGCAAAAAGATCGGCGGCCCCGCAAAGGTAGCGGTAATTTCCTCTGCACTGCAGGGCACCGTATCCGGCTCCTCCGTTGCAAATACAGTAAGCACCGGTTCTTTCACCATCCCCGCCATGAAAAAGCTGGGCTACAGGCCTGAGTTTGCCGGCGCTGTTGAGGCGGCTGCTTCCACCGGCGGACAGTTGATGCCTCCCATCATGGGCGCTGCTGCTTTCCTTATGGCAGAAAGCACCGGCTTTACCTACGCAGAGGTCGTTAAGTCGGCAATAATCCCCGCAATACTTTACTTCTCCGGCATACTTATCAGCGTACACCATGAAGCCCGCAAGATTGGCCTCAAGGGCATGGCTGATGAAGATATACCCAAGGTAGGACAGGTAATGAAAGAGCGCGGCCATCTGCTGCTGCCTCTGGTATTCATGATTTACATGCTGTCCGTAAAGGTGACCCCCACCTACGCAGCCCTTGGCGCTATCGTTACTTCCCTTATCGCCTGCAGCATTAACTGGCTGGCTGTCATTCCCGTGGGCGCAATGATAGTCGGAATGAATATGAATATTCACTTTACCCATTATGCCCTTATTGCAATAGGCATATGGCTTGTAATCTGCATAATCCGCGGCCTTAAGGTAAAGGATGCTCCCTCTGCATACAAATGGATCGAAAGCGCACTGGGCTTTGACCCCTATGAGATCGTGGATGCCCTCAAGAGCGGCTCCCGCAGCGTACTGACCGTTGCCATAGCATGCGCAATGGCAGGTATGATCGTAGGTACCGTTACCCTTACCGGTCTTGGACTCAAGTTTGCAACCGGCCTTGCAAGAATAGCAGGCAACAATATTTACCTGCTGCTGTTCTTCACCATGCTGTCCTCCATAGTTCTCGGCATGGGCGTGCCCACCACGGCAAACTACCTGATCACTTCCACCATCTGTGCTCCCGCCATCATCTCCATGGTATGCGGCATGCAGGGTATTCCCGTAACCGAGCCCACCATGGCCATAGTAATGAGCGCACACCTGTTTGTATTCTACTTTGGTATTGTTGCAGACATTACTCCCCCTGTTGCGCTGGCCGCAATGGCAGGCTCTGCAATAGCAAAGGGCGATGCATTCAAGACGGGTGTAAATGCTACGAGGATAGCTATCGGCGCGTTTATCGTGCCATACATCTTCGTGCTGAATCCCGCCATGCTGATGATCGATACCACCGTACTGGCAATCATCCAGAATGTTATTACTGCTCTCCTTGGCATGTATGCTCTTTCCGGCGGTCTCGCAGGCTTTGTACAGGATCACTGCAAGTGGTATGAGCGCATTCTGCTCATCGGCGGCGGTCTTGGCATGATCATTCCCGGCACCGTAACCGATATCATTGGCTTTGTTATCGTAGCTGCCATTTATGTGATCCAGAAGCGCAGATACAATGCCGCAAATGCCATCGCTTAATCGCTGAGCGGCAATAAACCTCATCAAATCAAAATCCCCCGAAAATTCGGGGGATTTTTTTGTGTTTTTGCCCCATTTTTGTTTGCCTTTGCGGGATAAATAATGTATAATAAATTGGTTTATAATGAAAATGAGAAAAAGGAGCATGAATATGCAGGGAAAAGTTTATTCCATGGAGCTGGCAGGCAAAACCCTGACCATCGAAACCGGCAAATACTGTGAGCAGGCCGGCGGCAGCGCATTTGTTCGCGTAGGCGATGCTGTTGTTATGGTTAACGCAACCGTAGCAAAGTCCGCCCGTGACGGCGTTGATTTCCTCCCCCTCTCCATCGAGTTCGAAGAAAAGATGTACGCCGTAGGCAAGATCCCCGGCGGTTACATCAAGCGTGAAGGCCGCCCTTCCGAGAAGGCCATCCTGTCCAGCCGTCTTATCGACCGTCCTCTTCGCCCTCTGTTTCCCAAGGGCTTTTACAATGACATTCAGGTAATCGCAACGGTTCTTTCCGTTGACCCCGATGTGCAGCCCGAAATTCTGGGTATGGTCGGCGCATCCGCCGCTCTGGCTATCAGCGATGCTCCCTTCATGGGCCCCATCGGCGCAGTAGCAGTTGGCATGGTAGACGGCGAATACATCATCAACCCCAATCAGCAGCAGCGTGCAGAAAGCCGCCTGAACCTGACCGTAGCCGGCACCAAGGATGCCGTTATGATGGTAGAGGCCGGCGCAAACGAGCTGACCGAAAAGGAAATGCTGGACGCTATCCTGCTGGCACATGAAGAGATAAAGAAGATCGTTGCCTTCATCGAGAGCATTGCAGCCGAGTGCGGCAAGCCCAAGATGGAAGTAAACATCTACAAGCCCGATGAGGAGTTCACCGAGAAGGTTCGTGAATACTCCCGCGAGAAGGTGGAATGGCAGCTGGATACCTTTGACCGCAAGGTGCGCGAGGAGCGCAGCGAGCAGGTAAAGGCCGAAGTTATTGAGCACTTTGCCGAGGAGTATCCCGAATCCGCCTCCGATATCGATATGATCCTTTACAACCTGACCAAGGAGATCGTCAGGGATAAGATAATCAACCGCAAGATCCGCCCCGATGGCCGTGCCCAGGACGAGATCCGCCCCATCTGGAGCGAGGTAGGCATTCTGCCCCGCGTACACGGCAGCGGCGTATTTACCCGCGGTCAGACTCAAGTAATGACCATTGCCACTCTGGCTCCTCTCTCTGAGGGTCAGGATCTTGATGGTATCGATGAGGTTACCTTCAAGAGGTACATGCATCAGTACAACATGCCCCCCTACAGCGTAGGCGAAGTACGCAGGGTGGGCAGCCCCGGCCGTCGTGAAGTTGGTCACGGTGCTCTTGCAGAGCGCGCTCTCGTTCCGGTTATCCCGCCGGTCGAGGAGTTCCCGTACACCATCCGTCTCGTTTCCGAGGTTCTGTCCTCCAACGGTTCCACCTCTCAGGGCTCCATCTGCGGTTCCACACTGGCTCTGATGGCAGCAGGTGTTCCGATCAAGGCTCCGGTTGCAGGTATCTCCTGCGGTCTGATCACCGAGGGCGAGCGCTGGATGACCATGGTCGATATCCAGGGTCTCGAAGACTTCTTCGGCGACATGGACTTTAAGGTTGCAGGTACAAAGGACGGCATCACCGCTATCCAGATGGACCTGAAAAATAAGGGTCTGACTATGGAGATCATTGCTGACGCTCTGGAGCGCTGCCGCAAGGCCCGTCTGGAGATCCTGGAAGAGGTCATGCTCAAGTGCATC
>JAZUMK010000010.1:0-24484 GCA_045603585.1 Clostridia bacterium
TTAAGGTATGTTTTCCTTACGGAAAACATACCTTAAAAGGGCGGTGGGCGGGTTTAGATAAATCCACCTATTCACTATTCACTATTACCTATAACTTCCCCTGCCTCTCACTATGGGAGAGGTGGCCGAACGCAGTGAGGCCGGAGAGGGCAGGGCAAAGAGCCTATCAAGGCCCTCTCAGTCAGCAAAGCTGACAGCTCTCCCGGAGGGAGAGCCAAGGGATAGCTGCTTTTCCGTCTGCGGTTGGCTACCATCCATGCTTCCGCCAGTACGTCCCGTTTTCCCGCAAGGGAAAACATACCTTAAAAGGGCGGTGGGCGGGTTTAGATAAAAGGGCGAAAAGCATACCACCTTTCGCCCATTGTACTTTTATCAATTATTCTTCCGTGGTTACTTCCTCTGCCTCCGCATGGGGCACTATCGCAACGCCGGATACCCTGTCTGCGGTGCGCATCAGCCTTACGCCCTGGGTGTTTCTGGAGATTACGGATATCTGCTGTGCAGGCAGGCGGATTATGGTGCCCTCGGAGGAGATCAGCATGATGTCATCGTCATCTGTTACCATCTTCATGCACACAAGGTCGCCTGTCTTTTCGGTTATCGCCATGGCGATGATGCCCTTGCCGCCGCGGCCCTGGGGACGGTATTCTTCCTCCCGGGTACGCTTGCCCATGCCCAGCTCGGATATGGCCAGTATGCTGCCGCCGGGTATGACCTTTTCTGCGCCAACCACTTCGTCGTCATCATCCAGCAGTATGCTGCGTACGCCTGTTGCAGTGCGGCCCATGGGACGAACGTCCTCCTCGCTGAAGCGGATGCTCTTGCCCTTCTTGGTTCCGATAAGAATGTCATCATCGCCGCCGGTGAGCATGGCTGCGATAAGCTCGTCGCCTTCTCTCAGGTTCTGGGCTATCATGCCGCCCTTGCGGATGTTTTCAAATTCATCCATGGGGGTCTTCTTGATAACGCCATAGCGGGTGGCCAGCACAAGGTACTTGCCCTCGTCGGTAACGGGGAACATGGCGGTGACCTTCTCGCCCTCTCTGAGGTCAAGCAGGTTTACTATGGCGGTGCCCTTGGCGGCGCGGCCTGCCTCGGGAATCATATAGCACTTGATGCGGAATACCCTGCCCATGTTGGTAAAGAACATGATCTCATCGTGGGTATTGCAGCTGAACAGGTGCTCCACAAAGTCCTCTTCACGGGTGGTCTGGCCGGTAACGCCTCTGCCGCCCCTGTTCTGGGCACGGTAGGTGTCCATGCTGGTGCGCTTGGCAAAGCCAAAGTGTGTGAGGGTAACAGCCATATCCTCAGGCTGGATTATGTCATCCAGCTCGATATCGTCGGTGAGGGGGGCAATCTCGGTGCGGCGGGGGTCTGCAAACTTGCGGCGCACTTCAAGGATTTCCTCCCGGATAATGCCAAGCAGCTTGCTGTTGTCCGCCAGTATGCTTTCATAGTATGCAACGGTTTCCACAAGGCCGTCCCGCTCTGCCTGGATCTTGTCCTGCTCCAGGCCGGTAAGCCTGCCAAGGCGCATATCCAGTATGGCCTGGCTCTGCTTGTCGGTAAGGCCAAAGCGTTCGTTAAGCCTTGCCTTTGCTTCAACGCCGGTCTTGGATGTCTTGATGATATCCACAACCTCGTCGATATTCATCAGGGCTATCAGCAGACCCTCCAATATATGCAGTCGCTCCCTTGCCTTTTCAAGGTCGTGCTGAGTTCTTCTGGTAACCACCTGCTCCTGGAAGCGGAGATAGTGATACAGCATTTCCTTGATATTCAGCACCTTGGGCTCGTTATCCACCAGCGCCAGCATAATTACGGCGAAGGTATCCTGCAGCTGAGTGTGCTTATACAGCTGATTCAGCACCACGTTGGCGTTCACGTCCTTCTTTATCTCGATGACCACCTTCATGCCGTTGCGGTTGCTCTCGTCACGGAGGCCGGTGATGCCCTCTATCTTCTTTTCGTGAACCAGCTCTGCAATCTTTTCCACAAGGCGTGCCTTGTTTACCTGATAGGGCAGCTCGGTTACAAGTATACGGCTCTTGCCGTTTGCCATGGGCTCTATCTCGGTGCGGGCGCGGACAACTATCTTGCCGCGGCCGGTGCGGTATGCCTGGCGTATGCCGGAGGTGCCCATTATCATTGCGCCGGTGGGGAAATCCGGGCCGGGAAGGTATGTCATCAGCTCTTCCACGGAGATATCCGGATTGTCTATCAGCGCAACGTATGCGTCAATGGTCTCCCCAAGGTTATGGGGAGGGATGTTTGTGGCCATGCCTACGGCTATGCCGTTGCTGCCATTTACCAGCAGATTGGGATACCTTGAGGGCAGCACAAGGGGCTGGGTCAGGGTTTCGTCAAAGTTCGGCCCGAAGTCCACGGTGTTTTTGTCGATATCCGCCAGCATTTCAAGGCTCATTTTGGAAAGGCGCGCCTCGGTGTATCGCATGGCTGCGGCAGAGTCGCCGTCCACGCTGCCGAAGTTGCCCTGACCTTCCACCAGCATGTAGCGGGTGTTGAAATCCTGGGCAAGGCGCACCATTGCATCGTAAACAGAGCTGTCGCCGTGGGGGTGATATTTACCCAGCACGTCGCCAACTATACGGGCGGATTTGTGGAAGGGCTTGTCAGGGGTGAAGCCCTGCTCGCCCATGGAATACAGTATGCGGCGATGCACCGGCTTCAGGCCGTCCCGAACGTCCGGCAGCGCCCTGTTTATGATTACCGCCATGGCGTAGGATATGAAGGATTTCTTCATCTCCTGCTCGATGTCCAGCGGCCTTATGCGGGGATTCATGGTGATTTCGTCCATTGTGGTGCTCCTTCTTGAAGAGGATTATCCGTCTTCTTTTCTTTTTCTTTTCAGGAGAAAAGAAAAGAGAAAAGAAGCAAAAGAAAAAGAAAAGCGAAGGATTAAGGGTTATTGCGGTTTATGTTTGCTTTGGTGTTCTGTCCTTTACATGAGGGTGGCACTTAGGTGCCATTTATCTATACCCGACCGCCCCTTTAAAGAACTTTTTCCCTTACGGGAAAAAGGAGGCGGCAAACTCAAAGCCTTTTCTGAATACGCCTTGTTTTAATTAGGTGCATCCGATAGCACATTCTGCTTTTCCGCAGGAAAAGCTACGTTAAAAGGGTGGTGGGTGGGATTAGATAAATCCAATTCCCATTTATCCCTTTTACATTATCCTTTGGTACTTTCCTTTAAGGAAAGTACGCTTCTTTTGGTTCTTTTCTTCTAGAAGAAAAGAACATCAATTATACATCAAGGTCTTCAACCAGCTTGCTGTTCTGCTCTATAAACTCCTTGCGGGGCTCAACCTTGTCCCCCATGAGAGTGGAGAATATCTCGTCCGCCCTTATGGCGTCATCCAGCTGTACCTGCAGCATGATGCGGTTTTCGGGATCCATGGTGGTTTCCCACAGCTGGTCCGGGTTCATTTCGCCAAGGCCCTTGTACCGGTTGATAAGGGGCTTGGGCTCACGGCCTATCTCTTTGAGGATCTTTTCCAGCTCCTCGTCGTTGTAGGCGTACCAGATGTTCTTGCCTCTGGTGATGCGGTAGAGGGGGGGCTGGGCAACGTATACATAGCCCTTCTCGATGAGGGGGCGCATGTGGCGATAGAAGAAGGTCAATAGCAGTATGCGGATATGGCTGCCGTCAACGTCAGCATCCGTCATGCAGACTATCTTATGATAGCGAAGCTTGCTGTCGTCAAATTCAGAGTCTATGCCTGCGCCGAAGGCGGTTATCATGGCCCGGATCTCGTTATTGGCCAGCATCTTGTCAAGGCGGGTCTTTTCAACGTTGAGTATCTTGCCTCTGAGGGGCAGTATGGCCTGATATTCGGGATTTCGTCCCATCTTGGCGGAGCCGCCTGCAGAGTCGCCCTCAACTATAAATATTTCACACTTGCTGGGATCGTTGCTGTTGCAGTCTGCCAGCTTGCCGGGCAGGGAGGTGTTGTCCAGCGCGGTCTTGCGGCGGGTAAGCTCCCTTGCCTTGCGTGCGGCTTCCCTTGCACGGGATGCGGTAAGGCACTTGTCGATTATCTGTTTGGATACCTGGGGATGCTCCTCAAGGTAATATGCAAGGCCCTCGCCTACGATGTTATCCACAAGGGAGCGAATGTAGGCATTGCCAAGCTTTGTCTTGGTCTGACCCTCAAACTGGGGCTCAACCAGCTTTACGCTGATGATGGCGGTGAGACCCTCGCGAACGTCCTCGCCGGAAAGGTTTGCATCGTTGTCCTTGAGTATTTTATACTTGCGGGCGTAGTCGTTTATGCTGCGGGCAAGGGCGCTCCTGAAGCCCACCAGATGGCTGCCGCCTTCGCCGGTGTTTATGTTGTTGGCAAAGGTGAATACGCTTTCGTTGTAATCGGAATTGTACTGCATGGCCACCTCAACCGTAGCGACCTGCTCCTTTTCGGGCTGATTGCGTGCCCCCTCAAAGTACATTACCTCATCGTGCAGCACGTCCTTATTTTTGTTGAGATGCTCAACAAAGGATATGATGCCGCCCTCGTAGCAGAAGCTGCGGCTAAGCTCAGGCTCAACACGCTTGTCGGTAACGGTGATGCGCACACCCTTGTTCAGGAAGGCCAGCTCACGCATTCTGCCCTTGAGGGTATCAAAGTTGTACTCAAGGCTGTCGAATATCTTGTCGTTGGCAAGGAAGGTGATGGTGGTGCCGGAGCCTATGGATTCATCGTAGGTGCCAACCTTCTGCACGTCGGTAAGGGGATCGCCCTCCCGGTATTCCTGGCGGTAGATTATGCCCTCGCGCCTTACCTCCGCAGTGAGGGAGGTGGACAGGGCGTTAACAACGCTGAGGCCAACGCCGTGAAGGCCGCCGGATACCTTGTAGCCGGAGCCGCCGAATTTGCCGCCTGCGTGCAGCACTGTCAGGGCAACCTCCAGCGCGGATTTGCCCATCTTTTCATGCATGCCCACAGGTATGCCGCGGCCGTTGTCCGCCACGCTTACAGAGCTGTCCTCATGTATGGTTATTTCAACATGGGTGCAGTAGCCGGCAATGGCCTCGTCGATGGCGTTATCCACCAGCTCCTTTACAAGATGGTGAAGGCCGCGAACGTCGGTGGAGCCGATGTACATGCCGGGGCGGCGCTTTACCGCCTCAAGGCCCTCAAGCACCTGTATTTCGCTGGCTTCGTAATTGCTGTTGTGATTCTGTTCCATGGTGTACCTGCTTTGTGTTGGTATTGTTCTCTTCTTTTTCTCTTTCTTTTTAAGAAAAAAGAAAGCAGAAAAAGAAGCAAAAAGAGAAAGAAAAACTAAATGGTTATTAATAAAGCGGGTTAAGTTTGCTTATTGCGCTTATGAGGATTATTTGGATTCCGGGAGGAGGTTATCTATACCCGCCCGCCGCCCTTTCAAGGTAGCTTTTCCCTTACGGGAAAGAGGGCGTACTGCCGAGTACGGGAGGGTATCGGCGATGGGACGGGCGATCACTGATCGCCCCTACAGTTTCCGCCGCAGATGGATAGCAAGCCCTGTTTTCCGTCAGGAAAACATACCTAAAGGGGTGGTTGGGCGGGGTAGTAAAATAATACCTATTCACTATTACCTATAACTTCCCCTGTGGGTGGGATTAGATAATCCCTACATTCCGCGTTTAGCCAAGACAGTGCTGGACACCGGCGACGCATACACAGCCGGTCTTTCCCCGGTGCATATCACATAGGTCTCCGCGCCGCCGCCGGGCAGCTCCGTCACCCTGCCGCTGCCTATCATATTGGACAGGGTCCTGCGGGTATCGTAGGAGCTCATGACGGTTTGCTTTGGCAGCATAAAGAGGATATCATCCTCGTCGATGGATTTATCCCCGCCAATGTGAATGTACATTATTCCTCCTGCATGCTGCCCTTTTCGCAGCGGAAAACCTTTATATCCGTAAGCCCTGCCCGCTTTACCCCCTCAAGGGAGGTGCAGGTAAGGAAGCACTGACATTGCTGCATGCTTTCAAGCAGCATCCGCTGGCGGCTGTCGTCCAGCTCGCTGAGCACGTCATCCAGTATCAGCACAGGGGGCTCGTCCTTTATCTCCCGAAGGAAGGTAAGCTCGGAAAGCTTTAATGACAGCGCGGCGGTGCGCTTCTGCCCCTGGGAGCCGAAGGCGCGCAGATCCACCCCCGAAAGGGAAATGGCAATATCGTCCCGATGGGGGCCAACGGTGGTAAAGCCACGGCGCAGGTCTTCCTGCACGCTGCGCTTGAGGGCATCCATCATTTCGCCGTAAAAATCCCCCTCAGCCTTAAGGCTGGGCTCGTAGGCTATCTCCAATGATTCCCTGCCGCCGGATATGCTTTTGTGCAGGTCGTAGGCGATGGTGGAAAGGCCGTCGATAAAGTCGTATCGGTCTATCATTATTTCCTCGCCCAATGCGGCAAGCTGCTGATCCCATACGTCCAGCATTTCCGCATCCGGCTGTATCTGCTCCTTCAGGAGGGCATTGCGCTGCTTCAGCGCGGCATTATATCGTTGGAGGCGGTAAAAGTAGGCGGGATGGGTCTGGCTTATTTCCATATCCATAAACCGCCGCCGCTCAGAGGGGCCTTCCTTTACTATGGCAAGGTCCTCCGGGGCAAACATGACCACATTGAGATGGCCCATCAGCTCCCCGGTCTTTGAGGCAAGCTGACGGTCGATGTATATCTTTTTGCGCTCCCCGTCCCGGAGCTTGAGCTCTATAAGGTGGGCGCCGGTGTTGTTGGTGATATCCACCCCAACGTATCCCCCGGCGCAGCCCTGCATGATAAGCTCGCTGTCCCTGGCGGTACGGTGGGAGCGGCCGAATGCACATAAAAATATTGCCTCGGCGGCGTTGGTTTTGCCCTGGGCATTGTCCCCCAGTATGGCGTTGATGCCGGGGCCGGGACGCATGTCCAGCGAGGTGTAATTGCGGTATTGACTTAGGCGCAGCTTATCTATCCGCACAGCTCACACTTGCCCCTTTATACCATAGTTTTGCTAAATAATTTTATCATAAAATCGGCTTTTTTTCAAGGCGCTTTATTATAATAAGAAAGAAGAGTTTTAAGTGTGTTATAAATATACGTTTTATTGTGAATATTGTGGATAATCGCAAGACGGGGCTGCACCGCAAGGGAGGTTATAGGTAATGGTGAAGAAGTTAGATATCTATACCCACCCACCGCCCTTTTCAGGTAATTTCGCCTTACGGCGAAATGGGTGCACTGTCGGAATCGCAGGCAGTATCGTGCCACCCTTTTAAGGCAGCTTTTCCTTGCGGAAAAGCGGGCGCTCTATCCTTCTGCGGTGAAAAACTGTAGGGGCGATCAGTGATCGCCCGCCGACAGCACGCCGCCATCATTATCAACCTGTCATTGCGGGACAGCTCTCCCTCGTCGTCACGGACTGCGCTTGCTCGCGGCCATATTCCTAAGAATATGCCCTCTCGCTCACTCCATCGCTCCTCCTCTCCGCACAAAATCGTCGCTTCGCTTTGGATTTTGTGCGGTATCTTTCGCCCCTCTTGCCTCTCACTATGGGAGAGGTGGCCGAGCATAGCGAGGTCGGAGAGGGCTTCACCTCTTCACTATTCACTATTACCTGTCGCCTATAAAAAAGCGCTTCCTTTTAAGAAGCGCCTTTGATGAAAAATCATATTCCCCTCTGCCTGTAATCATCCATTGTACGGGAAAAAAGCTCCTTGGTGGAGGGGGGAGTATAGCTTATGGTGTTTGCACCTGCGGCGATGGTGGGGGCGATGGTTTTGCCTGTGGGGCCGCCTGTGGCAATGATGGGCACCCTGGGGAATTTTTCCCGTATGGCCCGCACCACCTCAGGGGTGCGTTCCGCAGCGGATACATTGAGTATGGATACCCCTGCATCCAGCCGGGCCTGTATATCGGTATTTTCATGGAGCACCGTGGCAATTATGGGAATGTCTATGGACTCCGCCACCATGCGGATGGTATCGTTGCTCATTGGCGCGTTTACCACCACGCCGAAGGCCCCCTGCGCCTCTGCGTCCATGGCAAGGCGCACAGTCCGCATGCCGCCGGTTATTCCGCCGCCCACGCCGCACAGCACAGGTATGCTGGAGGCCTGTATTATGGCATGGGATATTGCCTGCTGGGGTGTAAAGGGATACACTGCCAGCACGCCGTCCGCATTGGTGTTGCGGATGATGGCGATATCCGTAGTGAACATAAGCGACTTTATCCGCCGCCCCAGTATCACTATGCCGCTGCACTGCCATATCTCTTCCGGCACCGCCACTATGTGTGAGCGGAGCTCTCCTGTAATGTTGGGAAGGTGTCTGTCTTCCACGGGTCATGCTCCTTTCATTGCCTGTTTTTCTTTATTATACTATATTTTTCGTCCCGCACAGGCATATGTGACAAAAGTATACAGTAAGTTCACTATTTTTGCGGATTTTTTATATGGAAGCATTATCCCCGCCCACCGCAGGGAAAGTTATAGGTAATAGTGAAGAAGTTAGATATCTATACCCACCCACCGCCCTTTTCAGGTAATTTCGCCTTACGGCGAAATGGGTACACTGTCGGAATCGCAGGCAGTATCGTGCCACCCTTTTAAGGCAGATTTTCCTTGCGGAAAAGCGGAACGGCCTATCGAAAGGATGTCATTGCGGGGAAGGCAGCAAACTGCCGTGGCAATCCGTTCTTTTGCAGTAACACTACCTGCTTGGTTTATCTATACCCACCCACCACCCTTTAAGGTAGCTTTTCCTTACGGAAAAGCGGAACGGTGTCCATCCGCAGACGGAAGAACCAGCAATACCGACAATACTGTCATTGCGAGGCAGTCCAGAGACTGCCGTGGCAATCCGTCCTATCCCATACTCGTCATTGGGAATCAGTCCGCAGACTGGTCAATCCATTCCCTATACCCCACATGGCACTCGGCATCTTTTCAGGCGGCCATATCTTTTTCCCACATAAAAAACAAAACAGCCTTTATCTTTTCCCATTTCGCTTTTCTTTCTCTTTTTGCTTCTTTTTCTTCTTTCTTTTCTCGTGAAAAGAAAGAGAAAAAGAAGACTTAGCCCATCATCTTCAATCGGGGAAATAAAAATATTATTTCCCAAACTGTTCTTATTTGCTATAATGTACATGATATGACAGGAAAGGATAAATCCATGGCAAGATACATTGCAGGCGAATACGATGTGGCGATCCTCGGCGCGGGACATGCGGGCTGCGAGGCGGCTCTGGCCTGCGCCCGAATGGGGCTTAAGACCCTTTGCCTTACCATGAATCTGGACAGCGTTGCGCTGATGGCCTGCAATCCCGCCATAGGCGGCACCTCCAAGGGACACCTTGTCCGTGAGCTGGATGCGCTGGGCGGCGAAATGGGCCTTGCCGCGGATGATACCTTTATCCAGATACGCATGCTCAACACCGGCAAAGGCCCCGCTGTGCATTCTTTGCGCGCCCAGATGGACAAGCGCAGATACCACGAGCGCATGAAGATAGCATTGGAGCGTGAGCCGCTCCTTGACCTGCAGATGGGGGAATGCGAAGCCATACTCACAGAGGGCGGCAGGGTGTCCGGCGTGGTTGCTTCCGGCATGGAGTACAAATGCCGGGGCATAGTGGTGGCCGCAGGCGTGTATTTAAAGAGCCGCATACTCATAGGCGACAACGTAACGGAAAGCGGCCCCTCCGGCATGCTTCGGGCAAACGCACTGTCAGGATCTTTGACCGAGCTGGGCTTTGAGCTGCGCCGCTTCAAGACAGGCACCCCTCCAAGGGTAAACCGCCGCAGCCTTGACTTTGACAAAATGGAGCCCCAGTACGGGGACGTGCCCTCACCAAGATTTTCCTTTCTGAGCAAAATGGGAGAGCGGGAGCAGCACCCCTGCTACCTTACCTATACCAACACCCGCACCCACGATATAATACTCAACAACATCCACCGCAGCAGCATGTACTCCGGCCTTGTCACCGGTACAGGCACCCGCTACTGCCCCAGCATTGAGGATAAGATAAAGCGCTTTGCCGACAAGGACAGGCATCAGCTGTTCATTGAGCCTGAGGGACTTTCCACCATGGAAATGTACGTTCAGGGTCTTTCCACCAGCCTCCCCTACGACGTGCAGGTGGATATGCTGCATACCATACCCGGCCTGGAGCGGTGCGAGATAATGCGCCCCGGCTACGCCATAGAGTATGACTGCATAGACCCCAACAGCCTCAACACAGACCTTGGCAGCAAGGCCATACCCGGCCTTTACTTTGCGGGCCAGATAAACGGCAGCTCCGGCTATGAGGAAGCCGCCGCCCAGGGCCTGTATGCGGGCATAAACTGCGCCCTGTACCTTAAGGGGGAGCCCCCCCTCATACTTTCAAGGGGAGATGCATATATTGGCGTATTGGTGGACGATCTGGCCACCAAGGGCACAAACGAACCCTACCGCATGATGACCTCCCGGGCGGAATACCGCCTGCTGCTCCGTCAGGACAATGCAGACCTCAGGCTGACAGAGCTTGGCAAGCGGACAGGGCTTATATCCGAAGCCCGTTACGCAAGGCTGATGCACAAGAAGGAGGATATGGAGAAGGCGCTGAAGGCGCTTTCCGCCACGGTGCCCCCCTCCGAAATGCTCAACGAGCTGCTGCTCAGCAAAAACTCCACCGCCGTATCCAATCACGTTCGGCTGATGGACATACTGCGCCGGGAGGGCATCACCTACACCGACCTTATGACACTTGCCCCGCTGCCCGAAATTGACGGCGAAGCGAGGGAGCAGGTGGAGATATCCGCCCATTACGACGGCTACATTGAAAAGCAGCGTCGTCAGGTGGAAAAGCTCCGGGAGCAGGAAGCGCGGCTTATCCCAGATGGCCTTGACTACATGGCTTTGGAGGGTCTTCGCATTGAGGCCCGGCAAAAGCTGTCGGCCATACGTCCGAACAACATCGGTCAGGCAAGCCGCATCAGCGGCGTATCCCCCGCAGACATAGGCGTGCTTTTGATACACCTGAAGCAGCTGGAAGGGAAATAGGCTGCGCCTTTCGGAAAAGTCCTATTGGGACTTTCCCGAGGTAACAGCTTTTGCCTAAAACGCCAAAGCGTTTCCGGGCGGCAAAACCTGCAAAGTACGAAAACCTTACGGTTTTCATCCGTTCTGACGCACGTGTCGTCAGAGCCGGATTCAAAATCAAGGGGCTGCGACCCCTTGATAATCCCCGGGAAATACTTTTCTGACAGACTGAGGGAAATAACACCATGGATTTTGATATGAAAGCCTATTGCCTGGGAAATATGCCCGGCATCACAGAGCGTCAGGCGGAACAGTTTTCCACATACTGCGATATGCTCATAGACTGGAACACCCGCATGAACCTTACCGCCATAACCGACCCTGAGCAGGTGGCGCAGAAGCACTTTATGGACAGCATACTGCCCGCCGCCCTTATACCTGAGGGTGCGGCCGTTATAGACGTAGGCACAGGGGCAGGCTTCCCCGGCGTACCCCTTGCCATAATGCGCCCCGACATCAAGCTGACATTGCTTGATTCCCTCAACAAGCGCATAACCTTCCTCACAGAGCTGTGCTCCGCATTAAAGCTGCCTGCCCGCTGCATACACGCAAGGGCGGAGGACGCAGGCCGAAAGGCCGACCTTCGCGGGCAGTTTGACATCGCCACCTCCCGCGCGGTTGCAAACGTATCCGCATTGGCGGAATACACCGTCCCCTTCCTGAAGGTTGGCGGCGCATCCCTTATGTACAAGGGCCCCCAAGCCCCCGAGGAGCTGGCCGCCGGCAAGCGGGCGCTGGAGCTGCTCTGCTGCAGCGCAGAGATACATTCCTTCCCCGCGCCATGGGGGGAGCGCACCGTTATCGCCCTCACAAAGCTGCGCCCCACCGCCGCCGCATACCCCCGCAAGGCGGGAACGGCAGAGAAGAAGCCGCCTTGATTTTTTATTCTTCTTTTCTTCTAGAAGAAAAGAAGCAAAAGAAGTCAAAAAAATAAAATAAATATTGGGTGGGATGAGTTTGCGGTATTTCCACCCCCCAATCAAAAAATATTATAATTTCCCCTCAGCTTTTCTTTCTCTTTTTGCTTCTTTTTCTCCTTTCTTTTCTCTTGAAAAGAAAGAGAAAAAGAAGATAACACACATACCCCACACATCACATCAAACAGCGAGGTATACTCATGGCACTGGACATCGCCCACTCCCAGCGCAAGCTGCTGGAACTCCCCATCGACAGCATCCATCCCAATCCCTATCAGCCCCGCGTTACCTTTGACGAGGAGACCATCGCGGAACTGGCCCAGAGCATAAGCCAGGTTGGCCTGATACAGCCCCTTGTGGTACGCAAAAGCGGCGGCGGCTACGAGCTGGTGGCCGGCGAGCGGCGCCTCAGGGCCTGCAAGTCCCTTGGCATGGCAACCGTCACCTGCATAGTGGAGGACAGCCTGCGGGAGGAATCCTCCGCCATGATGGCATTGATAGAGAACCTTCAGCGTGAGGACCTTCACTACATGGAGGAGGCCCAGTGCTACTATGCCCTGCTGAACAATT
Organism: Clostridia bacterium; assembly: GCA_045603585.1. Classification (GTDB taxonomy): domain Bacteria; phylum Bacillota; class Clostridia; order Christensenellales; family CAG-138; genus SFEL01. The sequence continues at coordinate 12,555 of JAZUMK010000010.1, forward strand.
ACGACCTTACCCAGGAAGCGCTGGCAGAGCGCCTTGGCCGCAGCCAGAGCTCCATCGCAAACAAGCTGCGTCTGCTGCGCCTTACGGATACCGTAAAGGAAGCGCTGCAGCAGGGAGGCCTTTCCGAGCGCCACGCAAGGGCCATTCTCAAGATAAAGGACGAGGCCGCCCAGCTGGCGGTGCTGAAGAAGGCAGCGGACAAAGCCCTGTCCGTAAAGGACACCGAGCGGCTGGTGGAAAAGACGCTGGATAAGATGTATGACGACAAGCTGCCCGGCGCAGTGCCCCGCCCCATGATAATACGTCAGGTGCGGGATTACCGCCTGTTTATGAATACGGTAAACTCCGCAATCGAGGCGCTGAGGGAATCCGGTATGCAGGTTGACGTGGATCAGGACGACCTTGAAAACGGCGTGGATATCCATATCCGCGTGCGGGTTGAAGAATGATTTCGTAAATATTCTGTATAATATTGTTTTAAATTAAGCTTGGGGATTGTTCAAATTGCCTTTTTTGGGTATCATATATACCATGGAAAGTATCAGATCATTTTTGACCCGCTGCTTGCTTACAGGCATGGCCTTACTTATGGCGCTGCCTGCCGTTGGCTGCGGCAAAAAAGAAAAGGCGGAGGAAGCCGCCGTCATAATAGAAGCGCCCATTGAGCAGGAAGAGGAAGAAAAGGGCAACAGTCTGGTGGAGATAGTTGTCACCCCCAGCCTTGAGCCTGTGGTCACCCCTGTGCCCACCCCCAAGCTCCCGGAAACCGTCACCTGCGACCCCAAGAAGGGCTACACCAAGAAATCCGGCGTAAACCTTCGGGCAAAGCCCACCACCGATTCCGAGGTGCTGGATACTCTGGATAAGGCCGTGGCGGTCACCATCAAGGGCACCGCAGGAGAATGGACTCAGGTTTCGGTAAACGATGAAACCGGCTATATCTCCACCGAGTTCGTGGGCGAGGGCAGCGTCCCTTCCACCCTCACCATTGATTCCGTAAAGCGTCACAATGGCATGGCCACCGCTTCGGTAAACATGCGTAAGCGCCCGGATACCGATTCCGACGTTATCGAAAAGCTGGATCTTTTTACCCACTTTACCATTACCGGCGAAAACAAGGACTGGTACGAGATCGAATATCAGGGCAAGCGGGGCTATGTTTCCAAGAAGTACAGCGAGCCTGCCGTATCCTATTATGAGGCCAAGGATCTTTACCTTGTGGCTCAGCTGGTGCATCAGGAAGCCAAGTATACCTCTCAGGACGGCCTCAACGCCGTTGCCAATGTGGTTTACAACCGCCTCAGAAGCCGCAAGTTCCCCAATACCCTTTCCGGCGTGGTATTTGAAGAGGGCCAGTTCTCTCCCGCAGAAAGCGAAAGCAAGCTGCGCTCCGTCCGCCCCAGCTCAGGGGCCGTGGAAGCGGTGCTGGAGATATTCGGCCGGGGCAAAACCATTCTCCCCAGCAGCGTGCTTTACTTCCGCGCCAGCCGCATGGGCAAGGAATGGTCCTCCGCCCGCAGGTATTACGGCCTGTACGGCGGAAATTATTTCTATAAGTAGCACTTCTCTTCTTTTTCTTTTCACGGGAAAAGAAAAAGAAGCAAAAAGAAAAGCGAAATGGAAATATGTTATTATAATTAAAAAGCCGCTCAATGAGCGGCTTTTATTGTTTTGTTTTATGTCATAGGCTTATGATCCGGTTTCGGCGACATGTGCGGCGAAACGGGAACCATTCCGCAAGGAATGGATTATCGTGAAAAATCCAAAGCGAAGCAACGATTTTTCACGAAGAGGAGGAGCGAGGGAGCGTGCGAGAAGCCATATCTATGGGATATGGCTATGAGCTAAGCGCAGACCGCGACGACGAGCCGCCCGGTAAATCCCGCAGGATTTATAGGCAAATCATGTAAAAATCCCGTAAGGATTCTAATCGCGCATGTGCAGGGGCACTTGCGCGCCCCTCGCGGAAAATCCAAAGCGCAGCGACGATTTTTCGCGAAAGGCGTTAAGCCAGCTTCTCCCTTCCCAGCTTCAGCCTGCGGAGGGCTTCCTCGCGGCCCAGCAGCATGGCGATCTCGATGGCGCCGCCAGGGGTGACGGCCTTGCCGGCCATGGCGATGCGGACGGGCCAGAGCAGCGTGCCGTTCTTCATGCCCTTTTCGGCTGCCATGTTGATAAGGGTATCGTGGACAGCGGTCTCAGTCCATTCGGGCAGGGCCTCCAGCACAGGGATGACCATATCCAGCACATTGCGGGAAACCTCGGCATCCGTCTTGGACTTTTTATTGGTGAACAGCTCGATGGAATAATCCTCGTCCAGCTTTGCAAGGAAGTCCACCATTTCGGGTATCTCGTTGAATACGCGGGTGCGCTGCTGGAGAATTTTGCACAGTATTGCCTTGTCCATATGGCCTATGCCTGCCATGTCGTAATACTTCTGTGCATGGGCGGTAAAGTCCTCGGGAGAGAGGGCCATTATGTACTGGGCGTTCATCCATGTGAGCTTTTCCACGTCAAATATGGCAGGGGACTTGCTCATGCCGTCCACGCTGAAGGCTTGGCACAGCTCCTCAAGGGAGAATATCTCCCTGTCGTCGCCGGGGTTCCAGCCAAGGAGGGCAACGTAATTGATAAGGGCTTCCTTCAGGTATCCCTTGTCCACAAAATCCGCATAGGAAGCGTCGCCGTCGCGCTTGGACAGCTTGTGCTGTGCATCCCGCATGATGGGGGTCATGTGGATATAGCAGGGGATGTCCCAACCGAAGGCCTGATACAGCAGATTGTACTTGGGGGTGGAGGCAAGGTATTCCATGCCGCGCATAACGTGGGATATCTCCATGAGGTGGTCGTCTATAACGTTTGCAAAGTTATAGGTGGGCATGCCGTCCGCCTTGATAAGCACGTTGTCGTCAAGGTCAGAGTTGTTTACGGTGATGGTGCCGAAAACAAGGTCTGTGAAGGAGGTGGTTCCCTCGGTGGGCACGTTCTGGCGGATAACGTAAGGCACGCCTGCGTCCAGCTTTGCCTGGATCTCCTCCTTGGAAAGATGCATGCAGTGCTTGTCATACTTGAAGGTCTCGCCCCTTGCGGCTGCGGCTGCGCGGCGCTCCTCAAGGTCCTCCTTGGTGCAGAAGCAGCGGTATGCGTGGCCGCTCTCAATGAGCTGCTCTGCATAGGGCATGTAGCTGCTCTTGCGCTCGCTCTGTACATAGGGGCCGTAATCGCCGCCGATATCCGGGCCTTCGTCCCAGTTCATACCCACATCCTTAAGGGTGCGGTAGATCAGCTCGGTCGCGCCTTCCACAAAGCGCTCCTGGTCAGTGTCCTCTATGCGAAGCAGAAACTTGCCGCCGTTTGCTCTTGCAAAAAGATAGGCATAAAGTCCGCTCCTCAGGTTTCCTATGTGCATGTAGCCCGTGGGGGAAGGGGCAAATCTGGTACGTACTTTCATGGTAAGTCTCCTGTTGGGGGATTATGTCTTCTTTTCTTTTTCTTTTCTATAGAAAAGAAAACAGAAAAGAAGCAAAAGAAAAAGAAAAGATAAAGTTTAAAATGGATGCGGTATAAGCTCACTTTGGTGCGCTGTCTAAATTTCGGAAAGCAACGGATTCTGCATTTTTGCGAATAATACGCGCTTTCGTCAGCACCACCCTTATACCTCAGTTGGGTGATGTGCATGGCAACGCTGGGACATGAAGGCGCGAAGGAGCGCCTGAGCTCTCGACAATGTGTAATGATGCTCATCGGCAAACAACGGAAGTGATGAGCATACAAAGAGAACGTAAGCTTGCTGAGGATACTTGACTTTGGTTCTTTGGTCACAAAGAACGTTTCTTTTCCCCTTTCTTTTTAAAAGAAAGGGGCCCAGCGGAGCGTCTGTGCTAAGTAAACTATACCGTCAGTGCGGTCATTCAATAGTGATTAGATAAATCCCTTTATCCCTTGTAGCTATCTTTCAACCCTACTACCCTGTTGAACACAGGCGCTTCCCTGGTATAGTCAAGGTCTGCGCAGAAATAGCCGGTGCGCATAAACTGGCAGCGATAGCCGGGGGCCTTGTCCGCAAGTTCAGGCTCCACAAAGCCCTTTACCACGGTAAGGGAATTGGGATTGAGCCTGTCGATGAAGTCCGCATCTTCAGCCGCTTCGGGGTTCAGCAGGTCTTCGTAAAGGCGCATCTCTGCGGGAACGGCGGTTGCCGCATTAAGCCAGTGAATGGTGCCCTTGATCTTGCGCTCGCATTCGCCGCCCTTTGTTTCAGGGTCATAGGTGCAGTATACGGTGGTCACATTGCCCTCTGCATCGGTTTCCCAGCGGGTGCACTTTACAACGTATGCGCCCTTGAGGCGAACCTCGCCCTCAGGCTTGAGGCGGAAGTACTTCTTGGGAGGATCGTAGCTAAAGTCCTCACGCTCGATGTACAGCTCCTTGCCGAACAGCACCTTGCGCTTGCCGGTGGAGGCATCGGGCAGGTATTCTATTTCAACTTCCTCAGTCTGTCCCTCCGGCCAGTTTTCCACAACCAGCTTAATGGGATCCAGCATGGCCATCATGCGGTCGGCATGGGCGTTAAGGTCTTCGCGTACGCAATGCTCCAGCATGGCGGTCTCAACGGTGGAATCCGCCTTTGCAACGCCAACGCGGGAAAGGAAGTCCAGTATGGCTTCGGGAGTATAGCCCCGGCGGCGCAGGCCGCAGAGGGTGGGCATACGGGGATCATCCCAGCCGGAAACGTGGCCTTCCTCCACCAGACGGCGGAGGTAGCGCTTGCTCATCATGGTGTTGGTCATGTTGAGCCTTGCAAACTCTATCTGGCGGGGCTTGTGCTCAAATTCGCACTGCTCCACCACCCAGTTGTACAGGGGCCTGTGTGCCTCGTATTCAAGGGAGCAGAGGGAGTGGGTAACGCCCTCGATGGCATCCTGAATGGGATGGGCAAAGTCGTACATGGGATAGATGCACCACTTGTCTCCCTGATGATGGTGGCTCATGTGAATAATGCGGTACATGGCAGGGTCGCGCATGTTCACATTGGGGGAGGCCATGTCTATCTTGGCGCGGAGGGTACGGCTGCCGTCGGGGAATTCGCCGTTTTTCATCCGCTCAAACAGGTCAAGGTTTTCCTCGATGGAGCGATCGCGCCAGGGGGAATTTTTGCCGGGTTCGGTGAGGGTGCCGCGGTATTCGCGCATCTGATCCTTGTCCAGATCGCATACGTATGCCACGCCCTTTTTGATGAGCTTTACAGCCAGCTCATAGCAGGTATCGAAATAATCCGAGCCGTAGAAAACATTGTCCCACTTAAAGCCCAGCCACTGGATATCTTCCTGAATGGCATCCACAAATTCTTCGTCTTCCTTGGTGGGGTTGGTATCGTCATAGCGAAGGTTGCAGCTTCCGCCGTACTTTGCCGCCATGGAAAAGTCGATTGCCAGCGCCTTTGCGTGGCCGATGTGGAGATAGCCGTTAGGCTCGGGAGGGAAACGGGTCTGAATGTGGGTGAGACCCTTTTCACGAATGTCTTCCTCGATAAATTCCTCGATGAAATTTTTTGATACGCGTACTTCTTCCATATTCAAAAAAGCCCTTTCAAAGCGTGTTTTCCTAATTAAATATTATCTTGCAAGCCGGGGCTTATGTCAACAGCAAAAGGTTCAAAGCCAGTGGTAATGGCTAATTCTTTTCATTAATTTATCTATACCCGCCCGCTGCCGGGACAGATAATTTAACCTTCAACAAACACAAGACATTCTGTTGCTTTTGTAGTAAAATAAATCATGTATGGGCCACCGCTCAAAGCAGGACAATGCGCCGAAGCAGCTCATATAACCTGACCTGACCCTGATTTGATTTTTCTTTTGCTTCTTTTCTCTTTTCTTTTTTTCTAAAAAGAAAAGAAGACTATGCAAACGAGGTGCCCACATGAACTTCACTAAAATGCATGGACTTGGCAATGATTTCATCATCATTGAGGACATGGACAGAGCCATCAGTCTTTCCCCTGAGGATGCCCTGCGCCTGTGCCATCGCCGCACCGGCATCGGCGCAGACGGAGTAATGCTGGTACAGCCCTCGGATAAGGCCGACGTATACATGCATCTTTTCAACAGCGACGGCAGCATTGCGGAGATGTGCGGCAACGGCATACGCTGCTTTGCAAAGTATGTTTATGAATCCGGCATTGCAAAAAAGCCCTCCATTGCCGTCGATACCCCAGCCGGGGTAAAAATTGCGGAGCTTACGGTGGAAAATGATACCGTCACCGCCATCCGCATAGACATGGGCGTGCCCCTCCTCGATAAAAAGGACGTGCCCATGCTGGGCGAAGGGCAATGCTCCCTTGAAAGGATAGAAGTGGATGGGCGGGAGTTTCTCTGCTCCGCCATGAATACCGGCGTTCCTCATCTGGTGGTATTTGAGGAGGGCTTAAGCGAGCAGGATATCTGCCATTACGGCTCCCTCCTTGAAAAGCACCCCCTTTTCCCCGCAAAGATAAACGTGAACTTTGCCCATGTTATGGCTGACGGCTCCATAGCCGTACGCACATGGGAACGTGGCTGCGGACGCACAATGGCCTGCGGTACAGGCTCCTGCGCCTGCGCTGCCGCCGCCGCAATTGCCGGATATACCGGCCGCACCGCCGCCATTCGCCTTGCCCTTGGCACGCTGCTTATAGAATGGGCGGAGGACGGACACATATTCATGACAGGCCCTGCGGAAGTAAGCTTTCGCGGCACAATATAACAACACGATAAACATAAGGAGATAAAACAATAATGCATTACACTCTGCACCCCCAGGGAGTTTGTTCCTTCCTCATCGAGCTGGACGTTATCGACAACAAGGTCCACAACCTGGTCTACACCGGCGGCTGCAACGGCAACCTTAAGGCGCTGGGCGCCCTCTGCGAAGGCATGGATGTTCACGAGGTCATCAACCGCCTCTCCGGCATCACCTGCGGCCCCAACACCACCTCCTGCTCCGACCAGCTGGCAAGGCTGCTGAAGCAGGCTATTGGGGAGTAAGGAGAGGGTACGAGAAAGAAAAGCGAAAGGGAAAGAGATATTGACCTTTCGCTTTTTTGTATGAAAGAATTTCTAAACCCGCCCACGGGGGAGGTTACAGGTAATAATGAAGAGGTAATTATCTATACCCGCCCACCACGCTTTTTAGGTAATTTCGCCTTACGGCGAAATGAGCGCACTGTCGGAAGCATGGGCGGCATCCATCCGCAGACGGAAAAGCAGCCATCCCTTGGCTCCCCCTCCGGGGGAGCTGTCACCGCAGGTGACTGAGAGGGCGTTACCTCGCTCATACCCGGCCCTCTCCGTCCTCGCTTTGCTCGGCCACCTCTCCCATAGGGAGAGGCGGGTGCGGCCTGCTGCCCGCTTCACAATAATAAAGCCTGCGATAGGAGGGTTCGCTTTTCCGTAAACCCGCGAAAAACCCAAAGGTACGACGGTTTTTTGCGGAGAGGAGGAGCGATGGAGTGAGCGAGAGGGCATGTCCCTTGGGATATGGCCGCGAGCAAGCGGAGTCCGCGACGACGAGGTGGGTTGGGTATAGATAAATACCTATTCACTATTCACCCTTCCCTACACAAAAAGCCCCGCATGAAGCGGGGCTTTGGTTTGTTTGTGTAACTGTTGTGCCGGATTAACGGGCCTTCAGCAGCATGTACAGCTTGGAGGTGGCGTTGGAGCTGCTCTCGTACTTATCGCCGCAGGTGATGAGCATCATGTACTTGCCGTTTGCGTCGATCTTGAGGGAGGGATTTACCCAGCCCTTGTAGGAGCTGTTCTTGGCATAGCTCAGCTGAGTGTTCAGATAGTCCGCAGTGCTGCTCTTCCAGGGCTGAGAGTTGTAGGGCAGTATGCTGGTGCTTGCGCCGCTGGGGATCTCGTAGAAGAGAGCTACGTCCCAGGTGTTGTATCCGTCAAGGCTGGCGGAGATGGTGGTGGTGTTGCCGTCGCTTACGGACTTCTTGCAGCCTTCACAGGTGCTCTTGCCCAGGATGGAGTTCTGGATGTGATGCAGCTTGTGGAACTTGGTCCTGGAATCACGCATGTTGTGACCCATTACGGCATGGATCTGGGAGCCTGCGGCGGTGGTGGTGTGGATGTAGTCATAGGTTTCCTTGCCGTTGGACTTGGTGGCATAGTAGTAGTAATTGGTGCCGCCTACGGTGCGGTAGTAGTTGCCGTAAATGGACAGAGTGCCTTCGCCGGGAACAGTGATGGAGCCCCACTTTTCAGAGGAGGCGCCGCTGCCGGGGCTGGTTGCGCCGCTGGTGGTCTTGGAAACGGTGGAGCCGGAGATGGTTCCGCCGGTGGTAGCTGCGCCGATGGTGAAGTCTTCCTTGCGTACATAGCCGTCATAGGACTTGCCGCCCTGGGTGTAGCGGGCATAGTAGTAGCTGCCGGTTTCGCCGAGAAGGGAGAACTGTGCGCCCTTTGCGCTGGTGACCTTGAGGACTACGTTGTCCTTGGAGGTGGACTTGTCAGCCTTATAGCGCATGTAGATGGTGCTGTCCTTGGATACGCCGACCTCTGCCTTGGAGTAGGTCTTGGAGGGCTTTGCCACGCCGCCGGAGCCTACGCCGGAAACAGTGCCGCCGGTGGTGCCGGTGGCAGCGCCGCCGCTGGAGCTGGTGAAGTCCTGCTTGCGTACGAAGCCGTAGGAATTGCCGTAGCTGGCGTAGTAGAAGTCACCGCTCTGGCCGATAAGGGTAAAGGCCTTGCCCTTTGCGTCGCGGATCTTGGTTGCGCCGCTGGTGGACTTGGTGGCGGTGGGACGCATATAGATGGTGCTGTCGGTGGAGTAAGCGGTGAGGGGGGTGGAGAAGGTGTCATATGCACCGCCGCCCACTACGGAGCCGCTGCTGCCGCCGGAGGGCAGATCGCTTACCTTAACGCTGCCGGTCTTCTTGTGATAGATCTTGCTGAAGGAGCTGGCAGGTACCCAGCCGGTAACGCTGCCGCCGGTTCCGCTGGCAGTGATGTTGACCTGGCTGCTGTTGGAATTGCGGTAGTTTACGGTCACGGTGCCCTTTACGATGCCGATCAGCTGATTGGTATCGCTGTATACGCTGGTATCCTTGTCGATCCTGCCGGTGTAGGTGCCGGCGGGCTGGCTGGAGCTGCCGGTGGAGCCGGAGGTGCTGCCAGTGGAGCTGCCGCGGCCGATGCCGGATACGGCGCTTGCAGGTACCCAGCCGGTATAGTTCTGGCCGTTATAGTTGAGGGATACCTGATACATGGTGCCTTCGTTGTTCTGGAAAAGCACTTCCACGGTACCCTTTACGGTTGCAACCACCTTGGAGGAGGTGTTGGGCTTCTGGTACATGTCTGTTGCGTTGGCCAGGGTGCCTACGATGCCGCTGGCAAAGGCAGGAACTACGCTGAGGATCATTGCCGCCAGCATAAGAACAGCCACGATGCGAACAAGAGTCTTTTTCATGTTTGATTCCTTTCTATGATTGGATTGGAATATTGTGCTTATATTATTATCCCTGCTGCTCCTCTTCATCCTCATCGTCAAAAACAAATGCGGCGCGAAGGGGGTCGTAGGGTTTGTCACTCTGGGGACGGTTGGTGGGGGTGTTTGCCTTGGCGGCGGCCCTGTCCGTCTTTTTAACGGAATAGACCATCATGGCGATTATGCTGGCAAAGGATATTGCCCACAGTATCAGCGCCCATGCGGAAGCGGGATCCACCACGCCTGTCAGCTCCAGTCCGCCGGACAGCAGCATCAGCACGCCGGTGATTGCGCTCAGTATGCGAAGGCCCTTAACATACTCCTCTCTGGAGCAGTTCAGGAATTCGTTTTCATACAGCTTGCCCTCGCCCTTGATGGCGGCATATATGAGATATACGCCGATGAGCAGCTCAAACATGGTCATCATTCCGAACGGTTGCATTTCTACCTCCTGATTTTACCAGACCCCGCCGCCATTGTTCAATACATGGCGGAGTATGTTCATGGAATGTTCAATCCTTACAGGGAAATATGGGATTTTTTTGCAGGGATCACGCTTTTTGCCTCTCGCTTGCGGGCTGTCCCTTCAGGCATCTTCGGCAGCGAAGACGGTAGACGGCATCCATCCGTATACGGAAAAGCGGACATTCTTGGCTCCCCCTCCAGGGGAGCTGTCACCGCAGGTGACTGAGAGGGCATTACCTCGTTCATACCCTGCCCTCTCCGGCCTCGCTATGCTCGGCCACCTCTCCCATAGGGAGAGGCAAGGGGGGATACATCCAACCCCGACCCGGTCATCCTTCCTCAAGGCTTACAATCCGCATTTGGCGGCATGTACGTCAAATGCGGAACTATCCCGCAAGGGATAGCTTCCCTGCATGATTTGCCGCCCGGTGACCCTCGCAAGGGTCATAGGCAAATCATGTAAAAACCCCGTAAGGATTGTAATCGGCCACATGCGTTAGCATTTGGCCGTACCCGCCGCAGCGGATACTCGCACAAAATCCAAATGATTTTGTGCGAAAGGCTTACAGCCTCTTTAATTTTGCGCCGTCCTTGCTGTCCTCAACGGCAAAGCCCATGGCCTTCAGCTCGTCGCGGATGGCATCTGCGCGTGCCCAGTCCTTTGCCTTGCGGACTACTGCGCGCTCCTCAAGGAGAGCCAGCGCCTCGGCGGGGAACTCGTCGGTCTTCTGATGCTGGAGGATACCCAGCACCTTGGTGATATCGTCAAAGAGCTGAGCTGCCTTGTCCAGAGCTTCCCGGCTGCGGGGCTCGGAAACAAAGGTGTTTACAGCGCGGGCATAGTCAAACAGCACGCCGATGGCATCTGCGGTGTTCAGGTCGTCATCCATGGCCTCGCAGAACTTGCCCTTGTATTCCTCAAGGGAGGCGATGAAGGCGGCATCTGCATCGGTGGCGGCGCCTTCCTTGGCCTCGGCCAGACGCTCGCGGGCGGTGCGGATGCGGATAAGGCCGGCATTGGACTGCTCAACCAGGTCGCGGGAGAAGTTTACAGGGTTGCGGTAATGTGCACCCAGCAGGAACAGGCGAACCGCTTCAAGGTCGAATTCCTTGCCGATCTCGCGCACCAGCAGGAAGTTGCCCAGGGACTTGGACATCTTCTGGTTGTTTACATTAATATAGCCGTTGTGCATCCAGTAGCGGGCGAAGGGCTTGCCGGTGGCGGCCTCACTCTGGGCTATCTCGTTTTCATGATGGGGGAACACCAGGTCCTGACCGCCGGCGTGAATGTCGAAGGTGGGCCCAAGCAGCTCCATGCTCATTGCGCTGCACCCGTTGTGCCAGCCGGGACGAGCCTTGCCCCAGGGGCAATCCCATGCGGGCTCGCCGGGTTTGGCGCCCTTCCACAGGGCGAAGTCAAGGGGATCGCGCTTTACGTCGGTGGGGTCGATACGTGCGCCGCTCTCCAGATCCTCGATGGACTGGCCGCTCAGCTTGCCGTAGCCGGGGAAGGAGCGTACGGAGAAGTATACGTCGCCGTTCTCGGCGGGGTATGCGTGGCCCTTCTCGATGAGGGTCTCAACCAGAGCGATTATCTGGGGAATATGCTCGGTGGCACGGGGATTGCAGGTGGCGCGCTCTACGGAGAGGGCGTCTGCATCGGTGTAGTATTCCTTGATGTAGCGCTCCGCAACCTCGGGCACAGTGATGCCCTCTTCGTTTGCCTTGCGGATGAGCTTATCGTCTATATCCGTGAAGTTCTGGATGAACTTTACCTTGTAGCCCCTGTATTCAAGATACCTGCGGAGGGTATCAAATACTACGAAGGGACGTGCATTGCCGATGTGGAAGAAGTTGTATACGGTGGGGCCGCATACGTACATGCTTACCTCGCCGGGTACCAGGGTGACCAGCTCTTCCTTCCTGCGGGTCATGGTGTTGTATATCTGCATAATAGACCTCCTATTGATTTACTGTTCAGGCATTTT
>JAZUMK010000011.1:0-43547 GCA_045603585.1 Clostridia bacterium
CATAGCCTTCCTCAGCTTCCCCCGCCTCTCCCATGTAGAGGAAATAATCCTTGTCCTGCATGGCAAAGGCAAAGGCGGTCTTTTCCTCAAACCACGGGCTCCATTTTTCGCTCCACCTTGACACCTCGCCCCATGTGGGCAGGTGCAGAAGTCCATCTTCATCCCGGCGAAGGAGAATATCCTTGCCCCTTACGCACACCACAATATCCCCATCCTTGGGGGAGCAGGCACGGTACTGATTATCAAGGCTGCCATAAGATATATCCTGAAGCATATCACTGCGCTCCTTATAAAATGTATTGCATATACACCATAAATAAAAAATGCCCCACCGTCAAGGGGGGCTAAGTTGTACTTGGGCAAAAAGGCACCCAAAATAGGGTGCCTTTGTATATGCTGTGAAGGATTATTTATTTCAATGCGGAGCCGCAGTATTCGCAGCAGCCGTGGGCGTCGGGCATTGTGGTGGCGCCGCAGGCAGGGCAGTTTACCCTCTGCTTGGGGGCGTTTGCAGCGGCTATGCTGTCCCGCACATTCTGGCGCATCTGGGTAAGCAGCGCCTTTATCTCATTGCCCATATCCTCATATTCCCTGTAATCGGGATGGGATGTGGGAACAAATTGGCTGTTCCTGCCGGGACGGCCGAATGCGGCGGCTGCCGCAGCATAATCCGGCTCAACCCGAACACTGCTGCCGTTCAGGTCAAAGCTCATATCGTCGAAATAGGGATGCTTCACATGGATGTTCATGGTGAAATCGTAATCCCAGTAATAGCGGGGAGGAATGTAGCTTACATATTCTCCCTCGGCATTCTGGCGCTTATGCTCGCCCCTGTTCTCGTCAATGTCAAAATCGCAGCCCACAACCTGAGAAAACTCCAGCACATCGGGATTTTCCTCAAGATAGTCATCGGTTCTGACCACCATGAACCAGCCCTTGTCCTCGTCTATGGCAACCTTGTCATCACGGCCCAGTATGCGGGTAACATTGAACTGCTCCACCTTTTTAAGGTTTTCCTCACGGTAGGCAAGCTGCTCCTTTATCTGGGCCACGGTGCTGTTGCGGCGGTCGTCAAACCAATATGAAAGCTTATTTGCGCAATGCTTGCACAGATTGCCGTCCTCCAGCTTGCGGTTGCCCAGCAGGCCGATTTTTTCTCCGCATACATCGCAGTATTTTTTATCGAACAAACCCATTGTCTCAAGTTCCTTTCCTCTGTGATTATATGTTATTTTATACCCAAATCCGCTGAAACTCCATTCCCTGAGGAAATTTATCCGTATATCTCGATCAGTCCCCGAAACAGCTCATCTATTGCCCGGCGGGCATCGCTGTAATTATCCGGGAAGGCATTGCTGCCGTGGGCGTAAATATCCCGCCCGTCAGCGGTGGTCATGCTCAGGGTAAAACCCTCGCCGTCGGATACCCGCTTTTTGCTTTTGTCAAAGCCGTCCCATGTATCAAGCCTGTACTCCGCGGCAATTGCGCCAAGCTCACCCAGCACATCCTCCTGCACCGTAACGTCGATAACGTTATATCCGCAGTTCAGCTCCAGATGAAGGTGGGTTCCTTCGTCGGTTTTTTCCGTAGAATAGCTGTATATATCGGCGGTGGTCACGCCCCTTGCCATAAAGGCGAAGGAAGCAAGGGAGATCGGCTCCTCAAGGGGTTCCGAAGGCTTTGGGGCACAGCCGGCGATCATCAGTGCAAGCAGGCATATGTATCCCAACAGCATGGCGCAGTGTTTCATATGGCTTCTCCTGTTCTTTGCGCCGCCCGAAGGGGGCGGCGCAAGGCTTTTATCCATTATACACTATTTTTTCTGTATCATATAGGGCGCCATAAGGCCCGCAAGCTTGGGTATGGTCATGGTCTGCAGATATACCTTGCCGGGGCCTGTAATAACGGTATCAAACAAGCCCTCGCCGCCGAATATCATGTTCTTTACGCCCTTTACCATCTGGATATCCATCTGGCAGGTGATATCCATTGCCGCAAGGACGCCGGTATCGCAGATAAGCTGTTCACCGGGCATCAGGTCGTATTCCTGACAGTAGCCGTCTATCTCAAGGAAGATAAGGCCGGGACCGGTTATCCGCTGCATGATGAAGCCCTCGCCGCCGAAAAGGCCTGCGCCCAGCTTTTTCTGGAAGTGCATGGCTACCTCGATGCCTGCGGTGCCGCAGAGGAATGCGGACTTCTGGCAGACTATGCTCTGACCCGGCTGCAGCTCCTTGGCGATTATCCTTCCGGGGAATGAGGATGAAAAGGCTATCTCACTGGGACCCTGTGCGGTATAGCGGCTCATAAACAGGCTGTCGCCGGACAGTACACGGCCCAGAGATTTGCCTATGCCGCCCTCTGCCTTGGTTTCGGTATATATGGGGCCCCTCGACCATGTGCGGGCCCCCACCTCGCTGATAAGTGTTTCGCCGGGATTAAGGTTGATTATTACGGCGGGCAGTGTGCCGCCTTCTATACGATATTGCATATATCTCTCCTTTGCGGTCGTTATTTGATGGTCACGCTGTCCAGAATGGCTGCGCCCTCGCTGCCTGCGGATATATCCACATCGGATATCTTGCAGGTTACCCATACGCCGCTGGGCAGCTCGCCGTAGTACTCTGTCCAGTACATACCCACGTTCTTGTAGGTGCGTCCCTGCATCTCTATGCCGCCGATGGTGCGGGAGTCGATGTCCTTCAGGTTTTCAAAGTTGTCCTTGTAGAAGTTGATCTTATCCAGATTTTCCTTCAGCTCAAACTGGATGCGGGGAGAATCGGAGTAAGCGTCATCCGGCGTAGGCACGTTGTATATGTAGATGGTGCTGTCGCTGTACACATCCAGTACCCAGCCGCTTTCGGGAACGGTGAAAGTGAAATCGGCAGGTATATCCGTCATAAACTCCGCCAGTGTGGCAGTATGCTCTCCGCCAAAGCCGCTGGGGCCGCCCGCTGACTGTGCAGGTTCTGCCGCGGGTGCGGGCTCTTCGGCCTGTGCAGGCTGGCTTTCGGATTCACCGCCGGCAAGAGCCGCCTTGTATTCATCGTATCTGGGGGGCAGAATGTCGTTGTTTTCGTCCCATTCTGTGCCGTCCGTTCTGAAATTCATCTGTACGCGGTAGCCGTATTCTCCGTCGTAATGGGTGAAGAAGTAATCAAACCTCAGCACCCCGTCTGCGCCCAGAACGCCCTCGTACATATCGGCATCTTCCTCATCCAGATAGGTATCCGAGAACCATGCGTCCTCGCTTCCTATTGCGGGAACTATCTTATTTCCTTCAATATCCGCATACATGAACATAAGGGGAGTATCGGGATAGCCGTCCTGATGTATCTTTATGTACGAATTGCCGTCATCATCCTCATCCACAAATGCCCATGCATCATACATCAGGTCTTCACTGTCTATGTTTTCAAACTCGGTAAAGGATACCCAGCCGTACCATGCGCCGGGATTTTCCACCACGGCAGAAACAGCGGCGCCGTTCCCCGCATAGCCTATGGGAGCAAAACCTACGGGAGGAAGTTCGGCATTGGCAATGGCAGTTTCGTAATCCTCAACAAAGTAGGGAACTATTTCATCGCCCTCTATTTCATCCTGCCAGCTCTTTCCCCACTGCTTGAAGAACAGGGTGTATTCAAACAGGCTGTCGTCGTATTCAATGGAATCCGTAATGGTATATCTGTCGGGGTAATCGGGCACAGGACGGAACATCCAGTTGTAGGTATCCATCTCCAGCATATCCACGATGGTACCGCCGGTGGTATCCATGCCGTAATCGTAGGCCTGACACTCCGCAGCGGCGTAGGGCTCATCGAACACCTCGTCAAAGTATACCTCATAGGTACCCTTGCCCTCGCTGTCAACGTCGACTACCATATAGCAGTCAACCACATCGTCGGTGGGGATACCGGAGAAATCACCCTCCGCTTCATATACATACATTGTGCCGAACCATGTGCCGTTCCACTGCTGCTGAAGGGCGGAAGCCTCGGCGCCGGGCTGAAGCATTTCCCCACCCTGGGCATTTTCGGCGATTTCCGCAGGCTGTATCACCTCCTGTTTATCCTTGCCGCAGGAGGAAACAAGGGCGATGAGCAGTATCACCGCAAGGGCAATTCCGCCGAACATCATCAGGCGCTTTTTGCCGCCGCCCTTGGGCATGGAAGGCATCTTGGGCATTTTTGCCTTTGCTTTGTGAGCATAGCTTGTACCCACTGTGCTGTATTCCTGTGCGGGTGCGGTATAGCTGCCGCTGTCGGCCGCCCCGGACGTGGGCTGCTGAGCAGCATCATAGCTCTGGGCGGGGGTGTATGTGCCCTGCTGGGGCGCAGTATAACTGCCCTGAATGGGCGCGGTATAGCTGCCCTGCACAGGAACAGGCTCCTGTGCCGCAGGGGTCTTTGCGGTCTCTATGGGTGCGCCGCAGGCGGTGCAGAATTTTGCATTGTCCTCCACCTTGCTTCCGCAATAGGTACAAAATGCCATTTTGTTTTCCTCCTTTGGTTGTGTATGTTATATGGTTTAAATTTTGTAAACTGTGCCGGCTTTGATTAAGCTGTGATTGTATGCTATAATTTAATAACAGATGTGGGATGCGAAATCCGTTTCCACATTGATAATACAATACTTATTCCCGTCAATCCCCACACTTTGACAAAATAAAAGTGTGGGATGGGCAAAAAATTTGCGGGTTTCTGTATTTTTTGCCTGTTTATGAAAGATATTTCCATGAAAAGACTTTTTGCCTGCCTGTCCGCTCTGCTGCCCCTGATCATGGGCGGCTGTGCCGCAGCCCCGGAAAAAACCGCCAGCCTCAGCACAGTATACGCAATAGTTGCAATACTGTCCTTTCTGCTGCTCATCGGCTGCTTCATAATCAACAAAAAAAACAAATGGATGCTGCTGCTTTTCGCCTCGGTCGTGGTGGTAAACATCGGCTATTTTGCCCTGTCCGTATCAGAAACGCTGGATGCGGCCCTTATGGCAAACCGCATATCCTACCTTGGCTCGGTATTCCTTCCCCTGTCCATGCTGATGATAATACTGGACGCGGTGGATCTCCGCTGCAAAAGGCGCTTCGCCGCTTTGCTTATCGCCGTCAGCATATGCGTATTTCTGGTTGCCGCAAGCCCCGGATATCTGGATATCTACTATAAAGAAGTCTCTCTGGAAAAGGTACACGGCATTTCCGTGCTGAATAAGGTATACGGCCCATGGCACAGGCTTTATTTCTGCTATCTGCTGCTGCATTTTGCCGCAATGGTTGCAATAATCGCCTACGCCATAATAAAAAGGCGCATATCCTCCCCCTCTCATGGCATAATCCTCGCATTTGCGGTGCTGGTGAATATCGGCGTATGGCTGATGGAGCAGCGTGTAAAGCTGGATTTTGAAATGCTGTCTGTTTCATACATAATAAGCGAGCTGTTTTTGCTGGGGCTGTACATGATGCTGCAGGAGAGGCCTGCCGCCCCCGTTAAAGCCACACCCCCCGCCTTTGTCCCCTCCGCTTCCCAATGCAGCCGCTTCAAGGAGGGACTGCCCACCCTTACCCCCACCGAGCGCATGGTGTACGACCTTTTCCTTCAGGGAAAAACCACCAAAGAAATACTGGATAAGCTGAACATCAAGGAAAACACCCTCAAATACCATAACAAAAACCTCTACGGCAAGCTGGGAGTTTCCTCCCGCAGGCAGCTTGAGGGCATAGCCAAATACATTGAAAAATAACACAAAAAAGCACCCCGAAGGGTGCTTTTGTTATTATGCTTTGTGCTATGCCACGGTGCCCCGCTTGGAGGAATACTTTTCGTATTCCCTGTTTTCCATTATATCCACCAGTATGTTCACAAGGTTGTACATATCGGTATAGCTGCAATACAATGCAACGGGTGCAAGGCGGATGACTCTGGGGGGACGGAAATCCGGCACTACGCCACGGGCCTTCAGGGCCTCGTTTATGCGGACGGCATCCTCATGCTCAAGGGCAACATGACCGCCGCGGCGGGAATCCTCTCTGGGATTGCCTATGGCAAAGCCGTATTTGGCCAGCTTTTCGTCTATAAGGTACATAAGGTATGCGGTGATCTTAAGGGATTTTGCCCGAACCTCCGCCATGCTGAGCTTGTCGTAGATATTCAGCGCGCCCTCTGTTGCCGCCATGCTGAGCAGGGGCTGAGTGCCTGTCTGCCATGCGCCTGCGCCCACCACCGGCTCAAACTCTGGCAGCATATCAAACTGGGTTTCCTTGCGGTTGCCCTGCCAGCCTGCAAGGCCGGGCAGCCTGCCAAAGTGCTTGCGGTTGATGTACAATCCGGCTATTGCGCCGGGGCCGCCGGACAGGTATTTATAATTGCACCATACTGCAAAGTCGCAGTCTATGGCCTTAAAGTCGTGATCCACCGCGCCTATGGAATGGCACAGGTCAAAGCCGATGATGATGCCCCTTGCATGGGCTTCCCTTGTAAGGCGGACAAGGTCCAGAAGCTGGGAGCTTCTGTACAGCACGCCGGGCAGCAGCACCACTGCCACGTCCTCCGTCATGGCGGCGATAATGTCATCCTCCTCCACAAGGCGGCCGTCGCGGCTCTTTACCACCTTTACCGCCTCGGCAGGGTCATAGCCCCTGAGCCGAACCTGGCTGGTCACGGCATAGCGGTCGGTGGGGAAATTCAGCTCATCCACCAGTATCTTATACCTTTCGGCGGTGGGCTGATAGAATGTTGCAATGGCCTGATGGATGTTTACCGTGGTATTGGTGCAGACAGTCACCTCTTCGGGATCCGCATTGATAAGGCGGGCAAGCTTTGCGCCCAGTATATCCTGATAGAGGAAATAATCCGTGGGAGCGCCGCTCCATACTCCAATGCCGTATTCCTTCCAGTCAGACAGCACCCGCAATACGGCCTCCTCCGCATCCTTTGAGCAGAGGCCCAGGGAGTTGCCGTCCATATATATCTGGCCTTCCTTTACATAAAACCTTTCCCTCACATGGGCAAGGGGGTCCTGCCTGTCCAGCGCGGCAGCGCATTCAAAAGAAGTGTTGAATTCCTGCATTGTAGAAATATCCTCCTTGGGAGAAATGATTGGATATGTATGTTTTCATGATACCCCATTAAGAACAGGCTGTAAAGCAGCCCTGCAATTTCATATCGACCAAAGCAAACTTTAAGAGTATAATAGAAATGATAATTTAAAGCATAATTATCTAAACCCGCCCACCACCCTTTCAATGCAGCTTTTCCTTGAGGAAAAGCATGTGATGCTGTCAAAGCTCCAATATACCATTACAGACAAAGCATCATCCCGATAGGGCAATTCGTCCCTTTTTATAGAAACAACTACCATATGGAGGAAGCACCGTGATATCCGAAAAAATACAGCGCATAAACGAGCTGGCAAAAAAAGCCAAGGCGGAGGGGCTCACCCCTGAAGAGGTGCAGGAGCGGGATGCCCTGCGCCGTGAATACATAAGCGAATTTCGCCAGAGCCTTATCTCCCAGCTGGATAATACCTACATCATGGATGAGCAGGGCAACAAAACCAAGCTGGAAAGAAAGCTGCACTAAACCAAAGGCCGCACATGCGGCCTTTTTGCTTTAAAGTGCAGCCGTTTTCCCTTATTGAGCAGCATCCCCCGGATCATGTCCGCCCGCTGCGGCGGGATTTTCCATAAAAAACCGAAACCGCGGATGAAACCATCCGCGGTATTTTAATTTGCAGCCTTCTGCAGCCCCCAAGGGCCTGTTATTGTATCTGTATCTCCACCTTTTCCGTCTGGGCTCTTATCTGCTGCTGCAGCTCATGCACCAGCTGATCCGCAAGGTCCTTTGCAAAGGCGCCGTTGGGATCCGACAGCTCTTCGGAAAGCCGCTTCCTCAGGCTGCGCTCCATGAAATTGTCCCCGTTTCTGATAAGCGCAGGCAGTCCCTGAGTCAGTCTGATCAGCTCCTTCAGCCCCGGCACATCCCTGAGCATCACCAGCACCCGTATACCCAGCGGCACATGAATGGCATTCATGGATACGTTTGCCCGTATCTTTACAAGGGAAAGCTCCGCCTTGTCTATATTATACCGCTCGCAAAGCTCATCCAGCTTTGCCTGAACGTCCTTAAGCTTCTCGCCCACCCATGTGTTTACTATTTTGTTGGCGTTATCCATCTTGTGATGGTCCTGCAGCACTTTGGCTATGGTGTCATTAACATATGCGTCCACCTGCGCCGCGTTCATTACATTTCCCGGATAATCCAGTATGGCCGCAGCAACGCCTGCCCTGCTGAGTATATCCGCCACCTCCGGCACGTACTTCAGCAGCAGATGGGGCAGCTGCAGGCTCACGTCCTTATGTATGGCGCCGCTTTCAAAGTAATCCCCCACGCTTGTCCTGAACCTGTTCAGCATATCGTCTGTGCGGGCGGCTATGCCAAGGCCGCGGGCGATGGAAAACTCCGGCTCGCTGCATATGGCGGGGTTTGCCTTTGGGAACACCTCTGCGCAGGCCTCCCGGAAAAACTTCATTCTGGATGCGCCGCCTGTGATTATCAGCAGCTCGGGAGGATTTTCCCTGGTGAGGGTCTTTGCATTGTTCAGCGTGGCATACACCGCCTGCCTGAAGGAAAGCCCCTTGAGCGCATCCACAGGCTTGTCCAGCAGCTCCTTCATTATGCTGCCGGAAAGAGGTATCCTTATGGTATAGGAAGTGTTTGCGTCGGCATGTATGGTGGGATACTTGCAGCAGGGGGTCTCCTGCCACATGTCCTCATGGGTAAAGTACTCCTCCTTAAGCTCCCTTGCGTTTATCTCGCAGTAGCTTTTCCATGAGGGCTTTTCCGCAAATACCTTTTCTATTTCCTCCCTTTCGGGGGATTTTTCTATTGCGTATTCCAGTATCAGCTCGTCCAGTACTCCGCCGCCGAGATATTCCTCGCCGAATACGCCCATATCCCGCTCCTTGCCTTCCACTATGTAAGCATAGTCGGTGGTGGAGGAGCCTATGTCTATGACCAGGGTGGACTTTTTCAGCGATTCGGGGGAAAGCTGAAGCTCATTGCAGTGGCGGGCATACAGAAATGCGGCTCTGGATTCCGAAACCACATGCAGATTCTGAAATCCCGCCCCGGATACTATCCTTGCGTATTCATCCCTGTCCTCCTGCTTCCATGCCGCAGGGCAGCCCAGGGCTATCTTTACGTCGCTGTCGTGTACGGTTTGGGATACCAGCTGCTGCAGCCTTACCGCAAACCGCCTTATGTATTCGTGGGACTCCTTATCCTTCAGAAACCTGCTCTTAAAGCGGGAACAGCGATCCGTCACGCCGTGGTTCAGCATGACCTTGTCCCCTATCACAGGCTCTCCGTTCAGCATGCCCACTATGGAGCGTATGCTCTGCACGCTGCCAAGGCTGATCACGGTTGGCAGCATGGCGCCCTCCGCCTCCACGACCGTTACGGCGCTTTCGCCGTCGCCTATGTCTATTCCTATGTATTTCATGCCTTAGTCCTCCGCCTTTACGCAGGCCACGCCGGTGCTGAGCAGCTTGTCGTCCTTTACAAGGGCAGGCTCTATGGTTTTGTCAAATTCCGCAGGCAGCACCATAAACATATGGGCGTTTTCCCCGGAATATTCCACCTTTTTGATGCCGCTGCGCACCAGATACATATTCACCGCATCCGTCACGGCCTCGCTTCGCATGCTTTCCGGCAGCTTCAGCAGCTCCTTTGCGAGAACTATGTCCCCATTGCAGGAGGCCGCCTGTATCTCCTTTATGGATGCCTGTATCACGTCCGCATGGGCATCCATTTCCTTTGTCATATATTCAAGGGTATTGTGTATGCGCTGCACACCCAGCCGCTGTTCGGTGCGGGTATGCACCTCCATCATGCCCTGAGCCTTTCCCTTGGCTATGGCAAAGACCGCCCACTGTATCAGCAGCAGCAACAGCGCGGCGCCGCAGGCTATCACCAGCGGCAGATCAATTCCGTTTAACGGCAGCGCAAACCACACGGTAAGCCCCGCAAGGATGATACCCGCCAGTATGCCGGCAATGGGCTTTTTCACCTTGCCCCTTGCGTCCTTGAGCAGGCTCTGATATACCTCCGGCTCATCCAGCCAGCCAAAGGATGCGTTCTGGGTCTTTGCCTGCTGAATAAGCATGCGGTATGCATTGCGCATATAGGGGTCGGTAACGGACTGCCCCAGCTCTATCTGTATTCCGTCCCAGAAGCGGTTCAGCTCCTCCCGAAGCTTGGGGATTCCCATGTCCGTCTGAAAGACTGTGCGCTGTATCACCTTTGCGTATGCATCCTGTGCGTATCCCATATATGCCTTTTCCTTTCCCGGTGAGTTTTTGTGGGGGGGTTACAGTCCCATTTGCTCTCTTATGCTGTTTATTTCTCTTTCATTGCGCAGGTTGGATTCCTTGTAATTTTCCGAAAGCTTTTTAAGGAGCCTGCCGGTCACCTTCTCCTGAACTTCCTTTATCAGCGTTTCTTTGCAAATACTGCAGTACTGGGTCACAAATGACTTGATGCCCGCCGAAATATGCTGGGCGAAAAACTTATATTCAAGGTCCACATTCACTCCGTTCCTTGTCCAGGAGCCCCGTATTCCGCCGGCGGCCGCACGCTGCTGCTTTTCCTTCAAAAAGGCCGAAAGCCTGGCGCTCATATCGCTGTTTACCGTCAGCGGATTCATAAAGGCAACCGCCTTCATGGCCTTTTCATGGGCGGCTGTGCAGGCCTCTATCAGGCTCCGCTCATACCATCCCATATTGGGTCTGACGGTGAGATTTGGAGCTTTGGATCCCGCCTGCTCCCCTTTTAGCGCCATATCCACAATGGTCATTACTATCTTTTTATCCACATCGCCGGAGCACCAGGGCTCTTGGGCGGAAATGGGCTTTTCAAGGGATTCCGCCAACTCCCCGGCGGCGGCAAATTCATCCATAAACTTCGCCGTCATTCCCCTTATCTCGGGGGAGCCGAAATATCGTCTGCTCAGATTCAGCCTGAGCATATCGTTCATGCGTCTCAATCGCGGGTCTATCACCTTATTCAGCAGGTCATGGCAGCCCTGCTCGGTCATTATATGCTCCATAGCCACCTGGCGGGATTCGTTGTATTCATCTGCCAGCGGCCTGTGATTGCGAAACTCCGCATTCTTTATAAAGGCCTCATGGCTTTCTTTTATCAGATCCTGTTCAATGATGCTGATATTCTTAATAAATACGCTGTCCGCACCCATGCCCAGTATCTTCCGGGCTGCCTTTACCCTGGCGTCATAATCCGCCTTGCGCAGCTCGCCGTCCCGGCTGCGGGCCTTCTTTATCAGCTCAAAGCTCTGCTCATTAAGCTTATTCAGCTCATTCTTCAGCTCTGTATCCCGAAGCTTCAGCTTCTTAAAGCACCCGTTTATGCTGCTGCACACAGGCATGAGCACCTCTTCCGGCTTATCCAGCAGCTCCCTCACGCCGCTTTCCAGCGCAGCCCAGAGCTTATCCAGCTCTGCCCGGGATTCCTGCCGCTGCTGCTGCAGGTCTGTTCTTGCAGCATTCTCCGCCTCGGCAAGGGCCTCGTGCTCCTCGTCCATGATCTTTGCGGCCTCATCCGCCACCCTGTCCCGGCTGTCGGCGGGAAGCAGACCCACGTAATCATAATAGCCCGCGCTGTCCTTTCTTGCATACCGGGCGTTTATCATGAAAAGCCTGTCATCCAGCTGCCCGTTAAAGGTATTCTTTATGTGTGCCCTGGCATCCTGCTCTGTGCCCGCCCCAAAGCAATTATGCACAGCAAACACCCTGCCCTTTTGCAGTATGCCGTTGAGGGGCGCGTTTTTGTTTACAAACTGGCTGCGCAAAAACTCATGGGTCTCGTTGGTCATCTCCCTGAACACCACCAGAGCAAACTCGCAGCCCCCGGATATTGTATCGTCCACCCGGGTATTATCGTCTATGGCAACCCCTATGCCGGGGGTATCCATAAAGGTTATGCCGCTATTGTATATGCGCTTTGTTTCCACGTTTACGTTTACCGTGGCTGCGGTAACGTCCGCAAATTTACCCTTGGCGCTTCCTCTGGCCGCCTGGCTGGGGGTATAGCAGTAGTCCGTCATAAAGGCATAGCGGCCTATTCTGTTGTTTTTTGCGCTGGGCAGCGAGCCGCCCTCTGTTTTGAATATGCGAACATCCGGACTGTGCCGCACTGCGCCGCTGCTGTAGATCCACACGGGAACGGGAGAGGTGGTATGGGGACCTTCAGGCACCACGATACTGCCTGCAAGGGCATTGAGCAGGGTGCTCTTTCCCGCGCTGGATACGCCTATCACCATGGCGCGCACAGGGCCCTGCTGCAGGCGATCCCATACGGTGCGCAGCTGCTTCATGGCCGCCTGATCATTCTGCTCCTCTGCCATTTTATACAGCTTTTTTACGACCTCGCCGTAGCCTTCAAAGATTTCCCTCAGTCTGTTGATTTTTTCCTGCATATCCCCAAGTTCTCCCGTTGTTAAAAATACATCTTAGCCGTGTATCAGCTGATATTTCATGGACTGTATGTCGTCCTTTATCCTGCCGCATTCCCTGGCCAGCTCCGCGGCGGCCTTCTTCTCTTTCTGCTGCCAGGCGGCAAACTGTCCGCCCTGCTTTTCCAACTCCGCTATGGCCATATCCACCGACACGAACAGCCTTGCGTGGCTGTCGCTGATGCCCATGAGGGTCTCGTTGAATGCGGCTTCGGTCTTTTTGAATATGCTGTTTACAGCATCCTCCTTCATTCCCGCCACGATCACCGCGATCAGGGGGACGAAAAGCTCCATGATGATTTTATCCCACTGGTTCTGTGCAGAGCCGGGAAGCACGCCGCCCAGTATCCTCTGGAAAAAGCTCTGGCGGCATTTCTTGACGTACTGCTGCATGGATGCCTGGAATTCATCTCCCCTGAGCATGCAGGCCTCTGCGATTATGGCCTTTATCCTTTCCTCAAGGTCACGCTTCAGCTCTTCGCACAGCTTGTTTACCACTATCCTTTGGGGCATGGCGGCGCCCAGCCTTTCCGCGCCCAGCTTTTTAAGGGATTCTATGTAGCCGTTGAGCAA
The DNA here is from genome assembly GCA_045603585.1 of Clostridia bacterium. Lineage (GTDB taxonomy): Bacteria > Bacillota > Clostridia > Christensenellales > CAG-138 > SFEL01. Next base: position 13,096 of record JAZUMK010000011.1, read on the forward strand.
TATCTCCTGAGCTGACATGACCTTTTCCACCTCTGCCATAACGGCAAAGGGGGTCTTGAAGTTCTTGGCGTGGCTGTTGTCCAGCGCCTCCAGTATCTTTTCGGTGCAGCAGCGGGTTATTTCCTCGATCCTTTCGGGCAGCAGGGACCTGAGGTAGTTTTCCTTTGCTTCGCTGTCCATTCTTCTGTATGCCTTATAGTCCTCTTCAAATCCCTCCGGCATGGACATAGCCGCCACGATCTCTCCGCAGGCGCCCGCAATATCCGGCGCTATGGCTTCCAGCAGCTTCTTGAAGCTTTCCTCGTACTCCCCTCTGAGGCGGGTAACAGCCTTTGCCGCGTTGCTGCGGTCCGTCTTGTTTGCGGCTTCTATCCTGGCAAATTCCGTCTTTTTGCTGTTCAGCTCGCCGATGGTGATATTGATATCCTTCAGCCTGTCATCGGAGGCGCTGATAACGCCGTCCACCACCTCCAGCAGCTCATTTATGCGGCGCACCGGGGCAGAATTATTGCCCCTGCACAGCTGCTCGCCCTTTTTGCGTATGGCATCCGCAAGGGGCTGTATGCCGGATTCCGCATACATCCGGGCGGCATCCCCCGCAGCCAGGGTATTCTTTTCCATTTCCTCCCGCTTCTTCATGCCGGCAAGGGCGGCATCGTTGCTGCCCTCAGGGGCGCAGGCCACATAGGGATACACGCCTAATGAGCCAAGGCGCGCCTTGTAGGCGTTGATGAAGAATACGTTGTTCTCCACCAGCTCATCTATATCTTCATCCTCCATATCCAGCCCGCTGTCCTCATACAGCACCCTTATGCTCTCTTCAAAGGCCACTTGGCTCACGCTGCCCCAGTTGTTATGCACAAAGAAGAGATTCTCCGGCCGTACGGCGCATACGCCATCTTCTCCGAGGCTTTCCTTATCCTTTTGGTTTACGTCCTTGCATCCCAGCACATACTGATAAATGAACCGCTTTTCCGCCATGTTAAGGTTGGAATTTTTTGAGATGAACACCACGGCGTCCACCCCTTCCTTAAGGACGCGGATGGTCTTTCTGCTGTCCACCGAGGTTGCGGAAATACCAAGGGTATCTATCAGCACGATTCCCTTTTCAAGGAGGGGGCTCTTTGTGTTTACCGCGCCAAAGGCCACGTTGTCGTATCTTGTGCGGTCTTTTTTGAGTATGTCTTCTATATTGTAGCAGTACCTGCGCTTAAAATCGGGCAGGCTGCAGGTAAGGGTCTGCATACCGCCGTTTGCCTTCTGATAGATGGTGGCAGAGGAGCCTTCCTCCTTCTGATAGCCTATCCATACAGGTATGGGGGTGGAAACGCTGGGATTTTCCGGCAGCGCCAATGTGTTGGCCAGCGCATTTATGGCGGTGCTTTTGCCGGTGCTGGTAACGCCTATCACCGCCACCCGCACCAGGCCCTGCCTCATGCGGGGTTCCATATTCCTGAGGATATAGCTGCTGGTTTGGTCGTTTATGCTTTGGGTTATATCCGCAAGGTGGGTTATATGCTCCGCAAGCCTGCCGCCGATGCCGGATATATCAATGGTGTTCTGCTGATTTGCCATAGCCCTTTCTCCTTCCCTTATCATCAGGCCCCGCATATGGCCCTTACTTCTGCGGCCTTCTTCTTCAGCACCGCTATGCTGCGCGCCGCATTCTGCCGCTGAGCCTCATAGGCCTGCTCCTTGTCCTTAAGCTGCTTTTTATATATATCCGCAAGCTTGGTATACTCCTGCCCCAGATAGCCGTAAAGCCTTGGCAGCATGGTTTTATCCAGCTGATCGCAAAGCAGCTCGCTCTGCATATCAATGTGCTCTGCCATCTTTTTCTTGAGCCTCTGCACCATGCCGGCGTCAACCAGGTCTTCCACCTTATCAAACAGCTTGTTGATCTGCTTTTCCAGGAACCTTGCAATGCCGGGGGTAAGCATCTCCAGCTCGCTCAGCAATGCCAATACTCCCAGGTCCACAAGGCCGTGTACGGCTTCCGTCAGCAGCTTGACCGTTTCCTCATGGTTTGTTCCCACGTTGATATTGCTTATCTTGAGGAACTCCGCCAGCCCATGGGAGATATCATTCTCCTGCTCCAGCCGGGTGTTCTTCATGAGGGTATCAAAGCGCCGGCACAGCCCCTCAAAGCGCTGCATGGTCCTGGGCAGAAGCAGCTCCTGAGCCACCTGATTCAGCAGGCACTCTGTAAATCCGTTTGCAAGGTCGCCGATATAGTCGCCGATAAGCTGCTTTATGTCCTCCCTTGCTCCCTTGCCGGAATTTATTTCCGCCTCCCTGATAAGCCCGGGCAGCGCCTCCTTCAAAGAGGCAAACATGTCCTGTATCTCTTTTCGGATGGCCTCCACCTCGCTTTTTTCCAGCAGGTCGTTCAGGCTGTACATTTCCATATCCGCCATGGCGGTAAAGCTCCTGAGGGCTTCCCGGTAGGCTTCCTTGTTTTTTTCGCAGCGGGCCTCTTCCGCCTGTGTGTCCCCTATCAGCTCATTGAGCTTTGCCTCTGTCCTGCTGCAGCAATTGCGAAGCACTCCGTCATCCGCCAAAGCCTTGCCCCCCATAACTGGGCCAAGGGCATCCCTGAGCACGCTCTCAGGGTCGTCGCCGCAGCAGCCGTCATAGGTGAATACGGGTATTTCCGCCCGGCCAAGCAAAGTGGCCGCCATTATGGCCAGCATATCCCCGTTGGTGTAATCTTCTCTCTTATTCACCACCATGGCGGTTTTATCCCCGATGCACCTTTCCTCTGCAAGCCATGTGCAAAGGGTCATGTATTCATCGGACAGCGCCCCTGCATCCGCCTCCGCAACAATAATGCAGCCGCCGCAGCCCCTGCCCACAGTGTTCATATCCGCCATGGATATGCCGTCCATAACGGCAAAGCGCAGGCTGTGCTTATTCAGCAGCTCATGGGGCATATACAGTATGCATTGGGATATTTCCCCAAGCCTGCCCATGCAGCAGCCGCGGAAATCAGCAATGCTCATGTATTTTTCTCTTTCGTTTTTGCTGTTTACGGCGCAGATGCAAAATTCATCCGCATATTCCGCCATGACCTCAAAGGGAGGCAGCTCTCCCTCCCTGAACAGCTGCTTCACCATCGGCAGCAGCATAAAGGGATCTGCATCCTGCGTGCCCGCTATAAGGCAGGTTTCCTTTTCCCCGCCAAGGCCGGCCTGCAAAAGGCCCTGTTCGTATGTGGTATCTATTGGAAGCTCCCTGAGCAGAGCCGCAAGCTTTGCAACCTTATCAGACATTGCTCTACCTCCTTAGTTATCCCTCAGCAGATGTGCCATGGACTTGCTCAGCTGCTGATCTGTGGCAAGGTTTGGATATTCCCCGGGGTTAAGGCCAAGGCAGCGATACATCAGCTCGGACTCGCTGAAATAGTCCATGGCCATTATCCTGTGGGCGGTCTCGGGGTGTGTGCCCTTGCTCAGGGCCAGTTTGGAGGCCTGCTGGAATATGCCGTCCACCTGCTCCTGCATCATCTCCTCCGTAACCTTTGACCAGTCTGTATTGTTCAGCCCGTTGGCGTTTGCGATGCCCAGCTTGAGCAGCGCGGAGGAGCTATACAGCAGCGCCTTCTTTATGGCCTGCCGGACAGTGAGCCCGGGGTCATTTTTCATTATCCATCCGGTGCAGGCCAGCATGCCCGCCCTGTCCGCAGAGTACTCGTCGTCGCTGGTATCCTCTGCGGAGGATGCTATGGTAACATGATGACACTGTGCATGGCCCATTTCATGGCCCACAAGGAAGCATATCTCCTCATCCCGTGACATGCCCAGTTCCTTTACAAACCTGTCGGAAATGTATATCCATACCCTGTCCAGATAATCCAGCGCCATGGCATTATACGCCAGATTAAGGCCTTTTGGGGTATACAGGTAAATTACGGGACTTGCCCCCATCATCTCCCCGGATACAAAAAGGCACACATTATACAGCCCGGGATACTCCTCATAGGAAATAGTCCTCAGGTCGCTCAGGTTCATGTTCTTCGCCATCTGGGCGTATACCTTGCGCTTGTGATAAGGATCCTTCTGCACTATTGCGGATATCTTTTCTATTCTCTTTGCTTCCTTGGCTGTGGCGTATTCGGGTATGGTAAGGGGCTGGCTCAGGCGCGCCTTTGTTTCCTTTACATAGTCATAAAACCCCGGAAATACAAAGGCTTTTTCCCCTTTCATCCAGTTTGTTCCCGTGAATTTGTACTGCACTGATATACCCCCTGTGAGCTTTTATATTTGATATGCGGAAATGACAGCTATAGTAGATTTTTTTGTATGCTTTGTTTTATGTTTGTCCTTTATATTTTGCCGAATAATGTCAAATTATACAAAATCCCACTATTATTATAGCATCTCTATGACAAAGCGCAATGTTCACTTTTTACCCTTGTCCGCCGCTGCGGATCCGGGTTTTTCCTCCGCCTGCCGCAGGGTCTGCCTTTGCTTTTTATGCAAAAACCCGTGTGCGGCAGCCGGGCCGTCCACGGGTATGTTTTTTGCTTTTTACATTATGGAATAATAATTATTCATATCCGTAAAGTTCTGAAGGGTCAGGTTTTCCATTTTAAGGGCAACCTCCAGCTCCACCCTTCTGAGTGCTCCGGACAGCCTTTTCGCCTGCTCTGTGCCATATGTCCCGGGCTTGAAATACCCCATGGTAATGTGCGGAGTAAGGGCATATCCAAGGCACACCACCTGCTCCAGCCGGGCATACATATCCGACAGCCTGCTGCGGCTGTCCTCATCCGCCGGGGCAAGCCCCAGCACCACGCTGGTATTCACCATGTTAAACAGCCATGTGGTTCGCATTATAAGGGGCGGCTGTTCCTTCCATTCCGCTATGACGGGCCCTGCCATTTGCTCCGCCTCCGCCATGCGCTCCGCAAGGCCCTCCTGATGGGGCATGCCGTTTGCAAGGTCGTGGAGAGTCATATGGAATGTATCCGGCTTCAGCTCCTCCCCCAGCATATCCCCTGCCCTCTGATATATTTCCCGCTGCAGCAGGGCAAGCTGCGCTTTCACCTGCTCCTCCAGCAGAAACACCACCGTGTTGCCTTTATACGGAAGTATTCTGCCAAAGTGATCCACCTTTTTTATAAGGTTTGGATTGGTGGTAAATTCCTGCCCCTCAGGCACGCTGCAGCAGATGTAGTCATCCAGCGTATTTATCACGTATGCTTTTCCCTTCTTACCTTCCCTTTATGCCGCTCAGCGCCGCCTCATACTGCCTGTCAAAGGTCCCCTGGAAGGCGCTTCTGTCGTGACGGGAATGGCTGTGTATCATCTTTACCCCGGGTATGGGATTGAGATGCTCATCAAGATACCACCAGTCGTAAAGCTCCTCCCGTCCAAAGCCATCCTCATCCGGCCCTTCCTCGCCGCACCATGAGCTGACCTCCACGATGCCGTTTTGGTCTTTTCCCATAAGGCTGTACTCCCTGTCCGGCTCAAAGAACAGGAATCCCAGCGCCCTGAATTTCTCGCCCATTGCGGAGCCGTTAAGCTTCTCCGTGATAACGGAGGGTATCTTCTCCCTTGGATGCTCCCTGAGCCATGCGTCCTTCCACTCCATTGCCTGCGGGCTGCCGTACAGGCAGGCCCTGTACCGCCAGAAGTTGGCGGCCCGTACAAAGAATTCATCAGCGCCCAGGCTTTCAAAATACTCCGCAAATTCCATCATTGCGTCGGCATTGCCCCCTGCGCATCTTTGTGCCAGCTCACAAAAGCTGCTCTTTTTCCAGAAATCCCCCTCAGGCACAGCCAGGCGTCTTGGCAGCCCCAGCAAGCTGTCGCCCTTCAGGCGAAGCTCCTGTTCAAAAGAGGCTTCCTGCCTGTCAATGAGTATTTTCAGCTTGGGGCAGGCATGAAAGGCCTGTCGGTTTATGGCCTTGTCTCCGCATCTGAAATCCACAAGCTCCAGCTCGGGGCAGTTCCAGAATGCCCTGTCATCTATGCTGCTGACAGAGGAAGGTATGATAACCCGCTTTACGCCGGTCTCCAAAAAGGCTCTGGATCGTATGCTCTGCAAGCCCTCGGACAGTATGACTTCCTCCAGCGCTCCGCTTTTGAAGAAAGCGCCCTCTCCCAGCACCTTTACCTGCGGGGGCAGGGTAAAGGAGGTCTCTCCCCCTTTGCCCGCATAGTGATGCAGTATAGTCCCGGAGCGGCTGTACACCGGCTCAGTAAGGCTGGTTTTGTAAAAGGCATAGGCGTGGACTTCCTTAAGGCTGTCCGGGAAAACCAATGTCTTAAGCGAAGTGCATCCGTTAAAGGCATTGCCTTCTATCACCTCAAGGCCCTCATTGAGCAGCACCTTTTCAAGATTTTCACACTCCGCAAAGGCGCGGGAGGCTATCACCCGCACAGAGGAAGGCAGCACCACCTTCCTGAGCCGCCCATTTTCCTGAAATGCTCCAAAGCATATTTCCTTTGTGCCCTGCGGGATGATGGCAGTTCCGCTCATATCGACACGGGCGCTCTTGGCGGTAAGCTTTTCCTCCGCATTTTGTCCCCCGGGCGCAGCGGCGCCCTTATTATTTTTTATCAGCTTGTTTATCCAGCCTGCCATATATACGGCCTCCTTTTGCATATGTACTGCAGCCAAGAGTATTTTTCAGATGTGATACTGCAGCACATGTCGCTTTATATCCGCTATTATACCACAGCCCGTCCGATTTTTTATGATTCGCTGTGAATTGATCTGCATTGTTGCTTAAACAAATTAAGCCCCTTCCCCTCCGGCGCATAAACATCATACGCACATAGATGGCGGAGAAGGGCTCCTCGCGCCAGTCACCCCAGCCTACTCCCTTAGCAGGGGAGGCAAAGGTGGCTAATTTACTGGGGAAAATAGGGTTGTGTATGTAGTGGGTGTGTAGTAGATATCGTCTATTCAGCTAGGGGTAAAAATTCATTCTCTCTCTAATGTCACATATTCCTATCAATGTGCATCTGTATATACACAAAAAGACATCCCATATCGGATGCCCTTTTGTATGCAAAACCCAATGTTTAACCATTATATTACCAGCTTATATACTCCATCCACCTGTATGCCCCATTCCTTTGCGGCATCAAGCAGGCTTTGCTCCTGCTCTACATCTGCGCGAAAAGCCATGCCGCAACCTGCGGTTATCTCACGGGGCACAGGTATCAGCCGCCCCGGCAAGCCTTTTTCGGCGCACATTGCTTCCATGGCCATGGCGGCGGAGGTGGTATGGAAGGTTATTATGAGATACAGCTGCTTTTCTCTCATTGGGCAATCTCCTTTATGGCCTGTATTGCTGCATCCACCTCGTCATCGGTATTAAAATACCCAAAGCTGAAGCGGACAGCTCCCTGCTCCTTTGTTCCCAGCGCCATGTGCATTCTGGGGGCGCAGTGTGCTCCGGGGCGGGTGGCAATGCCATAATATTCCGAAAGCTCGTCGGATACGGCGGAGGAATCGTAATCCTTGATATTCAGCGCCACAACAGGGCTTCTCATGCGGGAAAAGTCGCCATATACGGTAACTCCCTTTATGTCCTTTATCCCTTCATAAAAGCGCATCATAAGCTGATGCTCTTTTTCGTATACGGCATTCAGGCCGATTTCTTCTATAAAATCCAGCGCCGCTCCAAGGCCGGCAATGCCGTGGCCGTTTAAGGTGCCCGCCTCAAGGCGAGTGGGATATTCTTCGGGCTGGGTTTTGCTATAAGACTGAACGCCTGAGCCGCCCACCTTAAAAGGACGTATCTCCACGCCCGCTCCTATGCAGAGGCCGCCTGTGCCCTGGGGCCCCATAAGGCTCTTGTGTCCTGTGAAACACAGCACATCCACTCCCATCTCCTTTATGTTTATGGGGAATGCGCCAGCAGTCTGAGATGCATCAACTATCAGCAGCGCACCGTGGCTGTGGGCGATCTCACCTACCCGCCGTATGTCCACATGGTTGCCTGTCAGGTTGGATGCATGGGTGCAGACTATTGCCTTTGTGTTGGGCTGTATCAGCCGCTCAAAGTCTGCATAATCCACATTGCCCATTTTATCCGCAGGCACAAAGCTAAGCTGCACGCCCTTTTCATCCTGCAAACGGTACAGGGGACGCAGCACGGAATTGTGCTCAAGGTCGGTGGATATAACGTGGTCACCTGCATTGATGGTGCCGGATATGGCTATGTTCAGCGCCTCGGTGGAATTGCAGGTGAACACCACCCTCTCAGCATCGCAGCCAAACATACGCCCAAGCTTTGCCCTTGTGCGGTATACGCTGCGAGCAGCGTCCAGAGCCCCCTCGTGGGTGCCTCTGGAGCTGTTGCCCATGGATTCCATTGCCTTTACAACCGCCGCAATTACGCCGTCGGGCTTTCGCATGGTGGTTGCCGCATTGTCAAGATAGATCACGGCTTTATTACCCTTGCGCTTGAGAGCTTCTCAACAATGGTGTACATATTGGTAACAGAACCAACCGCCAGCTTATCGGTAAGGCCGTAGAAGTTCAGGCAGGTGCCGCAGGTGAGTATCTCCACGCCCTGTGCTTCCATGTTCTTCAAATCCTCAACGGATACCGCCCCCTCAACGGTGAGCTTTGCGCCGCCGTTGTAGAACAGCATTGCCTTGGGCAGCTTCTCCAGCTGGGATACAGCGTAGATAAAGCCCTTCATAAGGGTGGCGCCCAGCTCGTCGGAGCCCTTGCCCATTACGTCGCTGTCCACTGCCACGATGAAATCCCCGCGGCTGTCCGGAACGCATACAGCCTCACTGCCATCTGCTGCGATGGGGCCCGTCACTTCCATGGTGATGGAGAAAAGCTTATCCCCAAGCTTTTCGGATTTGCTCTTAAGGCCCTTGCTGTCCGCAAGGCGGGTAAGGTTCTGTATGGCTATCTCGTTATCCACCTGCACCTCTACGGTGCCCGCTTCGGTAACCTCTGCCAGAGCCTTGGTGGCCTTAACTACGGGGATGGGGCACTGATCGCCCACTGCGTTTACCAGTATCTTTGCCATTGATGTTTCCTCCTGATGGTAATATGTTTATTCTTTTATATTTTCCCTCTTTTTAACGTAATTCAAAAAGGCCTGCTCCGCCGCGGTAAAGCAGCGGTTCTTAAGGTATGCTATGCTTATATCCCGATAGGGGCCGTCCTCCTCAAGGTCAAAGCACAGCACGCGGCCGTTCTGTATGGAATCCCTTGCCGCCCGCTCGGACAGTATGGATACGCCGCCGCCACCTGCCACCATACTCTTTATTCCTTCGATATTGTTCATGTATGCAGCAACGATTATCTTAGCAGGGTCAACCCCTATGGACTTAAGGTAATTATCGGTTTCTCTCCGTGTTCCGGAGCCGCTTTCCCTCAGTATCATGGGTCTGTCCAACAGCTCACGGCCCAGCACTCCCGCTTTCTTTTTCTCAATATATTCGGAATTTTTAGGAGTTATAAGCACCATTCTGTCGCGGCACACGGTATGATAGCAAATCATGCTCTTGCGGCTCTTTGTGCCCACAAAGGCAAATACCGCCTCGCCTGCCTGCAGCCTGTCCAGCGCGAATGAGCTGTCTCCGTCCAGCACAAGGAAGCGGCACTCAGGCCTTGCAGCGTTGTAGCCGTTGAGTATATCCGGCAAAATGTAGCTGGAAGGCACAGTAGAAGAGGCGATGGAAATAATGGGCTGATCTGCGGCCTCCTTGCGGAACATATCCTCCAGCGCCTTTGCCTGATTGAGTATCTGCACCGCCGCACGATACGCCTGCATGCCCTCCTCGGTGGGCTCCACGTTTTTCTTTTCCCGCCGCTGAAGAAGGGTGGACTGCAGGGCCCGCTCCAGCTTGGCGATATGGCTGCTGATGGTGGACTGGCTTAAGAAAAGCTCTTCCCCCGCCTTTGAAAAGCTGCGGTTCTCCACCACGCTTACAAATGCCTCAAGTTGTCCCAGGCTGATATCCAATATTAATTCCTGCCTTCATTCTTTGATGTGTATAGTATACAGCTTCAACCGTATCCTTTTCAATTTTTCGATATTCAAAATATCGATAACGTTGTTTTCGTTATCGATTACACGCAAAAACGGGACGATATCCATATATATATCGTCCCGCATTCAGCTTTGGTTTATTCCTCTTTTATCAGCAATATCTGTCCCTGTGAGACTTTATCTGCCCCGCCAGCGGCACAATGTCGTGATACACCGCATTGTGCTCTGCAATGCTATGCTTTGCCGCCTCCAACTGATCGGGCTCAAGGAGCAGGCTCATTCCGCAGGAAAGCTCTCCCTGTATGGCTCTCGGAGCTGGAGCAATGCGGCACTTTACACCGTCAGCCGTCAGTATATCCTTCAGGGCGAGGCCATGCTCGTATGTTTTAAAGAGGATATAATAGCGGATATCCTCGTTATCCATTGATCATCTCAATGAATGCACCGATACGGGTACGGAGCTGTTCTGCGTCGGTATCGGTGTAGTCGGTCTCAAGGCTGAGCACGGGGATACCGGCATCCTTGAGGGCGCGGGATACGCTGTACTTTTCGGTATCGTACAGGCAGCAGAACTTCAGGCTGCAGTCGATAACGCCGTCAACCTTGTACTCCTTGCACAGGCGCAGGATGTCGTCAATACGACCGGTGTTGGGGGTGAAGCAGGCGCAGTTGGTCTTCATATAACGCTCGGACAGGGCCATAAACTGCTCATCCAGAGTGGTCTTGCTCTCATCAACAAGGTTCTCGAAGTAGCGGGTACCGGTGCACATTTCTTCGCATACAACTGCGCCGCCGCTGGTCTCGATGATATTATGCAGCTTCCAGTTGGGCACTGCAAGGGGAGTACCGGTAACCAGTATGCGCTTGGTGCCGGCGGGAACTACACTTACGCCGTCCTTGATGCGCTGTTCCAGTTCGTCTGCCAGACGGTTGCACATCTGGGCACAGCGAACGGGATCGTCAAAGAAGGAGATCTGGGTCATCAGCAGAGCGTCGCGGCCGGAGATGGGCAGGCACTCGGACTTGCGGCAGTCATATACGCGCTGGAGGGCCTTGCGCTTTTCGTTGATTACACGAATAGCTTCGGCAAGATTCTCAACGGTGATCTTATTACCGGTAAACTCTTCAACCTTCTTTGCGAACTCAGCGATCTCATCCTTCCACTTGAGGATGTCCTTTTCGCGCTTCATCTGGGGAACGTCCATGATGTACATGGGAACATCTTCGCCCAGGATCTCGTATGCCTTCTTCTTGCCGTCGCAGGTGGTTTCGCCTACGTACATATCCGCAATGCGGAAGAAGGGGCAGGTGCGGCCAAGGCGTGCGCCTACGGAAGCCTTTACCAGGGGGCAGGTGGACTTGGGCAGCACGGTCTCGCCATCGGGTACCCAGAACTGGGAACCGCCGCACAGGCCGGTGACTATGCCGTTTGCAGCAACCACTACTTCATCGGGAACGTATACGCAGAAGGTGCCGAATACCTTGCGGCCTTCCTTCTGGGCGGCGATCAGCTCGGCGGGGCGTATGCCGTGAACTTCGGATATTACCAGATCCCAGAAATCCATGGCGGTGGGGCGGTTTTCCTGAGTCAGATACACGTCGCCGACGGCGGTGGGCAGAACCTGACACAGCAGGTCATGAGTCTCAAGATCCATACCCAGATCTTTCCACATCTGTACATAATCGGACATATACGTTCCTCCATTAGTTAAAATTTGGTATTTTCAGCGTAACACAAAGAAAAACCCCTGTGAAATTCAAAGAATGGATTATTCTGCGTCGATATCGGAAATGCAAATATCGAAATTATCTTATCCCACCCTCCACCCTTTTAAAGAAGCTTCTCCCTTCCTCCGCGCCTAGACTTGCCTGCGGCAAGGGGCGCTCTGTACAGGCCTGCGGGCCTAGTACGGGAGAAGCGGGTGAGCTATCGCAAACATGGTTAAAATGACCGAATTAATTTTTAGATTAAGGATGGATCTCCACTATTCGGCTTTTCCGCAGGAAAAGCTACATTAAAAGGGTGGCGGGTGGGTATAGATAAATTCCTGCCGCCTTCTCGGCCTGCCGTATCTTTTTCCCACACAAAAAAGCGAAACGGATTATTTTATCTCCATTTCGCCTTTCTTTTTCTTTTGCTTCTTTTACCGAAAATCATTAGATTTTCGGTACTTCAATAAGGAGCTATGTCAAAGCTTCGCTTTGACGACCTTTCTTATTTCTTTTCGCGTCCGAAAAGAAAAAGAAAAGAAGAAACTCCCAACTATTTCTTTATCCCCGCCGCGCTCAGAGCTGCGCCGATGGCACCCGCATACCTTCCGTCGGGATGGGTAAGCACCTCGGATTTAAGCGCTGCGGACAACTGGCGGCAAACATACTCAAAGTCGCACAGGCCGCCGGTAAGACAAACCTGTGTGCCGGCAAGATGCAATCGACCCGCCTGAGTTGCCACCTTTTTCACTATGGAATCCACCACGCCAAAGGCGATGTTTTCCTTTTTCTCGCCGCGGCCTATGAGGCTTATCACCTCGGACTCGGCAAACACGGTGCACATGGAGCTGATGGAAACCCCGCCCCCGTGAGAAGCAAGCTCGCACAGCTTGTTGAGCTTTACCCCAAGGGTGTTGGCCATTATCTCAAGAAAACGGCCTGTACCTGCGGAGCACTTGTCGTTCATGATGAAATCCTTCACCATGCCGTCTTCCACGCATATGAGTTTGGTGTCCTGACCGCCGATGTCTATTACCGTGATGTCATCGCTGCCAAACACATGGCAGGCTCCCCGCCCGTGGCAGGTTATCTCGGTTACGCACTTATCCGCATATGGTACGGATATGCGGCCGTAGCCTGTGGCAACGACCGCCGCGTCATTCCAATCCACGCCCAGCTCTGTAAGCTTCTCTTTTATAGCCTCCGCCGTTTCCACGCTGCTCCAGCCGGTGGGCTGAAGAAGGCGGTGGAGTATGTTTTTGTTTTCATCCATCACCACGGTCTTGGCGCAGGTGGAGCCTATGTCTATGCCGATGTTGTATTTCATATGTGCCGCCTATGCCATCAGCTCGATAAACGCCCCAAGTCGGGTGTCTATCTGGCCCTGGTCGGTGGTGGAGTAGTCGGTGGTGATGGAAAGGAAGGGTATGCCCTTTTCCTTGGTAACAAAGTCCTTTATTGTGGTGGTTTCCGCTGCAAAGGTATGGCAGGCCATCAGCACCACTTCAATCACGCCGTCTGCCTTGTATTCGTCTATCATATTGCCAAGGGTTTCCAGCCTGCCCGGGTTGGGGCTCATTACAGAGCAGTTTACCCTGAGATACTTTTCCGCAATGGCGGTGATGGGATCCTTGGTTTCGTCTACGGGGTCTGCCTTTTCGCGGGGACCGCAGCAGTTTTCAAAGCCAACAACATCCGCTCCCAGCTCCTCGATGCGCTTTATCACCTTGTCTATAACGCCGTGGGTGGGGCAGCCGGAAATAAGCACACGGGGCCTGGAGGGCTTGCCTTCATACTCGTTGTGATACTTCTCGGTCAGTTCCGCTGTGCGCTTTTCAAGGAACTCTATCTTCTTTTCAATATCAAATGCGTACTCGTTGGAGGTAATTATGGTATTCAGCTCATAGCCGGAAAGGGGGCTGGGCTTCAGTGCGCCTACCTTATAGTAGTTGAGTATGGCCTTACGCTCACGGTTGCGCAGCTTGATTGCCTCGGCTATCTTTTCGTCGGATATGGTTATGCCGTAAAACTGCTCCAAATCCTTGCGAAGGGCTTCAACCTCACTTTTCCAAAAAGCAAGTGCACCCTCGCCAAACTGTCCCGGAGGCAGCTGCATAACGTGGGTGTGCTTTATTTTGCCAAGATATTCATACATCTTCTTTTTGCCGTCGCAGGTGGTTTCCGCAAGCACCATATCTGAAAAATAGAAGAAAGGGCACCTGTCGGTCACAGCTCCGCCAAAGCTGGCCTTGATGAGGGGGCAAAGGTTCTTGGGCAGGGTCTTTTCCGCGGGAGGAATGTTGTCCTCGCCGATGGCGCAAAGGCTTACGGGGGTGGCATCCGCCGCGTCCACCAGCTCCTGAGGGGTGTAGGTGCAGAATGTGCCAACAACGCGCCTGCCGCTTTCCTTCAGAGCCTTCAGGTTCATAAAGGCCTTTTTGCGGGCCTCAGGATATGATACAAAATCTTTGGGCAGAGAAATTTCAGCCATGGTCATTTCTTCCTTTATATTAATAATGATGATTTATATTACTCTGGAGTAAGCACGGCCCTTCAAAGGCTCTGCACAGGGCACATATCTGCCGTTGTCATACCATACAGGATAGCAGCAGCCCTCCCTGAAGGCCGCCACGAAATCCTCCACCGCCCATATTCCATCCGGCATCCATGTGGCATAGCGTCCTATCTTTTCGTATACGTGGCAGTCGCTTACGCCGATGGGCTGTATGCCGAGGCGCTGACAGTAGCCCAATGCCATTGCGTTCGCCTCGGGCAGAGTGCTGCCGTTGAAGGCCTCAATGCCGTCCAGACCCTTTACTATGCCCAGCTTGTGCTCAAGACCCCGATTATTGTTGCGGAAGGGATGGGCTGCGGAGCATACGCCGCCCTGGGCGTGCACAAGGTCTATAAAGTCCTGTGCAGGTATGCGAACCTTTGGAAAATCACTTATGCCAAAGGCTGTGATATCCCCATCCAGCGACAGGTATTCCACCCCCACTATAATAGGAAAGTTCTGCTTCTTTGCATATTCCGCCGCAAATTCCACCAATCCCATGGAATCGTGATCCGTAATGCAGATGCCGTCCAGCCCCAGCTCACGAGCGCGGAAAACCATCTCCTCAAGAGAAATGAAGCTATCGGCGGAATTGCGCCGCTCGTGCATATGAAGGTCCATCAGCATGGCATTTTCCTCTGCCTTTCTTTCATATTTATCGCCTTATAATTGTATCATTCGGGGAATGGATAGCATAATTGATGTTTTCGATATTTGTCTTTTATTATTTATTTTATGGATATCGTGGTTTTTATGCTGTGTGTTCCTTTCAAAATTTTGTAAACCACCATACGCACAAAGGCTTCCGCCACGCTGTATTCAGCACGGAAAGTCTTGTTTTTACACGCATTTTTTCGCTGCCGCCCCAGCGTTATTTATGCAATCGATAACACTTCGGTAAAATTAAAACAATCAATTCGACATCAGAACAAGCCACATTTACAATGGTAAAGACCAATATCCGTGCCTGCGCAAGCGCTGCCGATACTGCGGCAGCGACTTTGCGTCTGCACCGTTATCATTTCTATCGAAAGGAAACGCCTATGCTGCCGGAGAATCAGACCAAAACCAACCAAGCAGTAGACGCGGCTGAGCTTGGCAAACTG
Organism: Clostridia bacterium; assembly: GCA_045603585.1. Taxonomy (GTDB): domain Bacteria; phylum Bacillota; class Clostridia; order Christensenellales; family CAG-138; genus SFEL01. The sequence goes on from JAZUMK010000011.1 coordinate 28,445, forward strand.
ACCCGCAGCCAGCTGAAAAAGCTGGAAACAAAGGAAAAGACCGCCTGGCAGAAGACCTGGGAAGCCATCACCCTGGCCCTGCCTGTAATATGCGGCATTGTTGCGATACTGGAATACGTCAATCTTCCCAATTACAGCCGCAACTACAACCCCTATGCATATCTGTATGTGCTGGGCATTGCCATAGCGGCCTATATCATTTACCTGCTGGTGGGCATTATCCGCAAGGCAAAGGGCAACACCGCTGTATATGAAAAGGTGCATTACAGGGCTCCCCTCTTTGCCGCCCTGTTTCTGTTCTTCGCCCTGTACGATTACCTCACCCTTAAAACCGGAACACTGACCCAGCCCTTCGTGCCTTGCATGAACTTCATCATCAACGCCTTCCTGAAGGACTACATGATGCTGCTTGACTGTACCCTCAATACCCTCAAGCTGCTGTTCATCGGCTACAGCATCGGCGTATCTCTGGGCCTTGTTACCGGCATATCCTGCGGCTACTCCAATAAGTTCCGCTACTGGATAGACCCCATCATCAAGTTCCTGGGCCCTATCCCCACCTCCACCTGGGTTCCTGTTACCATGGTAATCGCAAGTTCCCTCTTTGGCGGCGCTGTGTTTATCATCGCCCTGGGCTCCTGGTTTGCCGTAACCGTTGCCTCCATGACCGGCATATCCAACGTGGATAAGGATTTCTTCGAAGCCGCAAGGACTCTTGGCGCAACCGAAAGGCAGCTGGTTTTCCGGGTAGCCATACCCCACGCAATGCCCTCCATACTTCAGGGCTGCACTCAGGCTATGAGCTCCTCATGCGTTGCGCTGATGATCGCCGAAATGTTGGGCGTAAAGTCCGGTCTTGGCTGGTATATGACCTGGCAGGCCGGCTGGGCAAGCTACGACAAGATGTTTGCCGCCCTGTTTGTAATTTGCTTTATCTTCACCGTAGTCACCAAGGTTCTTGAGCGCATTAAGCGCCATGTACTGCGCTGGCAGAATGAAAGCGAGAAGTAATTATGGCAGAAAACAATAAAGTAACCCTTACCCTTGAAAACGTAAGCAAGAGCTTTGCAAAGGTGGAAAGCGACGAAGTTACCCACGCGCTGGATAACGTAAGCGTAACCATGGAAAGCGGCGAGTTCATTTCTCTGGTAGGCCCTTCCGGCTGCGGCAAGTCAACCATTCTCCGCCTTGTTGCGGGCCTTATTGTTCCCACACTGGGCAAGGTTGCGGTAAATGGCAAGGAGATAGACGGCCCCTCCCCAAATCGCGGCATGGTATTTCAGCGCCCCACCCTTTTCCCCTGGCTCACCGTTGAAGACAATATCGCCTTCAGCTTAAAGGTTCAGGGCAAGCTTGAGGGCAATGAGGACAAGGTAAAGCGCATGATAAAGGTCATCGGCCTTGAAAAGTTCAAGGATGACTATCCCGGACAGCTTTCCGGCGGTATGGCACAGCGCGTAGCCCTTGTTCGCTCCCTTATTAACCAGCCCGAAATTTTGCTGCTGGACGAGCCTCTTGGCGCACTGGATGCCTTCACCCGCATGCACATGCAGGATGAGATCCTCAGCATGTGGAGCGAAAGCAAGCAGCTGGCCCTTATGGTCACCCACGATGTTGACGAGGCCATTTACATGGGCACCCGTGTGCTTGTAATGGATGCCAACCCCGGCCGCATCATCGCCGATATCAAGATAGACGAAACCTACCCCCGCGACCGTTCCTCCGCAAGCTTTGTAGAATACCGCAACGATATTCTCAACAAGCTGCACTTTGGCGGAAACAAGAACAAATAACTTAGTTTCGCTTACCGTACATACGGTTTACGAATAAAATAATTAAGGAGAAAAAACACAAGAATGAACGCAAAGAAGTTCCTTGCACTGATCATGGCTCTGGTCATGGGTCTGTCCCTGTGCGCCTGCTCCGGTGCCGGTCTGGAAGACGCCGACAATCAGGAAGGCGCCACCGAATCCACCGTTATCGAAGACTTCAACAACGACGGTCAGATCGAAGTTGGTACCGTTGAAGACGTTGAGGTAAACGAGGCTGCCGTACATATGGACGCTGCCGAAGCAGCTGCCTCCGGCAACTGGGAAGCTCTGTTTGTACCCGTAGAGGTTGAAGGCCGCGCCATCGATATGGCTAACTTTGACCTGACCCCCACCGCTGAAGAGCTGGAAGCCATGAAGAACGAGCCCGCTTACGGCCGTGCCATCAACTACTTCATGTCCGACGGCTGCACCGCCGGCCCCACCATGGCAGCTCACCTTGGCTACTATGAAGAAGCAGGCCTCACCGCTGAAGGCGTTAAGGGCAGCAGCGACGTTGAAGCCCTGGGCACCAACCAGGTAGACGTTGCCGTAGGCATGATGGCCAAGATGATGGTTCCCATCACCAATGGCGTTGACATCACCTTCGTAGGCGGCGGCCACATCGGCTGCAAGTCCCTGTATGTTCTTGCCGACAGCGAGTACAACACCACCGAGGACATGAAGGGCACCGCCATTTCCGTTCCCAACGGCATCGGCAAGTCCGACTACAACATCACCGCTCTGCTGCTGGATGCAGACGGAATCGACTACAAGAACGACGTTGAGCTCATTCAGGTTTCCTCCGATGCCTGCGTAACCGCTATGCAGAACGGCGAGATCTCCGGCGCTCTCCTCAGCGATACCTTTGCTTACAGCATGGTTAAGGACGGCACCCTCAAGTGCATCCGTTCCCAGCTGGACACCGACTTTGCAGACCGTATGTGCTGCGTAATGGCTATGAGCGGCAAGTTCGTTCGCGAGAACCCCACCATTGCCAAGAAGGTAGCCCAGGCTGTACAGAAGGCCCACAGCTACATGCGTGACAACCCCGAAGAGGCCACCGATGTTCTGATGGAGATGGGCTGGAACGGCGGTAACCGCGAGATGAACGTTATGATCAACAACTCTCTGCAGTTCGGCCTTTCCGATGAGTTCACCAAGACCACTCTGGAAGACTTTGCCGGCCGCTACATCCGCCTTGGCCTCATCGAGACCATGGACAATGTTGAAGACGTAATGGCTCTGGCCTGGACCCCCGTTCTGGAAAACTAATAAGCTGAACAGCTTTGGCGGCGAACCCTTTGGTTCGCCGCTTTTCTTTTATCCGCCTATTCCACCTGCCGCCTGCAGGTTGTATAATATATATTATCTCAGCAAGCCTTCAGGAAAGGAGCGCCGCCATGGGCACCCGGCTTACCATCAAGTGCTTTCATATTTCAGATGTATGCTTCGGCCAGCAAAACCGCATAACTCAGGACGGCCATATGACCATCCACAGCCGCTGGTCAGAAAAAACTTTTTACCATGACCCCTATATACGCAGCATCCAGGTACGCATACTGCCTCCAGGTCAGCGGCAGGTGTATTGCGAAACCATAATGGACGTACTGCCTCTGTCCACAAAGGCGCTGGGCAGTCTGGGCGAGGGCATCACCCATACCTGCACCGGCCTTGCCATGCTGCTTACAGGTGTGGATGAAGCGGGCCGCCAGATAACCAACGGCGGCGGCTGCGAGGGCATACTGCAGGATCGGGTTGCCTGGGGACGGCCCGGCACCCCCTCAGAGGATGACTTTCTGGTGCTGTTTGATGTAATAGCAGTGGAAAACGCCTGGACCACCCGGGAGGGTGTTACCGCCATATATCAGGCCTTTGACGAATTCTGTCAGGAATTCAGGCTGCAGATGAAGAAGTTCCATCCCTATTCCTGCACTGAGGTACATCACTACACCGACGAATATGTTCCCGGACTTCCCGATGTGGTCATACTTAAAGAGGTTTCGGGGCAGGGTGCGGTATACGATACCGTACTGTTTCCCGATGAGCCCTGCGGCCTTGCGGGCGGACGTTCCATAATAGACATGGGCAATATGCCGGTATTCCTCACCCCCAATCAATACCGGGACGGCGCAGTAAGGGCGCTGGATTAAAACAGGAGGACAGCAGAATATGGGACTTGGCAAAAGCATGAAAGAAACCACACTGCATCATTTCCGCGATCCGCTCCTTGATGTGGTGTCGTCCGATCCCGAGGTGAATCTCAGGGGTATAATACTGGTTGGCTCTCCCGATGACGGCGACGACAAGCACTTCGTAAGCACCCGCGCCGCAGAGCTGGTGGCGGGCATGGGAGTATCCGGCGCAATACTCTCCTGCAACGGCATAGGCAACAACCATGTGGACTACGCAAACACCATTGACGAAATAGAAAAGCGGGGAATTCCCGCCTGCGCCCTCAGCCTCTGCCCCGCCCACGATTTCGTAGTGCAGAATGACAGCCTGCACAAGAGCGTATTGAATTTTTATCACAACTACGACGAGACCGCCGGCGCCCTCACAGACATACTGGCGGAGCACACCGTTACCCCCCTTACCGCCAGAAAGGCCCTGTCCTTCCTCAAACTGAGGATGAAAAAGAGCCGCGGCACCACTTAGGGTAAACAATATCTTGTCAACAGCAAACGGACGGCCTTGAGCCGCCCGTTTTTGTATGGATAAAACATATTCTATTACGCTTTTTTCTTTGGTATCAGCATGGTGACGGCGGTATACAGCATTACGCCTATCATTATCCACTGAAGCACGTCTGTTGGCAGCCCCTTTACAAAGCTGGCGCCTATCACCACACCTGCCGCGCCTGCTACGGAGGACAGCATGGCGATCTTCCGCTGATATTTTCCCTTGCGGATAAACTGTATTGCCCCGCAGCAGGAGCCAAAGCCGCAGCTGCTCAGCACCACCGGCAGCACGCATTTGGCGGAAAGCCCCAGCGTCATCAGCAGCGCCATAGACAGCGCCTTTACCCCAAAGCCCAGCATATTCACTATGCCAAACAGTATATACACCGGTATCAGCCATGCAAGGGTGCCGGCGTCAAAGCCCGTCAGGTTTCCGCCCTCGGTGCCTGTGCTGAGCATCTTTATCAGTATCACCGCCACGGAGGCAAGCAGCGCAACAGCCATGGCCTTCTTTATGCTCTGCCCCTTCATGTTTGATACAATCCTTACCCCTATCACGGAACCCAGAGACTGGGCCAGCAGACAGCTCAGCAGCGTTGCGGTCTCCACCACGGCTCCTGAAATATACAGTATGGATATCACCGCCCCGGGTATAACGGTGGCAGTAAGGAGGGTGCCGGGCAGCCGCTGGTCATCCACCCAGCCTGTGGCCCTGTATATGGGAATGCTCACATTGAAATCCGATATGCCGAAGGTGGCCAGAAACTGCACGCAGGCCGTGGCAATGCATATGGCTATGGGATTACCCTTTTCCTTCCCTACAAGGTCACGATTATGCATAAGATCCCTTGCCAGTATACTGCCGTATACCACGATAAGGGCGGCAAATCCGTAAATGAGCAGTTTCAGCATAAGCCATCCGTATCCTTTTCCTCAGCCGCCTCGGGCAGCCTTTTTACTGGTTAAATTCTAACCCATTATATACGGACTGACAAGCGCTTTCAAAATCCCCCGGACATATCCGCCGTCCCCTTTACAAGGCAAACCGGATGCTCACCCTGTGCGATCTTTCTTTGTGAACTAATCTTATTGAACAAAATATTTCTTATTGCCGCCCGTTATGGCGCATCCGTATTCAGCAGCAGCATGTTCAGTTTTTTGATGGCCTTTACATCATCCTTGCTGAAGGTGAGCAGCTCCTTTTTCAGCATCACATCCGGCATCTGCACAGGGGACAGCAGGCACTTGAGGGCAAGTGGGGTGATGGGATTAAATGAAATGGCGCTCATTATGCCCCATATAAGCTGTGTTCTGTGGAAGGGATTGAGTATGCTGATGGTAATGTGCTCGGTAGGGTTAAACTGATTGTACAGGTGGATGTAAGAAATCATCTCGTACTGCACGGCGGTGCCTGTGTAAAAATACTTGCACTGCTCATGCTCATCAAAGGAGGGAATATCCATATAGCAGCGGCAGGGCACGGTATTGCCGCTGCGCTGTCCCTGTTCAAGGCAGATGAGTGTTTTTGTGGTGCGGTTGCTGCGGCCGTCAAAGTAGTACATATATATCCTGTCCGAATTATCAAAGGGATCACGGTACAGCGGCAGCTGTGTTTTGGAAGGAATGGGATAATCCACCAAAGAGGACATCTCCACCTCAAGCTCGGCGGCAATGAGATACAGCGTCTCAATATCAATAGGTATCTTACCGCTTTCATATTTGGAAAGAGTTGACTTGCTTTTGAATATCTTCATGGCAAGCTGCTCCTGGGACATGTTTCGCCGGGTGCGGTAAAATCGTATCCTTCCCCCTATATGTTGATTGAGAGGAACCATATTGCCCTGTTCCATGCAATTCTCCTTTTATGACAATGTTTGCCGGTTGTTTCAAAAAATCCCTGTATTCAGCATATCAGAATGTATTTAAGTTGTAAATACGCCCTCTGTATAAGAGGGCTATTTTATATATTTTACAAATCAACAAACACATGAAAGGCGATGCTTTTTTCTCAAACCGCCGCAAAAAACGGCAAATATGCCGATTTTGTTTCGCTGCACGAAACCATGATACTGTTGCCGTTTCCTGTGGATACCCGCCCGCCGGTTTGAAGGGACAATGGGGCTTCTCTTATCATATAGCCGAAGAGAAAACCGTACCATTCCCCATAAAACTTTAAAACAATGAAAGCGAGGAATAAATCAATGTCCAAACTCACCGAACTTGCAGCATGTGTAGAAGCCGGCGGCGTAGCCGATGTAGTGGCCCTTACCAAAGCCGCCCTCGACGAAGGCAACGCTCCCCTTGATGTGCTTAATACCGGCCTTGTAGAGCCTATCAATGTACTGGGCGAAAAATTCCGCACCGGCGAAATTTACGTGCCCGAGCTCATCATCGCCTCCAAGGCCATGAAGATGGGCGTGGAAGTGGTAAAGCCCCTGCTGATGGGAGATGACTCCGGCTCCAAGGGCAAGGCTGTATTCGCCACCGTTGCAGGAGATATGCATGACATCGGCAAGAACCTTGTGGTAATGCTTCTTGAAAGCGCAGGCTACGAGGTTGTGGACCTGGGCATGGACGTTGAGCCTGAGGATATCGTTGAAGCGGTACAGGATGACCCCGATGTAAAGATCGTTGGCCTGTCCGCCATGCTCACCACCACCATGTACGCCATGAAGGAGACCATTGAAGCCCTGGAAGAAGCGGGCCTCCGGGACCAGGTAAAGGTAATGGTTGGCGGCGCACCTGTAAACGAAACCTTTGCAAAGCAGATAAACGCCGACGGCTACAGCGCAAACGCACCCCTTGCCGTTGACCTTGCAAACAGCCTGATGGCATAACGCACTAAGGAGGGAATCGCCATGAAGATCAATCCCAGATTCAACGGACAGGGAATCAGCTTCCTCACCCGCGAGCAGATGGAAAAGATACACAGCTGCACCCTGCAGCTGATGCAGGAGACCGGCCTTGTGGTTCAGCACAAAGGCGCGCTGGAGCTCCTTGAAAAGGCAGGCTGCCGTGTTGAAAAGAAGCACGTTTATTTCACACCCAGCGTAGTTGAGTGGGCCATCAAGTCCGCCCCCTCCCGCATTCTGCTCTACGACCGGGAAGGCAACTTTGCCCTTGATGTAAGCGGCCGCAACGCCTACTACGGCGTGGGTTCCGCAGAGCCCCGCATCATAGACAGCTTTACCGGCGAAGTTCGTCTCTGCACCGAGGAGGACAACAAGAACTGCGTTAAGGTTGCAAACGCCATGCCCTACATCGACTACATGATGTCCCAGGCGCAGGTGTACGACCATCCCAAGACCTCCTACGAGCACGAGTATGCAGCAATGATCCGCTACAGCTCCAAGCCCCAGGTGGTCATCACCGCAGACCTTGAATCCACTAAAAACGTGGTTGAGATGGCGGCTGTTGCCCGCGGCGGCGTGGATAAGCTGGTTCAGAAGCCCCTGTTTATCCTGTACTGCGAGCCCACCTCTCCCATGGTATGCACCAAGGAATCCATCGACAAGGTAATGTACATGGCGGAGATGAACCTGCCCGTGCTGTACGCGCCCATCCCCATGAACGGCGCAACCGGCCCCATCACCCTTGCAGGCTCCATTATACAGGCAAACGCCGAGTGCCTTGCAGGCCTTGTAATCGCCCAGCTCACCCGCCCCGGCTGCCCCTTCCTCTACGGCGCCATCATCACCAATATGGACCTGAAGAGCCTGCAGCCCACCTATGCTTCCCCCGAGACCATGGTGGAATCCCTTGCCATGAGCGAGATAGGCCGTGAGCTTTACAACCTGCCCACCTGGGGCACAGCCGGCTGCACCAGCTCCAAGCTGCCTGATGAGCAGGCCGTACTTGAGGGCACCCAGTACATCACCATGGCGGGGCTTTCCGGCGCAAACATCATACACGACGTGGGCTACACCACCTTCGGCCTTGCACACTCCTGCGAGCTGGTGGTGATGATGAACGACGCCATAGGCCGTGTGCGCAGGATATTCGACGGCGTAAACACCACCGACGAATACCTCGCAATGGACGACATGCGTGAAGTAGGCCCCAAGGGTCACTACCTTGCCCAGGAAAGCACCCTCGTGAAGAACAGGGAAAACTGGGAATCCTCCCTTGAGGACAGAAACGAATACGACCGCTGGATGGCCCTTGGCGGCAAGACCATGGGCCAGAGGGCAAATGAAAAGGTTAAGGACATCATCCTCAATGGGGAGCTGAACACCATGTCCCCCGAAAAGGATGCGGCAATAGTTGCCATACTGGACAGAATCGACAAGGCCGAAAAGGAAAGCATGATGTAACCTTTGACGGCGGAACAGGCGGAGCGGCATGAGGATAGGAATAGGGATAGACACCGGCGGCACCTGCACGGATGCGGTGGCCTACGGCTTTGAGGATAGGAAGATACTTGCCTTTGGCAAGGCCCCTACCACAAAACAGGATCTTTCTGTAGGTATCGGGGAAGCGCTGGATGAACTTTCCCGGGAATACCTGTGCTCATCGGAAGTGATCGCCCTTTCCACCACCCTGGCCACAAACGCCTGCGTTGAAAACAAGGGGGGCCGCGCAAAGCTTATTCTCTTTGGCGTAAACCCTGAAAACGTCGCCCGTGTGGGCAGAGAATACGGCCTCCCCTTGAATGATGACCTTATATTTATCGACAGCCATACCCGCCCTTCAGGGGAGATAATCTCTCCCCCTGACTGGGAGGATTTCAAAGGAAAGATACCCCACCTGCTCAGGGACTGCGACGCAGTTGGCGTTGTGGAGATGTTTGCCCACAAGTCCGGCGCGGTGCTGGAAAAGCAGGCAAGGGAATACATAAAGCAGGCTCTGGATATCCCCGTGGTATGCGGCCACAGCCTGTTCTCGGAAAGCAACATAATAAAGCGGGGCGCAAGCGCATTGCTCAACGCCCGCCTTATTTCGGTTATTGAGGAATTCCTCAAGGCCGTATCCAAAGCATTGAAAGACAGGGACATCACCGCCCCCATAGTGATAGTCCGCAGCGACGGCAGCCTTATGAGCTCCGCCTTTACCGCCAGCCGCCCTGTGGAGACCCTCCTCTGCGGCCCCGTTGCCAGCGTAATGGGTGCGGCGGAATTGACCGACGCAAAGGACTGCGTAGTTGTTGACATGGGCGGCACCACCACCGACATCGCCTTCGTGAAAAAGGGCAAGCCCCAGCGCGTTGAGGGCGGCATACGCATAGGGGGCTGGAGCACATTCGTAAAGGGATTATTTGTAGATACCTTCGGCCTTGGAGGCGACAGCGGCATATCCCTCAGCACTGAGCGCAAGCTCATCCTGGAGGAAGAAAAGGCATATCCCCTCTGCATGGCGGCTGAAAAGTGGCCCTCCCTCCTTGAGCATCTAAGGCGCAGGGCGCAGGACACCGACCGCCTTATCACCCCCCAGCACAATATATACGTAAAAGTACGTGAGCCCAACAAAAACGGCTATACCGCCCTTGAGCATCAGCTGATGGAGTGGCTGAATGAGCCCCACAGCCTTGAGGAGCTGAAAAAGCTCCACGCTCAGGTGATAATGCCAAGCCACATCGCAAGGCTTATCCGTGAGGGCGTGGTGATGCGCTGCGGCGTAACCCCCACCGACGCCATGCACGTCAAGGGAGATTTCACCAAATACAATGCTGAAGCATCCCGCCTCGGCCTTGAGGAGATGGCCCGAAAGGTTGGCTGCCCCATGGATGAGCTGTGTGAAAAGATATACCACATGGTAAAGAGCAAGCTTTACCGCAATATCATTCGAATCCTCGCTCAGGACGCCTTCCCCGCCCTTAAGGAGGAGGAGAATCTCCCCGGCCTTGAGATACTCACCCGGGATGCATACCAAAGGGCCAAAGCCGGAAACCCCACGGAATTTTTCCGCTGCGATTTCAGCACCCCCGCAAAGCTTGTTGGCATTGGCGCCCCCACAAAGCTTTTCCTTGAGGAAGTGGGCGCTCTCCTTGGCACAGAGGTCGTCACCTCTCCCTACTCCCCCGTGGCAAACGCCCTTGGCGCTGTGGTGGGAAAAGCCTCGGCAACAGCCACAATGGAAGTAAGCTACATGGTGGATGAGGACATATACGTGGTATCCGGCCACGGCATAAGGAAAACCTTGGACACAAAGGAGCAGGCGGAAGCCGCCGCAGACTCCATTGCCCAAGAGCAGGCCATAAACCAAGCCATAGAGCGGGGCGCTGACCCCGACACCGTCACAACCGAGCTTGAGCGTACCCGCAATACCTTTGAAGCGGAATACGGCACAGTATACATTGGCTACACCGCCACAGCCACCGCATCCGGCGAGCTTTGGCTCAACAGGATATAAACACATTTACGGAGGAAATACCATGAACTATGAAAGACAGATACTCAGGATGTCCCTTGATGCCTGCCCCATGGATGAGGTATCCCTCCGCATGAAAAAGCACGCAGGCATTGACCTTGACGCCATACCTGCAAAATACGGCGACAGCGTGGAAAAGGCCAAAGCTTATATGGAGGATAAGATATCCGTCGCCGCCGTATATCAGATATTCAAGATTGAATCCATAGACGAAGAGGGCATCACCCTCGAAAACGGCACCCGCTTCACAGGGGGTATGGTTCCCCGCATATGCAGCGGCGCGGAATACATGGCCTGCTTTGTGGCTACCCTTCCCGCCTTCAACGATATCCGGGACACCATGGGCGACATAATGGAAGACTACTTCCTTGACCTGTGGGGCACGGTATACGCAGAGTGCGGCACAGCCATGGTGGAGCGCAGCCTTAAAGAAGCCCTTTCGATCAGCGGATACCGCTCCGCATCTGCATGGAATCCGGGACAGCACCGCTTTGAGCTGAGCAACCAGAAGCCGCTGTTTTCCCTGCTTCAGCCCGAAGAAATAGGCTGCGTACTGGATAAGCATATGCGTATGATCCCCTTCAAAAGCACCTCCGGCATAATACCCATACTTAAAGAAGAAATCCCAGAGGAAAGCGACCTCATCCCCTGCGACTTCTGCGATAAAAAGCGCACCTGCCCTGCCTCACGGGCAAGAAAGCAGGCGGATAAATGAAGATAACCATACCCGCAAATGGCAAAACCATACTGGAAACCGCCCGGGAAAAAGGCATAACCATTGAGGCCGCCTGCGGCGGCAGCGGCAAATGCGGCAAGTGCAAGGTAAAGCTATTGTCAGGCAGTTGCAATGAGCTGCACCCCGATGAGCTGCTCATTCTCACCAAGGATGAAATAGCCGAGGGCTATCGCCTTGCATGCAGGGCTGTTCCCCTTGAGGATGTAGAAATAGAAATTCCCGAAAAGCGCAAAGGGTCAGAGCGCAAAAAGGGCATGGCCGCCCTGCCCGATGACTTTGAAGCAGTTCCTTCCGTAAAAAAGGTATACAGCAAGCTTCCCAAGCCATCCTTTGAAGATCAGCGCAGCGACTGCACACGGGTAAAGGAAGCCTTGGGCGCAACGCCCCATCACGATCTGCTGAATGGTCTTTCCCCCATCGTACGCAGCAAAAAGGGCTTTACCGCCGCCATTTCTTCTGGGCAGATAATCTCCCTTGAGGAAGGAGATACCACATCATCCTGCTACGGCCTTGCCATAGACATCGGCACCACCACGGCGGTAGCCATGCTGTGGAATCTGAACATCTGTGAGTGTATAGGTACCGCCGCCCGCACCAATCCCCAGAGCCTGTACGGCGGAGACGTTATCTCCCGCATACAGCATTGCACAATGAGCGACAGCGGCCTTGAAGAGCTGCAAACCTGCATCACAGGCTGCGTAAATGACATGATAGTGGAGCTTACCCAAAGCCATGGCATTTCTCCGCTGCACATATACGACATAACCGTTGTGGGCAACACCACCATGGGGCATCTTTTCCTTGGCATAGATCCAAAGCCCCTTGCAAGAAGCCCCTTTGCACCGGTGTTCACAGAAGCACAGCACCGCAAAGCGTATGAGCTGGGTATAAGTACAAATCCCATTGCAGATGTATACTTCCTGCCCCACATGGCAGGCCACGTTGGGGCGGATATCACAGGGGTGCTTCTCGCCACCGGCATAAATGAAAAACGGGGCACCTACCTTGCCATAGACATAGGCACAAACGGCGAAATACTCCTCAGCCACAACGGCAAGGTGCTCGCCTGCTCCACCGCCGCAGGTCCCGCCTTTGAGGGCGCATGCATATACAAGGGCATGCGCGCCGCAGAAGGGGCAATTGAACGGGTAAAGGTGCACTCTGACGACATCCACATCTCCACCATTGGCAACGCCGCCCCCGTTGGTATATGCGGCTCCGGTCTTATTGATACCGTTGCCGCCCTTGTAAAGCTGGGCGTGGTGGATAGCTCCGGAAAGATGCTGAGCAGTGCAGAAGCCGGCCACCTGCCCCCAAGGATCGCAGCACGCATCACAGAACACGAGGGCAAGCCCGCCTTTATCCTGGGCGGGGATGTGATCCTCACCCAGCAGGATATACGGGAAGTACAGCTTGCCAAGGGAGCTATCCGGGCAGGGGCAGAAACCCTTATGCAAAGCGTCGGCCTTACCGCCCATGACCTTGACGGCGTAATGCTGGCAGGCGCATTCGGCAGCTATATAGATAAGATGAGCGCCCTTGAGATAGGCTTGCTGCCGGATGTTCCTCCGGAGAAGATCGTCTCCGTGGGCAATGCGGCGGGAGCAGGCGCAGCAATGGCGCTATTGAGCGCTGACAGCCGTAAAAAGGCAGAAGTGCTTGCGGCAGAGGTTAACCACATTGAGCTGTCCGCAAATCCCCAATTCCAGGAAAAGTACATTGAAGCCATGGGCTTTTAACACATATCAAGGAGGTATTTCAATGAATTCCATAGAGCGCGTCACCCGTATAATCAACCACCAGGAAGCGGACAGAGTGCCGGTATATCCCCTCATCAACAGCATTTCCTACAAATACTGCGGCTACGACTATGCTGAGTGGACTTTGGACCCTGACAAGTGCGCAGAGTCCATCATCAAGGCCACTGACGAGCTGGGTGTAGACGTTATCTGCTCCCTTGTTGACCTTTCCATTGAAGCTGCGGACTGGGGCATGCCCATGAAGTACCCCAAGGACAAGGCAGCCGGCCCCGCAAAGGGCAAAAAGCTGATCTCCTGTGTGGAAGATTACGACAAGATTGGCGTTCTTGACCCCACCAAGACCCCCCGCATGTCCGGCTACATTCACCTTGTAAAGCGCCTTGTGGAGGAACGCGGCACTGAAAAGCCCATTGTAGCCTTTGTATTTGGCCCCCTTGGCATTCTCAGCATGCAGCGCGGCCTGTCCGAGCTGATGATGGATATGTTTACCGATAAGGCAGCCATCTTCAAGGCCATGGACAACATCACAGAAACACTCATCAAGTTCTGCGATGCACTCATGGACGCAGGCGCCCACGCCATCATGTTTGATACCCTCTACTCCTCCAAAACCATCATGTCCCCCGAAATGTGGGAAGAGTTCGAGGGCGACTACATCCAGCGCCTTGCGGAGCACGTGCACGCCCGTGGCTGCATGGTAATGATACACAATTGCGGCGAAGGCATCTATTTCAAAAACCAGATAGAGCGCATGCACCCCGAGGCCATCTCCTTCCTCTATCTGCCCAACGACTGCTCCACCCCCGCAGAGATGAAGGAAAAATACGGCCACCAAACCACCCTCATCGGCCACATCGACCCCGGCTTCCTCATGACCTGCACCGAGGATGAGCTTCGCGCCCTCTGCCGCAAGCAGATAGACGACTACAAGAAGGACGGCGGCTTCATCCTTGCCACGGGCTGCGAATATCCCGCCCCCATGGACGATCACTTTGCAAGGGTGATTATCGAAGAAGCCTGCACCTACGGCAAATATTAAACCAAAAAAGCATAATGATTTTCCTTATTTCATTACAGCAAAAAGGACATCCAAAGGGATGTCCTTTTTCGTGGCGGAGAAGGAGGGATTCGCCCGCCGCTCACCCCAGCCTGCTCCCTTGGCAGGGAAGCATGAGGTGGCTAATTGTCTAGGGAAAATCGGGGTGTGTATGTAGTGGGTGTGTAGTGGGTGTGTAGCAGGATTCGCTATATCCAATGCGCGACAAACTTTAAGTACCCACATACAAACATACAGCGCCACCCCAAGGTATGGCGCTGTTTCACTTTGATTATTTTGATTATAGGTTAGTCAGGTATCTGCCCTTCCTTGCCGCTGAGCAGGTTGATAAGGGATGTGACAACCACCACAGCTGCCCCGCCCATGCCCCACAGCTTGGTTATATTGCAGCGCATATCGGGGTTGGCGCAGACGCCTATGAGGCTGGTGAACACCAGAAACAGCACAACCCCTGCCACCCCGGTAACCACCATCATGCCCTTGTATTCTTTCTTCGCCGCGAATGCCATCACAGCCGCTGCAAGAATGATGATGCAGACGGCAACCGCCGCCTGCGATCCCAGGCAGCGGGGCTGGCGCTTTTCGTTGTCAGGTTCAATCCTTGCTCTGGTACTTCTGCAACAGCTCCAGCAGTTCCAGATTGAAATGCTCGTAGCCCGCATATTCGGTGCTGGGGCATTCGGCGATCAGATTTG
>JAZUMK010000012.1:0-88751 GCA_045603585.1 Clostridia bacterium
TGCTTCCTTTGCGTACTTATCTATATGGCTTTTGTCAAATGATTTAAGATCCACGATGTCTTCTCCTTTTCTTATTCTTTCGGCAAGGGAAATAAGCCCGGACAGCCTGTTGCGCTTCATGGTAAGCAGCCTTATCTGCTGCTCCATTGCAGCGGCTTTGTCTATATCAGGATCGTCCAGTATCCGCTTTATGGCCTTAAGGGGAAACTCCAGCTCGCGCAGCAGCAATATGCTCTGCAGCCGTCTGAGGTTTTCATGGCTGTACAGCCTGTACCCCGCCTCGGTGGTCCCTTCCGGCCTGAGAATGCCTATCTCGTCATAATAATGCAGCGTGCGCACGCTTACGCCGGTTTTTTCGCTTATTTCTTTTACCGTCATCATGGTTATAGCTTAGCCCATCACGCAGGGTGAGAGTCAATACACAAAATTAAAAAATCCGGGGAAAATTCCCCGGAAATAATTCATCAGAAACCAAGCACCTCTTTATAGGCGTAAATGCGGGGCTCCTTACCCAGCAGGAACAGTATGCCGTCCAGAGAACCCTTTGCAAAGGTGCCGAAATCATAGGAACGGTGGGTTATCTCAATGCGCTCGCCGGCCATGCCGAACATGAGGGTATGGGTACTGGAAATATCTCCCGCGCGGATGGAATGATAGCCTATGCGTCCCTTTTCGCGCACGCCCCTGCCCTTGCGGCCAAAGTCCGCGATATCCATAAGGTTTACGCCCATTTCCTCGGCAATGGCGCTGCCAAGCTCCTTGGAGGTACCGCTGGGAGCATCCAGCTTTTTGTTGTCGTGCATCTCGATTATCTCGATATCCGACTCATCTCCAAGCACCCTTGTCATTATGCGGGCAAGCTCGTATATAAGGTTTACCGCCTTGGAGGTATTATGGGCAACCAGTATGGGTATGACCTTTGCCGCTTCTTCTATCTCGGCTTCCTGCTCCGGGGAGAAACCGGTAGTGCCCAACATAAGGGGCTTTTGATACTTTACGCAGGCGCGCAGCACAGCCATGGAAGCCTCTACCGTGGAAAAATCCACCACGCCGTCGCTCATTGAAACCACCTTTTCCACATCATCATAAGCCACGGCATTGGCAGCGCCAACCCTTGCCACCTCGCCTATATCGCGGCCAAGATAGTCCCTGCCTGCAGGGGCAATTGCGCCTACGATCTCAAAATCATCGGGGCGCTTAAGGGCTTCCCTGATTACCAGCCTTCCCATTTTGCCGTTCGGTGCGGTTATTGCAAGCTTCATAATGGTTTCTCCTCTCAGCTGAATTTAAACTATATTACTTCTATTGCCCGCTCCGCCTTGGCCTTCATGCGGCCGATTATGGCGGTTTCGGGGGCAAATGCACGAATGTCATTGAGGAGCTTGAATGCATCCTTCTCAGGCAGGCTTATAAGCAATCCGCCGGAGGTCTGGGGGTCAAAGAGCAGGTCTGCGGTGGAACGCTTTACGCCTTCGCCGATGAGAACCTTTTCCCCTGCAAATTCGCGATTGCGGTATGCGCCGCCGGGAATTATGCCCATATTGGCAAAGGGTATTGCCGCCTCCATAAGGGGAACGTCATTGGCGATAACCTCTGCGGTAAGGCCGCTGCCCTCCGCCATTTCCCGCAGATGTCCCAGCAAACCAAAGCCGGTGATATCGGTACAGGAATTAACCTTATAATTAAGCATGGCCTTCTGCGCACCTGAGTTAAGGGTGGTCATGACCTTTATAAGGTACTTATATGCCTCGTCATCCAGCAGGCCGGCCTTTGCGGCTGTGGTAAGCACGCCGCTGCCTATAGGCTTGGTAAGGATAAGCATGTCCCCTTCCTTTGCAGAGGAATTGGGCAGCATCTTATCGGGATGAACAAAACCGGTAACTGCAAGGCCGTACTTGGGCTCGGGGTCCTCTATGGTATGTCCGCCGCAGAGTGTGGCGCCGGATTCCAGAACCTTGTCTGCGCCGCCCATCAGTATGCCCTGAATAGCTTCCTTGGACAGCTTATTGGAAGGGAAGCAGAAAAGATTCAGCGCAAGCTTGGGGCTGCCGCCCATTGCGTATATATCGCTGAGGGCGTTTGCCGCCGCGACCTGACCGAATGCATATGGATCATCCACCATGGGCGGGAAAAAGTCCACGGTTTGAATTATTGCAATATCAGGACTGACGCGGTATACCGCCGCATCATCCGCAGTATCAAAGCCCACCAGCAGATCGGGATCGGGTACTTCGCTCCTTGGCAAAGCGGAAAGCATTTCGTCCAGGGTCCCCGGACCGATTTTGGCTGCTCAGCCGCCGCAGCTTGTCATGCTGGTAAGACGTACTTCTTCCATTTGTAAAAAACCTTCTTTCAGTATTTCTCTATGATATTATACACCATCACTCAACCTTACACAAACCAGAAAACACATCTATCGATATATAAAAACAGATGTATTCTTTTGCTGCCCACCCTTGTATATTTGCAAAAAATATTATACCATTTACTTATCAGAATAAGAAAAGCTCATGCTTACCCATACAATCATTACTCCCATTCATACAAAGCGAGGTACTGTAATGGATACAAAAAAATTAGAGGTGCTGCTCAAGGCCATTGAAACCGGCAACCTTACTGCCGCCGGTGACGAAATGGGCTTTACCCAGTCCGGCGTTAGTCACCTTATAAAAAGCATAGAAAACGAACTGGGTTTTCAGCTGCTTATAAGGGGCAAAAGCGGTGTGCGCCTCACCCCGGACGGCGAAGAGCTGCTGCCCACCATCCGTGAAATAGTAAACGCCACAGAGCGGCTTTCCCAATATTCCTCAAACATACGGGGCATGAGCTCCGGCCGCATTCGCATCGGCACCTACACCAGCGTATCCATATTCTGGATGCCCGGAATAATACAGCGCTTCAGCAAGGACTATCCCGGCATACGCATTGAGCTTGCAGAGCTGGACAATGATCCCCTTATTGAAAAGCATCTCAGCGACGGCACAATAGACTTTGCCTTTATGAGCAATCCCAGCGGCCTGAATGAATGGATACCCCTTGCCAATGACAAAATCGTAGCGCTGCTGCCCAATGACCATCCCCTTGCCCGTAAGGAGGTGCTGTCCCTTTCGGATATTGCAGACCAGCCCTTTATCATGCCTTCCGCCGGCTTTGATTCCGACATAAAACGCATAATGAGCGGCCTTGAAACCGCCCCCAGGGTGGTATTCTCCTCCATGGATTTCAGGGCGATAGTGGCAATGGTGCAGCACGGTCTGGGCATCAGCATAGTCCCCGAAATGATATTGTCCGACATAAAGGCAGATGTTGCGATAAAAGAGCTTTCCCCCCGTCAGTACAGACCTCTGGGCATAGCTGTACGCTCCCTTGCAAACGCGTCGCTGGCCTCCCGCACATTTATCAAATACGCCCGCAGCGTGATAAGCGGCACTCCCATAGATGACATTCCCACTCAAAGGAGCGGAGCAAATGAAGACATTATGTAAGCGCCTCCATCGCGGTGACGACCTGATGAGAGAAATAAAAAATCTATGCAAACAGCACAATATTGCCGCAGGCGTGGTGCTTTCCGGCGTTGGCTGCGTTTCTCGGGCAAGGATAAGGGATGCTTCCGGCGTGAATATCCGTGAAATAGACCGCCATATGGAGATAGTTTCCCTTAACGGCACAGTAAGCGCCGCCCGCTGCCATCTGCATATCGCTCTTTCCTCGGAAGACCTGTCCACCATCGGCGGCCATCTTTGCGAAGGCTGCATAATCAATACCACCTGCGAGCTGGTGATAGGCATACTCGACGGCATAGCATACGGCGTGGAACAGGATGCCGAAACGGGATATGACGAGATAGTTTTTAATCAAATATAGCAAAAAGGCCGCGAATGCGGCCTTTATTTATTGAATCACAGCCAGGTGAACCAATCTGCAATATTCACATTGAACCAGCTGTAGCCAAGATCGTACTTTGGAAGATGTCCTGCTCCCATCAGCGCGCCGGCAGCCGCCCACAATCCTGCGGCGATCAGCAGCACCAGAACGACCTGCCAGAAGCCCACGCCTTTTTTCTCTGCCTTTGCAGGCTCGGCTGCAAGGGGCATATCTGATACGGCCTTTCCATGGCATACCGGCTCAGCCGCATCTGCGTCTTCTGCTTTGGTTTCCTTCAGTGCCGTAAGGTCCTTTACCTCTTCAAGGTATTCCCCTGCCAGCTTCATGGTCTGAGCCTGCAGTATCTCACGCTGCCTTCTTTCGCCGATGCTGTAAAGCAGGCTCTCGATTATATCGGGGCTCTGCTGGGAGTTCAGCGCCATATAAAGCTCGGTAAAGGCGGCCTTGGTGGCCTGACGGGCAGCATCGGGATCGCCGGACTCTGAATACAGCTTAAGATACAACCCCTTGCCGTATTCAATAATAAGCCTGCGGAAGGCCTGCTTGTCCTGCTGCTTTATTTTGCTGAGAATTTCCTGAGTATCCATGTTGCCTCCTGTACCTGTTGGCTTCGCATGATTATATCACACATTCATTGGCGAATGAAATATTTTATTTATCAATGAGTGTTTTTTCTAAAATTTTATGTATCGGCCTATTATTGGCAGCAGTTCATCCGCTTCCTTTGGCGCATACCTTGGAGAAATCGCAAGGGTGGCAAAGTCATAGGGCTCCGCTGCCTTGAATGCAGTGTAATCGTCATACACATTAAAGGGTATAACAGGCTCTGCGCCGTTTGCCCCTTCCGACAGCCTCGCCGCAAAGGAGGTAAGCTGTATCGCATCCTCCCTGCCGGGCAGCAGTATTTCCCTTGGAATGTCCGGGCGTGATTTTGGATTGCGCACATTATCAAGGGAGCTTATCCAGCGAAAGGCCAGAGCGAAAAGCAGATAGTTGGCTTCGTCCAGCTGACTTCTGTCATAATAGCTTTGAATATCTGCCCTTTTATCCAGCAATCTGGGCAGCACGCCGTTCAGCACAAAGCCTGGCCCCGGCTTGCCTATGCCCAGGTCGCTGTGGGCATCCACATGGGTAACATGAAACGGAGCAGTAAGCGTCCCCTCCGCCATTCTTTCCTGCCAGTATGCAAGCGCCATATCGTGGGTTTCAAAAACGGCGCCGGGTATGGGTTCATTCAGACTCAGGCCGCATTGATTTTCCAAAAAGAATATTACCTTTTCCTCCGGCCACGGCTCATGTCCCTCAAGGCAGGGCCTTTTGCCTGCCTCTGCCAGCGGGCAGCAATCCGCCAGAAAAAAGTCCAGATCTATATCCAGTACCCTCACGGGACACCTCCATAATCATTGCTGATATCAGCATACCATAAATACCGTATTTCCCCAATCGGGATATTAAAAAAAGCTATGATTTATCTGATATTTTTGTATTGACACCACCCGCAGCGGGCACTATACTAAACACGTATTTAGATAGTAAATATTTGTTGCAAAGGATTGCCTGAAAAATGACCAATCGCGAGCGGGAAATACTGGATATAATCAAGCAGCAGCCGGATATTGAGCAGAGCGAAATCGCCGCCCGGCTTAACATTGCGCGCGCTTCCGTGGCAGTGCACATTTCCAACCTTCAAAAGAAGGGATACATCGGCGGGCGCATCTACCTTGTAAACGACGAGCCCTACGCCGTGGGCATAGGCGCCGCCAATGTGGACATATGCGGACGCAGCAGCCAGCCCGTGATAATTCACGACAGCAACCCCGGCCGCATGAATATCTCCGCAGGAGGCGTTACCCGCAATATCTGCGAAAACATTGCGCGCCTCGGCGGCAGCGTAAGGCTTATCTCTGCCCTTGGCAGCGATATTTACGGCCGCATGATAAGGGACGACTCCACCGCAGCGGGAATAGACATGAGCCAGTGCATGGTGGTGGAAAATCACTCCTCATCCTCCTACATATCCATGCTGGATGACCACGGTGAGATGTACGTTGCCCTGTCGGATATGACGGTGCTGCAGAATATGAACATGGAATTCATCCGCCGTCGCGAAGGCGTTATCAAGGGCGCCAAGCTGATGGTGTTTGACCCCGGCCTGCCTGAGGATGTTATAGACGGCATCACCATGCTGTACAGCAGCACTCTGCCCCTGTTCTGCGATCCTGTTTCCTCCGCCTATGCCACCCGCCTTAAGCCCTATGTAGGCCGTGTGCATACCCTCAAGCCCAATCTTATGGAGCTGGCCGTGCTGAGCGGACACAAAACCAATACCCTCGAGCAAACCAAGGCCGCCTGTTCCATTCTTCTGGATAAAGGCATACAGCGCATATTTGTATCCTTGGGTCAGAAGGGCTGCCTCTATATGGATAGGGATGACAACATAATTACCCGCTCCCTCAGCCCTGTATCCGATCCTGTAAACACCTCCGGCGCAGGCGATGCCTTTATGGGTGCAGTTGCATACGGATACCTGACCGATATGGATATAGACAGCACCCTCAATTATGCCCTTGCCGCAGGCGTTGCGGCAATATCCGATCCGAATACCATTAATCCCCGCATGAGCGTGGAAATGATAGAAAAAATAATTGCCGAAAGAGGATAAATATTATGACTATGAAGGATTATCTCAGCATCACCCCCGAAATTCAGCAGGCAATCGACGAAGGCCGCCCCATAGTAGCCCTTGAAAGCACCATTCTCAGCCACGGTATGCCCTTCCCCCAGAATGTGGAATTTGCCCACAAGGTAGAAGAGATCGTTCGCGGCGAAGGCGCCATCCCCGCCACCACCGCCATCATCGGCGGCAAGCTGAAGGTTGGCCTTACCTCCGAAGAGCTTGAGCTTATGTGCAAGGGCGAGAATGTAGGCAAGGTAAGCCGTCGTGACGTAGCCGTATACCTTGCCACCGGCAAGACCGGCGCAACCACCGTTGCCACCACCATGATGATCGCTGCCATGGCAGGCATCCCCATCTTTGCTACCGGCGGTATCGGCGGCGTACATCGCGGCGCAACCGAAACCATGGACATCAGCGCAGACCTGCAGGAACTGGCTCACACCCCCGTTGCAGTTGTTGGCGCAGGCGCAAAGTCCCTGCTGGACATCGGCCTTACCCTGGAATATCTCGAAACCATGGGTGTACCCGTTATCGGCGTTGACACAAATGACTTCCCCGCTTTCTACTGCCGTAAGAGCGGCTACAAGGTAGACCACAATGCCAAGGATGCAAACGAGATCGCCCGCATCCTCAAGACCAAGTGGGATCTGGGTCTGGAAGGCGGCGCCCTTATCGCCAACCCCATCCCCGAAGAATTTGAGCTGGACTTTGACGAGATGGAAACCGTTATCAACAACGCTCTGGCTCTGGCCAAGGAACAGGGCATCCGCGGCAAGGATACCACCCCCTTCCTGCTGTCCCATATCAAGGACATGACCGAAGGCGTTTCCTTCGCTTCCAATCTGGAGCTTGCCTACAACAACGCCCGCGTTGCCTCCCGCATCGCCGTGGAATACAGCAAGCTGTCCTGATAAAACATTTATGCAAAGGCTTCCCATATGGGGAGCCTTTTTGCTTTATGCAATACGGGTTTATCCCGCCTGTGCGATTGACTTTTATCCTGAAAGAATGTACTATCTGCTTGTAGCGGCAAGCTGATCGCCAATCTATCCCAAAGGAGAACAACATGACTGCAACAGAGCGCTTTTTAAAATATGTGTCTTTCGACACCGCATCGGATTACGATTCCGAAACCTCCCCTTCCACCATGAAGCAGAAAGAGCTGGGCGCTGCATTGCTTGAAGAAATGCAGCGCATTGGCCTTACAGACGTTCATATGGATGACTGCGGCAATGTTATCGGCACGCTGAGCGCCAATGCATCCGCCCCTGTAATAGGCCTTATCGCCCATATGGATACCTCCCCCGATGCATCCGGCAAAGACATAAAGGCCGCCATAGTAAACTATCAGGGCGGCGAACTGAAGCTTTCGGATGATGTATCCCTCAGCGAATCCCTCTGCCCCGGCCTGGAGGAATACATCGGCAAGGATATTATCGTTACCGACGGCACCACCCTGCTGGGCGCAGACGATAAGGCGGGCATCGCCGAAATAATGACTGCCCTTGAGACCATCATTACCAAAGATCTGCCCCACGGAGAGATTCGCGCAGTGTTCACCACCGACGAAGAAGTGGGCAAGGGCACAGACGGCCTCAACGTGAAGGAGCTGGGCTGTGATTTTGCCTATACCGTAGACGGCGGCCCCATAGGCGAAATAGAATACGAAAACTTCAACGCCGCAAATGCAGTAGTATCCATAAAAGGCGTTGGGGTCCACCCCGGGCGGGCAAAGGGCGTAATGGTAAACGCCACCACCGTCGCAATGGAATTCAATGCCCTGCTGCCTGCCGATGAAGTTTGCGAAAAGACCGAGGGCTACGAAGGCTTCTTCCATCTGCATACCATGATGGGCGGCACAGTGGAAACCGACCTTCACTACCTTATCCGCGACCACGATATGGCATCCTTTGAGCGGCGCAAGGAGCAGATGCGCGCCGCCGCAGAGGAGATAAACCGCATATACGGCCCCGGCACCGCCACCGCCGTGATCCGGGACAGCTACTACAACATGAAGGAAAAGATACTGCCCCATATGCATCTTATTTCCCGGGCGGAAGAAGCCTTCCTTTCAAACGGCGTAACTCCCATGATAATCCCCATCCGTGGAGGCACTGACGGCGCAAGGCTTTCCTGGGACGGTCTGCCCTGCCCCAATATTTCCACCGGAGGATACAATTTCCACGGTGTGCGGGAATGGATACCCGTAAGCAGCATAGAGAAGATGACAGACGTCATAATTTCCCTTGCTCAGAGCTTTATCGAGTAAAACCATAAAGGCCCTGCGCTAAGCGGGGCTTTTGTTTTGTGCAGACGTCCTTTTATATGGCGATATGCACAGCATATGTGCTATACTGGAAAAAATGGAGGACGATATGAAGGTAACATACATTTATCACAGCGGATTTCTCATCGAAACCGCTTCCGGCTATTATATCTTTGACTATTACAAGGGCGAACTGCCCGCCATGGACCCGGACAAGCCTGTAGTGGTTTTCGCCAGCCATCATCACGAGGACCATTATAATCCGGAAATTTTCCGCATACTGAAGGACAGAGGGATGACCTATATACTGGCAGTGCTTGCCAAGGATATCTTCCCCCATAAACATCCCGAAGGTATTGTCGTTCTATCCGTCCACGGCAAAAAGGATTATGAGCTGCCCCATGGCGAAAAGCTCCATACCCTCATTTCAAATGATTCCGGCGTTGCCTTTTTGCTGAAAACAGATGAAGGCACCATCTATCATTCCGGCGACCTGAATGACTGGACATGGGAAGGGGAAAGCGAAAAATTCAATCAGCAGATACGTGAATGTTTCCGCCGCAGAATAGACGAAATCCAGGGCACCGAAATAGACGTGGCCATGCTGCCATTGGATTCCCGTCAGGAAAGCCACTATGCAGACGGAGCCGCATACTTTTTATCCGTGATAACCCCCCGGGAAGTTTATCCCATGCATTACTGGCAAAAGCCGGAGGTTATTGACCGCTTTGTCCGTGAATACCCCCAATACAGGGCAATTATCAAAAATACCGAAAAATACGCAGGAGGTATACCATGCAGTTCAAAATGATCCACGAAAACTACAACGTAAGCAATCTTGAGCGCTCTCTGGAGTTTTACAACAAGGCTCTGGGTCTCAGCGAAAAGCGCCGCAAAACCGGCAAAGGCTTCACCATAGTATACATCGGCAATGATGCGGCTGACTTTGAGCTGGAGCTTACCGTTCTGGATGAGCATCCCCAGAAATACGACCTTGGCGAATGCGAATTCCATCTTGCATTTCAGGCAGAGGACTTTGACGCCGCCCATGCCCTCCATGAAGAAATGGGCTGCATCTGCTATGAAAATCCCGCCATGGGCATATACTTCATTCAGGACCCCGACGGATACTGGCTGGAGATAGTGCCTGTGCGCAAATAAGGAGCTGCCATGGAGCCCAAAGAATACATTCTCACCCGCATAGACGGCGACTATGCATACCTTAAGCGCACGGATATCCCCTGCGAGGAGGAGCTTTTCATCGCCCGGGCGCTGCTTCCGCAGGAAGCGGATGAGGGCAGCCGCCTGAGATACGAAATGCTGGAATACACCGTAATCTGACACATACCAAAAAGCAGTACCCTTCCGGTACTGCTTTTATATTGCGTACTATTCCGCGCTCTTTAGGGATTCCACCATGTCTATGCCCTTCATCTGCCTGTGGGCGATCACATTCACGATGACGGAAAACAGCGCTGTAAGCCCTCCCGAAACCACATAACAGCCCGGGGTGACCACTCTGCCGAACATCATCACATCTATCTCCACAGAGCGAATCATCCAGCCATGGAGATATTTGCCCATTATGCAGCCCAGAGCTATGCCTGCTATGGTAAGCACCACATTCTCCCTGTACACATAGGCGCTCACTTCGCCGTCATAGAAGCCGAGCACCTTGATCGTAGCCAGTTCCCTCATGCGCTCCGTCATATTGATATTGGACAGATTATACAGCACGACTATGGCCAGCGCTGCGGCGCACAGTATTATAACGACCACTACGAAATCCACCCGGGCCATGCTCTGCATATAGGTATCCTGAGTATCCGCTGCCCGCGTGGCTGCGGATATGCCGTTTAAGGCAAGCAGTTCGGTGGTTATCCGTTCGCTGTTCTCACGGCTGTCGTCGGCAAGATTGAGCATTGCGCCGTTCAGCTGGGGCTGTTCGCCGAATATCTGCTGATATGCATCTGCAGTCAGGTATATAAAATGTCCAACGTAGTTTTCGTATATGCCTGCCACAACGGCCTCATGCATGCCATCGCTGTCTATAAGGAAGCTGTCGCCAACCTTCAGCTGCAGCAGCTCGCTGAGCTTTATATCCATCAATACGCCGCTCTTGGGCAGGTCAAGCGGCTCCTTGGTATCGTAATCCCTCAGGACAACAAACTTTGCTATATCCTCAGGAGAGAATACCTCAAGGTATGCGCTGATGGAATACGCATCGGACTGGGCAGTTACGCCCGCGGCATATATTTCGGCCCAATCTTTTATCCCGTCAGAAGCGGCAAGATACTGCCGTATCTCATCCCGCTCCTCATCCAGCACGCCCTCTGCATAGGCTATCTGAGCATCGTAATTAAACAGTTCATCATACTGAACGCCTGAGGCCATGGTGAGAGAATCCCTGAGGCCAACGCCCGCTATGACAAGGGCAGTACACCCGCCTATACCTATTACCGTCATCCAGAACCGCTTCTGATAGCGGAAAAGATTTCGGGAGGTTATCTTCCAGTTAAAGCTCATCCGCTTCCACAAAGGCGCTATCCGCTCCAGCAATACCCGCTTGCCCGGCAT
The DNA here is from genome assembly GCA_045603585.1 of Clostridia bacterium. Classification (GTDB taxonomy): domain Bacteria; phylum Bacillota; class Clostridia; order Christensenellales; family CAG-138; genus SFEL01. Next base: position 11,406 of record JAZUMK010000012.1, read on the forward strand.
GGGAGCCCGGGGGCGCATAAGGTTTGCGGGAGAATCCTCAAGGGTGGACAGACAAGCCCACATGGTGGATACCGTAGTACAGGCCACCGCCATAAGAACTGACATTATGCTAAGCCCCGGATATACCCTGAGGGTGATATTGGGCATTTCATACATTATCTGATAGGATATGTATATCATTGCCGGGAACAGCGTATGACCTATCACAAGGCCGATAAGGCCGCCTGCAAGGCTGGGCAGCAAGCCATAGCTCAGATACTTTGCGGAAATGGTCCAGCGGCCATAGCCCAGCGCCTTCATAAGGCCTATCTCTGTGCGGTGCTCCTCCACCATGCGGGTCATGGTGGTAAGGCATACCAATCCTGCCACAAGGAAGAATATTACAGGGAATACCGCCGCCAGGTTTGCCATGCGGTCCGCATCCTGCCCAAAGCCGGTGTAGCCGGGATTATATCCTCTGGAAAGAATATACCATTCGCATTGCTCTATTTCTGCCACTTCGCGGCGGGCATCCGCAAGTTTTTCCTTTGCCTCGGCGATCTCCTCCGCCGCTTCTATCTTGCCCTCTTCAAGGTCGATCAGGCCGTCCTCATATTCCTTTTCGCCGTCCTTCAGCTCCTGCAGGGCTTCCGGCAATTCTTCCATTCCGTCGTAATATTCCTGCCAGCCGTCCTCAAGCTCCCGCCTGCCCTTGTTATATGCTTTTCGGCCGGATTCCAGCTCCGCATATCCTGCATCCAGCTGTGCCTTTGCCCCATCAAGCTCCGCCTTGACGGCATCCAGCATGCTTTTGCCCTGATTGTATTCAGCCAGTGCGGTATTGAGCTGCTGCCTGCTTTGTTCTATAACTGCGGCAGCGCCGTTTATGGCGGTAAGATTCTGATCAAGAGAATCCAGCTGAGCCTGCACGGCATCAATGGCAGCCTGCTTGTTTTCGTATCCTTCGTCGCCCTCCTGAAGTCCATTCAGATAGTCAAGCTGCTGCTTACAGGCTTCAATATCCTGCAGTACTTCGGCTTTGCTGCGTTCGCATGCTTCCGTCTGTTCTTCTATTTGGGCAAAGCCTGCATCTATCTGCGCTTTGGATGATTCGAATGCTGCTGCACTTTCCTGATACTGGTCATAGCCGTCCTGATACTGCTTGAGGGCTTCTTCATATTCTCTCTGGCCCGCTCTCAGCTCAGCCCTGCCGTCCTTGAGCTTTTCTTCAGCATCCACAAGGTCGATATACGCCTGCTCAAGATCCTTCTTGCCCTTGCGGTATTCATACCAGCCGTCATCCAGCTTTTTCCTTGCATCCGCAAGCTCCTGCTCCGCATCCGCTATTTCCTCTGCAACCTCTCTTTCAGCATCTGCAAGCTCCTGCTCCGCATCTGTTATCTCTTCCATTGCCTCGCCTATTATTTCATCATAGCGAAGCTGCGCCCTTTCCTCGCCAAGGGGCTCAAGACCGTCTATAACATCATCGATATAATCGTCGTATTCATCCGTAAATGCGGTAAGGTATTCTGCCTCCCGTACCCTGAGATATGCTATGGTATAGCAATCCATATTAAAAGCCGTCTCTTTAAGGTATACATATCCCTGCACAGAGCCGGAGCCAATGGAGGCAGAGCCCCTCTCCACGCTCACATAATAGGGACTGCGCACAGTACCAACTATGCGGAAACTATCGTAAATAAAGCCGCCCTCATTATCCTCAGAGGGTATTATGGACAGCTTATCTCCTATGGAAAGCCCCAGCTTATCCAGGAAGTTTGTATCCACCACGCATTCCCGGCTGACTATGGGCAGGCGGCCCTGCATCAGCACCAGACGGTTTACATCCTCTGCGATGGAATACACCTTGGCAACAGCATCTCCCGCCCAGGCATCCGTAACGTATGCGCCCACGGCATACTCTATTTCCTGCCTTTTGGAAAGCTCCGCAACGTCCTCCTCCGTTATGCCCAATGTTGACATAACCTGGATATCTATAAGCTTCTGCTGATCCAGATAATCGTCGCCTGTACCCTTCATATCAGGCGCGGTAACCTTAAGGCCGCACAAGAACGCAACCGCCAGCGCGCTCAGTATCATTATGGCAAGGAAGCGGTTCCTGCTGTTTTTTATTTCTCTGAGTATGTCTTTTTTTGCTGCGGATTTCACAGGGATCGCCCTCCTTTCCATGTTTTTCAGCTATATTCTACCACTCTATCTCTTCAACAGGGGTGGGGTCGGGATTGTATTCTTCCTTGTCGACCTTTCCGTTTCGTATGTGTATAACGTGATCTGCCATGGGACGTATTGCGCCGTTATGGGTTATGACGATAACCGTAACGCCCTTTGTGCGGCAGGTATCCTGCAATAGCTTCAATATGGATTTGCCGGTAACATAATCCAGCGCACCTGTGGGCTCATCGCAAAGAAGCAGCTTTGGATTCTTTGCAAGAGCCCTTGCAATGGATATGCGCTGCTGCTCGCCGCCGGAAAGCTGGCTGGGGAAATTATTGCTGCGCTCGGTCAGCCCTACGCCTGCCACTGCCTCCGCCGCGTCCATGGGGTCTCTGCATATCTGGGCTGCAAGCTCCACGTTTTCAAGGGCGGTAAGATTCTGCACCAGATTGTAAAACTGAAAAACAAAACCCACATCATGCCTGCGGTAAGTGGTAAGTTCTTTTGGGGAAAGGCCGCTGATGGTGGTGCCGTCCACGGTTATTTCGCCTTCAGTGCAGCTGTCCATGCCTCCCAGCATATTCAGCACGGTGGTTTTGCCTGCGCCGGAAGGACCAACGATAATGCAGAACTCACCCTTTGCAATGGAAAAATTAATATGATCCACCGCATTGATGGTAACCTGCCCCATCTGATATCGCTTTGACACGTCATTGAATACTACGAAATCCTTCATATGTCCCTTCCTTTATAATCGCAAATAAACACAAGCCCTATTTTTCTATTATAATTATATCACTCTTTGTTTTCTGCACAACCAGCCATATATGACATTGCGGTGAAATTTATACAAACCCGCGCAACAAAAAGGCCATGCCCCTCAGCACAGCCCTTATTGCTTATTTGTTGTATTCCATTGGAATGAATGTCATGCCCTCAGCGGTTTCGGCGTTTCCTGTGGAAACAAACCCCATGCGTTCATATGCAGCCATTGCGTAGGGTGAGGCGTTAACAGTAAGCCTTTCTGTGGCGGAATCACGGATAATCGCCTTAACAAGCTTTGCGGCAATACCGCGACGGTGATAGGCTTTGTCCACAAACAGCAGCATGATATGGCTGCCATTCTTTCGGCTTGCGGCGGTGCCAACAATCTTATCATTTGAAAATGCGCCGTAAAATGCGTATTCCCCCGTCTGCCAGCCGATAATATTATTCTCCTCCTCCGTTACCCTGTAAAAGGTATCGCGGCCTTCCCGGGTATAATCCGGAGCTACAAACTCGTCAAATACCCTCCGGCAAAGGGCAAGCGCCTCTCTGACCTCATCCGCCGAAGCAAGTTTTCTTATTTCTTCCACCAATCCAGCACCCTCAGGCTTCTGTCTGCCTTGTTGAGTATCTCGGTTTCGCCCTTTTCGTTTATGCATACGATGTTCTCAATGCGCATGCCGAAGCGGCCTGCAAGATATACGCCGGGCTCAACGGAGAAGCACATGCCCTTCTCAAGGGGGCGGTGATTTATCTGGTTGATATAGGGGCCTTCGTGTACAGAATAGCCTATGCCATGGCCAACGCGGTTAACAAGGGTTTCCGCATAGCCATGCTCTGCCAGCACGTTCCTTGCGGCGATATCGATCTCGGGAATATTTACGCCTTCCTTTGCGGTCGCTTCGCCAACCAGCTGAGACTTATCCACGATTTCGTAGATTTTGCGCTGCTCATCGGTGATGCTGCCCACAAACACGGTGCGGCTCATATCAGACATCATCTCATTTACCGCGCAGCCCCAGTCCAGCACTATGCAGTCGCCTTCCTCGATTACGCGGTCATAGCTGCTGTAATGGGGGAAGCCGGAATTGGGGCCGGAAGCTACGATGCAGAACATGCCGCTTCCGCCGCCACCCTGCTTTGTCATTTCGCTTACCATTACGTCGCGTATATCCGCCTCGGTGATTCCGGGACGAATCATGCCGCATACCACATCATATACATTATCCGCTACCTTGGCGGCCTTACGCATATTTTCAAGCTCTTCGTGGGTCTTCCTTATGCGAACTTCCTCAAGCAAAGGCTTGCCGTTTACAAACCTGATATTGCAGTTTTCCCCAATATCCAGCACATTGAAAGCCTGAGCGCTGCTGTTTACGCCAACGGTGCAGCCCCAGAGGCCGTTTTCCTTCAATATGCTGTATACCTTGTCCATGCCCTCATTGTCATGCCAGGTATATACAGGACATTCGCCCTTTACCTCTGCCATTATCTCGCCGCCGTAGAGGGCATTGCAAAGGTAGAACAGGCTGCCATCCTTCTTGACAAACAGGCCCTGAAAACGCTCGCACATCATGGGAGAAAATCCCGTGAAAAACAGCAGCTCCTCAGAGGGGCATATAAGCACGGCGTCATATTCCATCATATCTGTCAGTTTCTTTATATATTCGGCTCTCATATGTAATCTCTCTTTCTTATCTTTAAAAAACACATAAAGGCTGCCCCGAAGGGCAACCTTTATTATAAACCTGTTTATTTATCCATATTCTTAACTGCGTCCTCAGGCTCAAGGGTGAGCTCAGCGCGCTTATTGGTACGCCATACATAGAGACCAAGCGCAAGGCCGATTACGCCGTATACCATGAAGGTACGGAAGTATTCGCCCAGTATAGCCTGACCAAATACGGCACGGCCGATTTCGGGGCTGAGGATGAACATGGAGTGGAACAGCAGAGTGCCCATTATTGCCTGGGAAACGGTGGCCTTGCTTACGGATGCGCCGCCTACCAGTATGGCCGCTACGGAGAACAGACCGATCTGGTTGTGTGCGGTGTAGGTATTCAGGGTACCGATGTTCTGCATATAAATGATCATGCCCCATGCCGCAAATACGGTGGAGATGATAGTGGCAATAATACGGGTGCGGTCAACGTCAATACCGTTGGACTCGGCGATATGCTGATTCTGTCCGCAGGCGCGGAAATCCTGACCCAGCTTGGTGGTCATGATCCACTTATTGAAGATGGCCAGCAGCACGATGACGCCTACGGTTACCAGAGGCACCTTGCGAACCATGGTGAGCCTGCCGCCGGTGAGCATGTTGTAGAGGAATACGCCGAATATGACAGCGCTTATTGCCATATACAGAGCGAACTTGAAGTTGCTCATGCGCTCCATGCCCGCCTTCATCTTGCGGATGAACTTATTCCACAGCACATACAGCATTGCCAGGCCGGAAGCCGCTACCATAAAGGTGGCAAAGGGGATCTGGCAGATGTCATCCATTGCATACTTGATGGTATCCATGTCAACGCTCATACGAACGCCAACGTCGCCGGGCAGTATCATGGGATGACCGGGCTCAACGGGAATAACAGCGCCGATAACAAACAGCACTATGAACATGTAGACAGCATTGCCGAAATAGCCGACTATCAGGGATGCTATCATTTCCTGACCACGGGTCTTGTTGTACAAGGTACCGGTGAGCCAGCCTACCAGAATAGCGATGGGCAGGGCAATGAGCATGCACAGAGCAAGGCCGCCAAAGCCGCCGATGCTGAAATAGCGGACGAATATGATGGCCAGCTGACCGGAGATAGCGCCTACTACGATACCGAAGTTAAGACCCAGACCGGCGATTACCGGGATTATAAGGGACAGCACCAGGAAGGCATTGCGGTATACGCGGTTGCTAAGCTCGGTAAGGAACCAGTTGAAGGTAACGCCTTCTGCAAGGGCAAAGCCCACCAGAATGAATACCCAGAAGATAATGGTTACGATATTGTCCAGAATAAATTCCTTAAGGTCGAACTTATTCTTAATGTTTTTCTTTACCATATCAGACATTAGCGGTCTCCTTTCTTAACCTTGGTGAGGGCGTAGAGGATAACGCCGTTCTGTATAGCCTGACGCATGATATCGGAAAGGTCGGTTCCGGTAAAGATCGCGTTTGCAACAGGCACCGCTGCAGTCATCAGACCCTGGAAAATGCAGGTACCGATGAGCACGTGTACGCAGTTTGCAGTGGAAGCGGTAGCGCCGCCGATAAGAACTGCGGCAACAGCGGGGAATGCCATCATCAGGGGGCCGTTGTAAAGCTGTACATAGCCGTAGCCCTGAGCGTAAACGATGATGCCCAGACCTGCGATAATGGTGGAAACAACGTTTGCAAGGATGCGGTTCCTGTTGATGTTAAGACCTGCCGCATCGGCAAAGCGGGGATTTACGCCGCCTGCATAGATGGCAAGGCCGGGCTTGGTCTTGAAGAAGAAGCTTACTATGAGGCAGCAGACGACCAGCAGAATCAGCATGCCGGTGGGCACGCTTACCTTGCCGATGTTGAATGCGCCAAACTCGGAAATTATCTGAGCCGCTTCAAAGCCGTCCAGCTGAATGGTCTCACGGAGACCGCTGCCCAGCATCCAGCCCATCTTGCGGTTGGAGAAGGGAAGTATCAGCCAGAAGATATTGAACAGCGCAACTATGGAGAAGCCGGCATAGGTGGCGATGGTCATTTCGTCGCCCTTAACGGCATTCAGCAGCTTGCCGTATGCAAGGCCCAGCAGAGTGCACAGCACGATTGCCAGCAGCATGGAGCATATGATAAGCTTCCAGCCGGAAAGATCCATCTGCATGCAGCATACCATTGCAAAGAGGCCGCCCTCGATGCCGATAGGCAGTGCAAAGTTGGGGCCGGTACCGGACTTGATGGAGGGAACCATTGCAAGCACAAGCAGACCGTTCATGCCAACGCGGCGGAGAATATCCGACATCAGTATGGACATGGACTGACCCATGGCCGCTGCGGTAATCAATACCACTGCCAGCAATGCGCCTACCGCAAAGGTGGGGATGCCGATCTTATTTATCAGTTTACCTATCTTAGCCATTAGTTCTCCCCTCCTTTACCGGATTCGCTCAGCCTGGAGCCGGACATCATGAGGCCGTATTCCTCATCGGAAGCGTCGGGAAGCAGTTCGCCTGCAACCTTGCCCTCGCAGATGATGAGCACTCTGTCGCAGATGCTGCGGAGCTCTGCAAGCTCGGAGCAGGTCATGACGATGGTCATGCCCTTTTCCTCTGCCAGCTGCTTGAGCAGGTCAAGGATAAGCTTCTTGGCGCCGATGTCAATACCGCGGGTAGGCTCGGAAACCAGAAGCAGCTCGGGGCTCTGAGTAAGGGCGCGGGCAACGCAGACCTTCTGCTGATTGCCGCCGGAAAGGCTTCCGGTGTTCTGTGCGGCAGAGGTGCAGCGGATGTCCAGTTCCTTTATCATCTTGTCCGCATGCTCGCGGATGGCCTTCTTATCGGTTACCTTGAAGGGACCGAACTTCTTGATGGGGGCGTCTTCGTTCGGCTGAGCGGTAAAGGCTATGTTCATATCTATGGGGCTGTTGAGCAGCAGGCCAACGCCCTTGCGGTCTTCGGATACGAATGCCAGATCTTCCTTGAGAGCAGCCTTGGTATCGTTCAGCTTAAGCTCCTGACCCTTGAAGATTACCTTGCCATCGGCAGGATACAGACCCATTATGCCGTTAGCAATGCCCAGCTTGCCCTGGCCTGCAAGGCCGCCGATGCCGACAACTTCGCCCTTGCGAACAGTGAAATCAACACCCTTTACAACTTCGCCAGGCATATTTACGCGAAGGTTCTTTACCTCCAGCATGGGTTCATCGCCGATAACCCGCTTGGTCTCGTTGCGCTCAAGGGTAAGAGCACGTCCGACCATCAGACGGGCGATCTCCGCTGCGGTAAGGTCCTTGGTATCCTTGGTTGCGACCCATTCGCCGTCGCGAAGAACGGTAACGCGGTCGGATACGTTTATGATCTCATCCAGACGATGGCTGATGAATACTATGCCGATGCCCTGTGCTGCGAGGCGCCTGATGGCAGCCAGCAGGTTCTCGGTTTCGCTCTCGGTAAGTACGGCGGTGGGCTCGTCAAATACAAGATAGCGAATACCGGTCTTGTCTATTTCGCGGGCGATCTCAACAAACTGCATGTGGCCTACAGGCAGGCCATGAACCATGGTGTATTCTTCAATGTCCATACCCATGGTATCCAGTGCCTTGCGTGCATCAGCATGCATAGCGTCCATATCCATAGTTTCCAGGCGTTTGCCGAAAAGCTTGGATGCGGCGCTGGGCTTGGTGATCTCACGATTGAGCTTGATGTTTTCGGTAATGGTAAAGCCGGGAATAAGCATGAATTCCTGATGTACCATGCCGATGCCCTTTACCATGGCATCGTGGGGAGTCATGATGTGAGCATCCTCGCCGTCTATTTCAACGGTACCTTCAAAGCCGCCGGTTTCATGAATAACAGGCATGCCGAAGAGGATGTTCATGAGGGTGGACTTTCCGGCGCCGTTCTCGCCTATGAGGGCATGGATCTCACCGGGGCGAACATCCATATTGATGCCCTTAAGTACCTGATTGTCACCGTAGAACTTGCCCACGTTTACAAAACGCAAAATTGATTCTGCCAAAGCTTTAAAACCCCTTTCCGGTTCGGGTGTGGAACCTTCAGTGTAAATCAGAGCGCAAGAACACACATCCTGCGCGCTTACGCACACCGAAGGTATTAACGCTAAAAGAAACGGGGCAGCGGCGCCATTGCTCCGCCGCCCCGTATTCAGTTCTTCAATAATACCTATCAGTGATAGCTATTAAATTAGTAGGTAATGTAACCCAGCTGGTATACCTGATAGTTCTCGGTAACTTCGCCGGTACCGGGATCTACGAAGGGCTCGAGGGCAGCCTCGGTGCCGCAGTAGTTGCTAAGAATAGCAGACATGATCTCGGGATCGCAATCGGGAGCCAGACCGGCCATCCACAGGAAGGCGTACTCGGTGAGGCCTACGGTGTTGGCGATGGAAGCGGGAACTGCCCAGGTGGAGAAGTGACCGGTCAGACCAGCGTCAGCAACGTACTTCATGGAAGCATCGATGGTCTCCTGAATGCCGTTTACCAGGTCAGAGGGAGTCTCAAGACCGAAGGCGCTGGGGAAGCCATGATAGGGGCTGGGGCAGCAGGGCTGTACAAAGTAAGCGCCGGCATCAAATACAGCCTCAATGAGGGGTACCTGCATGGAGCAGTTGGTGGAGAAGAAGGCGGTTTCCTTGCCGTACTTTTCTACCATCTTGGGTACGTCCTCAAGGATGAACATCTGAGCACCGGTGGTACCAGCGTCGCTGGTGGGGTCGGGAGCGGTGGCATCTACGAACTCAATGCCCAGCTCGGCGCACTTTTCAGCGATCTTGTCACGGCAGCCTGCCAGGGTTACCTGAGCCATGTGACGGGGGAAGCTGTAATGTACGAAGGTCTTGCAGCCCATGTCATAGGCCTGCTGAGCCATGTAAGTACCCTTACCTACTTCGTCAACGGAGATGGTGAAGTCTGCACGGGAAGTGATATCGGTGGGGTTCTCCTGGGGAGTGGCATAACCTACGAACAGGTCAGCAAGATCACGAACCTCAGCTACCTTGTCGATACCGGGGTTGGAACCGGGGCAAGCCTGGTTGATGATGATGGCCTTAACGTCGGGATCGGTGCCGTACTTGTTGATTACGGAGATGAACTGCTCCTGCTCAGCCATGAAGTTGTCGGGCATGGTGTCGTGGATTATACGATCACCGTACTTTTCAACCATAGCCTGGGCGGAACGATATTCTTCTTCGTTCTGGGATACGGTGTTGGTGATGATGGCAATCTTGCCTTCGGTAGCGGCTACGGCTGCGTCGATGGAGCCCTGAACATCTTCGGGATTCCAAACGAGCTCTACGGCCTCAGCAGCTTCCTCAGCGGGAGCGGCTTCTTCTACAGCAGGCTGTGCACAAGCTGCAAAGGACAGTGCCAGTGCGAGAACCAGCATCAGAGAGATGAGCTTCTTCATTCTGTTTTTTCCTCCTTAAATAGTTGCGTAGGGTTATAATTGATATATTACTTGCCTAACATATCTTACTTAGTTTAACAGCATACACTTTTCTTGTCAAATAAACTTTTCATATAGATATTATTTTTTCCATAGGAAAAAATATAGGCATACGGCGTTTAATTACTCCGTATGCCCTTCTTGCCCAACATTTGCCCGTCAATAAAAGTTCACATTCTTTTGATTTTATGTCGTGCATTTATGTCTTTTATCGCTTTTATATAAGTTTTTTCTCAAGGCAAACAAGGTTTACATTGGGGATGCCGCAGAATACGCAGGGAATTATACCGGCTTCCCTGTAGCCAAGCTTTTTGTACATTCTGCGGGCTCTGTGGTTTATGGCATTTGTGTCTATGCGAAGGAAGGGACAATTGTTTTTCAAGGCCATGGCCTCATATTCTGCCACAAACTCGCTGCCGTATCCTTTGCCGCCCTCCCCGGGAGATACCACCAGCGTATGCAGCACGAGCACCTGCTCATCCTCCGCCTGATGTTCCCACTGTACCTCTGCATATGCAGGCATCTGTTCCTTGTTTATTTTGCCTGCGGCCACAATTTTGCCCTCTTTTTCCAGAACATACATTTCTCCCGCCTCAACTGCCTGCCGGGCGGTTTCCTCAGTGGGATAAATGCTGCGTATCCAGCCTACCTGCTTTGGACCCGCTTCTTCTTTTGTATGTATATGGTCATATATCTCTGCTATTGCGGAAATATCCTGAAGATCTGCCAAGCGGAACATAACCTTCCTCCTCTGTATACTTCTTGTGCCTATATGAATTTTACATTAACTGCCCTATGCCTGTCACTATTTTTATATTGGTGACAACGTCACGGTTTATGTATTATCATATGTATATAATAATACCATCAAAACTCACAGGAGACCGCTTATGAAAAGAATAATACCTCTGCTGCTGGCCGTTCTTGCTTTGGCCGGATGCGGACCTAAATACACCTATACCCAGATATCGATGGAGCAAGCCATTGCCATGATGGAGGAAAACACCGATTACATTCTGCTGGACGTACGCACCCATGAGGAATTTGAGGAGCTTCACATTCCCGGCGCAATATGCGTTCCCAATGAGGATATCGGCACCGACGACATTCCTCAGCTGCCGGATAAAGAGCAGCTTATTCTGGTATACTGCCGCAGCGGCAACCGCAGCAAGCAGGCCTCTGAAAAGCTGGCAGCCATTGGTTATTCAAACGTATACGAATTTGGCGGCATAATAGACTGGCCGGGAGAAACCGTATCCGGCAGTTGATCTACATAATAAATAATTACAACGGAGGAAATCACAATGTCAGTTATTCATATCACAGAAGAAAACTTCCAGAGCGAAGTAATGGAAAGCAATGTTCCTGTCCTCATAGACTTCTGGGCAACCTGGTGCGCCCCCTGCCGCATGATAGCTCCACATCTTGAGGCCGTTGCAGAGGAACGTCCCGATGTTAAGGTGTGCAAGGTAAATATCGACGAGCATCCCGCCCTTGCCAATATGTTTCAGGTAATGAGCATCCCCCTTCTTGTGGTAATGAAGGAAGGCAAGATAGTCAACAAGTCCCTTGGCCTTATTCCCAAGGAGCGCATACTGGAGCTGCTGTAAAACAAAATATGCATATATAGTGAGCGTATCAGTGAGATGTTGATACGCTCCTTTTTATTGCGTTGTATTTTATGATTTCCTATTATATACTGTCATTGTAATACAGCCCCCTGTATTTTCATCTCTGAGAGGATAATTCAAAAAATGCGAAAAATAGCAGTATGCGTGCCCTATGTACTGGGCGTATATGAGGATAAAATCAACTGCGCCGCCAAAGAGTACGGCTTTTGCGTTGATTACTTTGATTCTGCCCACAGCCTTGCATCAAGGATAGACGAATACGAGGTACTTTACGGAGATGTTGGCCCGGATATCATAAAAAACGCCGCCAATCTTCGCTGGGTATGCAGCCCCAATGCGGGAGTGGAAAAATACCTGCCGGATGATGCCATGCCCAAAGGCTGCATGCTTTCCAATTCCTCCGGAGCATACGGCCCCGCCATCGCGGAGCATATCGTAATGGTGCTTCTTATGCTGATGCGCCGCATGCCGGAGTATCAATCGGCAATGCAAAACCGCAGCTGGCCCTGCTTCTCCCCCATCCGCTCCATTTTGGGCAGCAATATACTGCTGCTGGGCACAGGGGATATCGGCTCCAATACCGCCCGCAGGCTCAGCGCCCTGGGCGCAAAGGTAACAGGCATATGCCGCAGCGGGAAAAGCGGCGAGCCCGCTTTTGGCAAGGTGGTAAAAATTGAAGAACTGGACGGGCTTCTGCCCCATGCGGATGCCCTCATAATGTCCCTTCCCTCCACACCGGATACCATCGGCATATTGAATAAGGAGCGCATAGCAAAGCTTGGCAAACAGGCACTGGTGATAAACGTGGGCCGCGGCTCTGCGATCGATCAGGATGCGCTGGTACAGGCCCTGCAGGAACACCGAATTGCCGGAGCCGCTCTGGACGTTATGACTCCCGAACCTCTGCCCGCCGACCATCCGCTGTGGAGCTGTCCAAACACCATAATCACACCCCACGTATCCGGCAACGATGCGCTGGAAAGCACCCGCGACGCAGACGTTTCCATGTTTCTCTCGGACCTTGCCCTCTATGCTCAGGGCAAAGCTCCCGCCCATCTGGTAAACAGAAAAACCGGCTATTAAAATACATATTCAGGAGGTAAAAATATGCTTATCCTTCACGTTACCTATACCGTAAAGCCCGGCATGGCAAAAGCATTCCTTGCAGAGCTGGAGCAGGATGCCGCCCCCAGGGTAAGGGCAGAAGACGGCAATTTCTGCTATGATTACTTCTACTCCTCCGCAGACGAAAACAAGATACTGCTGGTGGAAAAATGGCGCGATGAGGCCGCCCTTGCCGCCCACATGGTCATCCCCCACATGAACGACATTCGGGCGATAAAGGATAAATACGTTGACGCTACCAAGCTGGAAAAATACACAGTGGAATAAAGCATAACCGGCATATATTCCGGGCATTTTGCGCCGTTAAAACCGATAAGACACAATAAACTACCGATAAGGCAAAAAACAGCTTTTCTCTGTTTTTATCTGCTATGATGATATCGGCAAATAAAAACGGAGGACGGTATAAATGCAGGCGATCAAAACAATGGAGCTTGTCAAGCAGTACAAGGATATAACTGCTGTTGACAGGCTCCTTTTGGAAATTGAACAGGGCGAGCTGTTTTCCCTGCTGGGCGTTAACGGCGCAGGGAAAACCACAACCATAAAAATGCTTTCCTGCCTTACAAAACCCACAGCCGGAGATGCAATCGTAGGCGGATACAGCATTATAAATGAACCGGAGCAGGTAAAACGGCTTATAGGCGTATCTCCTCAGGAGACCGCCGTTGCGCCCAATCTTTCCGTAAAGGAAAACCTGGAGCTTATCTGTGGCATCCATGGGTTTTCCAAAGAAAAAACCCAGGCAAAAATCAGCGAGCTTGATAGTCAATTTGCTCTGAATACCGTTCTGCACAGAAAAGCCGGAAAATTATCCGGCGGCTGGCAGCGCCGCGTCAGCATTGCCATGGCGCTGATCAGCGAGCCACAGATTTTGTTTCTGGATGAGCCCACCCTCGGGCTGGATGTCATTGCAAGACATGACCTGTGGGATACCATCCGCTCCTTAAAAGGCAAAATAACCATTATTCTTACCACCCATTACATGGAAGAAGCCGAGGCCCTTTCCGACCGTATCGGCATTATGAAAGACGGTCGGCTTCTTGCGGCGGGAACCGTGGAAGAGCTGAAGGACATGGCCGACACAGGGGACTTTGAAGCTGCGTTCCTGGCCATTGTAAAGGAGAGCATGGTATGAGAATGATGACTTTTGCAAAAAGATGTACAAAGGAGATTTTACGGGACCCCATTAATCTGGGGTTTGGTCTGGGATTTCCTCTGGTGCTGCTGCTTCTTCTCAGCGCTTTGCAGGCCAATATTCCTGTAAGCCTGTTTGAAATCGACACACTGACTCCCGGCATTACAATATTCGGTCTGTCCTTTATGACGCTTTTTTCCGCAACGCTGATCGCCCGTGACCGGGAAAGCGCCCTTTTGCAGAGATTGTACACAACACCCCTTACGGCCTTTGACTTTATACTGGGTTATATGCTGCCGATTTTGCCCATCTCCCTTGGGCAGACGGTCATATGCTATCTCTTTGCGCTTCCTTTGGGGCTGACTTTCAGCGCAAATATTATTTATGCCATAATCGGAATAATACCCATGGCGGTTTTCAATATTGCATTGGGGCTTTTATGCGGAAGTGTTTTTGGCGTCAAGCAGGTTGGCGGCATCTGCGGCGCGTTGCTTACAAATCTTTCCGCATGGCTTTCGGGGGTATGGTTTGACTTGACGCTCGTAGGGGGATTCTTTGAAAAAGCAGCCAATGCGCTGCCCTTTGTTCACGCCGCGGAGATGGAAAAGGCCCTGTTCAATGGAAATTTTGAGCTTGCGGCCTCCCACCTTCCGCCTGTTATCCTGTACAGCGCAGCTATAACGGCGGCAGCAATATTCTGTTTCCTCAGGCAAATGAAAAAGCAATAAGGATTTGAGGCGATGAAATACAAACTCATTATCGACAAAAACGCGGAAGAAGAAATAACAGCTATCGTTCATGCGCCTTCCTCCCTGACCCAGCAGATAGAAAATCTCGTATACAGCTTTTCCGGCGATGACAGCATTATGGGATACAGGGATGACGAAATGCGAAAGCTGACCTTCAGCGAAATAGAGTGTATTACAATTCTTGAGCGAAAGGTGATCGCAATCGACACCAATGGCAGCCATTACCGCATTCAGGACAGGCTTCGGGATCTGGAGGATATCCTTCCCTCTTATTTTATCCGCATCAACAAATCCGCCCTCGCCAATGAACACCGTATTCTGCGATTTGATGCGGCGTTCAGCGGCGGCGTGGATGCCGTATTTCAATGCGGCTATCGGGAATATGTTTCCAGACGTTGTTTTGCACAGATCAAAAGGAGGTATGAAGGAATATGAAAAAGAATGTGCCGGAGTTTTTCCGCCGCGGCATTGCGGCCTGTGGTCTGGGGCCGATTGTTCTGGCGGTATTATATTTGATCCTGCAGCGCCATGCCGTCATAGATACCCTCAGCGTAAATCAGGTGTGCATCGGTATCTTTTCATTATCCGCCCTTGCCTTTATTGCCGGAGGCATGAATGTGGTCTATCAAATTGAGCGGCTGCCCCTCATGATAGCGATTCTGATTCACGGCTGCGTTTTATATTTTGCCTATCTGGCCACTTATTTGATAAACGACTGGCTGGAATGGGGCACGGCTCCCATTTTGGTTTTTTCCGCTATCTTTGTTGTTGGCTATCTGGCGATATGGGCTGTCATTTATTCCGTAACCAAACGAAATACAAAAAAGCTCAATGAAATGCTGAAAAAACAGCAGCAAAACAAGAACAGTATGTCCGATTGACTTGTTCCCTCCCAATACACCGAAAAGCCGCCGATGTAATATCGGCGGCTTTGATATTGCTTGCTCTGTATTCGAAAGCTAAGCCGTTTCCGCAGGGAATACCCTTACTTTATGATATATCACATAAGATACACATACGTTTATCACATCCGCTATTACCTGAGTCCATACTATTCCGCTTGCACCGAAGAGATGATCCATAAGGAACAGTATAGGGATATTCAGGCACAGCTGACGTATGGCCGCAAGATAAAAGGATACCTCTCCTTTTTTTACCGACTGCATGTAATGCACCATATGGAAGCTGAGGAACATGAAGGCAGGAGCAAAGCACCTTACCCTTAAAAATTCCGTGCCGAGGCGCACCGTCTCAGGCTCTGAGATAAATGCTTGCATTATATCCGCTGCAAAGACTCTGTACAGCAGCAGGCTCACCGCCGAAACTATCAGGCCGTATATCCTTGCCGTGGAAAAGATGGACTTCATGCGCTCCCTGTTGCCGGAAGCAAAGTTATACGCAATAAGCGGTGTCATGCCCATGCATATTCCGATGCAAATATTAAGCGGAAGCCGCTCCACCTTGAGCACTATGCCCATTGCCGCCAATGCAATATCTCCATGGGATGATGCAAGGCGGTTTATCACTATATTGGTAAGGTCATAGAGCATGATGGATACCGCAGCAGGCACGCCCACAGCCAGCATCGCCCTGAGGGATTCTTTTCTGACCCGCTCTATGCGCCTGGGCATCTCCAGTATGCTGTTGTTCTGCAGTTTTTTGTATACTGCCACAAAATATACGAAAGAAATCACATTTGACAGCATGGTTGCTATTGCCGCACCCACGACCTCATATCCGTCCGGCATGATCAGGAACATGAAAATGGGGTCCAGTATAACATTGAGTATGCCGCCCATGCTGAGGCCAAAGCCTGCCTTGCGGGAATAGCCCGCGTTGCGCACCATTGAGCTCATGGTCTGGGAAAGCACCGTAGGCACGCCGCCTATCACCACAACGAAAAACAGATACTGCTTTGCATATCCTATGGTATTGTCGCTTGCGCCCATCGTTCTGAGCAGCGGATCCATAAACACAAGGCAAAGCAAAGAGAACAGCAGCGCAATGCCGCCCGCCAGGACAATGCTCAGCGAAGCAACTCTGCGGGCCTCCTCCTCATCTTTGCTGCCCATCAGCTGCACGGCCAGCGTTCCGCCCCCTGTGCCAAACAAGGCCGCAAGGGCAGTCATCATAAATACCAGCGTAAGCACCAGCGAGGATGCCGCCACCATATAGGGATTATCCGTACGGGCTATGAACCATGTGTCCGCAATATTATAAACTAGCGTTACCAGCTGGCTGGCAATAGTCGGCATAGCCATCTTCATCAATGCGGAAGATACCGGCATTTCCTCGAACAGATATTTTGTTTGCAGCGCCTTTTGCGGCTCCTTCATAGTTTTTTGCTCCATCCGGCTTTTTTACTTTGCCTGCTCCTTGTCCATTTTGTCAAACAGCTTTTTATACGGCGCAAGCATACCCTCGTTCATCTTGTTTCCCATTTTGGAAAGCACCTTTTCATTGGACAGAAGTGCGCCCACAAAATACATTTTTAATGAATCCGCCCATTTCTTCTGGGGGAAATCGTATATGCCCTGCTTTTTGTAGAATTTGTGATCCGCCCGCATCATGCCCCGCATCTGATAGATAAGATCGCGGAATATTTTCATGCCGCCCACTCCCCAGAAATTCTGAGGTGCGGTATGCTTTGTTTCCAATGCGAAGGCAAGGCTCTTTGCCAGCTCATCCACCTGCCTGTCGGTTTCCCTTTCATCCGAAGCAACGCCGCAGAGGAAATTGCCGCCGGTCTCGCTTCGGGCTTCTATCACCGTACGGAGGTTGTTTTCCGTGGAATATCCGCCGGAAACAAGATAGCCCACCGGCATGCCTGCGGTTACGGTTCTGTGACCGTTGCAGAAGTTGCGGTCATCATACATTTTGAACCTTGCGCCCATAGAATGATCCGACAGGGTAAATGCATACACGATGGCATCTGCTTTTTGTATGTTTTCCCTGAGAAAAGTATCAAATCCATCTTTATAAACGCATTTTTCCGAAACGGCGCATCTGAAGCAGCCCAGGCATCCGCCCCCAAGGGGATATTCCGAAATATTGACCATCCTTGTCTGGTATGGCAGTGCTGCTCTGAATCTTCGTATCATGCCGCTGAGGTTTGAGGATTCATCGGTCTCGTCGGTGATTATGACGATATCCCTGTCATCGTTTTTCATACGGACGGGCTCTTCATATTCAGATACGGGAACACAGACATACTCTGCCTGTGTTTTTTCAGCATGCTGGTATATTCCCTCACTTACAGCCCAAAGGAAACGTTCAAAAAACTTTTCCGCATCCCTGCGTCCCTGTTCACTGAGCAGGTCTTCCATATCCGCAGACAGGCCGCGGATATATCTCATGCCTAAATCCAGCGCATTTTCCTCTATGTATTTATGTGCTGTAACGTCATAAAAGTGCTTTGATGTGGATATCTGGGTGGCGTATTTTCCGCTAAGGTCAATTCCATCAGCCTTGACAAGCTCAATAAAGCGATGCAGCTGAGAGGGTGCAAGAAAAGTGTATACGGGATAGCTGAAAATCACCCCCTCTGCGGCTTCCAGCAATTCCCTCGCCTCACTGAAGTCCTTTTCAAGGGCCTTTATCCTCCGGCCTGCATGCAGCACGCAAAAATCATGCCCGGGATATTTTCGGGCAAGGTAATTTACGGTTTGCAGGGTTATGCTGTATTCTCCCTTTGGGCTGCCGTTTATGACCACAATTTTCATTGACCTGTTCCTCTCGTTTTACCTGCATATATTTGTTTTATTATACCAAACATTATCCCGGTTGCACACTTTATATGATCATTATCCGCCACATTCAAAGCAATATTGTGATATAATAATCAAGATAACAAAAAGGAGGGTGCTCTGTGGGTAAAGTTTTGGAGATATGCGTGGATTCCCTTACTTCCGCCCGGGCTGCCATACAAGGGGGCGCTGACCGACTGGAGCTGTGCAGCGCGCTGCCGGTAGGCGGGCTTACGCCATATACCGCCCTTCTAAGGCAGATACGCAGGGCATCAGACATACCTGTCCGCTGTCTCATGCGGCACCGTTCCGGTGATTTTCTTTATGCTCCGGAGGAAACAGAGCTGCTGTGCATGCAGATCGCCGAACTCAGGCAGGCCGGTGCAGACGGCTTTGTTATAGGCTGCCTCACCCCCCACGGCAATCTTGACAAACCCGCCATGAAGCAGCTGATATCCGCCTGCGGCAGCAGCGGCATCACTCTGCACAGATGCATAGACGTTTCCTCAGACCCCTGCCGCACCTATCTGGATGCAATGGAGCTGGGTATCGATACCGTCCTTACCAGCGGCACGGCATCCTGCTGTCTGAATGGCACAGAGGTTATAAAGCAGCTTATTTCCCTGCGCGATCTTCACAGCGGCCCCGAAGTGCTGATAGGCGCAGGCGTAAATGCAGCTGTGATCACCCGCTTCCGCACAGAAATTCCCCAGGCCTGCGCGTTCCACATGAGCGGCAAAAAGGACATCCCCAGCGGCATGGTTTTCCGCAGGGAAGGAGTTCCCATGGGGCTGCCCGGCCTTGACGAATGGCACATACAGCATACGGATATACAGGCAGTGACCGCAGCACATGATGCGCTGTACCAATAAAAACAAGACAGATCAAAGATTATGAGTAAACGCACAAGAGACATGACAACGGGAAGCCCTGCGAGGCACATTCTGGGCCTTGCCTTCCCTCTGATCCTCACAAACATGGGTCAGCAGTTTTATATGATAGCGGACAGCGCGATCGTCGGCCGCGGCGTGGGAGTAAAAGCCCTTGCAGCCGTCGGCGCAACGGATTGGTGCTGCTGGCTGTTTCTGTGGACAATGGGCGGACTTACCCAGGGTATTTCCACCTTTATTTCCCGCGCCTTTGGCGAAAAGAACTATCAGGAACTGAACAAAAACATAGCCGCATCGGTGGTGCTTTGCGCCCTCGTGGGCACTTTTCTGACAATAGTGGGCTTTTCTGTGGCCAAGCCGCTGCTGCAGCTGCTGCACACCCCCGCCGATATCCTGCCCGGAGCCACAGCATACCTTACCACCATGCTTATCGGCACACTGTTTGTAATGGGCTACAACATGTCCGCATCCATTCTGCGCGCATTGGGCGACGGCAAATCGCCCCTTACGGCCATGATAATTGCAGGCCTGCTTAATATAGGACTGGATTGCCTGTTTGTATTTGTGTTTGACTGGGGTATAGTGGGCGCAGCGCTGGCATCTGTAACAGCGCAGACAGTAGCTTTTCTGTATTGCCTTATCGTAATATCAAAGATAGGCTTTATCCATCTCGGCAAGAACGCATGGCAGCTTGGCAACGGCAAGCTGAAAAGCATGTTTATGTTTGGCCTTCCCATTGCCCTGCAATATGTTGTTATAACCCTTGGCGGCATAATACTGCAGTCCAGCATAAACCTTCAGGGCAGCATCTTTATTGCAGGCTATACCGCCACCAACAAGCTTTACGGCCTCCTCGAGTGCTTCGCCATGTCCCTCGGCCTTGCCAGCTGCACATTCACGGCGCAAAACTACGGCGCAGGCCTGTATTCCCGTGTAAGGCGCGGCGTTGCGGATTCCGTAAAAATCATTTCGGTTATAGCCTTGATCGTTACGGCTCTCTCCATAGCCACCCGCTGGCACATCCTCCGCGTGTTTATCGACGTAAATCAGCCCGGCGGATGGGAAGCCCTTGAAATAGCCGTCCGCTACCTTGTGATCATGGCTGCCTGCTTTATCATACTCCACATACTGCACGTATTCCGCAACTCCCTTCAGGCCATGGGCATAGCCTTCTGGCCCATGATGTCCGGCTTTGCCGAGTTCGCCGCCCGCGTTATTATGGCCAAGGTGATAATAAACCACATCGGCACCGATGCCCTCTTCATATCCGAGCCCGCGGCATGGTTCAGCGCACTGCTGTGCGTAATGCTGCCCTATTTCTTCTATAAGGGCAGACTGCTGCCGGAGGAGCTGCAGGAATAAATTCCACAAAGCAAAACAGAGCTGACCGATAAAAAACGGTCAGCTCTTTGTTATTGAATGTATTTTATTCCCACTCTATTGTGCCGATGGGCTTGGGGGTGAGGTCGTAGAGAAGGCGGTTGATGCCCTCTACCTCGTGAGTGATACGGTCGGTGATCAGGTGGAGAACAGCATAGGGAATCTCTTCGATGGTGGCGGACATGGCATCGGAGCTGTTGACCGCACGGATGATGGCGGGCCAGCCCTCGTAGCGCCTGCCGTCCCTTACGCCGACGCTCTTGGTGTCGGGTACGGCAATGAAGTACTGCCAAACCTTGCCTGCAAGGCCGGCATTGTCAAACTCCTCGCGGAGAATGGCATCCGCCTCGCGCAGAGCGTGGAGACGGTCGCGGGTGATGGCGCCCAAGCACCTTACGCCGAGGCCGGGGCCGGGGAAGGGCTGACGGTATACCATGTTATCGGGCAGACCAAGAGCGGAGCCAACCATGCGAACTTCGTCCTTATAAAGCAGCTTAACCGGCTCAACCAGCTCAAACTGCATATCTTCAGGCAGGCCGCCTACGTTGTGATGGGCCTTTACGCCGTCGCTTTCAAGAATGTCGGGATATATCGTTCCCTGGGCAAGGAAGGAAATTCCTTCCAGCTTGCCGGCTTCTTCGTCAAATACTTTGATGAATTCGCCGCCGATGATCTTGCGCTTTTTCTCGGGCTCGGATACGCCTGCAAGAAGATCCAGGAAGCGGTCGGTAGCGTCAACATAGATGAGGTTGGAATCCAGCTCCTTGCCGAATACCTCAATAACCTGCTCGGATTCACCCTTACGCATCAGGCCGTGGTTTACATGAACGCAAACCAGCTGCTTTCCTATTGCCTTAATCAGCAGCGCAGCCACAACAGAGCTGTCAACGCCGCCGGAAAGAGCCAGCAGAACCTTCTTATCGCCTACCTGAGCGCGTATGGCCTCAACCTGCTCTGCAATGAATGCATCTGCAAGGGCCTTGGTGTTTATACGCTGCATATCCTGGGGTCTTACATTACTATCCATCTATTTGCCTCCAAAAATTCGCAAGATTATAAATTATTATACCCCTCATTTTTTCCATGCGCAATATTCTCATACATCAATTAACGCTATATCCGTATCCGCTTTGCTTATAATACACACATGTGAGTTTACCCCAGCAGAAAATCAGTGGCCAGCATTACGCAGAAGCCCGCAAGCAGAGCGTATGTTGCCGCACGCTCGCTGCCATGGGCATGGGTTTCGGGGATCATTTCGTCGCTTACCACGTATATCATAGTTCCCCCTGCAAAAGCTAAGGCAAAGGGCAGCAACGCCGTGGACACGGTTACCGCAAAATAGCCTATAAATGTGCCCAGTACTTCGATAAGACCTGTGGCCGCGGCGCAGAGGAAAGTGCGCTTTGGGGAAATCCCCGCCGCAAGCATAGGGCCTATTATCACCATGCCTTCGGGAATATTCTGCAGTGCTATGCCGCCTGCAACGGTAAGCGCCTCCGCCACATTGCCTGAACCGAAGCTGACGCCTGCGGCAATTCCCTCAGGCAGATTATGTATGGCAATGGCCAGAACAAACAGCAGCACCTTATCCAGCTTTTCCGTACCGTCAGGGTGATTTTCCGGCTCTATTCCGCTGAGCTTATGGAGATGGGGTATCAGCCTGTCAAAAAGATTAAGGCACAATGCGCCGCAGAATATACCGGCAATCGTGGTAATCAGGGCAAAATTTCCGCCGTATTCCAGCGATGGCAGCACAAGGCCTATCACCGCCGCCGCCAGCATAACCCCCGCCGCAAAGGACAAAACTATGTCGCTGAAACGATGGGAAAAGCCTTTGAATACAAAGCCCATCACGCTGCCGATAACAGTTGCGCCGCCCACGCCCAGGGCGGTAAGGAGCACCAGTTTCATCTATATCCTCCGTAAAAATGCAAATGCGTTGTTTTCACATTAAAATGATAGCACATATACCGCCAAATGATAATACGGATATTGGCCCATTACCATATACCATGGCCCGGGAAACGGCGCAGTATATCATTTTCCGTGTTTTTGTGATATTATTTAATTCATTCATAAAAATCAAGCTAAAGGAGTCAGCTTTAAGTATGGCCGTTACCGCTGTATTGTTCGACCTGGACGGCACCCTGCTCCCCATGGATCAGGACGACTTCACCAAGTCATATTTTGGCAATCTGGCCGCAAAGGCCGCCACCAGAGGATATGATCCCAAGGCCCTCACAGATACAGTTTGGGCAGGCACCGCAGCCATGATAAAAAACACCGGCGAAAAAACCAACGAGGCTGTTTTCTGGGATTTTTTCTCGGCAAAGTACGGCACTGACGCCCTTGATGATATACCCTTTTTTGAGGAATTTTACCGCACCGATTTTCAGAAGGCCAAGGAACTGTGCGGCTTTGCACCGGAATCAAGGGAAATAGTGCACAGGCTCAGGCAGCGGGGATTCCGGGTAATCCTTGCGACCAATCCCCTCTTCCCTGCCATCGCCACCCAAAGCCGCATACGCTGGGCAGGCCTTGAGCCTGAGGATTTTGAGCTGTATACCACATACGAAAACTCCCGCCACTGCAAGCCCAATCCGGAATATTACAGGGACATTCTTTCTGAACTTGGCCTTTGCGCCGAGGAATGCGTAATGGTGGGCAACGATGTTGACGAGGATATGATAGCCGCTCAGCTGGGCATGAAGGTATTTTTGCTTACTGATTGCCTTATAAACAGAAAAAATGCGGATATTGATAAATATCCCCATGGCGGCTTTAAGGAATTGGCAGACTTTTTGGATAATCTCCAAAGATAAAACATAACAGCAGACACAAAACCGTGTCTGCTGTTTTTATGCAAAGCAAAAAGGCAGGTATTACCTGCCTTGATCGTATTTTTGATTATTATCTGTGCAGAGGACGCATGCCCCTTACCTGCTTTGCGTATTCCACGGGAACGCTTATGCGTACCACGGCGGTATTGTGGGCATTCTTGCGCATCATCACATTTTCAACCTTACCGTCGCATACCTTGCAGCCCTCGTTGTCGCGGGCTTCCACCACCATGCCAACCTCAGGCAGAGGGAGATATTCGTAGGGGAAATCCACGGTGGCAATACCGGGAGCAAATTCTTCATCCAGCAGGAAACATGCCTGACCGGGACAGGCGGCAACGCAAAGGCCGCAGCCGGTGCACTTTTCCGGAGTAAGGGCGGGGCGGGCAGTTATATCGTCACCGATAAATATGGCTCCGGTAGGGCAGGCGTGAGTGCAGGGATTGCAGGGAATATTCTGGGGACAATCCACCATTATTTTACGCATAGACTATTCCTCCTCTTTACCTTTGCAGGAGCAGAAGGCATCCTCGGTTTCTGCAATGAGTCCCAGCTTTACGGGAGTCACGGGCAGACGGATGCTGCCGGGAAGGTATCTGTCCACCGGCTGAGAATAATACTCGGACAGCATTCTTGCTATCATCTTGCGGCAGGTACGTCCCTGACAGAAGCCCATTCCCGCGCGGGTGCGCTTCTTTATGGAATCCAGAGAGTTTGCACCCTCTCTCATTGCCTGAAGTATCTCTTCTTTGGATACTTCTTCGCAGCGGCAAACAACTTCGCGGGGAGTCTTTACTTCATGCTGTTCCATACGGCCTCCTTAGCAAGCCTTCTGCGTTCGCCGAAAGGACCGGTGCGCAGAGTATTGAGCCTGTTGAGTATAGTCTGGCGGGCTTCGGCATACTGGTTATCTGTAAGATAGCCCAGCCTGTATGCGGCGCAGGTGCCGGCAAGACGGCCCTCGTCAAGGGCAGTGCTGGCTTCTTCGATGCCAGCGGCATCGCCTGCGACCAGAATGCGCTCATCGCTGGTTTCAAGGTCTGCGGTGTGGGCTGGGATCACGCCGCCCAAAGGTGCGGAATTGATAAGCTTGCAGCCGCTTACGTCGGCGATTTCGATTCTGGGAGTAAGACCTACCGCAAGGGCGACCGTATCGCATTCAATGGTTTCTTCGGTGCCGGGGATGGGGCAGAACTTTTCATCCAGCTTTGCAATGACCACACGCTCAACGCATCCGTCGCCTTCAGCCCTGAGTACGGTGTGGGAGGTGAGGACCGGTACGCCTGCCCTCTTTACCTTGGCGGCGTGAACGGCATATCCGTTTATTCTGGGAGCGGCTTCAAGTATGCAGGCAACATCCGCGCCTGCCTGAAGCAGCTGATATGTAACAATGAGGCCAACGTTGCCGGAGCCCACAACCACAAACCTGTTGCCGGGCAGAACGTGCTGCACGTTCATGAAGGTCTGGGCTGCGCCTGCGGTGATAACGCCGGGCAGAGTGCATCCGGGGAAGCTGAGGGCGTTCTCGGAGGCGCCTGTTGCAAGTACAATGCGCTTTGCATTGAAATGCCAGCTCTGCTTTTCATCGGTGGCGGCAACGCTACCATCGGGATAAATACCCCAAACGCGGGTATTGAGGCGGGTCTCTACGCCAAGGCTTGCAGCCTCGTCCAGCAGCATCTGGCCTATGGCAAAGCCGCGGGTACCGGCATAGTGCTCCTCGGAACCGAAAAATTTATGTATCTGCTTGAACAGCTGTCCGCCGGGACGGCTGTTTTCATCCAACAGCAGCACGCTTGCGCCGTGGCGGCGTGCCTCTATTGCAGCGCCGAGACCGGCAGGGCCTGCGCCTATGACAATTACGTCGTAGCTATTCATTGGTTTCCTCCCCGGCGCCAAGGCCTTCCTGAGTTCTGACCACCATTCCGGGCTTGGCAATGGTCATGCATGCGCGGACGTTCATAACGCCGTCTATCTCCATGATGCAGTCTGTGCACTGGCCGATGCCGCAGAAAATACCTCTGGGCTCATGGTGCTTTGCAGTGTGCCTGAAGGTCCTTATCCCATTGGCCATCAGCGCAGCCGCCACAGTTTCGCCTTCCCGCGCAGTAACCTCCCTGCCATCCATCGTAAAGGTGAATACGGGAGCTTCGGGTATGCTCAATATCGGATGTTGGGTTATCCTGTGCATAGCGATAATACCTTCCTTTTTGTAATGTATTTAAAAAAATTTTGTATGAATCGTGCAGAGAAATGCCATTGCGCTGTTACTCAGTTTGAATTATACATGATTTTTTAGACATATACAGCCCTATACGGATAAAAACACAAAACTTGCACAAATGTGCTGATGATTTTACTGTACATGTCCACCGTAAAGAGGTTAAAATGTTTATATGAAAAGTGCGGCATATCTAAAACCGCACCATGACGTATTTCATATCTAAATACGCAAAACACATCATCAAGGAGGAAAACATTGTGAAGAAGTTTTTTGCTACCCTGCTGGTTCTGGTAATGGCTCTGTCCCTGGTAGCCTGCGCCGCCCCCGCCGCTGAGGAAGCCCCCGCTGTTGAGGAAGCTCCCGCTGTTGAAGAAGCCCCCGCTGAGGAAGCCGCTGTTGAAGAAGCTCCCGCAGCTGATGGCGTAAACCGCATCATCGTATGGAACACCGCTATTGCTGACCTGACCAGCAGCGAACAGCCCCGCGGCGCCGAGACCCGCGTAGCTTATGCATTCGCCGATGTAGTAGCCAAGTGCGAAGTAGCCGGCACCGAGCCCTGCCAGGTAATCGGTTCTGACGGCTATGCTGCAGACGAAATGTATGACGACCTTATGCAGAAGTACTTCACCCTGGAAGGCGAATCCGCTCCCATCGTAGTTGGCGAAGCACAGGATCCCGACTGGGCAGTTTGGGAAGTAGCTTATGTTCGCGTAGGCAGCGATGTTATGATGGCCTGCGTTAAGGACGAGTATCCCGTTGCTGACGTATTTGCCGCTGTAGGCATGGCCGAAGCTGACAGCTACGACTTCGTATGCGCCGACGGTTATGTTCACAACGTTCTTGCCAGCGAGATCGCTGAGTGCACCGTAAAGCTGATGGAGGATGGCGGTTATGATGGAACCGCTCCCGGTCTGGGCGACTACACCCTCTATGATCTGCTCTACATCCAGCCCGCTGCTTAATTATCCGCTTTAGCTAAAATCAAGATTTGGCTGATGTGGCTCATGCCACATCGGCCAAATTTATTAATTCCACCAGCTATTATTTTTATCGAATATCTCAGGTTTCAGCTTTTCACTATTTTCGCCATGCGGAAACGCGCATGAAAAAACGCCGTTTCCCCACGTCGCGTCACCTATCCTGAAAAATACGAAAAAACACTGATAAACAGGGGTATTTCCCGCAAAACCCAACACATTGCATCAACCGAAATCAAGTTATCCGTATATCATATTCCACCAACATAAGTTTTAAGGCTGTACTGCAGCCAAGGCACTCCGCCCCCCGTCACACGCTGACATACGGGGCAGCTGATCCCGAAAATGACTGCCGCACACGCAAATTCAAGGCAGACATTATAAAATTAAACCGGCTAAAAGCAAACACCGGCCGCCTGCAAGCCAGCTTTTTTGCAGATACGGAAAAAGTAAGCGAAATAACAAATTTCAACAACATTATTGTCAACGGAGGAAAGACTATGGCATTGAGCAAAGAAAGACTTCTCGGCCTGTACCGCGACATGGTTTTGATCCGCAAGTTTGAGGATTGCATCCAGGAATACGCGGCAAACGGCACCGTTCCCGGCTTCGTGCACCTGTCCACCGGCCAGGAAGCCTGTCAGGCCGGCGTGGTACGCGCACTTCGCACCACCGACTACAAATACCCCGATCATCGCGGACACGGCGCTATCCTGCTGTGCGGCACTGATCCCAAGCTGGTAATGGCCGAAATATTCGGCAAGGCCACCGGCGTAAACGGCGGACGCGGCGGTTCAATGCATATCCATGACTGGTCCTGCCATAATCACGGCTTCAACGGCATTCAGGGTTCCACCGTGGTTACCGCTCTGGGTACTGCTTTTGCCTCCAGATATAAGAATAACGACGACGTATCCGTAGTCTTCATGGGCGACGGTACTCTGGGCGAAGGTACCTGCCACGAGAGCATGAACCTGGCAGCAACCTGGAAGCTCCCCGTAGTATATGCCCTCATCAACAACGGCTATGCCATCAGCACCCCCTGCTCCGTAGCTCATCCCCAGGAAGAGCTGAGGCAGTGGGCAGACGGTTACGGCGTTCCCTCCTGGCGAATTGACGGCAACGATATCGAAGCCGTTGTGGAAGCCACCGAAAAGGCCGTAGAAATGGCCCGCAAGGGCGAAGGCCCCTCCCTGCTGGAGTTCGTTACCTACCGCTGGCAGGGTCACTTCGCAGGCGACCCCGCTGCTTACCGTCCCAAGGAAGAGATGGAATACTGGAAGAAGCGCGATCCCATCGTCCTCTGCGCCAATGTGCTTAAGGACAGGGAAGGCGTAAGCGAAGATGAGCTGAAGGCCATCGAAGCCGACGTTGACGCACAGGTTGCGGATATGCTCAAGTTCACCCTTGAGAGCCCCTTGCCCGATGTTTCCAGCGCAACCAGCCATGTTTATGAAGGATTCAACTGGGAGGTATAACCAATGAGCAGAATACTTACCTACACCAAGGCCATCAACGAGGCCATGATTCAGGAAATGGAGCGCGACGAAAACGTATTCGTGCTGGGCGAAGACGTTGCCCGCATGGGCGGTGACTTTGGTCTTACCCAGGGCATCTATCAGCGCTGGCCCAATCGTATCTTTGATACCGCCCTGTCCGAGGCCGCTATCGTAGGCCTTGCAAACGGCGCGGCCATCGCAGGCCTCCGTCCCGTTGCCGAAATGATGTTCGCAGACTTTGCCGGCGTTGCTTTCGACCAGATCGTAAACAGCTCCGCCAAGCTGAACTTCATGTTCCAGGAAGAGGCAAACTGCCCCGTTACCATCCGCATGCCCCAGGGCGCCGGCATCCGCTGCGCTTATCATCACAGCGCCTGCGTTGAGAGCTGGTTCCTCAACACCCCCGGTCTTGTAATCGTATCCCCCGCCAATCCCTACGAGGCAAAGGGCCTGCTGATCTCCGCAATCCGCAGCGATGACCCCGTGCTCTTCCTTGAGCACAAGATGCTGCTGAATGCCCGCGGCGAAGTACCCGAAGAGCCCTACGCTCTCCCCCTGGGCAAAGGCGTAATAGAAAAAGAAGGCAAGGATGTTACCATCGTTGCCCTGCAGATAACCGTAGGCATGGCTCTCAAGGCTGCCAAGGCTCTGGAAAAGGAAGGCATCAACGCAGAGGTAATCAACCTGCGTACCATCAAGCCCTACGATGAGCAGCTCATCGCCGAATCCGTTGCCAAGACCGGCCGTCTGGTAATCGCTCAGGAAGGCCCCAAGGTTGGCGGCTGGGCATCCGAGATCAGCGCCATGGTAACCGAAAAGTACTTCGAGTATCTGGCTGCTCCCGTAGAGAGAGTGACCTGCCTCGATATCCCCGTATCCTTCGCTCCCACTCTGGAGGATTACTACATGCTGAGCCCTGAAGATATCGTCTCCGCGGTCAAGAAGACCGTAGCATTCTAAAGGAGGCTTTGTCTATGGCTGTTATTGAAGTAATGCCCAAATTCGGGCTCTCTATGGAGGAAGGCATAGTAGGCGAATGGCTGGTAAAGGAAGGCGCAACCGTTAAGCGCGGCGATGCCCTTGCCGTTATCGAAGCCGAAAAGCTGGTCAACAATGCCGTAGCCTCCCGTGACGGCGTAGTGCTCAAGTGCTACCTTGCAGCAGGCGAATCCGCTCCCTGCGGCTCTCCCCTCTGCGTCATAGGCGATGCAGGCGAAGCAGTTCCCGATGCAGCAGGCGAAGCTCCCGCCAAGGAAGAAGCCCCCGCTGCAGCCCCTGCCGCCGCTCCCGCTGCTCCTGCCGCTTCCGACAGCAATGCCACCATCGAAGTAATGCCCAAGTTCGGCCTTTCCATGGAAGAAGGCATAGTTGGCGAATGGCTGGTAAAGGAAGGCGCAGCCGTTAAGCGCGGCGACGCTCTTGCAGTTATCGAAGCTGAAAAGCTCACCAATAACGCTGTTGCTTCCCGCGACGGCATAGTGCTCAAGCTGTACCTTGCAGAAGGCGACTCTGCTCCCTGCGGCTCTCCCCTTTGCGCCATAGGCGAAGAGGGTGACGTTGCTCCCGCAGCTCCCGGCGAAGCCCCCGCTGCCGAAGCAGCTCCCGCACCCGCAGCTGCTCCTGCCGCTGCCCCCGCTCCCGTTGTTCAGGCCGCCATGACCCCCCGCGCTGCCGCAGCTGCCGCCGCTCACGGCGTAAACGTTGCAGGCGTTAAGGGCACCGGCAAGGACGGCGAGATCACCGTTGACGATGTACGCTTTGCAGCATCTCACCCCGCTGCAGCTCCTGCCGTTCCCGCAGGTCCCGTAAGCATCACTCCCAGAGCAAAGATGATGGCTGCCAAGCTGGGCCTCAGCTATGACCACATCGTAGGCACCGGCCTGCTGGGCATGGTAACCGTTGCCGACCTTAAGGCACACGGCAAGGCCATCCAGCTGCAGGATGAGATCATCCCCATGAACGGCATACAGCGCGCGACCGCAGCCGCCATGAAGGCCAGCCTTGCAAATTCCGCTCAGGCAGTGGTAACCATCGAAGAGTCCTTCGCTCCCATGGTAAAGGCATACAAGCGCCTCAAGCCCGTTTATGCCGAGAAGGGCCTCAAGCTCAGCTACACCGCAATGATCATAAAGGCCGTTGCCCTTGCCATCAAGGACAGGCCGGACATCCGCATGCAGTACATGGATGCATCCCACTTCCGCCTCCCCGCCGCCATCAATATCGGCGTTGCCGTGGATACTCCCAAGGGACTGGTCGTGCCTGTCATCCGCAATGCTGACGTAAAAACTCTTGGCGAAATCTGCAAGGACCTTGCGGAGCTTTCCGCAAAGGCAAACGCAGGCCGCCTTACCGCCGATGATATGGGCAACGCAGTGACCACCGTTACCAATCTGGCAATGGCCAACGTCACCGCCTTCACCCCCATCCTCAATCCCCCCGAGTCCACTATTCTCGGCGTTTGCAAGC
Source organism: Clostridia bacterium (assembly GCA_045603585.1). Classification (GTDB taxonomy): domain Bacteria; phylum Bacillota; class Clostridia; order Christensenellales; family CAG-138; genus SFEL01. The sequence continues at coordinate 42,148 of JAZUMK010000012.1, forward strand.
TGAGGGAAGTACCCGTAGTCAAGAACGGCGGCATATTCATCGAGCCCGTTATGAACCTCTGTCTCACCTATGACCACAGGGTAATCAACGGCGCACCTGCAGGACGCTTCACCACCGAAGTTGCCAACCTGCTCAATACCATTGACTGGCAGTAATTCATGGAGGATCTGCAATGCATTTCGACATTATCGTAATAGGCGGCGGCCCCGGTGGTTATGTAACCGCCATCCGCGCCGCACAGCTGGGCAAAAACGTTGCCCTTATAGAGCGTGAAAGAGTTGGCGGCACCTGCCTGAACCACGGCTGCATCCCCACCAAGACCCTGTATCGTTCCGCAGAGGTCATGAATATCATCGCCGAAGCTGAAAAGTACGGCGTTGCCGCAGCTGCCGCTTCCGTTTCCGCTGAAGGCGTACGCGCCCGCAAGGAACAGGTAGTTAACCAGCTTACCTCCGGCGTTGCTTCCCTGCTGAAGGGCAATGGCGTAACCGTTATCACCGGCGAAGCCTCCATCGGCAAGGACAAGACCGTTACCGCAGCAGGCGAAAGCTACACTGCCGACCACATCATCATCGCGACCGGCAGCAAGACCGCCCGCCTCCCCGTTCCCGGCATTGACCTGCCCGGCGTAATGGGCAGCACCGAAGCTCTGGCTCTGGAAGAGATCCCCCAGAGCCTGGTAATCATCGGCGGCGGCGTTATCGGCGTGGAAATGGCCGGTATTTACAAGGCATTCGGCTCCGAGGTAACCATCGTTGAATTCCTTCCCGCAGTGCTGTCCACTCTGGATGGCGAGCTGTCCAAGTTTGCCGCAAAGCGCCTTGCCGCTCAGGGCATAAAGGTTCTCACCGGCGCCAAGGTCACCTCCATCGAGGGCGACAAGGGCAACATGGTAGTTACCGCCGAAACCGGCGAAGGCACCGTTGCCATCCCCTGCACCCACGTTCTCAACGGCGCAGGCCGTACCCCTTGCATCGACGGTCTCGGCATTGAAGAAGCCGGCATCGAAATGGATGGCAGAAAGATAAAGGTAGACGAAAACTACCGCACCAACGTTCCCGGCATCTATGCCATCGGCGATGTTATAGGCGGCGCAATGCTGGCACACGTAGCATCCGACGAAGGCCGCGTATGCGTAGAGCGCATCTGCGGAATGAGCACCTACGTGGATTACGACATCATCCCCGCCTGCGTATTCGCCTTCCCCGAGCTTGCAAGCGTGGGCAAGACCGAAGAGCAGCTCAAGGCCGAGGATGTTAAATACAACGCAGCCCGCTTTGCCTTTTCCGGCAACGGCAAGGCCCTGAGCCTTGGCGAAACCGAGGGTCTCGTAAAGATAATCGCTTCCGAGGATCTCCGCTCCATTCTGGGCGTACACATCGCAGGTCCCCACGCAAGCGACCTTATCCATGAGGCCGTAATCGCCATGAAGAGCATGCTCACCGTTGAGGAAGCCGCTCATACCATGCACGCACATCCCAGCCTTGCCGAGGCATTCATGGAGTGCATGCAGCGCCTTATCGGCGAAGCGATCCACGTTCCCCCTGCAAGACGCCGCGCCAAATAATACGCAACCCCAAACAGGAGGTTTTACTATGCAGCGTACAGTAATTCACGGCGGATACCTTATGACCCGCAACGGCATAGTTGCCGACAGCGGCGTTATAATCGAAGGAAACCGCATTGCAGCCGCAGGCCCAAACGCCTCTCTCCTTCCCAATGAAGGGGACACGGTGATCGATGCTACGGATAAGCTCATTGCTCCCGGCTTTATAAACGGCCATAACCATATGTACGGCATGCTGTCCCACGGCATAACCGTAGAGGCGCTGGTAACCGAATTTTCCAGCTTCCTTGAGGATTTCTGGTGGCCCTACGTTGAAAACAGGGTAGACCACGATCTGGTCCGCACCACCGCCGCATGGAACATGGTGGAAATGATCGACAGCGGTGTTACCTGCTTCTGCGACATTCTGGAAGCGCCCAACTCCATTCCCGGCGCACTGGAGATCGCAGCGGAAGTGACCGAGGCCGCCGGTCTCAGAGGCGTTCTCTGCTTCGAAGCCTGCTGCCGCATCAGCGAGGAAAACGGCGCGCTGGGTCTTAAGGAAAACGCTGATTTTATCCGCAGCCACAATAAGCCCGATTCCACCGTTACCGGCATAATGAGCATACACACCCTGTTCACCTGCCCCGAGGACTATGTTTCCGAGGCAAAGGCCATGGCTAAGGAACTGGGCGCGGATATCCACATGCATCTCTCCGAGAGCGTTTTCGAACCCACCTGGGTCAAGGAGCATCTCAACAGCACCCCGGTTGAAGTTTACGACAAGCTGGGCTACCTTGACGATAAGGTCATCGCCTCCCAGTGCGTACAGCTCAGCCCCGATGAGCTGAAGCTCCTTGCAAAGCGCGGCGTACGCGCAGTACACATGCCCCTGTCCAACTGCGAGGTCGGCGGCGGCGTAGCCCCTGTAAGCGATATGCTGGAGCTGGGCATGAAGGTGGGCCTTGGCTCCGACGGCTATATAAACAACTTCTTCGAAATAATGCGCGGAGCATTCCTCATCCCCAAAGCCCATTGGCAGTCCACCACCATAATGCCTGCAAAGGCAGTATATGAACTGGCCACATGGCGCGGCGCCGAAGCCCTGGGCATTCAGGCCGGCGCCCTGGAAGAGGGACTCCTTGCAGACCTGATCACAATTGATCTGGATACGCCCACCCCCATCAATCCGGACAATGTATACGATCAGCTGGTACTTTTCCGCAATCCCCAGAACGTTTGCGATGTAATGGTAAACGGCCGCTTCCTCAAGCGCGACCATACCCTGCTCACCGTGGACATACCCAAAGCAAAATCAGACCTCAGGGATGCTGCTCAGCGTTTCTGGTCGGGAAATTAAGGAGAAAAGAAAATGTTTGATCCCAAACTTTGCAAAGGCGCAGATATCTCCACCACCTATGCGGGCATAAAGCTCCGCTCCCCCTTCATCCTCAGTTCCGGCCCGCTGGGCTACGGTTCTGAAGGCCTTATCAGGGCACACAAGGCCGGCTGCGGCGCAGTTGTCACCAAGACCCTCCGCCTCAACAGGGCTATCAACCCCGCCCACCACATCGGCACCATGGGCCCCAATTCCCTGATAAACTGCGAAAAATGGGCTGACTCCGACAGGCTTCAGTGGTATGAAAAGGAAATCCCCGAAGCCAAAGCCGCAGGCGCAGTGGTCATCGCATCCGTTGGCCATACTCCCGCCGAAGCCGAAGCGATCGTCGCCGATGCCGAAAAGGCAGGCGCAGATATGCTGGAGCTGGTATCCTATACCGAGGACACCCTGCTGCCCATGCTCCGCATTGCAAAGAAAAAGGTTAATATTCCTGTTATCTGCAAGCTTTCCGCCAACTGGCCTGATCCTGTTTCCGCAGGTATCCGCTGCATGCAGGAAGGCGCAGATGCCCTTTGCGCCATTGACTCCATAGGCCCCGGCCTCAAGATCGATATCAAGAACGCCCGCCCCGAGCTGATGGGCGCTGACGGCTGCGGCTGGATAAGCGGCGGCGCAATCAAGCCCCAGTCCATGTACATCAACGCTGCCCTTTCCCGCAAGATACCTAACCTTGACATATACGGCTCCGGCGGATGCATGAGCGCTGCTGATGCAGTTGAGTTCATCATGGCAGGCTGCCGCGGCGTGGGCTACTGCTCCGCAGGTATCCTCTACGGTATGGATTATGTGGAAAAGATGTGCTATGAGCTTTCCGCTCTGCTGGCAAAGCTGGGCTATACAAGCCTTGAAGAAGCCAGAGGCGCCGCTCTCGGCAGCTTCCCCGACAGAGACCTGGTTACCAGGCTGGCATTCGAATACCGTCCCGATGCAGACCCCGCCACCGGCTTCAAGGGCTGCACTCACTGCAACCGCTGCGTAAAGGCCTGTTGCTATGAGGCAAGAAAGCTGGATGAAACCGGCATGCACGTGGATGCAGACCTGTGCCGCGACTGCGGCGTATGCGTAAGCATCTGCCCCACCGGTGCTCTCACCGCAACCATGCTGCCCCAGTCCCAGACTGATCTGGACAGGGTTGCCGAAGCAGCTGCCTTTGACGAATACGTAAAGAAGATCAACAGCTGATGCAGTGACTGAAAGGAAGGTAAATATGTCTCTTCCCCTCCAAGCAATCCAAGCCCGTTGTTCCAGAATACTCAACGACCTTAACGATAACGCCTGCGCGTACGGCATCGAAGTTTCTTCGATGCCCTGCGGCGCAAAGCTTATGGATGCAGGCATCAATGCTATCGGATCCTATCAGGCAGGCGCTCTGGTAACAGAACTCTGTCAGGGTGGTCTGGCTTCCGCATCCATACGCCCCCAGAATCTGGGCAAGCTTCTTCTTCCCCACATCTTTGTAGAAACCTATATCCCCCGCTGCGCAAATCTCGTTCTGCAGTCTGCACGTCCCTTTGAGGGCGAAATGATATCCGGTCCCATAAAGATGTTCCTGGAAAATGATGTTCCCGATCCCGCCGAATGCAGCGCAGCCCTTACCGCTGTTCTGCAGTGCGATAAGTTCCCCTCTGATGAGTGGACAGTAAGCCTCGCAAAGGCCGCAGGCTGCGAACCCGCTCAGCTTACCCTGGTAGCGGTTCCTCAGGGAAGTGCCGCAGGCAGCACCCAGATCGCAGGCCGCATGAATGAAAACATGCTCTTCACCATGGAAAACTCCCTTGGCTATGATTCCTCCATGGTTCGCCACATACTGGGCTACTGCCCCATCGGCCCCTACGGCCCCGCTCCCGAAGGCAAGCATCTCCTGCTTCCCGATGACTATCTCCACTATGCTTCCGGCGCATGCCTTACCATAGACGCCCCCGAGGGACTGGATATCCAGAAGCTGGCCGACGATCTGGCCTTCAATTCCCTCAGCATTTACGGCAAGCTGTTCTATGAGCTGCTGGAGCAGGCCGGCTGGGACTTCTTCAAGATCCCCGATGTTATGCACATCAACAAGCTGGCTGAAGTAACCATATGCGACATCCGCTCCGGCAAAACCGCCGTTGCAGGATGCAAAGATACCGAAATACTCACAAATCAACTTGTATAATTCGAAGGAGGACTCACAATGAAGCGCAGATTCCTTATCATCACCCTGGTACTCGCCCTCGTACTGACCGCAGTAGGCTGCGGCAGCTCCACCCCTGCTGCTGACGATTCCGGCAGCGGCGAAGGCGGCTATGCCGATTTCCAGACCGCTATCATGCTGCCCGGTATTGAAGGCGAAAACGCCATCTTCCAGATGATTGCCAGCGGCATCCGCGATGCCTGTGCTGATCTTGGCGCTCCCGAACCCAAGGTAGTTGAAGGCGGCGACCAGTGGACCAGCTACGGTAAGTACCTCACCAGCCTTGCCGCTGCAGGTATCTACGACGTAATCTTCACCACCACCGACGTTATGCGCTATTGCGTAAACGACACTCTGAAAGTTTATCCCGATCAGAAGATCGTTCTGGTAGACGCAGACCTGCTGAACTATGAGTCCAAGTTCGACGGCGGCAAGATCCCCGATACCGTATGGGGCATTTCCTTCGATATGTATCAGCTGGGCTACCTCGGCGGCCACTTCTGCGCTCTCGTTACCCAGAGCGACATGGAACGCGCCAATCCCGACCTGAAGGTTGGCCTTGTAACCACCGACATTTACGATGCATGGGACGTTGACCTTAAGACCGGCTTCACCAACGGCGTTAAGGACGTAAACCCCGATATCGAGATCATCACTTCCGTAATCGGCGACTGGGTAGACCCCGCTAAGGGAGCTGCCGTTACCCGCGCCCTCATCGCTCAGGGTGTTGACATCGTTTACTACACCAGCGGCGCATCCGCATACGGCTGCGTAACCGAAGCCGAAGCCCAGAACTGCTACGCTATCCCCCACGACAACAACTCCATCTCCCTGGCTCCCGGCACCATCATCGGCGCTTCTCTGGTTCAGGGCTATGATGCAGCTTACAGTGCCGCCAAGGGCGCAATCGAAGGCACTCTGGAATACGGCACCGGCCGCAGGGCAGGCGTAGCTGAAGACGTAATCGCCTTCACCACCGATGATCCCACTTACCTCGAAACCGTTTCCGAAGACATCCGTGCCGCCATGGATGCCGCTCTCCAGGGCCTTGCCGATGGCAGCATCGATGCCCGCAGACCCATTGCATAATTTAACTCCCTACCAAACCGCTATTTAAAAGGAGACATTATATGTCCGATTATTTGTGCATGCGGGGCATCACAAAGACCTATCAGGCCTATGGCCGTGAGGTCCGTGCCCTGAAAAACGTGGATTTCTCCGTTCGCCGCGGCACTGTACACGGTTTGCTGGGCGAAAACGGTGCAGGTAAATCCACCCTTATGAAAATACTGTCCGGCGTAGAGCGCATGGACAGCGGTACCGTCACCTTCAACGGCCAGGAAGTAACCCTGGGCAATGCCATGCAGGCTCAGAAGCTGGGCATCGGCATGGTTCATCAGCACTTCTCCCTCATCGATGACTATACCGTTGCAGAAAACGTGGTTCTGGGCATGGAGCCCACCAAGAAGCTCGGTTTCGTTGACCTTAAAGCTCAGCGTGCGGCCGCCGAAGAAGCTGCAAGACAGTGCGGCTTCACCATCGACCTGGACCGCAAGGTAGGCACGCTCTCCATGGGTGAACGCCAGAAGGTTGAGATCATGCGCGTCGTATTCAGCAAGGCCGACCTGCTGATATTCGACGAGCCCACTTCCGTTCTGGTAGAGCAGGAGATCCAGGGCCTGCTGGACACCATCAGGCTGCTCAAGGAAAACGGAAAGACCATCATTTACATCAGCCACAAGGTTGAAGAGGTTATTTCCATAACCGACGATCTGACTGTTCTTCGCGACGGCGAGTCCGTCCGTACCGACAAGACCGCCGCAGTTGACGCTGCTGAGATCATCCGCATGATGGTAGGCCAGACCCTTTCCCTCCATCTGGATAAGACTCCCGCCAACCCCGGCAACATCGTTCTTCAGGCCAATAACCTCTGGGTCAAGAACGGCCTGCTGGATGCGGTAAAGCACGTAAGCTTTACCGTCCGCTCCGGCGAAATCGTAGCCATTGCCGGTATAAACGGCAACGGCCAGCCCGAGCTTCTGGAAGTTCTCTTCGGTCTGCGCAAGGCCGATAAGGGCAGCATCCGCCTGATGGGCAAGGATATCACCAACCTTACCCCCCAGAAGCGCAGAGATGCAGGCATGAGCTATGTTCCCGAAGACCGTATCCACGTGGGTTCCTGCGCCACTGCCAGCGTATCCGAAAACCTGCTGGTAGACCGCCGCAGCAAGGAGCCTTACAGCAAGCACGGCTTCCTCAAGGCAAAGCCTCTGTCTGACCTCAGCAAGCAGCTCATAGACCAGTACAGCATCAAGGTAAGCGGTGAAAACCACATCGTCGGCGCTCTTTCCGGCGGTCACATTCAGCGCACCATACTGGCTCGCGAGCTTTCTGCCAACCCCAAGGTGCTGCTGGCAAGCGAAGTTACCATGGGTCTTGACGTTCTGAGCACCCGCTACGTCCACGAGACCATGCTGCAGCTCAGGGATCAGGGTCTTGGCATACTGCTGGTATCCAGTAATATCAACGAGATCCTTGCTCTGGCTGACAGGATCCTGGTCATCCATGACGGCGCCCTCACCGCCTCCTTTGTAAACGATGACATGATAACCCGTGAGGAAATCGGCGAATATATGCTCGGTATTAAGTTCATGACTGAACTTACCCGCGGATCGGAGGATGACGATGCAGCGGTCTAAACAAACTCTTTTTCAGCTGTTGGTAATACTGTCCGGCCTTATAATGGCAGTAGTGGTTATACTGCTCTGCTCCAGTGAGCCCGGCATTGCCCTCAAGTTCTTTTTCACCGGCCCCTTCTCCAGCCAGTTCTTCCTTGGCGACATGATCAACACCGCGGTGCCTCTCATCATCTGCGGTCTTGCGGCAAGCGTATCCTTTACCGCTTCCGTATGGAACCTGGGTCTTGAAGGCATGGTTTATTTCGGCATGCTCACCGGCACCATGGCCGGCGTATGGATGGAAGGCTGGCCCGCAGCCGTTGCGATCCCCCTGATGTTTGTCGCAGCCTTCGTTGGCGGCGCAGCACTTTCTCTGCTGTGCAATTTCTTCCGCCGCCGCTTCAACGTAGATATCATGATGAGCTCCCTCATGATCGCAAACGTGATATTCTACCTTGTCATGATGCTGGTCGAAGGCCCCTTCAGGGATATGGATTCCGGTCAGGGCGTTACCACTGCCATGATCCCCGAAGCATTCCAGTTCCCCAATCTGCTGGCTGCTTCCGAGCTGAATGCAACCCTATTCATAGCCATTGCCCTTACGGCCATCATGTACTTCTGTCTGCGCCGCACCAAGGTTGGCTATGAGATCCGCATAACCGGCGAAAACCCCTCCTTTGCCGCTTACGGCGGAATCAGCACCCTTGCTGTTGCAAGCCTTGCTATGATCCTCTCCGGCGGTCTGGGCGGCGTTGGCGGCCTCAGCTATGTACTGTGCACCTCCAATCGCGTCCGCAATCAGCTTTGCGGTATCGGCTGGAGCGGCCTTTCCATCGCAATGATCAGCCGCAACAACCCCCTGCTGGTGCTGCCTGTATCCCTGTTCTTCGCCTATCTTACCAAGGGCGCTGAATGTGCGGCCCTCTTTGCCGACATCACCCCCGACGTGGCGCAGATCATCCAGGGCGCGATCCTGCTGCTGGTTACCAGCGAAAAGCTCATCAGCACCCTTTCCGGCAGCAACAGGAAAAAGAAAAAGGCCGCTGTTAAGCCCAAGGCCGAAGAAACCAAGGAGGTGGCAGAGTAATGAACGAATTCATCGGTGGCGCTCTTTATACCATCATTGCCTATGGCACCCCTTTGATCCTGTGCTCTCTGGGCGGACTGATGACCGGCCTTTCCGGCCGCTTCAATCTGGGTATGGAAGGTATGATGCTTTTCTCTGCCTTCTTCTCCCTCTATTTTGCAAACCTGTTCAACAACCTTATTCTGGGTCTGGTTATCGGCGTGCTGATCACCGTACTCATCGGCCTGTTCATGGCCTTCATGAGCCTCAGGTTTGATGTTGACATTTACATCGTAGGTATGGCCATCAATACCCTCGGTACCGGCCTTACCACCTTCCTGATTTTCCTGCTTACCGGCGCTCAGGGTTCCATTATCTACCCTGATGCTCCCCGGCTGGAAAATCTTACCACCCCCATTATCTCCAACATACCCTACCTCAACCAGATACTCAGCAACCACACGGTTCTTGATTATCTCACCATAGTTCTGGTAATCGTCATGTACGCCGTCATCTTCAAGACCGCTTACGGACGCAGGCTCAGGGCTGTGGGTATGAGCGAATGGGTAGCCTCTGCCCGCGGTATATCCGTTGACCGTATGATCTACTCCTCCTATGCTCTGTGCGGCCTGTTCTGCGGCCTTGCCGGCGCATCCCTGTCCCTCTCTCAGGGCATTTTCGTAGGCGGTTTCACCGGAATGACCAACGGCCGCGGCTGGCTGGCCATGGCTCTGGTAATAGTTGCCCAAAACAACCCTTACACCATTCTGGTGTTCTCCTGGGCGCTGGGCCTGCTTTCCGCCCTTGGCGATATTCTCCAGACCACCGGCAATTTCTCTGCCCGCGTGGTTCAGATGCTTCCCTTCTTTGGCGCCCTTGCAGCAGCTGCAATTTACTCCCTGCGCATGGCCCGCAAAGAAAAATCCACCAAGATTTAATGAATAGAGGGCTAACCCTATGACATTATTGATTCAGAATATCAGTTACCTCATAGTAAACTCCGGCACAGTGCTGAAGGATGTTGATCTGCTTATTGAAAACGGCCGCATCTCCTCCTTCGGCAAGGACCTGAAGGTTCCTGCCGATGCAGAAATCGTAGACGGCAGCGGTCAGGCCATTATGCCCGGCTTTGTAAATGCTCACACCCATCTGTGGCAGATGACCATCAAGGGAAGGCGGGATGATCTTCCCCTGAGCACCTGGTGCGACGAAGTTCTTACCCCCACCATCAACGCCCTCTATGCAGAAGAGGATCCCGCAGTTAAGGAGCGCCGCAGCTATCTGTGGACCGCTCTGGGCATCTGCGACATGCTCCACAGCGGCGTAACCGCATTTGTGGATATGGACCTTAACTACCGTCAGGACGGTATGTTCAAGGCCGCAGAGGATGCCGGTATCCGCGGTTTCTTCGGCATTGAGCTTGCAGATTACTTCATGGACGGCTCCATCAACAGCGATGCTCTGGAAGTGGTAAGGCTGATCAACGACCATCCCGGCCAGTGCGTACTCACCCCCTCCGAGCTGAATATCTGCACCGATGACACTCTGTCCTTTGTGGCAGAAGCGGCAAGGGGCAACAACGTTCACGTTCAGATCCACGTGGACGAGACCGAAGCCGAGGCCAAGCAGTCCGTTGCCCAGCGCGGCGCAGCTGAGCTGCTGTACCTTGATAAATTCGGTCTGCTGGACGGCAGCTTCTCCGCTGTACACGGCATCCACCTCTCCAAGAAGGAAATGGAGCTTGCCGCAAAGAAGGACATCACCGTTGTTTACAATCCCAAGAGCAACATGAAGCTTGGCAGCGGCGTATGCCCCATCAGGGAGCTGCTTGATGCCGGCATCAACGTGGCTCTGGCCACCGACGGCCCCGCATCCAACGACATACTGGATATGTTCGAAGAAATGCGTATGGGCGCAATGCTCCAGAAGGTATCCGCAAAGGACGCTTCCGCCGTTCTTGCAAAGGATGTATTTGACATGGCCACCGCAGGCGGCGCACACATGCTCAACATCGATGCAGGCAGCCTGGAAGCCGGCCGCTATGCCGACTTTATCGTTATCCCCATGGATAAGCCCAACCTTATCAGCGATGGCAGCGACCTGATCAGCACCATCGTATACTGCGCTCAGTCCCGCGACGTTAAGGACGTATACATCGGCGGTAAGCCCGTTGTAAAGGACTACAACATTGTAAACCTTGACGAAGCTGCCCTTACCGCAGAATTCATGAAGCACATGGCAGCTATTAAGGAGGTTACCAATGTTTAGTCTAAGCCAGCAGACCGTAGAACTTATCGAAAAAGAAATACGCCCCCGTCTGTGGGAGCTCAACTGCGAAGAACACCGTCTGGAAAGCGGCGCCCTGGTAATCGATATGGGCGTTAACGTTCCCGGCAGCTGGGAAGCAGGCAGGCTGTTTACTCTGGTTACCCTTGGCGCTCAGGGCGAAGTGACCTTCGGCACCATGCAGGTAGGCGATCATGAGATCCCCAGCGTAAACGTATATCTCGCCCGTCCCCATGAGGCAGCGCTTTCCGCCCAGTTCTCCGCATGGAAGGTTGCCCCCTCCGGCGAATACAATCTGCCCGGCTTCGCATCCGGTCCTGCCCGCGCCATCTCTTACGATGACAGCATTGCAAGGATGTGGCCCTATCGGGACAAATACGAAAAGACGGTTCTTGCAGTACAGACCGCAGAACTGCCCGGCGAAGAGCTGGTTGCAGACGTTGTTGCAAAGTGCGGCGTAAAGCCCGAAAACGTATACCTGCTGGCAGCAAAGACCGGCAGCCTTGTAGGCGGTATTCAGATCGCCGCCCGTATGGCAGAGGTTTCCCTGTGGGGTCTTGGCTTCTTTGGCTTCCCCCTCGAGAAGGTTCTCTCCTTCAGCGGCAGCGGCGCTGTTCCTCCCGTGATCAGCGATGAGCTGATCGCTATGGACAGAGTAAACAGCTCTACCCTGTACGGCTCTGTTGCAAGGTATGTTGTGGATTGCGACGATGATGAGATCCATGCCGTGATCCCCCGCCTGGCCTGCGCCAATACCGCTCACTACGGCAAGACCTTTGCCGAGCTTTACGATGCGGCTGACAGGGATATCTTCAAGATGGATCTGGATGTGCATAAGGTATCCGTGATCGAGATCACCAACCTGCGCACCGGACGCACCTTCAAACAGGGCAATATCTGCCCCGAAATGCTGCTCAAGAGCTTTTACGAAAATACTCTTTAAAGGGTGATTTTTATGACAGAACGTAAATTTGATGTTGCAGTGGTTGGCGGCGGCGTAGTAGGCGCTGCCGCTGCCTGGAAGCTCAGCAAGGCCGGAGCAAAGGTAGTCCTCATCGAAAAGGACGACCTTTGCGCAGGTGCATCCTGCACCAACCCCGGCTTCTGCGTGCTCAGCTACAGGGAAAATCCCCTTGTAATGGATATGGCTCTGCGTCAGCAGGCCCAGTGGGATGCCCTTGTAAGCGAAATAGGCGATGTGGAATACAATCCCTCCGGTGGACTTATTCCCCTTACCGATTCTGCTCAGCAGGGCATACTGGAAGGCCTCTGCAAGCACGTGAAGGGCATGGGTCTGAGCGATATCCACATGATAACCGCTGAAAAGGCCAAGGAGCTGGAGCCTGAACTGGATGCAAGCAAGCTGGTAGGCGCCTGCTGGTGTCCCGGCGAAGGCCGTCTGAATCCCTTCAAGCTCAACCTTAACATGGCGGACAGGGCAGTTGCTCTGGGCGCCACCGTTATGACCCATACCGCCGTTACCGGCCTCAGGATGAATAACGGCATTGTTGAGGCAGTTGAAACCACCAACGGCGACGTATTTGCAGACCTTGTGATTCTCTGCGGCGGCGCATGGACAAGGGATCTTGCAGCCATGGCGGGCCATGATCTGCCCATATTTTATGAGCGCGGCGAAGCCATGGTAAGCATGCAGGTGCGCCCCACCATCAAGCGCATGATAACCGACGGCGCCCTGTTCAATCAGCCCCTTACCGATGACCATCCCATGGTAATAGGCGCATGTCTGGGCCAGACACACAGCGGCAATATAGTAATTGCCCAGGCTACATCCCGCCCGGGCAACTATGATAAGTCCAATACTCTGGAAGGTATGAAGGGCGTAGCAAACAGGGTAATCTCCCTGTTCCCCAGCCTGAAGGATATTGATATCATCCGTATGTGGTCCGGTCTGGTATCCTACGCCGCGGATAAGGATCCTGTATTCGGCGCATTTGACAGCCCCAAGAACCTGTTCATCGCCAACTCTTTCCACAGCGCGATAGCTCTGTCTCCCTCAATAGGCGACATGATCGCAGATTACTGGAAGAACGGCACCATACCCGAAGCCGCCAAGGGATACACCCCCATGCGCTTCTGCAAGTAAATAACGCTTAATTCTGCTGGGTACTTCTGAGGAACTTTCCCTCGGGGCTGCCCAGCAGTTTTCCGTTTTCAGCGGCCAGTTCGCCCCTGAGATACACCCTGCGCACAGTACAGCCCACAGGATATCCCTCAAAGATGGTATAGCCTGCGTTGCTGTGCTCTTCTTTTGCGGTAATTACTCTGGGGGCATTGGGGTCCATAAGCAGTATATCCCCATCACTGCCCACGGCAATTGCACCTTTTTGGGGATAAATGCCATGCCTTTTTGCCGCTTCTGCGGAAAGCCTGTCGGCAAGCTGTTCAAGGGTAAGTCTGCCCTTCTGATAGCCCTCTGAGAACATGAGCGAAGGCATGCTTTCGCAGCCGCCCACGCCGGGCAGCACGTCAAAGCAGCTGTCTGCCCTCATCTTCTGCTCAATGGTGTAAGGACAATGGTCGGTGGATATCATGCCGATATCACCGTTTATCACATGCTGCCACAGCCTGCTGCAGTCATCGGCCTTTCTCAGGGGAGGAGTCATTATGTATTTCTGGGGCTCGCTGCCCTCGTAGCAGCTGTCGGTAAGCAGCAGATAATGGGGGCAGGTTTCAGCATACACCTTTACGCCCTGTTTGCGCGCCTCGGCAACAAGGTCTGCTCCGTCTCCGGAGGATACATGGGCAATTATCAGCTGAACGCCGGTCTTTTCCGCCACCCGGATCAGCTCCTTTACCGCTGCAGCTTCCGCTGCGGCAGGACGGCTTTCGCCATGGCGCCCGGCACCCACTCTGCCCTCAGCGATAAAGTCCTGCTTTATCCGGGCTATCATGTCGTCATCCTCGCAGTGTGCAAGAATGGACATGCCCAGCTTTGCGGCATTTGAAAACAGCCTTTCCATATCCTCACTGGGGAATTTATCCGCGCCGTATGTGGTGTATATCTTGAGTACGCTGATACCCTCGGCAGCAATATCTTCAAGCCTGTCGATATCCTGATAAAATGCTCCGGTAACCTCCATATGCAGGGCGTAATCGGCATAAGTGCTGCCATCGGCCTGGGCTTTTCTTGCATTTACGCCGTCGGCCCAGCTTTTTTCGGGCAGAGGGCTTGCAAAGTCCACAAATGTGGTTATTCCGCCGCATACGGCCACTGCAGAGCCCGCACCAAAGTCATCGGCGTTAAATCCGCCGTCAGGAGTGGGGATCTGAAAATGCACGTGGGAATCAATGGCTCCCGGCAGGGCGATAAGACCGCTTGCATCAAAGAAGTCGCAGCCTTCCGGGGATATTCCCTTCTCTATGCGGCATATTTTGCCCTCGGATATAAGTATATCGGTATTCACCGCTCCGCCGGGAGTAACCGCCGTTGCGTTTTGAATGAGTACAGGTTTTTTATGCATTTTTGTCACCCTCCTTACCGCTTCATTATACGACATAAAGCCGCTGTAACGCCACATAATTCGAACTTGCACAAATGTGTAATTTGTCATATGGCACAAGTATTTATTGCGTATTGATTGATTTAAACCCTGCCAATTTTATATAATTTAGGTGGGATGATATCTTATTTTATTTTACACAACCATTTACATTACCCCTCTAAAAAATCTATCCGAAAGGAATACTGCCATGCCGTTGTACGGTAAAAAACAATTTCATGAGATCAACCGTTCTGCCCCCCGCGTAGACGGAGTGGACAAGGTAACCGGAAGAGCTACCTACGCCGCTGACCTTACTTTCCCCGGTATGGTTTACGGCGCTATGCTCAGGCTCAACAAAGTGCCCAGCGCCAAGATAACCTCAATCGATGCTTCCGAGGCTCTGGCTATCCCCGGAGTTCTTGCCGTTGTTACTCCTTGGGATCTTCCCAAATGCAGAAGCTGGTCCAATTACATGTACCTCACTGACCGCGTTCGCTACGTGGGCGATGTTGTTGCGCTTATAGCTGCGGAAACCCGCGAGCTTTGCGAAGAAGCAAAGAAGCACATCAAGGTGGAGTATGAAGAGCTTCCTGCCGTATTTGATGTTCTCGAAGCCATGAAGGACGGCGCTCCTCAGCTTCACGAGGAGTATCCTAACAACATCTTCACCCCTTCCCGCTATACCCTTGAAAAGGGCGACGCTGAAAAAGCATTTGCAGAAGCAGCAATAGTTCTGGAAAGGGAATACACCACCCAGTATGCAGAGCACGCCTACATCGAGCCCGAAGCGGTTGTAGCCGTTGAAGAGCCCACCGCAGGCGAAATGACCGTTCACGCCTCTGCTCAGAACCCCTTCTTTACCCGTCACTACGTTGCGGATATCCTCGGCATGCCCATGAACAGGGTACGCGTCATTCAGGAAACCGTTGGCGGAACCTTTGGCGGCAAGGAAGAAGGTCTCGGCCTTATCGCAGGCCGCAGCGCATATCTGAGCAAGCTTCTCCACCGCCCCGTAAAGATGGTCTTCACCCGCGAAGAGTCCATCATCGAGAGCAGCAAGCGCCATCCCTTCGTGCTGCGCTACAAGGCAGGCCTGGATAAGGAAGGCCATATCATTGCATGGAAGGCCGAGCAGATCGACAACTCCGGCGCATACAACAACCAGACCCAGTTCATGAACTGCCGCGCAACCATTCACTGCGCCGGCGCATACAATATCCCCAATATCTCCGGTGTTACCTACGGCGTATTCACCAACAACATCCACAGCGGCGCATTCCGTGGCTACTCCAGCCCCGAGCTGCTGTTTGCTCAGGAGCAGTTCGTGGAAGAGCTGGCCGAAGCAGCAGGCATGACCGCTCTGGAATTCCGCAAGCTCAACTGCCTGAAGGATGGCGCCACCGTTGCCGTGGGCACCAAAGTGGACAACGTGATCCTTCCCGAAATGATTGACTATACTGCAGAGCAGACCGATTATCAGGCAAAGCAGGATAAGTACAGGAACCAGACCGGCCGCTTCCGCAAGGGCATCGGCATGGCCATCTCCCACCGCGGCTGCGGCTACGGTGCAGAAACTCCCGATGCAGCAGGCTGCTTCCTCATCATAAACGAAGACGGCTCCGTAATGCTGCACTCCGGCATGGCCGAAAACGGTCAGGGACTTAAAACCGCATTCTGCCAGATAGCCGCCGAAGCTCTGGGCGTGACCCTGGACAGCATCCACTTCTACGGTACAGACACCCACTCCATCGCAGACTGCGGCATGACCGTTGCTTCCCGCGGTACCGTAATGGGCTCTCAGCCCGTACGCAAGGCAGGCGAAAAGCTCAACGGCATCCTCAGAAACAATGTCATCGAGCTGGGCTTCTTTGCCGCAGGCAAGGGCGGCTGCGATAAGGACAGAACCGCGGATGACATCATTCTCCGCGACAGCATGTTCTACGATCCCAACTATCCCGATTATAAGCTCCCCCTCTCCCAGGCAGCAGGCGCCATTTTCTGGACCGGCCAGTGCCTCTCCGCCTACGAGTGGTTCTCTCCCCCTGCCTACGATTTGAATCACCACACCATGCAGGGCAAGGCATTCCCCAACTACTCCTATGCCTGCGTAGTTGCAGAAGTGGAAGTAGATACCGCTACCGGCGAAGTTGTGGTTGAAAAGGTAACCAGCAGCCACGACGTGGGCACCGCCATAAACCCCGCCCTCATTACCGGTCAGGTATACGGCGGCATCGTAATGGGTCAGGGCTACGGCACTATGGAAGAAGTTGAAACCCGCAAGGGCATGCTTCTGAGCCGCAACCTGGACGAATACCTTATCCCCACCGCAATGGACATGCCCGAAATGCAGGTAAACATTTTCGAATGTGACGACCCCAACGGCACCTACGGCGCAAAGAGCGTTGGCGAGCCTGCCACTGAGGCAGTTGCCGCTGCAGTTGCAAACGCCGTTGCAAACGCAACCGGCAAGCGCATCCGCAACAACCCCGCCACACTTGAAAACGTACGCCTTGGCAAGAAGCTGAGATAGGAGGGCAATATGAGAGAATTTTCCTACGTAAGACCCAAAACTCTTGACGAGGCCCTGGAGCTTATGCAGCTTCACGCAGGCAGCATCCGCCCCTATGCAGGCGGTACCGACATAATGGTACACCTGAGAGCAGGCAGCGCAAGATTTGACAACCTGGACTATATGATGGACCTTGGCGACCTTCAGGAGCTTAAGGGCGTTACTTACGAAAACGGCACCGTAACCGTTGGCGCAATGGTCTCTCATGAGTGCGTATCCCATCACCCCATCGTACTGGAGCATGCTCCCATGCTGGCTCAGGCCTGCCACACCGTAGGCGCAACCCAGATCCGCAATGCCGGTACCATCGGCGGCAACGTCTGCAATGCTTCCATCGCAGCAGACAGCCTTTCTCCCCTTGCTGCCATGGATGCCGTATGCAACCTGCAGAGCAAGACCGCAAGCCGCAGCATTCCTCTCGCCCAGTTTATCACCGGATCCGAGAAGACCTGTATCCAGCCCGATGAGCTGCTGGTAAGCATCAGCTTCCCCTCCTTCAAGGAATGGAACACCGCTTTCTTCAAGCTGGGCCGCAGGCGCGCGCTGGCCATCTCCAGAATAACCGCCTCCACCGCCCTTCGCGTTGTGGATGGAAAGATAGCAGAAGCCCGCATCGCCCCCGGCTGCGTATTCGTATCCCCCAGGCGCTGCACCGCGGCTGAAGATATGCTCAAGGATAAGGAACCCTCTCTGGCCCTGTTCAACGCAGTAGGCGAAGAGGTGGCAAACGAAATGGTGGCCGTAACCGGCGTACGCTGGAGCACAGAGTACAAGCAGCCTGTTCTTGCAAGCGTTGTAAGCAGCGCACTCTGCATGGCAGCAGGCATATCTATGGAGGAAAAATAAATGCCTACACTTAATTTCACCCTTAACGACAAGCCTGTCTCCGTTGAAGTAAGCGCAAACGCAAGGCTGTTGGATGTTATCAGAGAGCAGCTGGGTCTCACCGGCACCAAAGAAGGCTGCGGCGTTGGCGAATGCGGCGCATGCACCGTTATCGTGGACGGCGACGCAGTGGATTCCTGCCTCACCCTGGCCATGAGCGTAGAGGGCAAGAGCGTTCTCACCGTTGAAGGCCTTGCAAAGGACGGAAGGCTCAGCAGGCTTCAGCAGGCGGTTCTGGATCACCATGCTCTCCAGTGCGGCTATTGCACTCCCGGCTTCCTTATGAGCGCAACCGCCCTGCTCAACAAGAATCCCCATCCCACCCGTGAAGAAATAAAAGTAGCCATCGCCGGCAACCTTTGCCGCTGCACCGGCTATGAACAGCTCATTCAGGCTATCCTGGATGCGTCACAGGACGAATAAAAATCATAATAAATTAATGCAACCGCATATTTCTGTGCGGTTGCATTAAACGTATCAGGATAATTTATAAAAAGTATTGGAGGTACTTATTTTGGCGCAGCTTTATACTGTAGCATTGTTCAAGCCTCTCGGCATGACAATCAAGGGCGCAGCAGCATGCTATGTGTTTGCTCTGGCCTATGTGGTCATACTGGTAGCGCTGGGTCTCTGGTGGAACCGCAATCAATATTCCGCCGTTGTTGAAGAAGGCTGGAGCAGCCGCGTTATTGCTCGAATCGCAATATTCACCGCTCTTTCCGCCGCCGGCGGCCTTATTACCCTCCCCGGCGCGACCAGCATCCGCTTTGACTCCCTTTCCGGCTATTTCGCAACCCTGATGTTCGGCTGGCAGATAGGCGCCATAGTAGCTGCCTTCGGCGCATTCTTCTCCGAGCTTATGTCCGGTTTCTCCGGCTGGGCTCCCCTCGCGCCCTATTACATGATAACCATGGCATTTGCAGTTACCTGCTTTGGCGCAGCCACCAAGAAGTGGGGCCGCACCGCCGGTATCATCTGCGGTACTCTGGCAAACACCATGTGCGTTGTTCCCTGGCCTCTCATGATGGGCTGGGGCATGCTGGCCACCACCTTTGTTCAGCAGGTTGTAGGTTCCTATGCAAACTGCCTGTTGGCAGCCATCGCGTTCTCCATGATTTCCGCCGCTCAGATGCGCCGTCGCTATGAAGAGCCCGTGGACGAAGAAGAGCTCAGGATAGTTAACGCCATGCTGGAAGAGGATGCACGCCTGCATCCCGGCAAGGCCAGGAAGTACGAGGAAGCCGGCAAATCCGGCAGCAAGGGCAAGAAGGGCTCCATCATGCTGTTCCTGGGCATTTCCCTCGTAATCCTTCAGGTAATCATGCTTATCAACACCAAGGTGCGCACCAAGAAGTTCCCCGATCTCACCGTACAGGATATGCAGGATCTCATCAACTTCGTGCAGGTCATGTGGATCGGCGTTCTCGGCATTGTATTCGCCATTGCCGGTGCAGTAAAGCGCATTAAGAGCAGCCGCAGCAGTGCAAAGGAGGTTCAGTAAGTGAGCGAGCCCATCATCAAAGTACAAGACGTTAATTTTGTTTACGAAGGCAGCAAAAGGCGCGCCATCGCAGACATTAATCTTACCGTAAACAAGGGCGAATTTCTGGTAATCACCGGCCCCACCGGCGCCGGTAAATCCACCCTGTGCCAGTGTCTCAACGGCATAATCCCCAACTTTACCAAGGGCGTTATGACCGGCAAGGTTGAGGTTTGCGGCATGAACACCCGCGAACATCCCGTATACGAACTGGCCCCCCATGTAGGTCTGGTATTTCAGGATGCAGACTCTCAGCTGTTCGGCATGACCGTTGAAGAGGATATCGTATTCGGTCCCAGCAATCTGGGTCATGATTACGAAGAATGTATGCGCCGCATCGACAAGGCCCTTAAGGACCTTCACATCGAGCACCTCAGGGACCGCAAGCCTCAGGAGCTTTCCGGCGGCCAGAAGCAGTCCGTTGCAGTTGGCGGCGTATACGCCATGCTTCCCGATGTCATCATCTTTGATGAACCTACCAGCATGCTGGACCCCTGGGGCAAGCACAACGTATTCTCCATAATCAAGGATATCAACAAGCTCTACGGCATCACCATCGTGCTGGTTGAGCATGAAATGAACCATATCGCAGCCTATGCGGACAGAGTTGCCGTAATGGACAAGGGCAGAATAGTTCTTCAGGGCACCACCGAAGAGGTATTCGCACAGACCGAAAGGCTTGCAGAGCTTGGTATGAACGTTCCTCAGGCCATCGACCTGGGCCGCAAGCTGGTTGCAGACGGCGTTCTCTCCTCTGTTCCCATGAGCGCAGATGCAATGATCGCCGCCCTTAAGGACGTGGAAGTAAAGGGCATTGCCCAAAAGGAAGCAGCAAAGTCCGCTCCTGTTTCCGCAAACCCTGTTATCAATGCTCAGAATCTGGTATTCAGCTATCTTGGCGATACCCGTCAGCTGGACGACGTATCCGTTTCCTTTGACAAGGGGGATTTCGTTGCAGTTATCGGCCAGAACGGCGCAGGCAAGACCACCCTTATGCGCAGCATAATCGGTCTGCTCAAGCCCCAGTCCGGCGTGATAACCGTAAACGGCGAAGATATTTCCGCAAAGACCGTTGCAGAGCTGTCCGCATCCGTTGGTTATGTATTCCAGAACCCCGATGAACAGATATTCACCGACAGCGTTCTTGATGAGCTGAAGTTCGGCCCCGAAAATCTGGGCCGCGACGTTTCCTCCAGCGAAGCGCTGATAGAAGAAATCCTCGCTGAGGTTGGCCTTAACCATCACCGCAACACCTGGCCCAAATACCTGAGCAAGGGCGAGCGTCAGAGGCTTACCATGGGCGCAATCATCGCCATGGATCCCGACGTAATCATCGTTGACGAGCCCACCACCGGTCAGGACTGGCGCGAGACCCTGTGGATAATGGAGCTGCTCAAGAAGATGAACCAGCGCGGCAAGACCATCCTCATCATCACCCACAATATGGAAATAGTAAACCGCTACTGCAAGCGCGTGCTTGTAATGCAGGGCGGCCACATACTCCTGGATGGCACCCCCGAAGAAGTATTCACCCATTCCGAGCTGCTGAGCGAAGCAAGAGTAGAGCCCACCGATATCATGAAGATCGCCCAGGCGCTCCCCTATATGCCGGATAATATCCTCTCCGTGGATGACTTCTACAAACTCTTCAGCGAAATCAGAAAGGAGGCCTAATCATGCTTATAGATTATCGCAAGCTTGATACCTGGGTACACGCACTCAACCCCAAATTCAGCATGCTGTGCGTGCTGCTGGTCATAATTGCCTCCATAGTCTGGACCAATGTTATTCATCTGGCCATACTTACCCTTGCCCTCTACCTTATCGGCGTAAGCTGCAAGGTGCCCTGGAAGCAGATTTCCTGGTTCCTGAAGTTCGCTCTGGCTGCCTCTTTGCTGATTCTGGTAATTCAGGCATTCACCATCGACCCTTCTCTGATCAAAAACGAAGCCATCAGCAAGGTAGTTCTTTTCCACGTTCTGCCCAACGGCAAGGGCGCGGTAAAGCTGGCCGGTGTGCTGTACGGCATAGCCGCAAGCCTTAAGATTTACATGGTAGTATTTGCCATCTGCATTCTGGGCTTCACCGTTCCCCCCACAGAGTTCATTCAGATGCTGGGCAAGCTGCCCTTCGCATCCAAGCAGATAAGCTTCATCTTCTCCACCGCTTGGCGCTTTATCCCCATCATTCAGGGTCAGGCAATCAACCTTATGAACGCCCAGAAGACCCGCGGCATGGATATGGACAAGGGCAAGCTGCTGGAAAAGCTCAAGAAGATGATGAGCATCGTTGCTCCTCTGCTTTCCAATGCGATCGAAGTTGGTTCCGACATCGCTCTGACCATGGAAGCCCGCGGCTTTGGCTCCACCAAAAAGGGCAGCTTTGTTCGCCCCAACACCATGACCGCAAAGGATCGTATCGGCTGCGTAATAGTTGTTCTGCTTATCGCCGCCATGATCTACGGCACCACTCTGGGCTTCGGGGTGATGTAACTTGGCACGCATATTCGTAATGGGCGCGGCGGCTATGGATACCATAGTCAAGGTGGAGGAATTTCCCGTCCTGGACTCCATAGTCTCCCCCCTTGAAGTAGTACGCACCCCCGGCGGCAGCACCGCAAACGTGGCAGTAGGCCTTTCCCGGCTGGGAAACAGCTGCGAATTCTTAGGCTGCTGCGGCGAGGATACCGACGGTAGGCTGCTTAAGGATTCCTTCATTGACGAAGGAGTTGGCATTGCAGGGCTGCTGTCTCAGCCTGACTGGCGCACTCCCGGCGCATTTATCGCGGTAAATCACGCAGGCGATCGCGTTATGTACTCCTTGGGCGGCGATGCGCTGTACACCGAGCCCTCCCAGCTCAATGGCATTGATATGTCCTCTGCCGATGCGATGTACATCGGCGAGGCATTCTCCTCAGTTGCCGTTGAAGCGGCCGCAAGGATACATGCCGCAGGCGGAAAGGTATTCTTCGGACCCGGCGGAGTTATGTGTTCCTTCGGTCTTGAGGAACTTGCCCCCATTATCGCCTGCTGCGATGTGCTGTTTTTAAGCCGCAGCGAGCTGGCTCAGCTTACGGAAGGCGATATAGACAGCGGCGCAGAAAAGCTTCTTGCCATAGGTGCAAAGGCTCTGGTCGTCACCGACGGCAGCAAGGGCGCACACCGCTTCACCGCCGATGAGCACATCTCGGTTTCCGCCCTTAAGGTCACACCGGTGGATACAACAGGCGCCGGCGATGCATTTACCTCCGCCTTTATCCACTCCACCCTCAGCGGAATGGCTCCCCAGGCCGCTCTGCAATTTGCCTGCAAGGCAGCCGCCTATGCCATAACAAAAACCGGCGGCCGCTGTTCCCCCACAATAGACCAAATTAACGATTGGAGGATTTAATTTAATGAATACCCAGCTTTTTGAAGAAGCCGTATCCCTGTGCCGCGCTCTTATTGCCGCTCCCAGCGATTCCGGTCATGAGGACGGCGTAGTTAATGCCCTTTCCGAGTATTTCCGCAGCAACGGCGTAGAAGATATCGTAGTTGACCGTTTCGGCAACTTCATCGCCACCATCCACGGCAGCAAGCCCGGCAAGACCGTTCTCTTTGACGGCCATATGGATACCGTTCCCGTAACCGATGCTGACCAGTGGATCCATCCTCCCTATGCAGGCGAAATCGCAGACGGCAAAATGTACGGCCGCGGCACCTCTGATATGAAGTGCGCTCTGGGCTGCATGGCAGTTGCCGCCGTGGAATATTTCCGCGCAACCAAGGGCAACTTTGCAGGCAACATCGCCGTAGCCGGCGTTGTTCACGAGGAGTGCTTTGAAGGCGTAGCAGCCCGCGAAATCAGCGCCCGCGTACATCCCGATCTGGTAGTTATCGGCGAAGCTTCCGAGTGCAACCTGAAGATCGGTCAGCGCGGCCGCGGCGAGATCGTCGTGGAAACCTTCGGCAAGAGCGCCCACTCCGCCAACCCCGATCAGGGCATCAATGCCGTATACCATATGTGCAAGCTCATCGAAATGATCAAGGAAATCCAGCCCCCCATGTCCGATGTACTTGGTCCCGGCATCCTTGAGCTTACCGATATCAAGTCCACTCCCTATCCCGGAGCTTCCGTTGTTCCTTCCCACTGCCGCGCCACCTATGACAGGCGTCTGCTGGTAGGCGAGACCAAGGAAAGCGTTCTCGCTCCCATTCAGGAAGTTATCGACAAGGCTGCCGCCATCATTCCCGGCTTCAGCGCAAAGGTATCCCTTGCCACCGATACCCAGGAATGCTTCACCGGCAACTGGATCGAGGGCGAAAGGTTCTTCCCCGGCTGGGCATTTGACGAAAATGCCGATTTCGTTCAGCTGGTACTTGCCGGCCTTAAGGACGGCGGCGTAGAGCCCCAGATCACCCACTACAACTTCTGCACCAACGGCAGCCATTATGCAGGCGAAGCCGGTATCCCCACCATCGGCTTTGGTCCCTCCACCGAAAAGCTGGCTCACACCAGGAACGAGTACATCGAGCTTGCTCAGATGGAAGCCGTTCTTTCCGGCTATCTCGGCATGATCGGCCGCGTTTGCCCTCAGGACTAATCAGAATCCCCTTACAGGAGATTAACTTATGCAGGAATTCCACATCACGGTAAATGGTATGGAGCATACCATATGTGCCGAACCCAATACAATATTGCTGAACGTACTCAGGAATGACCTGGGACTTACCGGCGCAAAGTGCGGCTGCGGCACCGGCGACTGCGGTGCCTGCACCGTGATAATGGACGGCGAAGCTGTTCGCAGCTGCATTGTTCCCATGCGCAATGCCGACGGCAAGAGCATTCTCACCATCGAAGGCCTTGCAGACGGTCCCAGGCTGCATCCCCTGCAGCAGGCCTTTGTGGATGCCGGCGCTATCCAGTGCGGCTTCTGCACCCCCGGCATGATACTGGCCGCCAAGGCGCTGCTTGACAAGAACCCCTCCCCCACCGAAGAGGAAATTCGTCAGGCCATCGCTCCCAACCTTTGCCGCTGCACCGGCTATGCAAGAATAGTTGCGGCGGTTCAGCTGGCGGCAGAAAGAATGGAGGCTGCAAAATGATTCAGAAGCCTGTAAACGGAATAGTCGGCGTTCCCCATCCCATCGATGATGCAGCCCTCAAGGCCACCGGTCAGCTTCGCTATGTGGATGATATCACTATGCCCGGCATGCTGCATGCAAAGGTGCTCTTCAGCCCCCATCCCCATGCAAAAATAACCCGCCTTGATGCTTCAAAGGCGCTGGCCCTGCCCGGCGTAAGGGGCGTTGTAAGCTATCTCAACACCCCCGACGTCTGCTTCAACAGCAGCGGCGAAACCCTCAACTTTTTCAAGACCGAGCGCGTATTTGACAGCGTAGTCCGCTACGTTGGCGACAGGGTCGCAGCAGTTGCTGCGGATACCCCCGAAATCGCCGCCAAGGCCCTTCGCCTTATAGAGGTGGACTACGAGCCCCTGCCTGCAAACTTCGACCCCGAAAAAGGCGCTCAGGATGACGCATACGTCATTCTGGACAGAGGCGGCCTGCAGAAGGGCAATATTATGGAAACCGTATGCCAGCAGTGCGGCGATGTGGATAAGGCCATGGAGGAAGCCCCCCATGTATTTACCGACACATTCACCGTACCCCCCATTCACCACGGCGCAATAGAGCCCCACGGCTGCATTGCGGATTACGATGCAAGGGGCAAGCTGACGGTTTATACTCCTTCTCAGGACAGCTTTGCTGTACGCGCAAACCTTAGCCGTATATTCTCCATGCCCATGAGCAAGGTACGCGTCAGCGTGCCTGCCGTTGGCGGCGCATTCGGCGGCAAGGTCGATATGATCATAGAGCCCGTTGCGGCAGCCCTGGCAATTCAGTGCGGCAGGCCTGTAAAGCTGATTTACAACCGCAGGGAAGATATCGCTTCCTCCCGTACCCGCCATGCCATGAAGATAACCATGCGCACCGCATTCAACGACGAGGGCGAGATACTTGCCGAGGATATGAAGGTATACTGCAACGCAGGCGCCTATGCCTCCGGCACCAGCAATATCGTATGGGCAATGTGCGGCAAGTTCTTTAAGGTACATCGCTGCACCAATATGCGCTTTACCGGTTATCCCGTTATCACCAACACCACTCTGGGCGGCCCCATGCGCGGCTTCGGCAGTCCCCAGTGCTTCTTTGCCCAGCAGCGTCAGCTCAATCGCATTGCCAACTTCCTTGGCATGGATATGCTGGAGCTTCAGCGCAAAAACCTTACCCTGCCCGATGGCGTTGACTATCGCTTCAACCAGCCCCACGGCAACGCAAGGCCCCTTGACTGCCTTAACAGGGCAGCGGAGCTTATCAACTACGAAGCCTGCGTACAGGAGCAGAAAGCCACCGCTTCCGACCGCTTCCGCATAGGCGTTGGCATAGGCGTTGGCGCCCACGGCAACGGCATGTTCGGCATCCGTGCGGATGATATCACCGGCATAGTTCTCAAAATGAACGACGACGGCAGCTGCGTTCTTTACACCGGCTCCCACGAAATGGGCAATGCTTCCATCACCACCCAGAAGCAAATGGTTGCCGAAACCCTCGGCGTTTCCATGGATATGGTATCCGCAGTAAGCGCAGATACCGAACTTGCGCCCTTCCAGCTGGCAGACTATTCCAGCCGCGGTACCTTCGTATCCGGCCGTGCAGCCCTGCTGGCAGCCGAAGCGATGCGGGATAAGCTGGCCCTTTACGCCGCAAAGCTGCTGGACGCCAATGCAGAGGACTTTACCTTTGCAAACGGATACGCCACCACCGCTGACGGCAAGCAGGCCACCCTTGAACAGATCGTAATGTACGCCCGCTGCACCTGCTCCACCGAGCTTATAGTGGAGCGCACCACCGCCGCCAATGCCGCCGTTATCAGCTATGGCGCACACATCGTCAAAGTAAAGGTAGACACCGAAACCGGAAACGTTGAGCTGCTGGACTACGCCGCAGTTCACGATCTGGGCTATGCCATCAACCCCCTGTCCGTTCGCGGCCAGATCGAAGGCGCAGTACAGATGGGCGCAGGCTATGCCCTCTCTGAAGGAGTACAGATCGACGAAAACGGCAAGGTAAAGAACACCACCCTCAGAACCTACCGTATGCTCAGGGCTACGGATATGCCCCGCAGCCTGCATGTTGACTGGATTCAGGAAGGCGAAGAAGCCGGTCCCTTCGGCGCAAAGAGCATTGGCGAATGTTCCGTTGTACCCAGCGTTGCAGCCATTTCCAACGCTGTATCCAATGCGATCGGCGTGGAATGCAACCACCTGCCCCTTGACTCCAAGCGTATCACCGAGCTTTTGGCGAACAAGGCAGAATAATCAAAAACAATAATTCCAATAGAAAAAGGCAGGATGTTTCCTGCCTTTTTGTTTATATTTTGCTTAGCACAAGCTCTGCTATTTCCCCGGCAATATCCACATCCGTAACGGTGCTCAAGCCCTGCCACCCGGGGCATCCGTTCACCTCGATAACGTATGTGCTGCCGTCATCTCCCTTGATGATATCCACCCCGGCAATGTCAGCATTTACCGCCCCGGCCGCTCTGACCGCCAGCTCCTGTTCGTATGGGGTCAGGGTATAACCTTGCACCTTGCCGCCTCTGGACCAGTTTGCATACCAGTCGCTGCCTGTGCGCTTCATTGCCGCCCGCACTTCGCCGTTTATTACGAAGGCACGTATATCGCTGTTTGAGCATGGGATAAACCTCTGAAGATAGGCTACGCTGCCCTTTTCCGCCATTCGCTGCATAAGAACAGCTATATCTTCCTTGGCTTTTATCCGCATAAGGCCGTTTCCGCAGGAGCCGAATACAGGCTTGTACACCATATCGCCGCCCATCGCATCAAGCGCATTTTCCAGCGCCTCTTCCCCGCCTTCGCAGCATACCGTGGAAGGTACGGGCAGGCCGGCCTCTTCAAGGAGGGCGGTTGTATAGTACTTATCCACTGTTTTTTCTATGGATTTTGGGGAATTGATGCAGGGCATACCCCTCCGCTCCAGAGTGTAGAGGGCATCCATGCGATAAATCACCTGCTCCAATGAGCCTGCCGGTATTCCCCTTATGGCAAGGGCATCGTAATCTGCAAGAATCGGATTCTGCCCGCCTGCAAAGCCGCAGTGCCATTTCAAGGATTCTGCGGAGATAAAGGTGCCCTCTGCACCACGCTTTTGAAAAGCACTACGCAGCTGTTCGCAATGCCAACCGCTGCGTATGCCAAATATCGCTATTCGCTTCATATTATTTATTCTGCCGGGGTGAGTATTTCGCCCTTGCCCAGCGCCGCCATATCGCCGCGCCAGCGGGTGAAGGGACGTCCCATCCAGCTTTGGGGAATTTCCACGCCGCGCTTTGCCAGTTCGCTGAACAGCACTCTCAGGAACATGGTATCCACATCCGCTGCCTTCTGGAAGCCTGCGGGAACAAGCTCCTTTGAGGGGAGAATAACAGTTCCGCGGTTCATGCCGGTACAGAGCTTTGCTCCTTCTGCAAGGCCGCCAAGGAACAGCACTGTACCGCCCAGCATATCGGCACACAGATCGCCCTGAGCTTTGCCGTATACCACAGCAATGCCGCGGCGCATATCTGCGCCAAAGCCGCTGCCTACGCTGCCGTGGAAAACAGCCAGACCGCCCTGCATGGAAGCACAGCCGTTAACACCTGAGTCGCCCTTTACGGTGAGAGTGCCGTCCTTCATGCCTTTGCCGGCGTTTGCGCCAACATTGCCGTTGAAGGTCATCTTTCCGCTTTCCATGCCTGCGCCTGCGTTTATCATCGCTTCATCGCAGCCTTCCACAACCTTGCCGCATTCTGCGGTTTCGGTAACGACCGCATAATCGGGAACCACCGCCCCCGCGCAGCAGATACGGGAGAGCGCCGCCATATCCATAAGGCCCGCTTTGCTTCTGTTTATCCTGATAAACTTACCCATATCAGCGTTCCTCCCTTACCACGTTGTTTGCCTTGATAAAGTCATCGCCAAGGTTTGCGCCTTCAAAGTCCACGTCTATATAGGGCTGTATTACGCTCTTTACCCATTCCTTATCGTATTCACGTTTGGGCTGAGCGTATACCCTGTCTTCGCCGCGGAGTACGGCATAAGCTTTGCTGAACATGGCCTGCTTATCCGCCTGCTCCTTGTACAATGCAACGCCGCCCTCTGCGCCAACGCCAAGGTGTCCCAGTCTGAATGCGCCAAGCCTTGCGGCAGGACCGGAGCGGGTAAGTCGGGCGATTTCATCCATGGTGTATTCTCTGTCCATAGTGGGCAGAATGCTGTGCTTCAGCGCCTTGGGGTTAAGCTTCTTAAGCTCCTCATCCCTGAAGTTCTTATCCATCAGCATGGCGATAAGGTAGGGATATGCGCTGAAGGGGCCGCCATTGGGATGGTCGGTGGTAAGCAGCATCTGCTCAGGCTTTTCTACGCACAGCAGCAGCTCAAGGCCGGTGATAAACTGGGTTGCACCCATAAGGTTATCGCAGCTGTACTTGAGGGGCAGTACGGCCATGCCGCCGTCGCATTCCCACAGTTCGCTCCTTGCGCCCTTCTTGCCTGCGCCAAGGCTGCCCACAAAGGCAGTATCACAGGAAACGGCCGCCGCCTGTCCAAATACGACAGCGCCAACGTCCGCAGTGATGTTGGGACGGGCATTGATCGCCTCGGCCAGCTCGGGAGCAGCGGATACCAGCTTGCCCTTTTGGTTTTTCTTATATCCGTAAAACTGGAGATGGGTCAGGTGCAAAGGCATGCCTTCTGCCATGTCCATAGTTTTGATAACGTCCACGTATGCATCGGGCTTTGCAAGGTAGGGATGATGCAGATGCAGAGGATGGGGCAGACCCATGCGGCAGTTTGCCTGCATGAGACGCTTTGTCATCTCACGCCAGCCTTCTGCGCCGCCATTGGGATTGATAAGCTTAAGGCCCCAGCCGCAGGATACATCCAGCAGCCATGCAAGGTACTGATCCAGCTCTGCATCGGTGCCATTCTCAATAATCTGCCTGAATGCGGGATTTTCGCCTACCCAGGTAAGGTTGAAGGCGTCAATGCCCTTTATGGCCTTTTCTTCCAATACAGTACGCCTTGCGGCAAGGGCGGGCATAGCCGCATTAACAACGGCGGTATAGCCCATGCCCGCATACTGCTTTGCAGTATCGGATACGGTGGGTATTATGGGATTATTGGCATCGCGCAGAAGCTCAAGAGGCTCGCCTGCAAGGTGGCTGTGGATATCCACGCCGCCTGCCATAACAACGCAGCCTTCGGCATCCAGCGTTTCGCACTGGCCGCCGGCTTCCGCTATGCGTCCGTTATCAAACCAAATTTCGCCTGCTTCGCCCTTTTTGCCATTGGCAGGGTCGTAAATTTTTCCGTTGATTATTCTGATCATGCTTCCACCTCTTCCATAAGCCGAGTAAGCAGAGCAAATACGCTGTTTTCACCATCTTCTGCCGCCATATCGCAGGGTACGCCGTCATAGCGCAGAGCAGTACCGCCGCCGGATACAGCCTTTACAAGGCATTCGCCCTCATAGCCCTTTGCGGCAACTGCAAAGCGGGCAGCATCGCCCACGGCCGCATCCTTGCCGCAGCCTATGCGAAGCAGAAGGTCACAGCCCTTTGCGGGGATGTTTTCCACGGCAAACTCGCAGCCCTTGAGCACTTCATCGCCAAACCATGCCGCGGTTCCGCCGGCTTCCTCCAGCATAACCTCATATGCGCCAAGAATATTTGCACAGGAGGGTATCTGCATAATCCCCACCCTGTGAGCTTCGCTGACAAAGCGCACCACAGTGCGGCGCAGTTCTTCGCTGATATCATCCGCAATCAGCACGACCGCTGCGCTGTCTGCATTTTTGATATCCTCGTAAAGGGGCAGATATTCCTCTGCTCCCATAAGCTTATTTCCCCTGAAAAGAGAAGCTATGCAGCGCCATGCATCCGCACAGAGCAGCCTGTCATCCTGCAGGGTCTTTACGCCTTCCGCAAGGGCAAAGGGCAGCTGACCGCCTGCATAAAGCACAAGGTCGCAGCCGTTGAGAGAGCTCTGGGTAACAGTGGGCAGCAGCGGCCTTTCAACAGACACAACCGCCCCCAGCTTCTTTGCAAGGGACACAGCGAGACGCTGTTCTTCCATGGATATGCCGCCCAGGCCGCAGATCACGGGGGCATCAGCCTCTTTAAGTTTTGAGACAAGCAGGTCAAATTCTTTCATTACAGTCCCGCCTCCTCTCTCAGTATGTCGTAGAGGTAATATTTTACCTTGCCCAGGTTTCCGCCGTAATTGCCGGCGGTTATCTGTACCATACCGGGTATTGCCGCGGCCTTTATGCCTGCGGCCATTGCCTTGCGGTTTGCCTTTTCGCTGTGGGAGCAAACCACCAGCTCGTATACGCAGTTTGCGCCTTCGGGAAGAAGGGTTTCCTCCTCATTGCTGAGGGTAGGACAGAAGCTGTGGTAGGTGGATGCGGTAAGCATCTTGTACCTTGAACCCACCTTGCTGCCGCTGCGCACTATGCCGCCGGGGAAAGGCAGGATAACATCGCCGGAGGCCCGCATGGCCTCAACCGCAGCAGATGCAGCCCTGAGGGTGGTTTCCCTATCCTTGCCCAGCAGGATAAGGTTGGAGTCTGAGCCTTCTTCGAATGTGCCAAAGCTCTCCTCGCACAAAAATTCGCCGTCCATTACCGGTATGCGCCAGAAGCGCCTGCCAAACATCAGCTTGCTCATCTGCCGTCCGTCGCCGAAATAGCGCAGGCTCTTGCCTATGTCTATTTTTTCGCCGCCATCCCAGCCGTTAAAGCAGGCAGTGGTGGGGCAGGTCATAACGCACTGACCGACGCGGGCCAGAGTCTGCTGCGCCACCATGTCCTTGTTCATGCTCATCAGCACTACGGACACGCCGGGACGTCCGTCCGGTCCGCATTCAAACTGAGACTCTATGTCCGCCTCGCAGCCGCAGGCAATAATGCTGGTGGCAAAGCCGGTGGCCTTGCGCCCTGCCTCAAGCGCCCATTCCATTGTATCCGCTGTGATTATAAAGCGAGTTCCAGACATGAAAAAGCCTTCTGCATAGGTATCCTGTATTTCAACACCATTGATATGCATAGAGGTTCCCTCCGATATGTTTCTGAAATTTATGATACTCGTCTTGCATTGCCCTTGTCAATGAAACTGCGCTCGTCCTTCATATTTAAATTTATACATGCACAAAATTGTATATAGCGAAGACGGTTTATCGCGAAAGTTGACACATTACCAATATACCAAATATAATATAACGTGAATAATGATATAATATGTTTACTGTGTATTTTATCTTATTTGCATTTTTTCTTACGTATCCCCACGCAAAAATTTTATATAAGGAATGGTTTTTACAATGAACGGACTTATTCGCAACACCGCCAGCCTTTTCAGCAACGACGGAAAACTCTTTGTAATGGCAATGGACCGCGGAATGGTGGGCGTTGTGCCCGGCCTTGAGGATGTTGCCGCAAAGATGTACGGCACCGCCAACAGCGAACTGGACGGCTACCTTGTAAACCTTGGCCCCGCCCGCCATATGGCAGACGAGAGGCTTGTAAACAAAAAGCTGCTGCTGCGCACTTCCTTCGGCGGCTCTGCTTTCTGCGGCGACAATCCCGACGGACACTTTAATTTTGTCTCTCCCGAGAACGTTCTCGCAATGGGCGCAGACGCAGTTGTAATGATGATGAGCATCGGCGAAGGCGACGCAGGCAACATTTATCAGGCTGCCGCCGCAATCGACGAATACCACAAGTTCAGCATTCCCGTTGTGGTTGAAATCCTCGCCATGGACTTTGCAAACACCGCCACCTATGACATTCAGCTCAACGGCGCAAGGATCGCCTCCGAGCTGGGCGCTGATGTGGTTAAGGCATTCTATACCGAAAACTTCGACAACGTTATCGCCAACTGCACTGCCCCCATTATGCTGGCAGGCGGCCCCAAGGAGAAGAACGTATACGAAGTGGCTGAAGCAGCCGTAAAGGCAGGCGTAAAGGGCTTTGCCTTCGGCAGAAACCTTTTCCAGGCCGATGACGCCGCCGAAAGGATCAGCCGCCTCAATGCCATTCTCCGCGGTTAAATCCAAATAAATCAAGAAGGAGAGCGCATGACAAGAAAGCCGGAGTTGACCCTTCTTTACAGCATCGCCCGCAGTTACTACATCGACAACCTTTCCCAGAGCCAGATAGCCGAACGGGAAAACATATCCCGCTCCCAGATATCCCGCCTGCTGGATAAGGCAAAAAAGCTCGGAATAGTAAACATTACCGTTTCTCTTCCCGATGATCCGGATACCTATGAGCTGATGGAATCCGCAGCAAAGGTACTTGGCATAAGGGAAGTGGTCATTGCGCCTGTTGAAACAGACGTGGATGATCCCAACGCCATTTCCGAGGCTATCGCCCTTACCGCAGCCCAGTATCTGCCAAAGGCGCTGAGGGACT
This sequence comes from Clostridia bacterium, assembly GCA_045603585.1. Lineage (GTDB taxonomy): Bacteria > Bacillota > Clostridia > Christensenellales > CAG-138 > SFEL01. Next base: position 75,307 of record JAZUMK010000012.1, read on the forward strand.
GCAAAACCGTAGGCCTTGGCTGGGGTATGACAATGTACAACATGTCTCTGCGCCTCAGCTACCGCAATCTTGGCGAAGACCGCATTTACGTTCCGCTGGTGGGCGTATCCGGCGCATCCAACCCCTACCTTCAGATCAATACCATCGTTGACCGCGTTGCAGAGCGTCACAGGGCCCGCAGCTACTTCGTAAACGCTCCCGCCCTCAGGGATCTGTCCAATCCCATAACCAAAATAGACGAGCAGCGCATGGCCACCCTTGAAGCATATTGGGACAGGCTGGATGCAGCGGTATTCGGTCTCGGTCTCCCTCCCAAGTCCGGCGGTCTCTTTATGGAAGAAATAAGCCCCCGCATAAACGCGGAGGTGATTGCCTCAAATGCCGCAGGCGATATGCTTTCCTACTTCTTCCACAAGGACGGCACCACATTTGACTTCGGCCGCAATTACCGTCACAACGCATACGATATCCGCAGGTTCCGCAAGGTGCGCAAGGCCATATGCCTTGCAGGCGGCGCGGAAAAGGCCGAAGGTATATATACCGCCGCAAGGCTGGGATACTTCAACACCCTCATTACCGACAGCAACACAGCAAAAATATTCTACGATAAATTCAGAAGCGGAGGCGCAGACAAAATATGAAAGCTTTATTCTACATGGGCGAAAAGCAGCTTGAGCTGAAGGATGCCCCCATCCCAACCGGCGATTTCCTTCTTCGTGTAACCGGCTGTACCCTTTGCGGAACCGACCTTAAGACCTGGCTCAAAGGCCATCCCATGTTCACTCCCCCCTGCATCCTGGGTCATGAGTTCATCGGCATAGTTGAGCGCGCCCCCGAGGGCTGCGGCTTTGTCAAGGGCGATCCCGTGGTTGTAGCCCCCTATGGCGAATGCGGTCAGTGCGAACTGTGCGCCAGAGGCGCAGGCGAGCTTTGCCGCAGCAAGTACAACGTATCCTCCGGCGCTTTCTGCGAATACGTTGAGATCCCCACCGAATTCGTAAGCAAGGGCGTTATCCGTCTGGATGAGGCCGACGATGCATACACTCTGGTTGAGCCCCTTTCCTGCGTGCTCACCGCCATCGAAAAGATGAACATTACCGCCTCCAGCAACGTTCTGGTAGCAGGCGGCGGCCCCATGGGCACCCTGTTTGCCCTGGTGATGGCAGGCCAGAATATCCCCGTTACCGTAAGCGAACCCAGCGAAGAAAGAAGAGAGCTGCTTGCTTCCCTCAACATCAAGGCCATTGCCCCCGAGGAAGCAGACCCCTCCCTCTACGACAATATCGCCGTGGCAGTATCCCTGCCCAAGCTGGTTGAAATGTACGTTAAGGGCATCGCCGACAACGGCACCGTTCACGTATTTGCCGGCCTTCCCAAGGATGCACAGCTCACCCTTGACCCCTATGCAATTCACTATCGCGGCGTAACCGTCACCGGCAGCTCCGGCTTCAATCTCACCACCTTCCACAAGGCATATGAGATGATAAAGAGCCAGCCTGACCACTTCCGCAAGCTTATAACCCACACCTACAGCATCGAGGACGCTCAGGCAGCCTTTGAAACTCAGGCCTCCGGCCGCGCTTTCAAGGTTTTGATCAAGCCATGAAAGCAGGAGTATTGATGAACCCTCTTTCGGGAGGAGCAAGCCGCCTTCCCAAAGTCTGCTCCGCAATAAAATCCTTCCTTAAAGGATATGAAATTGTGGCGGCTGACCTCTTCGGCGGCAGCGTACTGGAGCCCGATATCCTGCTGAACATTCAGGATGGTCCTTTTATGCAGAAGCTTACCGCTGCAATAGACGCCGTAAGCGCATATCAGCCAGACCTGTATGTGGTTGCGGGAGGAGACGGCATTGCCGCCTATACTGCGGACAGGCTGCTTTCCCGGGACCCCCGGTGCCGCCCCACCTTTGTGGGCGTTGCAATGGGCACCGCAAACGTAGGCCCTATAATCACCTTTACGGCAGAGCAGCTGGAGAACCTCACTCCAGATATGCTGCGTTTTGAATCCTGCGGCGCGATCGAAGCCTTTACAGACGGCGCACATGCGGCCTACGGATTCAACGACATAGTTCTTGGCAATACGCTGCTGGCTACGGTGGACGGAGCTACATGCACCGTAAGCGCCGCGGCAATGTACAAGGACGGCAGCAAACTGCCCGTTACTCCCCACGATCATCTGGCATGCAGCCTTGCTGTTGCCAAAAACGATAAAATCATTGCAGCCGATCTTCACTCCACCGCCCAGATCATCCTCTCCACAGTGGAGCGGGAAAGGCTGTATGGCCGTGCCATTGCAGGCGTTCTCTGCTTTGCCCAGGGCACAGAGGAGCAGGCAGCAATGCTGCTGAGCCGCCGTCCCCTGGTAACCATCGCCTACGACCCCCGCGGCTATGAGGAGTTCGCGCTTTCCTCCCAGCTTCTGTTCAACAGCAGGGACAGGATACAGGTCAGCGGACTGCTTGAAGATGTAATGATCATTGCGGATGGCAACCCCATCCCCATGATTAACGGCAGCGCGGAATTCCGCTATCTGCCGGATATAATACGCATTGGAAAAATTTAGGAGGACTGCTTATGGAATCCAAAGCTGCCGGAGTTTCCGCAACTCCGAATCCCCCTGCGAAAAGGGTAAAAAAACTCACCCTCAAGGGTGAAACCTACAGCTGGTCTGAGATCAGCGTCGGCTGGCTGCTTCTGCTGCCTGCCCTGGCCTTCCTGATATTCACCTTCGTTATCCCGGTAATACAGGTAGTTCAGCTCAGCTTCACAAACTACAACACCATCACCGGTGCAATGAGTCCTGCCGGATTCTCAAATTACGTATACCTTGTAACCGGCGATACCAGTGCGTACTTCTATCAGTCCCTGGGACATACCGTTGTATACGCCATTGTGCGTATAGGCTTCGATATCACCCTGGCTCTGCTTATTGCGGTAATGCTGGATTCTTACATTCCCTTTAAGAAGTTCCTCAGAGCTTCCTATTTTGCCCCCGTTGTAGTTCCCGTAGTTGCATCCAGCCTTATCTGGATCTGGTTCTATGACCCCAACGTAGGCCCCTTCAACCAGATTCTCGGCTGGCTTGGCATGGAACCCATCAAGTGGCTGTATCATGAAAGCACCTCCCTCATGTCCGTGCTCATCTTCTCCATCTGGAAGGGTCTGGGCTACAACATGATCCTCTTCCTTACCGGCCTTCAGGGCATACCCGATTCCTACGTGGAAGCAGCCCGTATAGACGGCGCCACCAACTGGCAGCTGTTCTGGCGGGTAAAGCTGCCCCTGCTCAGACCCATCATGTCCTTCGTATTCATGATGGACTTTATCGAAGCATTCAAGGCATTTACCGAGGTCAACGTTATGACCCCCACCGGCGGTCCCCTCAGGTCCACCATGCTTATCGTAAACTACATTTACGAGCTGGCATTTACCAACGGACGTATGGGCCGCGCCGCTGCAGCCGCTATGATTTTGTTTGTGATCATACTTGCCTTTACCATCATCCGCAACCGTATGAACGCAAGCAAGACCGTGGATTACGATTAATCAAAGGAGGTAACCCGCTATGAAAACCAAAAAGAGCAAGCTCAAGCGCAAAAACTGGGGAACCTTCACCGTACTCGCAATCGGCTCCATCACCATGCTGTTCCCCTTTGCATGGATGTTCCTTTCTTCCTTCAAGACCAAGGCAGACGTATACGTATATCCTCCCAGATGGCTGCCTTCTCAGTGGAACTGGGATAACTTCGAAGCAGTATTCGAAATGATCCCCTTCCTGCGCTACTACGGCAACAGCATACTGACCTCTGTGCTGCAGACCGCCATCATAATCGTGGTATCCATACTCACCGCATACGCGCTTACCAAGCTGCGTTTCCCCGGTGCAAACCTGTTTAACACCTTTATGATGAGCAGTATGTTTGTTCCCACTGTTGTTACCATGATCCCCCTGTATTTGACCGTATCCAGCATGGGCATGGCCAACACCTACGCAGGCATCATACTGCCCCAGATCAACACAGCATTTACCACCATGCTGCTGGCAAGCTTCTTTGCGGCAATACCCACAGACCTTATAGACGCCGCAAAGCTGGACGGCTGCGGATACTTCAGGGTGCTTACCAAGGTCGTGCTGCCCAACTCCAAGGGCGCCATCTCCACCGCCACCCTGTTCACCTTCCTGGGCGCATGGAAGAGCTACACCTGGCCCCTCATCATCACCAACAGCACAGAATACCGCACGCTGCCCATCGGTTTGAAGTATCTGGTAACCGAGTCCAGCTCCGAGTATCAGATCATGATGGCTGCCTCCCTTATGGCCATCCTGCCCGTACTGATTCTCTTCATCTTCTGTGAAAAGCAATTGGTTAAGTCCATTACCCTTACCGGTATGAAATCTTAAGGAGGAAACACAATGAAGCGCAATGTAAAGATCCTGTCCCTTGTAATGGCCGTGGCAATGATGCTGTCTGTCACCGGCTGTCTGCCCGCCCCCGCAGCCCCCGTTACCGATACCCCGGTAAATGAAGGCGTTGACTTCGTCACCCCTATGGATCCCGCCCAGCGCGAGAAGGTATCCCTGGAAATCTGGTATGCCGTATCCGGTACCAGCGGCGAAAAGTTCGTTGAACAGGCCACCGCATTTGATGAGGCCAACGATCTGGTAGATCTGGAGCTCAGCTATTCCGGCGGCGCCAATGACACCTCCACCAAGGTCAGCGCTGCTCTGCTTACCGATACCGCTCCCGACATCGCCCTGATGTATGCAGGTCCTTCCTACACCGGCGGCCGCAATGACTTCACCATGGATCAGCTGATCCAGCGCGAAGGCTTCAACGCCGAGGATATCTTCCCCGGCATGTGGGATTACTGCAAGTACTACACCAGCGATGCCGTTTGCGCAGTTCCCTATGGCATCAGCACCCAGGTAATGTACTACAACAAGGACATCCTTGCTGCAGCTGGCGTGGACATGACCAACCCTCCCAAGACCTGGGACGAGTTCTATGAAGTATGCCTCAAGTGCCTTGAAGGCGGCAACGTCAACAACACCGAAGACTTCACTGCCTTCGATGTAACCGATACCGGCTGGCTGTTCAAGTCCATGGCCATGCAGAATGGCTGCCCCATCGTTGAAAGCACTCCCGAAGACGGCGTAACTCCCGTATTCAACAACGAAGCTGCTATAGAAGTTGCCGAATACTGGAAGAAGATGGTTGACGCAGGCATCATGGCTCCCGGCGAGCACAATGTTGCCGAGAACAAGTTCCTCTCCGGCAATCTGGCTTTCCTGGCCATGTCCAGCAACCGTATCTCCCGCTGGACCGACGTTGACATCAACATCGGCGCCATCGAAATGCCCTACTTCAATACTCCCTCCGTCGCTCTCGGCGGCAGCGTTCTCGTAGTATTCACTCAGGATCCTCAGAAGATCGAAGCTGCATGGGAATTTGTAGACTACATGCTGGAAGTTGACCGTCAGACTGAGTTCGCTCTCTCCACCGGCTACCTGCCCGTTCGTCAGTCCGCTCTGGATCTGCCTGCTGTACAGGATGCCATCAGCAACAACGATATGTACAATATCGCATTCAACCAGCTGTCCTACACCTGGGCCTATGTACACTTCGAGCAGATGGGTACCATGGACCTCCAGATCGCCGATGCTCTGAGCCGCGTTGAAAAGGGCACTCTCCAGCCCCAGGAAGCCTTTGATACCGCTGTAAACCGCGTAATCGACGAGCTTGCCGTAGACGCACAGTAAAAACATAACAGGGCCTTTTCAGCCCATTTTAGGTAAAAGCCGATCAACGGCCCGCGGGCACGCAGGTCGGCTTTTACATTTTATTTTGAAGTGAAAGGATACCTAAAACAATGCTTCAGGATCGTTTTTCTTTTTCCACCGGCGCACTTTTCCCTCTTAATACCGAAGATGCCCTTACCCTGCTCGCTCAGGCCGGCTTTAAAAACGCCGAGCTGATGCCCCAGAGTCTTTCCGACGCCAGCGAGGAAAGCACCCTTCTCTTTGAAAAAACCGGCGTACGCATCGCTTCCATACATTACCCCCTTGCTTTCTTCCCCATGCTCTATACCCCCCATAAGGCCATGCAGGCAGACGGAAGAAAGTACGTTACCCAGCTCCTCACCCTCGGCAAGCGCCTTGGCACGGAGTTCCTTGTCGTCCATCCCCACGAGCCCTTCCGCAAGGGGCATGAGGATATTCTGGACGATCCCGTTGTGGAAAACCTCAAGTGGCTTGCAGGCGAGTGCGATCGCTTCGGCATAACCGTTGCCATGGAAAACTCCCCCAAGACCTGCGCCACCCCCGAGCAGCTGGATGCATATGTAAAGATGCTCAACTGCCCCAATATCAAGCCTATGGTGGACACCACCGAGGTGCGCGAAGCCGACGGCGACCCCGTTGCCTTCATCGAAAAGCTACCCCCCTGCCATCTCCACATGTCGGATTTTCTGGGCGATGTGAAGCACCTGCCCGCAGGCGAAGGCGATACCGACTGGCCCGGCATCAAGAGGGCCCTTGGCGGCGACAAATATACCGGCTTCTACACCCTTGAACCCGCATACAGATTCTACCTTGAAGATATACCCAAGAAGCTTAAAGAAGGCTTTGAATTCCTCGAGAGGACATTTGGCGTATGATGAACCGTATCCGTAACGTATTTACCGCCCTTGCCGTGGGCGACGCAATGGGCATGCCCACCGAATTTATGACCCGCAGGGAAATCAAGGAAGCCTTTGGCGTGCCCGACAGGCTGCTGCTGCCTGAGGAATCACAGAAGCACGGCAATCTGCCCCATGCCACCGTTACCGACGATACCGAGCAGAATCTGTGGCTGTACAGGCTGTATCTGAAAGAGGGACACGTGGATATCGTCCAGACAGCAAACAGCCTGCTGGACTGGGCTGAGGTTACCGGAGCTGCCGAAAAGAAGTATATCGGCCCCAGCTCCCTGCGCGCCCTCAATGCTATCAAGGCCGGTGAAGACCCCAATACTGCCGGTATTTTCGGCACCACCTGCGGCGGCATAATGCGCACCCCTGCTGCTGTGCTTTACAAGGACCACGCAAACGAAGCCGAGCTTGCTGAGGATATCCGCAGCTGTCTCGTATGCACCCATAACACCTCCGAGGCTCTTGAAGCTGCTGGCGCATACGGCTTTGCCCTTCATGCGGCAATGCACGGCGCTTCCATGGAAGAAATAGTCGACGCAGCCGTACGTGGCGGCAGCGTGCTCTTTGACCGCGCCCCCTTCCTGGGCTGCGCTCCCTCCAGCGTAGAGCGCATGAAGCTTGCCCTTAAGCTCTCCGAGACCATGGATGACGAAGCCCTGATGGACTACGTATACGACATAATGGGCGCAGGTCTGCCCTCCGCAGACGTTGCAGGCGCCGCCTTTGCGGTATTCTTTGCCGCAAAGGATGACGTATGGAAGGCCATACGCCTCAGCGCAGGTCTCGGCGGAGATACCGATACCGTAGCCGCCCTGGCAGGCGCACTTTGCGCTGCCTACGCAGGCAAGCTGAATATCCCCTCAGAAATCATCGAAAAGGTTTTCGCCGCCAACCCTGTGCTTTGCGGCGCTCCCTGGGAGAACTAAATCATGAAACACTTTGACGTTATCATCATTGGCGGCGGCGCTGTGGGCAGCTCCATTGCCTGGCGCCTCAGCCGCTACAACCTGAGCGTTGCGCTGGTGGATAAGGAAGTTGACGTTGCCATCGGCACTACCGGCCGCAACAGCGCAGTTGTCCACGCCGGCTTCAACAACCGTCCTGGCAGCCTTATGGCAAAGCTGTGCGTTCAGGGCAATGAGGAATTCGAAGAGCTTGCAAAGCTCCTGGACGTTCCCTATAAAAAGACCGGCAAGATGCTGGTCGGCTATAACGAAGAGGATAAACAGGCTCTCCTTAAGCTTATCGCCCAGGGCGAAGCAAACGGCTGCAAGGGCCTCAGGCTCATTGATGAAGATGAAGTCCGCGCCCTTGACCCCAATGTCCCCGCAAAGTGGGGCATGCTTTCCCCCAATACCGCAATAATCAGCCCCTTCCTCTACAATATCCACCTTGCAGAAGCCGCCGTAAAAAACGGCGTTACCTTCCTGCCCTGCCATGAAGTCACCGCCATCCATAAGCAGGATGACCTCTTTGTGCTGGATACCGTCAAGGAGCAGCTCAGCTGCGGCTTGCTTATCAATTCCGCAGGATTGTTTGCCGATAAGATAAGCGCAATGGCCGGCGATGACCGCTATACCATCTACCCCTGCCGCGGCGAATATTACCTTATGGATAAAATGCCTGAGGGTATGCTTCCCATGCCCATTTATCCCGTACCCCGTCCCGGCGTAGGCGGTTTGGGTGTGCATCTTACCCCCACCATTGACGGCAACATGATCATCGGCCCCTCGGCAGAGTATGTTGAAGGTCACGAAGACCTTGGTACCACCCAGAAGACTCTGGATCAGCTGGAAAGAGAAGCCAAGGAGCTTTACAGCTGCCTTAATATGCGCTCTGTAATCGGCACCTATGCCGGCATGAGAGCAAAGCTGGTGGCAAAGGGGCAGGCAAATTACGGCGATTTCGTAATTGAACACAGCCCCCTTGTTCAGAATCTCATTCAGCTTATCGGCATAGAGTCCCCCGGCCTCACCGCCTCCATGCCCATCGCAAAGATGGTGGAAGGCATTGTAAAAGAGCTTATTCCCCTCTCTGAAAAGGCAGAATGGGACGGCAGCTATAAGGGTATACCCTGCTTTGCCGAGCTGTCTCGGGAGGAACAGGCCGCCCTTATCGCGCAGGATCCCGAATACGGCGATGTGGTTTGCCGCTGTGAAACCGTGACCAAGGCAGAGATCCGCGCCGCCTTTGAAAATCCTCTGGGCGCACGCAGCCTTGTTTCCATCAAGAACCGCGTTCGTGCCACCATGGGCCGCTGCAACGGTGGCTATTGCTTCAGCCGCATGGTAAACATGCTGAAGGATGAATACAACATTCCCCCTGAGGAAATCTCCTACAAGCGGGAAAATGACCATCCCTTTGTGGGCAGCGTAAAGTAAGGGAGGATGCCATGGAAAGATACGATCTCATTATCATAGGCGCAGGCCCCGGCGGTCTTGCCGCTGCGGCAAAGGCAAAGGAATGCGGCGTTGGCAGCATACTTATTCTGGAGCGCAATCCCGAAGCAGGCGGCATACTGAATCAGTGCATACACGACGGCTTTGGCGTTGAGCGTTTCGGCGAAGCCCTTTCCGGCCCGGAATACGTGGCTCGCTTTCTTCCTGCCCTTGAGCAGGAGGGCATCACCCTCAAGTGCTGTGCAATGGCCCTTGAGCTTACCCCCCAGCCCGGCGTACGCTACATCGACCGCGAAGGCATGCACAATGCGGTTTGCGGAGCATTGATCCTTGCAACCGGCTGCCGCGAGCGCACCCGCGGCGCGATCGCCGTTCCCGGCGACAGGCCTGCAGGTATCTACACCGCAGGCGTGGTTCAGCATCTGGTAAACATCGACAACGTCCTTCCCGGCAAGCGTGCCGTCATACTTGGCAGCGGCGATATCGGCCTTATCATGGCCCGCCGTCTCACCCTGGAAGGTATGGAAATCGCCTGCGTGCTGGAAAAGATGCCCTATTGCAGCGGCCTTGCCCGCAATGTGCGCCAGTGTCTGCAGGATTACGACATTCCTCTGCACCTGTCCACCACCGTTACCCATATAATCGGCAAAAAGCACCTTGAAGCGGTGGTTGTGACCGAGTTTGACCAAAACGGCAAGCCCATTCCCTCCACCAGCCGCACCATCCCCTGCGATACGCTGGTATTGTCCGTTGGCCTTATCCCGGAAAACGAGCTTGCAAAAGCCTGCGGCATCAAGATGGATCCTGTAACCGGCGGCGCGCTGGTTGACGGTCGCCTTATGACAAGCGTGCCCGGCATATTCTCCTGCGGCAACGGCCTCCACGTTCACGATATCGTGGACATGGTATCCGCCGAAGCCGAAACCGCCGCAGAAAACGCCGCAAAGTACATTGCTGACCATATGAGCAGCGAGGACAAAGGCATTGCTCTGGATATCGGTACAGGTATCCGCTATGCCCTGCCCAGAAGCATACTTCCCGGCAGCAAAACCACCCTCTCCATGAGGGTAAGCGCCCCTGCCCATATGCAGACCATACTGGTGGAGCGTGACGGCCAGATCATCGCAAAGAAGGCCCTGCGCCGCCTGTCCCCTGCCGAAATGATAAGGATACCCCTGCCCCCTCAGTCCCCTGAAGGCGGCAATATCAAGGTATCCGTCAGGCAGGATGAGATCCCTGCGGACATGCTGTCTCAGAGCGAGCTCACCTGCACCGTATGCCCCAACGGCTGCTCCCTTATTCCCGTCATTCACGATGACGGCAAGGTGGAGATACAGGGCGCGCTGTGCCCCCGCGGCGTCCAGTTCGGCACCAACGAGGTCACCAATCCCATGCGTTCCCTCACCAGCACTGTTCGCATCCATAACGGCGCATATCCCCTTGTTGCGGTTCGCGGCCTGTCTGTCCTTCCCAAGAAGGAGCTTAAGCAGCGGGTAAAGGAGCTGCGGGATGTGACCCTTACCGCTCCCGTTTCCAGCGGCGACCGCTTTACCGCCGCCGGCATGGAGCTGGTGATCACAGGAAGCGTAAAAGAAAAGTAAATATCAAAAATGACGGCAGTATTGCCGTCCTTTTTATTTATCCAAAGTAAGCCTATCAGGCTTGCTTTTTAATGCTATTTACCAAATTCATTTATCTTTTCCTGCAGCTTTTCCACAAACAGACCCACATGATATCCATCACAAACCGCATGATGCACCTGTATCGCCAGAGGAAGCATGCGCTTTCCGTCCCGTTCAAAGTATTTTCCCATGGTAAAGATAGGCAGCAGGAATTTTCCATCGTCAAAAACATTTATATTGACGGAAGAAAACTCCAGCCAGGGAAGCATGGAAATATTAAAGGAATTTTGCGGAGTCCCTTCTTTTGGCGCATATCGCCTTGATACCGAGTATTTCTTCTCATCCGTCTCGTAGCTTTTGAGGAACTCGCCGTAATCCTCAGAAAAATACGACCATATCCCTGAGAAATTGCCGTTTTGCTTATTGAATACGGTATACATAGGGTGCATACTGTCATACACGCCCACCCCTTCCTTGGTAAGGGAGGTGCGGAACTCAGGCATCTCGTTTACGGTTTTTGTGAGCAGCCATATCATGGCCGGATACAGCCGCTGCTCCTTCAATGGAGTTATATCCAGATTGACGGTTATGGAATAGGTGCATATTACCTCATTTATAAAATGCTGGTAAAATTCCCTGCGTTCCCAGTTATCCATGTCGATAAGCCTGAATGCCATATTTATACCGCCTTGATGTTTATTATCATCATTATATCATTTAATTTTGCTGTGCAGATAACTCTTTGCGTTTGCTTTTTCTCACGCGGTTGATGTGCCGCTCAAAATCTCCGTTATTGATAAGCTCGGCCAATACATACTGCATAAAGGTAGGCACAGTACAGGAGTAAAACCCCAGCTTTATTCGAAAGCTTTCAACAAGATGCTTTGGCAAAACCATATATCCGATTCGCAGTGAGGAGGAAATGGTCTTTGAAAAGGTATTCAGGTAGATCACATTATCCTTATCCGATAGCACAAACAGCGTTTCGGTGGGCTTTGCATAAACCGAAAACTCGGATTCAAAATCATCCTCTATGATATAACGCTCGCCCTGCTCTGACCAGCGGATGTATTCATGCCGTTTGGAAGCCGTGGCCGTAACGCCGCTGGGATAGCTTCGGTACGGAGTTGTATGCAGAACGTCGGCTTTTGTTTCGGCAAGGGCTTTGCTGTAAATACCGGAATCTGCCAGAGGAAGCGATTCGTATACAACTTCGGCAGCCTGATATATCTGCTGTATCTTCTTGTATGACGGAGATTCAATTGCGTAAATACGCTGTCTTCCCAGCAGCTCCACAATGAGCCTGTAAAGATACTCCGATCCGGCCCCTATGACGATTTGCTCCACATCCACCAATATGCCCCGGTTTCTCGCAAGGTAATGGCGAATCGCCTCACGCAGCTCAAAGCAGCCGCTGTTTGGAGATTTTTCAAGCAAAAGGTCGCCATGCTCGGTCAACACTCTGCGCATTGTTTTGCTGAGCACAGATAGCGGAAAATACGGATAGGTCTGCTCTGCACTGCCCCCGGTATCATGCTTTGAATATTCGGTACGGTGTTCACCTGATGCGGCAAATCCGTCGCTCTTGCGGAATATGACCACATATCCGCTGCGCTCCCGGGCTTCCACATATCCCTCATCACAAAGAAGGGCGTAGGCGTGTTCTACCGTAATGGTGCTGACGCCGGTTTCCGCGGCAAGGCTGCGCTTTGACGGAAGCTTCATATTGTATGTATAGTTTCCCGCAATGATATCCTCACGAAGCTGGTTATACAGCTGAAGATATGCAAGACGCTTTTCTTTATCCACCGTATATTTCATCTGGTTATATAATACACTCCTGATTTGGTAATTGTTATATATTCAGATTTAATATACATTATTTCAGCAAGGAAGTAAAGGAGCACGACACTGATGTACACCGGAACAAGAAAACTGGTTATGGCTGCCCTAATTGCGGCACTTACATGCATAGCAACAATGATCATCAAGATCCCCTCCCCGCTAAAGGGATACATAAATCTTGGTGACTGTATTGTACTGGTGGGCGGATGGATGCTTTCGCCTGCATACGGATTTCTTGCCGCAGGTCTGGGTTCCGCGCTGGCGGATATTTTTTCCGGATATGTCGCTTACGCTCCGGCAACCTTTATCATCAAGGGGCTTATGGCGATAATTGCGTTTTACGGCTTTAAATTAACCAATAAAAAACTTGGAAATCTGCCATCCAGGATAATAAGCGGCGCTGCTGCGGAGATCCTGATGATCATCGGGTATTTGGGGTTTGAAAGCTTCCTTTATGGATTCGCTCCTTCGCTGGTAAACGTCCCCGCCAATGGCGTACAGGGCCTTGCCGGTCTGATAATCGGTATACTTCTCATAACGGCATTCGAAAAGAATAAAATAATACCGGATTAAATGCGGCACAAAATACACCAAATAAAAAAGCAAACCCTATAAGGTTTGCTTTTTTATTTGGTGCCGGAAGTGGGACTCCCCGGGGCACTGGGGCAGTGCTCCGGCCAGCCCGGGGAACTGAAAAACCATTCACCGGATGGTTTTTCCCTCACTTCGCTCGGCCGTTCCCTTCGAGTCCCCCTTCCGCTTATCATATAAATAAAAAAGCAAACCCTATGGGTTTGCTTTTTTATTTGGTGCCGGAAGTGGGACTCGAACCCACACGGTATCGCTACCAGCGGATTTTGAGTCCGCCACGTCTGCCAATTCCATCA
>JAZUMK010000013.1:0-134831 GCA_045603585.1 Clostridia bacterium
CTCAATTCGTTAAGTATGTTATCCTTTCAAACGGCAATGTCCATTATTTCTGGAACATATACAAAGGCAGTCCGCAAGTTATCATTGCGTTCCCCACTTACGAGAGTGTGAAGGAAAGCAAGGCACTGAATGCAGATCCTGCAAAATTGTATAGCGAGGAAATTAGAGAGGATTACATTGCCGTCGTAAAAGAACCCCGGTATGCAGAAGCACCCGAGTATCAGAACGAGGATACTCGTGCGCAATTTTTGCGAGACAGAGGTCTTCGGATGTTACGCAAGTATCAGGTAAATGCTTTGAAGGCTTTGCAAGCATCTGTGCGAGAGGGTAATCAACGCTTCCTTTTCGAAATGGCTACGGGCACAGGTAAAACATTGACCTCTGCTGCAGTAATCCGCCTGTTCTTGCGCAGTGGCAATGCCAATCGAGTCCTGTTCTTGGTTGACCGTATCGAACTTGAAAACCAGGCAAAGAAAAATTTCATCAATTACCTCAAGCCTGACTACGACACAGTCATTTTCAAAGAACACACTGATGATTGGCGCATGGCTGGTATTGTTGTGTCCACAGTTCAGACCCTAAGCTACAACAATAAATTCAAAAAGGTGTTTAAGCCTACGGATTTTTCCCTGATTATTGCTGATGAGAGTCATCGTTCTATCAGCGGAAATAGTAGAGCTGTCTTCGAATATTTTATTGGTTACAAACTTGGTTTAACAGCTACTCCTAAGGACTATTTGAAAAATGTCGATGCAGACAGTTTGATCGCTTCTGACCCGAGAGCGTGGGAACGCCGTCAGTTGCTTGATACGTATAAAACTTTTGGTTGCGAAAGCGGGGAACCCACATTCCGCTATTCTCTGATCGACGGAGTTAACGATCCTGATGGTCCGTATCTTGTTAATCCTACCGTTGTTGATGCACGAACAGATATCACCACTCAACTCTTAGCGGATAAAGGATATGCGGTAGTTAGCCACGGTGACGAAGAGGACGAGGACGCAGAGGAAACTTATTTTGCTCGTGATTTTGAGAAAAAGTTTTTCTCTGATGAGACGAACAAAATCTTTGTAAAAACCTTTATGGATAACGCTATGCGTGATCCTCTGACCGGAGAAATTGGCAAGGGAATCATTTTCTGTGTGAGCAGAAAGCATGCCGCAAAGATCACTCAACTACTCAATGTTTATGCTGACAAAATGTTCCCGGATATGTACTATTCCGACTTTGCCATGCAGATTACCTCTGATGTTCAGAATGCGCAGGAGTATACCATCAACTTCCAGAACAACAATCTGAGTGGCAATACAAAGTTCCTCGAAGGGTACAAATCGTCCAAAACTCGTATTTGTGTCACGGTGGGAATGATGACAACCGGCTACGACTGTGAGGATATTCTCAATATTGGTCTGTTCCGCCCGATCTTCTCACCTACAGACTTCATTCAGATCAAAGGTAGAGGAACACGCACATATACGTTCAATTTCAAACGGTATGCAAACGGAGTGCAAGAGCTTCACGCTGAACCGAAGGAAACGTTCAAACTGTTTGATTTCTTTGGCAACTGTGAGTATTTTGAGGAAAAATACGATTATGACGAAGTAATCAAGCTTCCTCGCCCGGGAACGAAAGGGTCTGGATTGGGCGGCGGAGTTATTAGTACTACTTTTGAGAACTTCGATCCCGATCCCTTGAAAACCCTGACGGAAACAAAAATCGGTCTGCAGGGCATGAAAATTGACCGCATGTTCTTTGAAAAATTCGAGGATGCGGTTAAGAAAGACGCCACGGCCAAAGCGCAGTATGAACAGGGCAATTATGCTGCGGCACAGCGCTATATCGAAGAAACTTATCTCAATCAGCCGTCCGAGTTTTATACTTGGGACAAATTGCGGCGCGCTACCGGTGTTGATCGTAGAGTTACGGTCCGAGAGATGCTGGATAAAGTCTTCGGTATTATCCCTGCATTTAAGAGTAAAAAAGAACTTGTTAATGATGAGTTCGATAACTACATGCTGACTTGCGGAGTTGCCCCCGGAGAGTATTACGAGATTCGGCGCTTCTTTGAAACATATTTGACGGACAAGGAAGTTCGCCGCGTTATCGAGGATGGTAAATTCCAGCTTCTTGGTACACAAGTTCCCAGTTACTCGTTTGCAGACTTGAAGCGGCTTGGTGCTGCTAATATGCGTAGCGTGGTTGGCTATGTAAACGACAATGTGAACCTTTCAAGGTTTATGTGAGGTAATCAACTATGTTGAATTTTGATGTAAAAAGAAAAATAAATACCTTGCGCGACATACTGGTCGGCAAGGTGCCTGATCCCAAAGCACAGGTAGAACAGATTACCATCGCGCTCATCTATAAGTTTATGGATGATATGGATTTGGCCGGTGCCGAATTTGGCGGTAAGCGTGTGTTCTTTGCGGGAGAGTATGAGAAATATGCTTTCACGCAGATTATGCTCCCCGAACATAGTGCGCAGGAGCGTCTGAACCTGTATGCCGAAGGCATTGACAAAATGGTTAATAATGCTGAATTGCCGTCTTTGTTCCGTGATATCTTGCGTGGAGCGTATATTCCTTATCGCGACCCTGAGACACTGAATCGTTTTCTGAAGGAAATTGCCGAGTTTAGCTATGACAATAGCGAAGACTTAGGAAATGCCTTTGAATACCTGCTCTCTATTATGGGTAGCCAGGGCGACGCAGGCCAATTTAGAACTCCCCGTCACATCATCGATATGATGGTGGAGATTGTTGCGCCCAGAAAAGATGAAACAATTCTTGATCCTGCCTGCGGTACTGCGGGTTTCTTGATTAGTGCATACAAGTACATTGATGCGCAGAATCGGGATGAGGAAGGGAAATCCACCCTTTCCGGCGAAGACAAAAAGCGCATGGCGCAGAATTTTGCTGGTTATGACATTTCTCCGGACATGGTACGCCTTTCCCGTGTAAACATGTATCTCCATGGTTTTTCCAACCCTCAGATTAGCGAGTACGATACATTGACAAGTTTGGAAAAATGGGATGATAACTATGATGTCATTCTGGCTAATCCTCCGTTTATGACACCTAAAGGCGGTATCAGCCCCCATACTCGTTATCGTGTGTCGGCTAAACGAGCGGAGGTCTTGTTTGTCGATTACATTGCCGAACACCTAAATCCTACTGGGCGGGCAGCCATTGTTGTTCCAGAAGGCATTGTGCTTCAGTCTCAAACTGCATATAAAAATCTCAGGCAATACTTGATTGATGATAATCTTCTTTACGCCGTTATTTCTCTTCCGGCAGGTGTATTTAATCCTTATAGCGGCGTGAAAACAAGCATTCTTTTAATTGACAAAACTCTCGCCAAAGAAAAGGATAGTATTCTTTTTGTAAAGCTTAACAATGATGGCTATGATCTTGGAGCTCAACGGCGACCGATTTCGGGTAGTGAAATTCCTTGTGTTATAGAAACTATAAAGGAATTCCAAACAGGTGTTGCAATTGAAACGAGCGACAATATCGTTATTGCTAAAAAATCAATTATTCGTGAGCGCGATTACACGCTGATTGGCGAACGCTATAAGGTGAAGGAGCGCCCTGCAAATAGATACCCTCTGGTGTCCCTCGGGAATAATGAGCTTTTCAAAATTGAATCTGGTGGTACTCCTGACACAAAAAATCCTGAATATTGGAATGGCAATATTTCATGGGCAACTTTAACAGACATTCCTGCTGAAGATTTTGTTACATTTCTTTCAGATACTGAACGCCATATCACAGAAGAAGGTTTAGCAAGTTCCTCGGCAAAGATGCTTCCAGCTGAAACTGTTTTGGTTTCGTCACGAGCAACCATTGGGCGCATTGCACTTGCCAAACATCCTGTTTCGACAAACCAAGGATTTAAGAACATAGTAGTTGTCGATAAAAACCGCATTTCACCTAAATATGTTGCATATGTCGCGACACATCTGGTTCCGCGTATGGTAGAACTTGCATCGGGCGGTATATTCAAAGAGATTTCAAAAAGAAACTTTTCAACATTACAGATTCCACTTCCCCCTATATCGATCCAAAATGAATTGATTGAAGAAATTGATGGATATCTCAGGATTATTGCGGGAGCACGTCAAATTGTTAATAACTACAGACCTATCATCAGAATTGATCCTGAATGGGAGGCTGTGCCTGTTGGGAATATGTATGATATTAGCTACGGTGTAACAGTATCGATTCCACAAAACGAAGATGAAAATGGAATCAAAATTGTCTCAACAGCAGAAGTTGGGCTCGATGGTTCCCTTGATTTATCCAACATTCGCAAAGTCAAATACGAAAGCAAGTATGAGAAATTTGTGCTTGAACCTAATTGCCTTTTGTTTAACTGGAGGAATGCACCCAAACACGTTGGAAAGACAGCGTTGTTCCTTGCAGATGATGACAAGTATATCAGCGCATCCTTCTTGCTCTCTCTCAAGAATAAAAATTCTGAATGCGTTGATAATCGATTTATCTGGTGTGCGCTAAATAGTCTGCGTGAAACAGGCTACTTTATGCGCAATGCGCGGCAGGCGGTTAATCAAGCAAATTTCAATGGCGATCAGTTGAGTAAAACTGTTTTGAGAGTTCCAGATATTGAAACTCAGAGAACGATTATGGCTAAAATTGAAGAGGAAATGGCCATTGTTGAGCAAAACAAGCGCCTGATTGGGATTTTTGAGCAGAAGATAAAGGATAGAATTGCAGAAGTTTGGGGTGAGTAACGTGACGTATATAGAAGCGGGGGAAAAGGCAGTTGCCCGCATTCTTGACCGAGTTGGAGATATGCCTCTTAGCGCTTTGGCAGGATTATCCTACGAGGATGAAATTCCGGCTCAGCTCTATGAAATTAATAAATATTTACCAGAGCTGTTCCAAGATGACAGCGAAGAAAAATATATTGAAGCTCTCCGGCTTGCCCTTGAAACAAGCTACTATAATGGTCTGTATCAGTTTGCATATGTTCAGTATCATATGTTGTTCATGACTGCCATTTATTTTGCGCTCCTGAAGGTAGCAAAATGCCACAAGGACGAAGTGGACAAAGCCCTATACTATTTGCTGAAAGACAGGAAAAGCGAATTCTATGGTGAAGAAAATACAAAAAATGGCGAATTGTACTTTGGGAGCTTTGCGGCAATAAGTGAGAGCGACGTATTTATGCTTTTGCGCGTGATTGGTCTTGATGATTCGCTTTTGGGTGAGTTGAAAAACTTTGTCAAGTCACGTAACAAATACGCTCATGCTAATGGTCGTCTTATGCTTACCTCGGACGAGCTTTTTATCAAAGAGATTCAACAGTACAATGAAAAAATTGAAAAAATCTACGGCCTCTTAAAGCCGGATATCAGACAGTTGTACGAAGCCACTATTACCAATGCGGATTTTTATGATCCCGAAATCAGAGCGTATTACGACCCTGATGAGCAGATAACCCAAGAATTTATAAAGGAATATTCGTTATCTAAAGCTGAGTTAAACTGGTTGCGTAAGATCAAAACATCTGACTTCAAAAAGTACGATGGATATGAGCATATCAAAAACTTGCATATTGCATTGATGCATTATTATGATCTGCTTGACCAAAATGATTATCAGCCTTTTGATGACCCCTATGTTCTTTATAAGTACAAGAAGAATGCTGTAGAATTTGTTGAACGTGAGTTAGAAATTAGTGCCGTGAAGTGCGCTCAAGATGGGGAAACCTACCCAATATATGGGTGCCCTGACTGTGGAGCCGCACAGCTTGTATATGATGCTGATACGCATCGATATCATTGTTTCGCATGTGACGTTGATTACACGGATGAACAGCTAAGCGAATGCTCACGTTGCGGTCGTATTACGCACGTAAACGAGATAGGAATATGTTCAAATTGTGTTGAGGATGCAATGCAGGATTAATTCTGGAATAATCCTATCGATGCATTCGCGTACAGGGCGTACTACAAAAGGAGCTATTATGCCATTAGAGAAGAATATTCAAAATGCGGTGTACGAGTATTGTAATAACCATTTGCCGGACCAGACGTGGTATGAGAATGAATTTGAGTTTATCGAAGATGCTGATCTTCGGAAGCGGTTGGTGGAAGAATTTCGAGGAATCCGTTTTGCATATAAGCTGTACGAGGGTATAGAGGCTGAGAATGAGAACATAGTATTCGAAATTAGACATCAGATCTTCTCATATGCCACAATTTACGAAGCTGTGTTGCATTATGTGCTATATACTTACTATGCTGACACCTCAGAATTTCACGACTTGCAATATCATGAAACCTTAGCGAAAATTGATATTCCTACAGAGAAACGATGCCGTTTGGAGAAGGAACTTGAGCATGATGGTAAGGGCATTGTTCCTATGTACAAGAAAGAGCGTAAAAAAGATGATGCTCAAGTTAGGTTTGATGATAAATGTAAGGCTGCTGAAAAGCTTGGGTTGCTATCCAGTTTTGTAAATACGGACGGCGAAGAGGTTGATTTGACTCGCGAAATAATCGAGATATATGGGTATAGAAATGCAATACATCTTGTTGCCGAGCTGCGAAAAGGCATTGCTTATGAACTTGATCTAAGTAAACGAGCATACAGAAGAATGCGACCATTTATTGACCAAATAAAAGAGCGACTTCAAATCGATCGGAAGAGTATATACTCAACAAGAAGAGAAGGTTAGGATATGTACAGAATAATTGATGAATCAGGTGCTGTGTATACTCAGCATACATACACTAAAGAATCGGATTTTGAGAAAATGATTGTTTCTCATGCTGATGCAATCTTTGGCTCTGAAGGCATCTATTTCGATATCAAAAAGCTGATTGGAACACCCAAAAAGGGGGCGACCATTCCCGATGGGTATTTCCTTGACCTGACATTTCATAACGATCCCAAATTGTATTTGGTCGAGGTTGAGCTGAATAGCCACGATGTATATGGCCACATCGGTGAGCAGATTTTGCGTTTCGGTATTTCTACTGAAACGGACAAATATAAGCTCAAAAACAATCTGCTTTCAGCAGTAAGCGGCGATCCTGCTAAGAAAAAGAAGTTGTCCTCCTTTTTTGCTAAGTCCAAATATGACAATATAAATGAGCTGCTGGATAAGGTTATCTTCGAGAATAGGCCTGCAGCAATTATCGTTATCGATGAAGCCACGGACGAGCTGTACAATGTCATGGCTCAATTGACGATGACCACTGAAGTAATCGAAGCACAGACTTATGTTTGCGGAAATAAAAAGCTGCACCGTTTTTCTCCGTTCAAAGATGAGGTTTTGACTGATTTGCCTGCCGACTCGGATGCTGATGAATTGGACACTATTATTGTGCCTGCGCATGAGGATGGTTTCAATGAAGAGTTCCTCAAAAATGATCGGTGGTATGCAATCCGTATTTCGAGTGCGATGATTGATAAAATCAAATACATTGCGGCTTATCAGGTTGCGCCGATTTCTGGAATTACATATGTTGCCGAAGTAGACCGCATTGAAAAGTACAAGGATACGAACAAGTACATGGTACTGTTCAAAGCTGGAACGGTTAAAAAGATCAACAAAGTTGCTTTAGGGCAGAAGAAAGGTCTTGCGCCCCAAGCCCCGAGATATTCTTCCTATCAAACAATTACTTCTGCAAAATCGCTTGACGATTTGTGGAGCTGATTAAGGAGATATTTGCATCGATTTATGCTAAGGAGGTTCTCATGCTGGATCAGGAACAGTTAATTCGTAATATAAGCGTGATGGCGAATGGGGAAGTTGACTTCTTCCTTGGTGCTGGAGCCTCCATTGCATCCGGTATACCTACTGGCGGAGACTTAATATGGCAATTTAAACGCTTGCTATATTGTATGGATCATGGTATTGCTATTGAAAAATATAAGGATTTGACCCTTGCCTCTACAAGAGACCTATTTCAGCAGCATTTTGATCAAAAGGAAGAATATCCGCATCAAGGAGCTGGAAATGAGTACTCCTTTTATTTTGAAAAATGCTTTACTGATCCGATAGCCAGAAAAAGGTTTATCGAATCAATTGTGTCGGGACGAGATCCGTCTCTGGGGTATCTCTGTCTTGCCGAAATGATTTTTAACGGAAAAGTAAAAAATGTATGGACAACTAATTTTGATCCTCTCATTGAAACGGCTATTCATGCATTACACCCAATTAACGATATACTTATTTATAGTTCTGCAAACAAGCAAAGCAGCCAGATTATGAATCCAACGTTTCCAGTGATCGGTAAACTTCATGGAGATTATCGCTATGATTGGTTGCAAAACACAGAGCCAGAATTGCAATCGTTAGAAACCGAGATAAAAGAATATGCTGCAAGGCAACTTTTGGGTAAACAGTTGGTTGTTATCGGGTATTCCGGAAGCGACGAATCTATCATGTCTTTTCTTGAAAATAGTGCGGAGATTCCTGACTTTCTCGATAAAGGACTTTTGTGGACCGTTCGTAAAGGAAGTGTACCAAATCAAAGAATTTGTGCCTTGATGGAAAGAATGTCTCAATGCGGAAAACCTGCGAGCATAGTTGAGATTGATGGTTTTGAAACTCTGATGGTTTCATTATATCAGGCCTTAGGATATGATAATGCTACAATCAATCAGAAGAAAAAAGGTTTTGTTTCCAAGAGTGCCCTGTCTTTTGGAGGAAGTCCTGTAGATTGTTTCATTAAGCTAAATACATATTTGGCAGACAGGCTGCCGCTATGTAATGTCTTTGAAACTGATATTTTAAGCTGGAAAGAACTTCGTAAGATTACTGACAATACCGAAATAATAGCAGCACTATATAATAGGCACATTTATTCATTTTCGACCAATGAAGAGCTCAAAGCTGTATTTGGTAGCCACATAGTTTCGGAGATCTCCTACGAGGAGATTTCTGAACGAATACTTCAGAAAGAGGATTCCATTTATATTAGTTTATTGTATAAGCTGATAGAGCGAAAATTGGTTGCATCTGGCATGTATCCTTGTCGGAAAGAAAAATACTATAATCCTAAATCCATGCAGCTGCAGAAAGGAAGCCAAGTGTACGATGCGCTTGAGGTTTCTCTTAGCTATAACTCAGGAAATATTTATTTGCATCTCTTGCCTACGTTTCATGCAGCAGGAAAAAATGGTGCAAAATTAAGCAAGGAAGCATATCAATTTGCTATAAACAGAAACACATCTGGTTTATACAATCGGCAGTATAATGAAAAACTCCGCTTCTGGGAGACGTTATTACGCACTGGCAGCAAATTTATTTTTTCAAATGATAAATTCCAACTGTCTTTCATTACGCCTGCAATTAGCTGTGGAGGACAATGGCGGGACAAAAAATGGCCGGAATTTTCTGCATATATTTATCAAGAACCACTAATGTGTTTTTCGGATAAGGATGCTGAGCGAAAGACAATTAACCAGCTGAAAGGCCTTGCTGCGTATGGCCCTCTGGATTGCTCGTATATGCCTAATGGATCTACTCGTCCGTCAGTTAGGCTGGCCGTACTTGCTCCAAAGCAGGATATGACTAAGATTTTAAATCATCTTGGAAGTTTAAATGCGGTGCAAGCCAATACGGGAAAAGACGATTATCTCCCAAACTATGAAGGCTTTGAAAAAGTATATAAAAGAGCACTGCTTGTGCCGAGACAACCTGATAATTGCCTTTGCATTGGTTATGATGGTAGAGATGTTGTAACATATACTCCGCAGAAATTTGTTGAATTTGTAAAAAGAGCTGTAGAGTATTATTCTAAACGAATATTTGACTTTGAGGTATTGGTCATATATATCCCAAAGTACTTTGCGCATTTTCGTAC
Organism: Clostridia bacterium; assembly: GCA_045603585.1. Lineage (GTDB taxonomy): Bacteria > Bacillota > Clostridia > Christensenellales > CAG-138 > SFEL01. The sequence continues at coordinate 9,845 of JAZUMK010000013.1, forward strand.
TTCAACAAGTATTTCTGCAGATTTCAATTTACATGATTCAATCAAATTGTATGCCGCGGAAAAGGGTGTGACCATTCAGTTTGTGGAGGAAAAATCAATAAACACCTATGATCCTTGCAAAGTGCTGTGGGGATTATCGACGAGCCTTTTCACGAAGTCTTCGGGTGTCCTTTGGCATCCGGAGAGCATACAAGAAGGCACAGCGTATATCGGGATCAGCTATGCCTATTCTGAAGAAAAAGGTATATGTATTGGTTGTAGTCAACTGTTTGACTCAACAGGTACTGGTATCAGGATGGTGTTGAGAAAAATCGCAGATCCTTTGTTTAGAGGAAGAAAAAATCCATATATGCGGGAGGATGATGCTCGGCGAATGATGACCGAGCTTAGAGAACAATATTATCGTTCGAATCCTACAGCTAAATTAGACAGGATCGTTATTCACAAAACAACTCCATTCATTAGAGAAGAGATCTCTGGTATTATGCAGGCGTTCGAAGGTGTTTCTGATATAGAAATGATCCAAATCCAAGAGTATTCTTCGTGGAGAGGTATTCGTTTTGGCGCACAACCGTCGCAAAGTGCGGAAGGCTATGCAGTAAAGCGGGGATTAACTATACCTCTTGATAAAGAACGTTTTTTGTTGTGGACACACGGTTGCGTAATTCACCCAGAACTTTCCGGTAGAAAGAACTATTATAAAGGTTCTCGTGGCATTCCGGCTCCTCTGTTGGTAAAAAGATTTGTAGGAAACTCTGGTGGTGATGTGCTGGCAAAAGAAATTTTGATGTTGACAAAGATGAATTGGAACAGTGGAGATAGCATGTATAAGATGTTACCTGTTACGCTCGATTTTGCCAAGGTACTTGCACGAATGTCAAAACAAGATGAGGCAATCTACGATAAGGCATATGATTTCAGATTTTTCATGTAAAAAATCAATGTGTTTAGCAAAAATCCTGGGGTTTCGAGAGATTATGAATTGACGGCGTGTTAAAAACTCGAGCAGAGTGCATTCTCTGCTCGAGTTTTTATATCATCAGGGGAATATTGGTAATATGTTTCTTTTGGCGTTCAGCCAGTTCAGCGAACTGTGCAGCGCCGCCCCAGGAGTGGGTGATGTAGGTCACGACATAGTCAGATTGTTTGATCATCCATTTGTTGCGCCATGAAATAGCGAAGCGGGGATGGACCGTTTCGATGCCCTCCGGGAGCATGGTGTCGGAGTAATCACGGGTATCAAACTCGTCTCGTTTTGGGGGCAAACGCTCCAGAACAACGGCATAACGGATGTGGGGGTATACCGACACTAACTCTTTTAGAACAGAGCGCACAATGCCATCAAATGCTCCTTGCTGGCCGACATAAAACATATCTACAGCATGGTTCTCGATTAGATCAATAAGAACCTCGCGCAGCTTGGGCTTAATTGAACTCGGACAATCACGATGTCCGAAGAAAGTACAGGCAGACATTCAAATACCTCCACAAACAGACTACCCATATTCGGGTATATCTATTGTAATGCAAGTATATTTTGCGAGTCAACCCGTATACGGGTAAGCTACCCGAATTCCGTTGATATCATTTTATTAACCCACAAATGGGTAATGATATTGACGAGGATGGTGGCTATGGAATATTCGGAGCTGTATGTCAAAAGAATTCGCAAGCTGTGTAAAGAGCGAGGCATTGCAATCAACAAGCTTGCTACGATGAGCGATGTTAAGCAGTCTACTCTGGATAATATTGTCCGTGGCCTGACAAAGAATCCGCGTGTAAAAACGCTTCACAAAATCGCTCTGGCATTCAATATGACCTTGGCGGAGTTCCTTGATTTTGAAGAACTTAATGAATACTCCTTTGAGGATGATGCTGAAGAATGAGTAAGACCCTATGCAGTTTCGGCTGCATAGGGTCTTTTGCTATGCTGTTAGAATTTCTGTCCCTCGCGGACGGTGTTGAGGTATTCTTCTATGCGACCGGTGAGGATGAGCTCTACATAGGACTCCGGTTCGTTGTAGATCAAGAAGTCCAGCTCGCGGCGGTCGAGCCATGTTTCGGCAAGCTCATTCTCCACGGCGATGCAGTCGATGGAGAGGCTGCTGCCATCGGAGAGAATGGTTTCTACACGGTTGGTATCGAAATCAATGCGACACTTGTAAAAGAACATCATCTGTTACCTCCTTTGTGATAGGCTCTCATGTGCTGCGACTGGCACTCCAGGAGGCCCTGCAGGGCGATCTGAGCCTCGAAGCGCATCTGGGCTTCCATGCAGACATCCATCAGGATACTGCGATCCTCGTCCCACTGGCGGATGCCGTCCAGATAGCCGGTACGGCGCTTATCGTCGATGACAAAAGGCGTGACCTCATGCCGAAGGCATTCTTTGAGCATCAGCAGACGCCCGATGCGACCGTTACAATCTTCAAAGGGACGGATGCGCTCGAACCGGACATGGAGATCTAAAATCTCATGGAAGCCGATATCTTTCTGCGCCTCGTACTCTTTGAACAACTGATTGATGGCTGCGGAGATCTCCGCAGGTGGCGTAGTCCTACCGTACTTGGGCGTAGTGGCGGTCTTGCGATATCTGGAGGAGATCGGAGCGTGGCGTTTGTGGCGGCAGCTTTCGCTAAGCAGGGTGGACTGCAACTGCTGGATGAAAGTCTGTGTCAGCGGCTTCATGGCGTTGGACAGGATCATATCCACGCAGAGGAAGTGATTACGCGCTTCTATGATATCGTTGACCTTGATGGACTCCTTATTTGTGAAAATACGGTCGGTCTTGTATAATACCTCGACCTGATCGCGGGTGAGTCGGTTACTGGCCATACGTCCGTTACTGTAGACCATGTTGATCTGCAGGTATTCATAGAGGCCACGGTACATTCTGCCGTCGCGCTGTTTGATAAGGGTTTTGAGGAGTTTGGGAAGCTGCGAGGCTTCCTTTTTCTTTCGTGTGGGCTTGGCCGCATTCTCGGGTATGTACCAGATACCGAATTCCTGATAGGCATCTGCGATGCGTCTCTGCACGCAATACTTTGTGACCATGCGCTCGGAAACGCTCCATTTTTCAGCCGCTTCTTTTACGGAAATATAGTTCATTTTTTGCCGTTCCTTTCAACTGGTTATTTGGTAGTTTCTGGTAGTGCTCGGAACTTTTAGTTTTCGCGGAACTTTTAGTACCAGAGTTAGTACCAGAAACAGTGCGAAAAGCCATGTACCAGTTGGAACGATATGGACTGTGAAAAGTCCATTTTGTGTGGTTTTGTCTAACTTTTTAAGCCACTTCCACCGAGTCCAGGACCTCGGGAGCGATGGCATTCAAGAGGTCAGCGGTTCGATGTAGCAGCCGATGTGTTCCTCAGTATTTATTATTGAATGGATAATATGAGAACTATATAATACAATTAATAAATAGTTGTAATTTCTGAATCAACCCAAAGTGGAGAATACCTGTGCCCATTAATATTACTAACTTGCCCACAACCATACTCCGCACCAAACGAAAGACCATATCCATCGAACTAAAAGATAATGGCCTTCTTGTTCGTGCGCCAAAACGCATGAGCAACAGGGAGATTCAGGCCTTCATTCTCTCCAAGAAGGCTTGGATAGAAAAACATCAGAAAATCATAGAGGAACGCCGGGAACTACTGAAACAGTATCCGCCGTACACAGAGGACGAGCTTAAGACCCTGGCAAAGCAGGCGAAGGAGATAATCCCTGTTAAAGTAAAACACTATGCCGAGATTATCGACGTGAGCTACGGTAGAATCACTATAAGATGCCAGAAGACACGGTGGGGAAGCTGCTCAAGTAAAGGGAACCTGAACTTTAACTGCCTGCTGATGGAGCTTCCGGATGAGATTATCGATAGCGTTGTAGTTCATGAGCTGTGCCACAGAAAGCACATGAACCATTCAAAGACGTTCTACACTGAGGTGGAGAAGATATTCCCGGAATATAAGAAGTGCCGTAAGTGGCTCAAGGAAAACGGCAGCATATATCTGAGCCGCCTGCCATAAAAGACAGAGCAAACAAAAGGGGAGAGGATCGACTGACATGTTCAACTTCAAAGATAAGGTCGTAGTAGTAACGGGTGGCGTAAAAGGCATAGGCAAGTGCATCCGCGAGCAGTTCGAAGCCGCGGGCGCTGTGGTTTGCGTTATAGATATACTGGACAATGATTACTTTGTGGGCGATTTAGCCGACAAGGATACCCTTGAGCGATTTGCAGGGAAGGTTATCGCTGAACACGGCCATGTGGATTGCCTTATCAACAACGCAATACCTAAAATGCGCGGCATTGACAGCTGCAGCTACGAGGACTTTGAATATGCCATGAGGGTGGGGGTAACTGCGCCCTTTTACCTTTCCAAGCTGTTTACGCCGTATTTTGCGGAAGGAGCAAGCATAGTCAATATTTCATCCTCCCGGGACAGGATGAGCCAGCCTCAGACCGAAAGCTATACCGCAGCAAAAGGCGGCATAGCGGCCCTTACACATGCTCTGGCGGTCAGCTTTGCAGGCAAGGTGCGGGTCAATTCCGTTTCACCCGGTTGGATAGATAACGACTACACCGTATATGAGGGGGCTGATGCAGTTCAGCAGCCGGCAGGCAGGGTAGGGAACCCGCCCGATATTGCCAACATGGTGCTGTATCTTTGCTCGGACATGGCCGGGTTCATTACCGGCGAAAACATCTGCATCGATGGCGGCATGACAAAACAAATGATCTATCATGGGGATTGCGGATGGAAGCTGGATTATTAGCAGGGATACTAAAGTAGAATTTAGGTGATGAAGGTTTTACGCTATTGATAGATAAGAGGATCTCTGACAACAAACATTTGAATGAATTGACGAGGAGCAAATATGAATAAAGAAATCGAGAAATCAATATTGCTCGAACGCTGTCGTAAAGGTGATAACAAGGCTATGCTTGAATTATCAAAAATCAGCGATAACGAGCTTTCAAATATGTGGCTTGTACGAGCAGTTATATACGGCAACGAGGAAGCCAGAGAAATACTTCAAAAAAATCCCGAACGCGCAGCTGATACGATTATTTCTTTTAAAAACTTTGTTCCGAGAGAAAGAAAACTGTGGTTTCACGGGAGTTATGATGGAGCAACTTTAAGGGAAGTCGGTTTTGATGAGCTGCCGGTGTTAAATGGATCATACATAGTTGCAGGACTGTCAGACGAGCGTGTAATGGTTATCGGTATAAAGACCGGATATGATGATCCGGACGAGGATGGTTTTGGAGCGGAAATATACTACGATTACTATGTTTACGATGAGTTTTTCCACCGCATCTCTAAAACTGTATTCAAGGATGACCCTTATAGTGCTTACGATGTAGGTGCTGAGTATATAAAATCAAATATTGTTCTTCCAAACTTGCGAGTGGATTGGCTTGTGGAGGATGGCCTGTTAAAACAAAGAAATTACTAAATAAAAATACTGATAGAAAAAATGGATACAATCAACGGATCAAAGAACTGTGCATGGCGGCAATAAAAACCAACCCGCAAGTTAAATAACTCGTGAGTTGGTTTTTTATATTGAAGCAGATAAAAAAGAACCGATAACTGATGAGGGTACTGGGCTCCAATTGCCGGTTGACCTCAAGAGTTATGGCTCTGTATGCAATGTAACATACTAAGATAAATCCGTCAAGGAGCCTTCCAAAGCTCCGGCGTATTTATTGAGCAACAGGCAAGTTCTTGAAGTATAGTAAGATCCTGTGAGGGAAACGAAAATGACCTCGTTGATTATGATATAGAGGGTTTTTACTACCTGTGATTTGTTGCCGCAAGCAATGTCGATAATATTGGACTATGCTTATTGTTGTTATATTGGGATGGATTTTGTGTGCGTTGGTAAAATAAATTATTTATATACAAAGCTCAATATGGCATGGTATAATCTTAACAATCTAAATTCATTTCTTGTAGTTTGTTTCGCTACATTAACAATTAATTAAGGAGGAATCTTATGCAGTTGCAAATTATCCCCCTCATTATCGTTGTGGCCTATTTGGTAGGCATGATGGTAGTGGGCTTTATCGTTGGCAAGCTCAAGATCAAAGACAGTTCCGACTATATGCTGGCCGGACGTCGTATGGGCTTGTTCATGGTTGCGTTCTCCCTGTCCGCCAATAATATCGGCGGCGGTTCCACCACCGGCCTTGCTCAGAAGGCCTTTGGCGATTGGGGTATGAGCGCCATCTGGTATGTACTGGCCGCTTCCGTTGCCATGATACCTCTTGCTTATTTTGCTCCCAAAATCCGCAAGACTATGGCCGTTACCATTCCCGAAGTAGTAGGCCGCCGCTTTGGCAAGGGCTCCAGCACCTTTACTGCTATTCTCAGCATACTGTCCCTGTTCTGCCTTACTTCCAGCCAGATCGCAGCTTCCGGTACCGTTGTTGCCACCCTTACCGGCATCCCCACCAACGTTGCTCTGCTTATAGCAGGTCTGGTAGTTATTCTTTATACCACCTTCGGTGGTATGATCGCAGACCAGATTTCCGATATGGTTCAGTTCATCGTAATTCTGGTTGGCCTTGCGATTGCCACTCCTTTTGTAGTAAAGGGCTGCGGCGGCTGGCAGGCTATATCTGCTGCGCTGCCCGGTGAGCAGCTGAGTGTAACCAAGATCGGCTGGGTGCCCATTTTCGGATACATCTTCAATTACTTCTGCACATTCCTTGCAGGTCCCGAAATGGTATCCCGCTTTGAAACCGCCAAGGACGAGAATACTGCCCGCAATGCATCCTGGCTGTCTGCAATTCTCATGGCAGCAATGTCCATATTCCCCACACTGCTGGGTCTTGCCGCTCTGGCAATGAAGAATCAGCTTCCTGGCCTTGCAGAAAACGGCAGCAATGCAATGATGGCAGTTGCCAGCGAGTTTGCTCCCGGCGCCATTGTTGGTCTGATTTCTGCAGCCATCATCTGCGCAACCATGTCCTCTGCTGACTCCAACCTGCTGTGCATGTCCACCATGGTTATCAATGACCTGTACATGGGCATGGGCGCCAAGAAGGAACTGAGCGAAAAGCGCATCATCTTCCTTACCCGTATGATCAACGTTGTGGCCGCTATCGTTGCGATGTTCATCTCCATGCTGGGTGTACCTATTGCCACCATGAATACCTTTGCCTTCGGTATACGCTGCGCAGGCCCCTTCGCTGCGTATGGTCTGGGTCTTGTAATACCCAATGCCACCAAGAACGCAGGCGTTGTATCTCTGGTAGCCGGTACTGTGGGCTTCTGCTTCTGGCAGTGGCTTACCGGCGGCGATCTTGCCAAGGGCTGGGGCATCCTGCCTGTAGTATTCGGCTGCGCTATCAGCGTAATTGCCTTCTTCCTGGTCAACAGCATCGAGCGCAAGCGCGGCGTTGCTCCCGCTCCCTCTGCTTATGTTGATTAATTCATAATCACAAACATAATAATCCCCCTGATACAAAAGGGGGATTATTTTTTATGGGATGGTTTATGTTGTTGGCAGCGGTGGTTTGCATTATAATATAACTATGGTAGAGTTTGAAAAGCTGTACAATGAAATATTCGCAATTCTATCCCTCAAGTATTTCTGGAGGGACTATTGTGATGGCTATGCCAAGGGAGAAAGCCCGGATTGGTATAACGAAAAAGCATCCGTGGGCATTGAAATAACTCAGGCCATAATGCAGGAGGATGGGGAGGCCCAGAGCGTAGTGAATCAATATCTGGGACGGCTGAAAAGCGAGATCCCGGAGGATATTCTGCTGCGCTATGCGGGCAGGACTTACTTTTACAATGATCGTTTGTGGGCAATCATGCCGGAGGAGGGAGCCGAGGATAAGCTTACCGCTTGCGAAAAGGCGGCATATCGCTTTGGAAAAAAGCTGGAGCGGCTCAATTCAAACTATACCGGATTTGATACGAATGCATTGTATTTGTATCTGCATGAATCCGATATCGGCGATGCCGAAATTGCAGATTTTATATGCAGGGCAGAGGAACTTCAGCATAGCTGCGGCCGTAAATTTGATATGGTGTTTCTCAATTGCGTAAATGCCATGCAGGTTATAGATCTGCATGACGGAACATGGGAAACCGTGCATATACCTGCCGATGCCCTTGCCTTTATGCGAACTGAGGCAGAGCAGCTTCGCAACAGCAGAGAGTGGCCGAATGGAACGGACTTTTCCTCGGCGAAAGTAAAGCTGCCGTAAAAACACATTACGCATAAACAAAACTGCTCACACAGAGCAGTTTTTAATATTGAGCGGAATTAACATATCTTTACAGGACATTCATTAATATTACTCTTTCATTTTTTATAAAAATATAGTACAATTTTTTTAAGTAAAGACGAAGGAGCAGAATATGTTTAAATACTTCTGGCATTCAAAGGAAACCATACCCGAAGGGCTGGGCTTTGAGCTGTTTGGGCCGCTGCATATTGGCTGGCTGGCAGCTTCGGTGATTTTTTATGTATTTATGTGGCATTGGTATAAAAAACAGGATGAACAGCGCCGGCTGAAGTGCCGCAGAATAGTTGCGCTTACAATGCTGTGCACCGAAATCGTTAAGACCGCCCTGCTGCTGATAACAAGAACATGGCTGCCCACATATATACCCCTTCAGCTTTGCAGTTTCAGCATTTATTTTTCCGTATGGCATGCGTTCAGGCCGAATAAGCTCAATACAGAGCTGTTGTATTCGCTGTCCTTTATCGGGGCACTGATGGCGCTGCTGTTCAGCAATTGGGCAATGATGCCTTTCTGGAACTATCATCATATTCAGAGCTTTATTACACATATACTCATCGTACTGTATCCCATACTGCTGCTTGCCGGCGGATACAGGCCGAATTATAAAATGCTTCCCAAATGTCTGCTGGTGGTGGTGCTGCTGGCCATACCGCTGTATTTCCTCAATAAGCTGTGGAATACCAATTTCATGTTCCTGAACTGGGCAGATGTGGGCAATCCACTTTCCTTCTTTGAAGCCAGATGGGGAAGGCCATGGTATATTTTCAGCGCAATACCCATGCTCGCTGTGGCCTGGGTGCTTATGTATTTGCCCTGGGAGATAGCTAAAAAGCTGAATAAAAAAGAAAAACCTGCCGATATGTGATAATTCTGCGTAAGCATTTCAAAAATGCGCTTTATGCAGCCGCTGCGGTCGATTTTACCGTATACAAAAGCCCCGCTTTATCCAAGCGGGGCTTTTGCTGCGTTTAATGTGCCGGGGAAACCGCTGCGCTATGCAAAAACGGTTTGTACCATTACCATGTAGGCAATGGTGCCCAGCGCAATGGAGAGCAGATTGTTGCGTTTCCACAGGTGAACAAGAGAGGTAACGGCAATTCCGATAAGGTAAGGCAAGCAGGTATCCAGAGCAGTAAAGCTGATATCCTTGATGCAATAGATCACAAGCGTTGCCATAATGGCCATGGGAAGAACCTTGCCAAGATACCGGATAACAGGGGGCACTTCACGGCCGCGGAATACGAGAAACGGAAGCGCACGCTCAAAAAAAGTACATGCGGCGCAAATTGCAATGATTAAAACGGAACGGGTGACGTTGATATCCATTATGCGGCCTCCTTTTCCGTTGCAATGGTGTGACGCAGCATTGTCAAAGCTGCTACCGTGATAATAAGCGAGGGGAGAATAAAGTTATCGGGGCCGAAGATCAGCAGGCAGATGATTGCGGAAAACACGGCAACCACGGCAGGCAGACGGCTGACAGCATCCTTCAGCTGATCAAGCAATATCGTAACAAACAGTGCGGTCAGGGCGAAATCCACGCCTGTCATATCTATGGTGATAAGTGAACCTATCAGGCTGCCCAGTACGCAGGAAACCGTCCAATACAGCAGGGTCAAAGTGGCGGTAAATACAAAGGTCCACTTTTCATCCATGCCTTCGTCTATCTTTGCGGCGCAATGCAGCGAATAGTTTTCATCGGTCAGGGAATAGATCAGATAGTATTTCCACAATCCAAAATTGCGGAATTTTTCGATCAGGGAAATTCCGTAGAAAATATGACGGCTGTTGACCAACAGGGCCATTACGGCCACCGTTACATATGAAACGGAAGAGGTAAAAAGAGAGATCATCAAAAACTGCAGGGAGCCGGCAAACACAAAAAAACAGGTGGCGCCTGTCCAAATGGCATTGTATCCGGCATTTTGCATCAGTACTCCATAGGCCAGACCAAGGGGAAGGAATCCGGCAAAGATGGGCAAACTGTGCCGCAGAGCATAGGTAAAGGATTTTTTCAGCTGCATATCAATATTTTCTCCGGTTCATTAGCTAAATGATACAAAATCAATGATACAAAAAAGTTCTCTGATATGCAAGGCAAATTCAATCGATATTTACTATATTCCATGCTGACGGATTAACCGTAGTAAAAAGGGCATTGGTATGGTATGATTTATGTGCCTTACAGGCGTTTTTTGAATTTTTGTGGAGGATAGTTATGATAAAGCTGCTTTTTGTTTGCCATGGGAATATTTGCCGCAGCCCCATGGCGGAATATGTTATGAAGGATATGGTAAGCAAGGCGGGCTTGGAGCATATGTTCCATATTGAATCCGCAGCCACAAGCACAGATGAAATAGGTAATCCCGTATATCCGCCCGCAAGGAAAAAGCTTGCGGAGCACGGCATTGACTGCCGTGGACATGCAGCCCGCCGTCTTGAGAAAAGGGACTATGATGAATTTGATATGCTGATAGGTATGGACGATGCCAATATACGCAATATGCGGCGAATCTGCGGCGGCGAGGATAAAATATCCATGCTGCTGGATTATACAAACAGGCCGGGCAGCGTTGCGGATCCGTGGTATACCGGTGATTTTGAGGCAACATGGAAGGATGTAAACCGTGGATGCAAGGGACTTTTGGACAGCATACTGAAAGATAGGTAATACGGGGCGGAAATATTCGATATTTGAGCCTTTTTGCAGTATTAACAATTAGTTTAATATGCAGAAAGGCGCTGTATGGTTTAAAATAATATAAAAGTACAATAATTATTGATGTATCAACTGTATTCGGAGGAAATAAATGGGACGACCCAAGAAACTCACAGCGGTTTTATTGACGCTGATATTGCTCCTTCCCATGGTGCCTGCCAGGGCGGCGGTGTTCCATTCGGACGTGAGGGTTATGCTTTCTACGGGAAAGGGAAGAGAACTTGCCTTTACTCCCGTGGGGGAATTTACCCTGCAGGAAGATGAGGATATAAAGGTGGGAAATGAGGAGCTTACAGTCAGGGCTGTGGGCGGTCAGGTATCCATAACCTTCGGCGATGACACCGTCACCGCCCCTTCGCTGACCCTTCTCAGCGAAAATTACGGACAAACCACCGACTATATTCGTCTGGTAAACAGCGAACACGGTACCTGCACATATCTTGGCAATATGACGTTCGACGTATATGAAGGCAGGCTCAGGGCAAGAAATCAGCTCCCCATTGAGCAGTACCTTTACGGCGTGGTTCCCCACGAGATGAGCAATTCCTTCCCCGTGGAGGCGCTGAAGGCTCAGGCGGTATGTGCCCGCAGCTATGTTATGGGCTATTGCTCCAGATATTCCACCCGCTCCTACGATATCCGCGATACCTCAAGCGATCAGGTTTATCGGGGCTATGCCAGCAAGAATACCCGCGCAATAGCGGCGGTGGATGCCACCGCAGGCCAGGTGCTTACCTATGAAGGAAATATCATAGAAGCCTATTATTCCGCATCCAATGGCGGACAGACTGAGCGCACCGGCAACGTATGGGAAAATGACCTTCCTTATTACACTCACGCGGATGACCCCTACGATCTTAAAAATGATTCCAGCATAGAGGAAAAGTCCTTTATACCGGAAAAATACAACGAAACCACATTGAAGTTCATGGATCCCGCTGTTCGCTTTGCCTTGGAACAGGCAGCCTACGATAAGACCGGCAGGGAAGTGGAGCTTATTGCCACGGTGTCCGTAGTTCCCACGTCACCTGAATACGATGCGCCCAGCCGCAGCTATACCGAGGCGGATGTGACCCTTGTGGTCGGATACGCCGATGAGGAAACCGGCGAGCAAAAGCAGGGACAGGTAACGGTAACCCTTACCCTGTCAGAGCTGGGCTTTGGCAGCTTTGAAAACACCATGGGCCGCATGAAGGCCAGCAAAACAAGGCTCAGATTGTTTGGCGCTGAGCGAGGCGAGTATTCATACATAAATGAAAAATATCCCGGCTGGTTCCTTACCTCCCGCAGATACGGCCATGGCATAGGCCTTTCCCAGCGCAGCGCCCAGGAGAGGGCAAGGGCAGGCCAGACCTACGATGAAATCACTTCCTTCTATTATGTAGGTACAAGCCTTGATACCATCGGCACCTACGAAACCGCTCCGGAGCTGGATGGCGGAAAGTACAAGGTGCGCAGCTGGGGCATAAGCGATATCAAGCCCGGCACAATGGCGGAAGACCTTCTCGAGGAGCTGGAATCCGAAGGAACGCTGACGGCGGTGGACGATGAGGGCGGAGCAAAGACACATCCTCTTGCAACAGGCGACTTTGTTCGCACCACATACGGCGAAGGACATCATTTCTTTGATTTGCCAATAGTGATCTTCGGCGACCTGGATGGAGACGGAGAGGTGGGCACAAAGGATGATATCAATGCTTTGCAGGAGCATCTGCTGCGTATCCAGCTTATATCCGGCCCCTACCTTAAGGCGGCGGACGTAAACCATGACGGTGAAGTTGACCTTAAGGATATGATAAAGATAATTCGCTATTCGCAGGGAGATGAAAAGATCTCCCAGGAGGATTAGAAATATGAAGGGTAACAAGATTTTTGCAATAATCACCGCGCTTGTAATGGCGCTGCTGCCTGCGGCCGCATTTGCCGCAGTTGAAGCCGCAGTTGCAGCGGATAAAACCACTGTTACGGCAGGCGACGTGGTGGAGGTTACCATCACCGTTTCAGGCAAGGAGCTTGCTGCGGTGGAGGGCGTATATACCTACGACCCTGCAGTGCTCACCTATACCGAAAGCGAAGGCGGCGCATCCGATGGCTTTATCAGCATGATATCCGCCGAAAAGGACGGCGCCGATTCCCTCAGCGCACGCATAAAGTTTACCGCTGCCAGCGCAGGCAATGCCGAAGTATCCTTTGATATTACAAAGGCGCTGGACTATGACGGCGAGGATGCCGGCAGCACAAAGGGCAGCGTTGCCATAACCGTACAGGCGGCTCCCGCTTCCGCAGAGCCCACCCCCGAGCCCCTTAATTACGCAGCTGAGGGTGTTGCGGCTGTGAATCTTGCTTCTGAGCAGCCCATGTACATATGGCGCACCCTTGAAAACGTGACTATTCCTTCCAAATACGCCGAAACCACTCTTGATTATCACGGGGAAACCGTTGCTGCGGCTACCGTTGCGGATTCCGATGCGCCCATTCTGCTGTATCTTTCGGATGCAACCGGCGAAGAGGGCGGCTATTATGTATACAATGCTGAAAAAGATATCCTTTACCCTTACCAGACGGTAAATTCCGTATCCAAGTCATACATTCTGCTTCAACCGGATGGCAGCGTAGCCCTTCCCGCAGGCTTCAGCGAAACTACCATAACCATAGATGAAAAGGCTGTGCCCGCATGGGTATCTCAAGATGCACAGGGAGATGTATATCTGCTTTATGGCCGCAACCCCGACGGCGAGGTGGGCTATTATCTGTACAATCCTCAGGACGAATCCCTTCAGCGCTATGCCGTTATGCCTGCCCGCCCCACCCAGCCTGTGCTGCCCGAGGTGGAGGAATCCGTTCCGGTTGAGGAGCAGCCTGCTGAAGAGGAGAGCATGTTCTCAGGCGACGGCGTAACTCTCAGCAAGCCTGTGTTTTACGGAATATGCGGCGCAGCAGCTGCGCTGGCAATAGCCGTTATAGCAATGGCGGTATCCAATGCCCGGGAAAAGGCACGCCGCAAGCGCAGAGCAGAACAGCGCAGGGCAGAGCGCAAGAGGATGATCGCGGAAGAAACAGAAGAAAAAGCATAAATAATGACAATGCAAAAAAAGTGGGCGTTGCCCACTTTTTTGCATTATATAAGCTTGTGCGCTCCGTACTTTTCCGAAAGGCACAGCCAACCGGGACGATAAAACGGCGCGGTGTTTTGAAAGCTTATTCCGCCAAGGCCGTATTCCTCAACCATATCCAGCCTTGCGGATATACTGCGGGGGTCGTGAAACCAAACCGTGTGCTGGCTGCCGGCGCTGTCGTAATAGCTGAAATGGGGCGCCTGCGCAGTATCATCATAGAGTATGTCCGCAAAATTATTATACGCAAGGATAGAGGCCTGATTGAGGTATACGGCGTGAAGCGTGCCGCTTTGACAGGACAGCTTCCAGTTGTATCCGATGGAAGGGATACCCAAAAGTATTCTTTCGGCCGGAATCGCTTTTGCTGTCTGCTCGATCATTTGCCGCATTTCGCCAACAGGACATACAGGCGTGGGATGCTTGCAGGTGTTTTCTTTTTCCCATGGCAGAATAATGGCATAGTCCGCCCATTCCAAAGGGAGGGAGGGGATATTTCCGGATCGGTATACGCTTATCAGCAGGGCGAGATTATGTTTGTGTAATATGTCGCTCAGGGTACGGACAAAGGCAGAGTAAGCGGAAATATCTTGGGTACATACGGATGAAATATCCAGATTTACGCCCCAATATCCTCTATTTATGAGATGGCGGATAAGGAGGTTCAGGGGGGAGCTTTCCGCATCTTTATCAGGCAGCATATTGTGAACGGCAGCTTCGTCTTTGCAGGAAAGCGCCATAATGGGAGCGACACCTCCAGCGACGGTATGACGGACAATGGAAGCATCATTGGGAAACTCAATGCTGCCGTCTGAAAGAACATGGGCAGAGCAAACAGTGGCATATGTAAGATAAGGGGCGATATTTGAAAGAACCGCTTCACCCATAATAGGCAAAATAGGGCCATGTACGATTATTTTGCGCTTTGGCTTGCTTTTGTCCGGGATTATAAGTGTCTGCCCTATTACGGGTTTGGTATGGGGGTCAAGCTGATTGAATGCGGACAGGTCGGCAGGGGATATGTGATGAGCCGCGGCAATGGAGATAAGGCTGTCGCCGTACTTTACGGTATAAAGCATACAAAAAGGCCTCCTTGCAAAGGTTTATATCAATAACCTTATGCAGGAAGGCCAAGCCTGATTACATATGATCAATCCACGGTGAGACCAAAACAGCTGTTGCCGCCCATAAATCCGCCGTTTTCGTCCAGCGTGCCATAGGATTCCAGCTCCGGCATTTTTGCAAGGCGGTTGTTTTCTATGATGGGCAATTCATCGGCAAGCATATTGCAAAATTCCTTATTCGCAAGTATGCGGCGATGAACATTGCGCATAAAGCTGAGCCCGCCGCCCATTATTACTATTATGTACATGTCATCAACGATACCGCCGGAGAGGATAAGCCCGGTAATATCGGACTGGGAGAAGCTTTTCAGGAAAAGCTTCATGCATTCTTCGGGAGAGGTAAGCTTATTGACAGGGATACGCATGCCCAATGCAAAGCGAGCGATATACATGGTTTGCCCATTTCCTTTCGCTTGGAAATAATCATACCTGATTATCCCATAAACCCCTCATATCCGCAATAGTTACAATTGTTGGCATATGTGATATAATTAATATACAAAATTGCCGCTATGGGCTTTATGCAGGGAGGAAACAACAATGTACGAATTGATACAGGTATCGGGAAACAGCTACTATATCCAGAGCCCTGCAAAGATAGGCCTTGTAAAGCTCAATGATACCGATGTATGCCTTATAGACAGCGGCAACGACAAGGATGCGGGCCGCAAGGTACGTCAGATACTGGATGCAAACGGCTGGAAGCTGAGGGCCATATACAATACCCATTCCAATGCGGATCACATCGGCGGCAATAAATACCTGCAGGCTCAGACCGGCTGTAATATCTATGCCCCCGGCGTGGAGTGCGATTTTACAAACCACACCATCCTTGAGCCGTCCTTTCTGTATGGAGGCTACCCATGCAAGGATCTGCGGCATAAGTTCCTTATGGCACAGGAAAGCTGTGCCCAGCCCCTTACAAAGGAGGTACTGCCCGAGGGCTTTGAAATAATTCCGCTGCCCGGCCACTTTTTTGATATGGTGGGCTTCCGCACACCGGATAATGTGGTATACCTTGCGGATTGCCTTTCCAGCAGAGAAACGCTGGATAAATACAGGATAGGCTTTATTTACGATATCGGCGCATACATAAGCACACTTGAAACGGTAAAGACCATGCAGGCGGATGTGTTTGTTCCTGCCCATGCTGCGGCAACCGAGGATATTGCCGAGCTTGCCCAGTACAATATAGATAAAGTTCTGGAGGTTGCGGACAGGATAGCTGAGCTGTGCGCAGCACCCATAAATTTCGAAGCAATACTTCAGCAGCTTTTTGCAGAGTACGGCCTCGCCATGACATTTGAGCAGTATGTGCTTGTTGGCAGCACTGTGCGCTCATATCTCGCCTGGCTGAAGGATCAGGGCAGGCTTGCTGTAAAGTTTGAAAACAATATGCTGCTGTGGGAGAGGATATAGCCACGGCAATATAAAAAACGGAGACCATTTGATGGGCATATACGACGGCATTTATCTTTATATGGATCTGGACGGAACTCTGCTGAATGATCGCAAGACCATACCCGAGGCGAATATGCGGGCCATGGAAAAGTTTACCGCCAATGGCGGAAGGCTTGGCATTGCCACAGGCCGTTCAGCCCATAATCTTTCCTTTTTTCCGGAGGTCCTTCCGCTTAATGCCCCGTCTATAATAGATAATGGCGGCGTGCTGTACGATGTGAAGGAAGGCAGGTATATTCACAGCACATATATACCACGCCAGAGAAGTATGGAGGCAATTACTGAGATACTTGCCATAAGCCCGGATGCAAATATTCAGATTTATACGGAGCAGGCAAGATACCAGAGCAATCTCGATCCAAACCGCTTTGTGGATCCTCTTGTGTCGCTGGAGGGAATATACGAGCACCCTTGCAGAATGGAAGATATTCAGGGGGAATGGATAAAGATAGTTGTGTGTCAGAGGGAGGAAAAGCTGAATCATATCCTCAGCAGGCTGGATATGGAGGCTTTGCAGCGCGATTTTTCCGTGGTGCTTTCGGGAAAGATTTATTTTGAGTTGCTCAGCCGGGGTATAAATAAGGGCGAAGGAATCAAAACCATCCGAAAGACCCGGCCGGATATTAAGAAGATACTTGCCATCGGCGATTATTACAACGATATGGAAATGCTTTTGCAGGCTGATATATCCGCAGCGCCTGCCAATGCAGAGGATGATATAAAAGCAGTGGTAAATTATATAACCTGTGATAACAATCAGGGCGCAGTAGCGGATTTTCTGCGAATGGCTCTGGGGATGGAAATATAACTTAGGAGGAATAAACAATGCCTACTCTTACCATTGAGCATCATGCCATACTATTTGCGCTGCTTTCAAAGCAGGCTATAACCCTCTTCGGAGATGAGGGCAGGAAAGCCATACTTAAGGCCATGACAAAATACGGCAATGAGAGGGGACAGCGCATGGCAAAAAATGCCCTTGCCAATGGCGAGGAACTGACTCTGCTGAACAGTCAGGCCTACGGTGAATGGAAGCCCGAGTATCCCGGCCAGATGGAATTCGGTGCAATAGGCGGTCAGCCCACCTATCGCAGCTATATCGCAAAATGCGCATGGTGCGATGCATGGGCAAAGCATGGCCTTATGGAATACGGCAAATACTATTGCTCCAATATAGATAATGCCTGGTATCAGGGCTTTAATCCTGAATTTCTCTGCACTCCCCTTAATCCTGCCATGAGCTGGGGCGGCGATTGCTGCCGCTTTGACTGGGGGCAGCCCCTTACCGATGAGGATATGGAAGCTCTCGCCCGTAAGAAAAAAGAACTGGGCACCAGCTGCATGAAGGATTTCACATTCCATACTGCCCATTTGCTCAGCTCGCTCAGCGGCTCACTTATGGAAGAGCTTGGCGAAAAGGCCGCTGCGGCCATAGATAAGGCAAAGGCAGAGTATGTGGAAAAATTCGGGCAGGAAGCTCTGGATTGCCTTGAGGGGATTTTTTAAACATATTAATAGCCGCCGTAAATTTGAACGGCGGCTGTTTTTTTCGGTAAATCAGGACAATCCTGTGCCAAAAAGCTGTACCACGTATAGCTCATCGCCCTTCGAGGCAACACCGATGCACATATGGGTGAACATTTCCTGCATGATATTCTGTCGGTGGCCGGGAGATTCCATCCATTGTTCCACAACAAATTCCGCGGAAACATTCCCCATGCCTGTGGCCTTGAATAGGTTTTCGCCAAAGGCGGTAAAGCCGATGCCATGCTCAGCAAGAACCGTATGAGCATCAGAACCATTGGGGCGGGTGTGGGAAAAGGATTCAAGACATTCCTTTGCGCGGATATCCGCTGCCTTCTGCAGCGAGGAAGCGTATTTAAGGGAAGCTGTTCCCGCAGCGCTTCTATGGGAGTTTACCAGAGAAAGTATGCTGCCGCCAAAGTCGGAGGAGGCAGCATCTGTATTAGCTTCGGCCGTAGGCTGCGTGGTGGGCTCTTCCGCAGGCTGGGAAGTGGGCTGGAGTGCAGGTGCTGCCGTGGGGGTGGCAGCGGGCGAGGCTTTGGGCGTTGGGGTGGGTTTTGCTGTTTGCATGGGCTCCTCCGTAATTGCAGGGGTAATTATAGGTGAGATTTCAATTGTGGGAATGACAGCCTGCACAGGGGTAACTGCGGGTTCGGGCGTGTTCTCCGCGGCTATGGCGACTATCTGTTCAGCAGGTGCGGCGCAGCCGGAAAGAAGGAGCAACATACATATTATAAATATAAATTTGGTTTTCATGGCATATCCTTTCAGGTGAATATATACATTTTAATGCATCATTGGAAATAATGCAAAAAATTATTGCCATGCGCAGGCAGAACGGTAAATGCGTTTAATTAAAATACATATTTGTTCAAATAATTCTCTGCTTAATGCCGGATTCCATTGACAAGAGGAAGGGTATTATGTAAAATAAAAAAGAGTTTGACACATCAACAAATTTTTAGAATTAATTATTTTTTAAAACACATGACTCTATCCACAGCTGAATAGTTTATTTTGCGATTAAGGGGTATATCTATGCAAGAAATCCTTCGTATGGAAAATATTACCAAGCGCTTCGGAGAAATGTATGCCAATAAGGACATCAATTTTGAGGTTCTCAAGGGCGAAGTACATACTCTTCTTGGTGAAAACGGCGCAGGCAAAAGCACGTTGATGAACGTGCTGTTTGGCTTGTATCAGCCCACCAGCGGAAGTGTATATCTCAACGGAAACAAGGTACGTATCGATTCTCCTGCACAGGCTGTAAAGCTGGGAATAGGCATGGTGCATCAGCACTTTATGCTGGTTGAGGATATGACGGTATTTGAAAATATCATCCTTGGCGACCGCAATACCAAGGGTATATTTATAGACCGCGATGCCCGCCGAAAGGAAATACTTGAGCTTTCGGAGCAGTATGGCCTTGATGTGGAGCTGGATAAAAATATAACCGAAATAGCTGTAGGCGCTCAGCAGCGAGTGGAGATACTCAAGGCCCTTTACAAAGGCGCCGAGCTGCTTGTATTGGATGAACCTACCGCCGCCCTTACAGATATAGAAGTAGAGGGCTTGTTCCAGATAATCAAAAAGCTGACCAATGAAGGCAAGAGCGTAATATTCATCAGCCACAAGATGCGCGAGGTGCTTCACATATCCGATCGCATAACCATACTTCGCGCAGGCGAAAGCGTATGTACTCTTAAGAGAGAGGAAACCACCGGCGAGGAGCTTGCAAACCTTATGATAGGCCGCGAGCTTGTTCCTTCCCAGTATGAAAAAAATGAAAATGCCGGTAATCCTGTTATCGTGCTTGATAAGGTGGATTACTGCAAAACATCCAAGCACAATGGCTTGAATGGCGTAAGTCTCAGCGTAGGCAGGGGAGAGATAGTCGGCATAGCGGGTGTGGACGGAAACGGACAGAGCCAGCTGGCGCAGGTCGTAACCGGCGTTATCACCCCTGACGCAGGTCAGGTGGATATGAAGGGCTCCAAGGTAGCAAAGTTCACTCCACACGGCTTTATCACCGAAAAGGTATCCCATATTCCCGAAGACCGCAACAAGATGGGTCTGATAGGCAGCATGTCGGTAATGGATAATATCGTTCTTAAATCCACCGAACAGCCCGAGTTTTCCGCCGGACGCGGCATGTACCTTAAAAAGAAAGCAATAAAGGAATACGCTCAGCAGATGCAGCAAAAGTACGATATACGCTGCGCATCCATAGAGCAGGAGACCCGCAATCTTTCCGGCGGCAATCAGCAGAAGGTAATCCTTGCCCGCGAGCTTGAGAACGATCCCGACCTTCTGGTTGCGGTGCATCCCACCCGCGGATTGGATATAGGTGCGACTCGGTTTGTGCATGATACCATGATCGCCGCAAGGGACGGTGGCTGCGGCGTATTGCTGATAAGCGCGGACTTTGACGAAATACTGGAAGTATCCGATAGAATAATCGTAATGTTTGAAGGCGAAATAATGGGCGAATATTCCGGCAAGAACCCTCCCATCAAGGAGATAAGCCTTGCCATGGCCGGAAAGTAAGGAGGGGCAAAGCATGAAGAATACCGGCAAAATAGTAAACTTTATGGTACCGATCATATCGGTGCTGCTGGCCTTCATAATAGGCTGCATAATTATTGCCGCGCTGGGTGCAAATCCCGTCACCGCGCTGCAGGCTCTGTGGAAGGGTGCATTCGGCAGCGTCAGGAACCTGGGTACCACCCTTTCCCGCGCAACGCCGCTGATATTTACCGGCCTGTGTGCCTGCTTTGCATATCGCTGCGGCGTATTCAATCTGGGCGGCGAGGGTCAGTTCATAATGGGTGCTGTGGTATGTACCGTAATAGGTACCCAGTTCAATATTGAAGGACTTCCCGCCATTATCATCTGTCTTGTTGCAGGTACCATCGCAGGTGGTCTGTGGGCAATGATCCCCGGTGTGCTGAAGGTATACCGCGGCCAGAATGAGATGATAATTTCCATCATGCTTAACTACGTTGCCACATTATTCATGGGAGTATTGTTTACCGACTGGATGCGCGACGGCAGCGTTCCCCAGACGGTGGCCATACCGGATGCCAGCAGGCTTACAAGGCTGTTTGGCCTGAGGGCTACTACCGCATTTGTGATCGCAGTGGTCGTAGGCTTGGCGGTGTATTATTTCCTGTTCTTCACGTCCAAGGGTTTCCAGCTTAGGGCAGTGGGCTACAATATGACCGCAGCCCAGTTCAACGGCTTTGCCGTCAAAAAGTATTTCCTTGCAAGCTTCCTGGTATCCGGCATGATCGCCGGTTTGGGCGGCAGCGCAGATATACTTGGTACTCAGTTCTTCCTCATCAATGGCTACGCCGCAGGATACGGCTTTGACGGCGTATCCATGGCGCTGATAGGTCAGCTGCATCCTCTGGCCACGATGCTGGTTGCAATATTCTTTGCGGCGCTGAGGGTTGGCTCCACCACCATGCAGGCCGCAACAGGCGTACCCACCAGCGTATCCGATATAATTCAGGCATTGGTAATAGTATTTACCGTGGCAGGTCTCGCCATGGTAAAGCTGCCGGAGTTCAAGGCCTTGCTCAATCGGGTGCTTTCAAGGAAGGAGGTGGCATAGCATGGAATTTGTAACCAATCTTATCCTTGCCAGCGTCAGAATGGCCACTCCGCTTATATTCCTTTCCCTTGCAGAGCTCTATTCCCAGCGTGCCGGTCTGGTGCACATAGGTCTTGAAGGCCTTGCCGCCATAGGCTCGCTTACCGGCTTCCTTGTCAGCCATATAACCGGCAGCCCCCTGATGGGCGTGTGTGCCGGCGCTATGATTGCCATACTGGTAAACATGATTTACGCCTACGCTACCGTTACCCTCTGCGCCGAGCAGATAGTATACGGCATGGCCATAAACATCTTTGCTCCCGCTCTTGCATCCTTCATTTACAGGGTATACTTCGGTGCAGGTTCCGAGCTGGTACAGGTTCCTCTGATGACCAACCTTTCCGCTTTGCTTGGCATCAATACCAACAGCTTCATTGCAAAGCTGTTCCTGGAGCAGACTCCGATGGTTTACCTTGCATACGGCCTTGTAGTATTCACGGCAATTTACTTTAACAAGACCAAGTCCGGTCTTAACTATAAGGCAGTTGGCGAATATCCCAAAGCGGCGGCCACTCTGGGCATCAACGTTATCGGCGTAAAGTACGTCGCAAGCATCATCTGCGGTGCGCTGGCCGGTATCGGCGGCGCATACCTGACCACCTGCTACACCACCACCTATGTGGACGGCAACGTTGCCGGCCGAGGCTTCATAGCCCTTGCGGCTGTAATATTCGGCCGCTGGAATGCAGGCGGCGTACTGCTTGCCTGTCTGTTCTTCGGCTTCTGCGATGCGCTTCAGATAAGGCTGCAGGTAGCCAGCTTCAATGTTCCCTATCAGTTCTTCCAGATGATACCTTACCTTGCAACGGTTGTGGTTCTTGCAATAATCGGCATGAAGAAGGCAGGCCCCAAGAGCTGCGGCAAGCCCTACCGCAAGGAAGAACGTTAATCAATCCCGTATCCTGCTGCATGGTGCAGTTATAAAAACAATAAATAATAAAAACGGAGGAAATAATCATGAAGAAACTGCTTGCACTGTTGCTCGTACTGGCTATGGCATTCTCTCTGGTAGCCTGCGCTGCTCCCGCTGCTGAAGAAGCTCCCGCGGTAGAAGAAGCTCCCGCTGAAGAAGCAACTCCCGCCGAGGAGGGCAAGGTTTATAAGGTGGCTATGATCTGTGACTCCAGTATTTCCGACGGCGGCTGGGGCATGTCCTGCTACAACGCCATGATCGACGCTGCTGAAAAGCGCGGCTGGGAAACCGCCTACTCCGACAGCATTGATCAGTCCGCTTACTTTGACACCATCGACTCTTACTGCAGCCTGGGCTATGACCTGATCTATGCTCCCGGCAACCAGTATACCGATGCTGTTCTTCAGGCTGCTGAAGAATATCCCGAAATCTCCTTCGCTCTGCTCAACGGCGGCGCTGATACTCCCGCAAAGGCTGCAAATGGCAACGTAACCTCTCTGCTGCCCAATGCAACCCAGATAGGCTGGATCGCAGGCGCTTTGGCAGGCCTCATGACCGAGACCGGTGTTGTTGCCTTTATCGGCGGTATGGAACTCGATACCACCAAGGGCAAGTATGAAGGCTTCAAAGAGGCTGCCGCATATACTGCTGAGCAGGCCGGCAAGACCGCAACTACTCTGGACATCGTATACTCCAATTCCTTCTCCGCCAGCGATAAGGGCATTGAGTTTGCAAAGGCCATGATGGATCAGGGCGCAGACGTATTCTTTGGCGATGCTTCCGCTGTTGACTCCGGCGCACGTCAGGCCATCGATGAATACAATGCAGCAAAGGGCGAAGTTGTAGTATATGACATCGCTCAGCCCGGCGATCTGCTCGGTCAGAATGAGTGCATCATCTGCTCTCAGGTAACCGATAACTCCTCTCTGGTAGCCCTCGCAATGGAATCCGTTGAAAACGGCATTCTTGGCGGCGACGTGATCTATGGCAGCATGGAGAACGGCGCACTGTACGCAGGCGCTATCAGCGATCTGGTACCTGCCGATGTACAGGCCAAGTACCTTGAGTACATCGATCAGATGGTAGCAGGCACCTTCATGCAGTAATCTGCACAGGACAGCAAAACTAAGCTGATCAAGGCC
The DNA here is from genome assembly GCA_045603585.1 of Clostridia bacterium. Classification (GTDB taxonomy): domain Bacteria; phylum Bacillota; class Clostridia; order Christensenellales; family CAG-138; genus SFEL01. Next base: position 33,771 of record JAZUMK010000013.1, read on the forward strand.
CCGGATCAATATCCGGGGCCTTTTGCTATACGTATTTTCTCATGTGCTTCAGCGCGCTTTTTTCAAGGCGGGATACCTGAGCCTGGCTGATCCCGATTTCCTCTGCAACCTCCATCTGGGTGCGGCCCTGAAAGAAACGCAGGCGTATTATGTTCTGTTCCCGTTCGCTCAGCTTATCCATTCCGCTTTCTATCGCAACGTGGGTCAGCCAATCCTCGTGATTGGTACGTTCGTCCTTCAGCTGATCCATGACAAAAATTGCATCGCCGTCGTCATGATATATTGGCTCATACAGGGATACGGGATCCTGTATGGCGTCAAGGGCAAAGGCAACATCTTCTTCCTTTATGCCCATTGCCTTTGCCACGTCGCTTATGTGGGGTTCCTTGCCCGTTTCATCCATAAGGCGGGCGCGGGTCTGCAGGGCGTGATATGCAGTATCGCGAATGGAACGGCTTACCCTCAGCGCGTTGTTATCCCTGAGATGCCTTCGCACCTCGCCGATTATCATAGGTACGGCATATGTGGAAAAACGTACATTGTGGCTCAAATCAAAGTTGTCAATGGCCTTTATAAGCCCTATGCAGCCCACCTGAAACAGGTCATCCATATACTCGCCCCGGCCGGAAAAACGCTGTATAACGCTTAATACAAGCCTTAAATTCTCCCTTACGAAGGTTTCTCTGGCGGCTTCGTCGCCTTCTTTTATTTTGAGCAGCAGCTCGCGGCTGCGCTCATATGTCATCATGGGGAGCTTTGAAGTATCCAGCCCGCATATTTCCACCTTGTTTACAGCCATTGTCAAATACCTCCCCGTGTTTCCCGTTGTTAAAAATAGGATTGCCGAAGAGGAGAAAAACAATGCACGACAAAAAGGCGGAATAATGCGGAATGGTATCGCAAAGAAGACAGGAATATTTGCGGTCGTATTGCAATAAAAAAGGGCGCTTGTCCATTATATATGTATAGGCGACTGATGCAGAGCGGTGTATAATATTAAAAATGGGAGAGGAGTGGCCTTATGAAGCGTATTATTATAATTGCATTGCTTGCGGTAATGATGCTTTGCGGCTGCGCAGAGCAAGCGAGCATACCAAAGCTAGAAATAATATTTTTTGACGTGGGAAAGGCGGATTCCTTCTTTATGCAGAGCGGGGGAGATACTTTGCTCATGGATGCAGGCAAGGAGGATGATGGAGCATATGTGGCTGAGCAGCTTCGCAAAATGGGAATACAGACCATAGATCACTTTATTATCACCCATTTCGATAAGGACCACGTTGGAGGCGCTGCCCAAATAATCAATGAGTTTGACGTGAAAAACATATATCAGCCGGAGTACATGAAGGAATCCGATGAGACTGCGGCATATGTGGCTGCCTTGGAAAAGAACGGAACAGAGGCAACGATAATTACGGAACCTTATACCATAGATTTCGGCGGAGCGATCCTTGTACTTCACGATGCGGTTAAGGAATATGACTATGACCCCAGCAACAATTCATCCCTTATAACTACGATTCGGCATGGAGATATGAATCTGTTGTTTACAGGGGATATTGAAAAGGAACGGATAAACGACTGGCTGAATCAACGTGTGCATATTGAAACGGATTATGACTTTTTAAAGGTGCCTCACCATGGCAAATATGAAAAGATTCTGCCGGAGTTTTTTGAAAAGGTGAACGCGGAATACGCTGTTATAACCAGCTCAAACAAGAACCCGGAAGAGATGGAAACATTGGAAGCACTGAAGGACGCGGGGGTGAAATATTACCTTACCAAGAACGGGGATATATACCTTGAAAGCAACGGAAAAAAGCTGACCATAAAACAATAAAAAAATCTTGTATTCAGGCGATTTTTTTGTTGACAGGGACAGGTTTACATGGTAATATGATTCGGTGAGCCGCTCCGTATCGGCTTTGTAAGTGTGGATTTAATCCACCGCCGTGCATATGGGCGAGATTTGAAGAAGGAGGTACAGGACGTGTACGCTATCATCCGTACCGGTGGCAAGCAGTACAAGGTAGCAGCTGGCGACGAGATCTTCGTTGAAAAGCTGGACGCCGAAGTTGGTGCTGAAGTTGCTTTCGAAGTATTGATGCTTTGCGGCGACGAGGTTGTTGTTGGCAAGCCCGTAGTAGAGGGCGTTTCCGCCAAGGGAACCGTAGTCGAGCATGGTAAGGGCAAGAAGGTTGTAGTATTCCACTACAAGCCCAAGAAGAACATCCGCAAGAAGCAGGGTCATCGTCAGCCTTACACCAAGGTTAAGATCGAGACCATCGGCTAAATCAATGACAACAGTAACTCTTTTTCGAAATGAACAAGGCCTTGTGGGCTTTGAGGCAGCAGGCCACACCGGCTATGCCGAAGAGGGCAGCGATATAGTCTGCAGCGGAGTTTCCGCCGTTACTCAGACTGCCGCCATGGGCATAATCGAGGTACTGGGCATAAATGCCGGGCTGGATATATCCGATGGGAATCTTTATCTGATCCTCCCCGCCGATATAACAGATTCCGATTTCGAAAAAGCAAGAATCATTCTGGACACAATGGCAATGGGGCTTCGCTCCATAGCCGCTACCTATGGTGATTACATCAATATTTCAGAAAGGAAGGTGTAACACGATGATGAACATCAACCTGCAGCTCTTTGCTCATAAGAAGGGCGTAGGCTCTACCCGCAACGGTCGTGACAGCGAATCCAAGCGTCTTGGCCCCAAGCGCGCTGATGGTCAGTTCGTTCTGGCAGGCAATATCCTGGTTCGCCAGCGCGGTACCCACTTCCATCCCGGCACTAACGTAGGCCTGGGCAAGGATGACACTCTCTTTGCAAAGGTAGACGGTATCGTCCGTTTCGAGACCAAGCATCTCGGCCGCAAGGAAGTCAGCGTTTATGCGGAAGAAGCCGCTAACTAATCAGTTCAATCATTGACATGATAAGCCCGTTCCCAAAAGGAGCGGGCTTGTTGTATAATGTTATAAATCTGATTTTTAAGGAAATACAATGCGAACAGAGATAAGAGATAATTCTATAATCATATCAGGTGTCAAATGCTTTGATATGGCCCGTTCATCCAACTGCGGTCAGGCCTTTCGCTGGAAAAGTGTAAATGACGGCTGGTTTGGCGTGGCCGGCGGAAGGGGTGTGCTTATAACCCAGAAGGATGACACACTGACCATAACACCCGGTGCGGATAAGGACATTGGTTTTTGGCTGAATTATCTTGATTTATACAGGGACTATCAGGCAATTGAGGACGAGGTTGCGGCAGACAGCGTGCTTTCGCCCTGCCTTGGCTATGCAAGCGGTATACATATATTCAATCAGGATCCCTTTGAAACCCTGATATCATTTATAATTTCTGCGAATAACAATATCAAGCGCATCACAGGCATAGTGGAGCGGCTCTGTGAACTGGCAGGACAAAGGGTGGAGGGAGAAATACCCTACTATACCTTCCCTGCGCCTGAGGCGATTGCCGCTTTGACAGAACAGCAGCTGACCGCGATAGGTTCAGGCTATCGCGCTCCCTATATTAAAAAAACAGCGGAAATGATAGCCGCGGGCTACGACCTTGAGCCGCTGCGCACAATGGATACAGCCGCCGCCCGCAAGGAGCTGCTGCAGTTCCCCGGCGTGGGACCCAAGGTGGCAGACTGCATACTGCTGTTTTCATTGGGACATACTCAGGCATTTCCGCTGGACGTATGGATGAAGAGGGCAATGCGCCTTATGTATTTCGGCGGAGAAGAGCCCTGCAAAAAGGACATGGAGCAGAAAATCGCCCAGCTTGGCCCAAACAGCGGAATACTTCAGCAGTACATTTTCCATTATGCCAGAGAGAATATGTAGCAATATAAAACGCCCAAAAGGGCGTTTTATTCTTTTGAATAATATGCTGCTCTAAGTATTTGTTCAATATCTTTTTTAGTATCACTTTCCATATGGTCAGCGTGACTGAAAGCAGACAGCGCATTATGGGAAATCTTGCTCAGCTTTTTTAAAAATGTGTTTTTGTTTACTCCCATCTCTTTAAGGTACAGAGGCAGCCCAAGTATCTCTGCATATTCCTGTATCAAAGACGCAAGCTCAGTCCCATCGTTCAGGCCCATGGCGGTGGCAGCGGGAAGATATTTTTCCGGATGGCTGTCCTTGCGGATTATTTGGGGAAGGTAAATTGCCCCAAGGCTGCCCAAAGATTGAACGCCAAAGCACATGGCGGAGGCGCGGCAAAGAACGCTGCACATACCGGGTGCGGAATTGGTATAGGCGATACCCGCAAGGCACTGGGCATACAGCAGCTGCGGCCGTGCTGCCGAAAGCAATGAATGGGCTGGTACGTTATCGGCGATTATACGCAAGGCTTCAACGGCCAGCGGGCGGGGAAAAATGCCTGCATCAGGGACAGATGCCGACTCCACAGCCAAAATCAATGCGGACATTATGCCCAGAGCTTCCTGCCTTTCATCGCAGCAGCAAAGCATTTCAGGGTCAAGTATGGTCACATCCGGCATAAGGTAAGGATTGCGGATTTCATGCTGAAATTCATGTGAAGCATCGCAAAGGTGAGCTGTGCAGGTGGCCTCCGCGCCGTTTGTATTGAATAGGGGCAGGGCGATAAGCTTTGTTTTGGATAAAGGGATATCCTGTGCCTTGCCGCGTACTATCCCATCGATCGTTATATCCGGACGCTGGTATAATATTCGTATAAGCTTGGCAAGGTCCATTGCTCCGTGGCCTCCCGCTGCAAGCACCCAATCCGGCTTGAATTCCATCAGCGCCTTTGCGCCGTCCAAAACCTGCCGCTCCTGTATCAAAGCGGTATCGACGGCAAAAGTGCGTACAGTAATGCCGCAGGGCGAAAGGAGCTTGCGAACCGGCTGCTCCAAAATGGGATTATCGCATACCAGCAGAAGACGCTGTCCCTGAATATCGCCAAGATAAGCAGCAGTGCCTTCGCCATAGAGTATTTTGTTGGATATGCGAAATTCTGCCATCGTTCCTCCGTGAAAAAATCCCTGTATCTTTTCATATAATCGGTGGATTAGCGGAAAAGTATGCTATAATTTATCCATGAAGGATATTATCCGAAAGGAACATATTATATGAAGCTGAATAAATACATAGACCATACCCTGCTTAAGGCGGATGCCACGACGGAACAGATCAAAAAGCTCTGCGCAGAGGCGAGAGAGTATGACTTTGCCAGCGTATGTGTAAACTCCTGCCATGTGCCCCTTGCAAAAGCTGAGCTTGAAGGCACAGATGTTAAAGTGTGCTGCGTGGTGGGTTTCCCTCTGGGCGCATGCTTAAGCAGCGCAAAGGCATATGAAGCCAGGCTTTCTGTGGAAAACGGCGCAGAAGAGATAGATATGGTAATCAACATAGGTGCTGCCAGGGAAGGCAATTGGGAGCTTGTTGAAAGGGACATCAGGGCAGTTGTTGACGCTTGTCATCCAGATGCAATTCTCAAGGTAATAATTGAAACCTGCCTGCTTACCGATGAGCAAAAGCGGGAAGCCTGCCTTTGCGCAAAGCGCGCAGGCGCGGACTTTGTAAAAACCAGCACAGGCTTTTCCACAGCAGGCGCAACTCCTGAGGACGTGGCGCTGATGCGGGAAACCGTGGGTCCGGATATGGGCGTAAAGGCGGCAGGCGGCGTGAGGTGCAAAGAAGATGCCGAGGGTATGATAGCAAGCGGCGCAACACGCCTTGGCACAAGTGCCGGAGTGAAGCTGATGGGCTGATAATTTAAATAAATACATATAAAAGCAAAGGATATTTCCTTTGCTTTTTTGTGTTTTGGAGTGTTTTACAAAACTTGTGAATAACTGACAAAGATAGAGGGAATATTATACAGGATGCAAATTTTGCGCAGCGAATAGGTAAAAGGTCTGGATTACACATACACAGGGAGGAATATATGCAGCTTGCAAACAAAAGAAAAGGCGGCTCGCTGACTGTAATGTTGTCCGGTGAGCTGGACCATCACAATGCCGCAGAAATAAGAGAAGCTCTGGACAGCATGCTGGACGGCTCTGTAAAGGAGCTGACGCTGGATATGAGCAGAGTCACCTTTATGGACAGCTCTGGCATAGGAATAGTGCTGGGTCGGTACAGAAGGATGCAGGAACGCAAAGGACGGCTGTATTTAAGCGGACTTGGCGGCAATGCGGAAAAGATACTGAGGATGGCCGGGGTGCTTGGGCTGGTAGAGAGAAAATGATGGGGGTAAATATTATGCGAAACCATATGGAACTGACATTTGACAGCATATCACAGAATGAATCCTTTGCGAGGGCGGTGGCGGCAGCTTTTGCAGCTCAGCTGAATCCCACCATTGCAGAGCTGTCCGATATCCGTACAGCGGTAAGCGAAGCGGTAACAAATTCAATAGTGCATGGCTACGGCAACGATGCTTCCAAATCCATAAACATGATTTGCTCAATATATGAGGATGTATTTGAGGTGATCGTACAGGATGAGGGCAAGGGTATGGATAACGTATCCCTTGCCATGCAGCCTTTTTATACTACTATGCCCGGAACAGAACGCTCCGGTATGGGCTTTTCCGTAATGGAGGCTTTTATGGACGGTCTGGAGGTGGAATCCGCACCCGGCAGGGGCACCAAAGTGGTAATGAAAAAACGGATAGGATCGGTGAGGGAGGATGAATGATGAATTCCGCCTGTCCTATGAAAGGACTATCCGGCTTATTGACATGGCAAAAAACGGCGACGAGGAGGCTATGGAAACACTTGTACGGTGCAATATTGCACTGGTGCGCTCCATAGTAAAGAAATACATAAACCGGGGAGTGGAGTATGAGGACCTGTATCAGATAGGCAGCATGGGGCTGGTAAAGGCGGTAAAAAACTTTGACCCTGCCTATAACGTGCGGTTTTCCACCTATGCCGTGCCAATGATAGCGGGCGAGATAAAGCGCTATCTCAGGGATGACGGAATGATAAAGGTAAGCCGCTCGCTGAAGGAGCTTGCAGGAAGGACCGCCATTGCACAGAGCGAATTATCATCAAAGCTGGGACGGGATCCCGGTATAAGAGAGCTGGCGGAATACATGGGAGAGGATGCGGAAGAAATTGCAATGGCTATGGATGCATCAAGGCCACATGTATCCATATATGAGCCGGTATTCGGGGATGATGGTGACACAATGGTAATGGACAAACTGTCGGTTGGCGGGCAGGGGGAGGATGAGATGCTGGACAGGGTATTGCTGCAGCAGCTTATTGACATACTTGACCCGCGGGAACAGCGGATAATAATGCTCAGGTATTTTCGCGGCAGAACGCAAAGCGAAATTGCCGCTTCCATGGGAATATCCCAGGTACAGGTATCCCGCCTTGAGAGCCGTATAATGAAAAAACTCAAGGAAAGGGCGGCAGAACAGGCAATGTGAATCATGCAAAACAAAAAGACAAGGGAAAATCCTTGTCTTTTGTTTGTTGATTTAATTATGCAGGCATAAACAGCGTCCACTCATTGCCCAGAAGTACTACCAGTCCATCTTCAACAAATGCGTATTTCACAGTTGCTTCGCCCCAGTTGCTCTGGCCGTCTTTACAGGGAAGCTGACTTGGGGGAACTGTTTCGGATAATTCTTCTATGACAGAGGGGTCCACTTCGCCGGGCATCTGCTTGCCGGTGGTTTGATACAGCTGCCCGTCGATCATTACGGAAGGGGGCATTGTGTTTGGCGTCTCCGGGGCAGGCTCCTTTGTGCAGCCTGCAAGCAGCAATGACAGCACAATAATAAACGTGAAAAGACGTCTCATCCGATAATCTCCTTTAGCTGTACAGATGCTTCAGGGACTGCTTTACATCCGCATATACCTTTTCCTTGTCAATGGTCTTGAATTCGCCGTTTTCGTAAAGAATTTTTCCATCTACCATGGTCATACATACGTCGCTGCCCTGTGCGCTGTAGCAGAGCATGGTAAGGGGATCAAACGCAGGCAGCAGGTGAGGAGCATCAAAATTGAGGGCAATTATATCCGCCTTGTTGCCTACTGCTATGCCGCCGCAGTCCGCTCTGCCCTGAATTTTTGCGCCGTTTGCAGTGGCCATTTTAAGAATTTCTGCGGGCTTCATTATGGTGGGGTCGTTATGATAGCCGTTGTGAATTATGGAGGCCAGGTGCATTTCCTCTATAAGGTTAAGGTTGTTGTTGCTGGCGGCTCCGTCAGTGCCAAGGCCGATGGTAAGGCCGAGGGCGTTCATCTTCTGAATGGGGGCAAAGCCGCTGCCGAGCTTCATATTGCTGGTTGGGTTGTGTATTGGGGCAACGTCATAGGCTTTGAGAATTTCAAGGTCGGAATCCGTACACCATACGCAGTGGGCTGCAAGGGCGGGGCTTTCAAACGCGCCGAGGTCCCGGAACCACTCGGTGGGAGTTTTGCCGTATTTTTCCACGCAGTTGTCATGCTCGGATTTGGTTTCGGAAATATGCACATGCATAATGGCGCCCAGGTCTTTGCACTTTTGGCTGTGGGCTTTGACTATATGCTCAAGGCAGGTATATTCCGCATGGAGAGAAAGGTCGATTTTAAGCATTCCGCTGCCTGCATTGTGATAATCCTCATAGAGCTTTACAGCTTCTTTTACCCTGTAGCTGTCCTCATATGCTTCTGCGGGGTCGAAGGCGGATATGGCGCGGCAGATATTGGCCTTGATACCGGAATCCAGTACTGCTTCTGCGGTATCGTCGCAGAAGTAATACATATCCGAAAAGCTTACTGTGCCCGTTGCGAGCATCTCCATTATGGCAAGCTGACTGCCGGCCTTTACATCCTGAGGGCGCAGCTTGTCCTCGGTGGGGAACATATGATCAAACAGCCACTCCTGCAGGGGCAGGTCGCTGCCTATTCCGCGGAGGAGGGTCATTGCGGCGTGGCAATGGGTATTGATAAGGCCGGGGAACAGCACCTTGCCGCCCATGTCCTTTATATAGTCGTATTTATCCAGCGGCTGGGTGGTGTCCAGATAGCATATCCTGTCATCTTCAATTCCGCAGAAAGCGTTTTTCAGCACATGGAAACCATGTGCATCAGAAGCTACTATGTCGCAGTTTTTAAGCAGGGTTTTCATGACGTTATCTCCCTATTGATTGATATTCATATTATATCAGCCATGCAGCATAATGCAAAGCACATTGACACCCACAGATACCGCTGATAGAATAATTATTGCCCTAATACAGCGAAAAAAGGAGATTTTCCAATGAGCATCGTCAAGGATATGAGCATGGCCGAATACGGCCGTATGAAGATAGAATGGGTACAGGATTTTATGCCTGCCCTGTGTGCGATCAAGGCGCGCTTCGAAACGGAACAGCCCTTTAAAGGATTGAAAATAACCCTCTCCATCCATATGGAAGCAAAGACTGCATTTCTCGCCCTGTGCCTTGCCGCAGGCGGCGCAGAGGTGCATGCCACCGGATGCAATCCTCTCTCCACACAGGATGACGTTGCCGCAGGCCTTGCCTCCCTTGGCGTAAATACATACGCAAAGTACGGCGTAAGCGCCGAGGAGTATGAGGAGCTTCTCATTGCTGCGCTTTCCTGCCATCCCGATCTTATAATTGACGACGGCGGAGATCTTATGGAGCTGCTTTCCAACAAGCGCAAGGATCTGCGGGATAATGTAATAGGCGGCGCCGAGGAAACCACCACCGGCATACATCGCCTTAAGGCAAGGGAAAATGCAGGAATTCTGCCTTTCCCCATGATGAACGTAAACGATGCCAAGTGCAAGCATTATTACGATAATAAATACGGTACCGGCCAGTCCGTATGGGACAGCATAATGCATACCACCAATCTGCTGGTGGCAGGCCGCACCGTTGTTGTTGCGGGCTATGGCTATTGCGGCCGCGGTGTTGCCATGAGGGCAAAGGGCATGGGCGCCAATGTTATCGTAACCGAAATAGACCCCATCAAGGCCCTTGAAGCTTCCATGGACGGCTGCCGCGTTATGACCATGGACAAGGCCGCTCCTGAGGGAGATATTTTCGTAACCACCACCGGCTGCAGGGATGTTATCACCCGCCGCCATTTTGAGGTGATGAAGGATAACGCATTCCTGTCCAATGCAGGCCACTTCAATGTGGAAGTGAACGCCGATGAGCTGGAAGCCATGGCGATAAGGGTATACAAGCGCCGCAATGATATCGTGGGCTATGAGCTGCCCGATGGACGCACTTTGAACCTTCTTGCAGAAGGCAGACTGGTAAATCTTGCCTCCGGCAACGGCCATCCTGCTGAAATCATGGATACCAGCTTTGCAATACAGGCCCTTTCCCTTGAATATCTTGTAAAGTATGGCAAGGGCTTGGATAAGAAGGTATACGAAGTGCCCAGGGAGATAGACGAGGCTGTATCCCGTCTCAAGCTGGAAGGCTGCGGCATGGAGGTCGATGTGCTGACTCCCGAACAGGAAGCATACCTCTGCGGCTGGGAAGTATAAAATCATAAGAATTATCAAAACACAGCGGAAGACAACAATACGCTGTGTTTTTTATTGCCGGATATTCAGCCGAAACTGAGTTAATATGCCGAAAATAAGCATATTATGATACTGAGGTGAGTAAAATTGGCCAATTTGAGCTTTTGTGACATACAGCGAAAGGAAGTAATAAACCTGAGGGACGGCTCAAAGCTGGGATGCATATGCGACCTTGAGGTGGATCAAGGCTCAGGGGTGATACGGGCCGTGGTGGTGCCGGGGCCGCCCAGATTTTTTGGAATGTTCCGCAGCGACGAGGAGCTGGTAATACCGTACAGCAGGATCAGCATGATAGGGGATGATGTCATACTGGTGGATGTAATGCTTAAGTAATTTTCAAATGGATATGGTAAAAATGCGATATGTATGGTATTATGCTGATAAGCAGTACTATATTTAGGGAGGACTCCCCAATGAAATGCCGTTATTGCCTCAGCACCGAAAGTAAGGTCGTAGATTCCCGCCCAACCGAAGACGGAACCTCTATCCGCAGGCGCAGGGAATGCATCAGCTGCGGAAAACGCTTCACTACCTATGAAAAAATCGAAGAGATACCCATAATGGTGGTCAAGAAGGACGGAACCAGAGAGGCATTCAACAGCGAAAAGATACTCTCCGGCGTGCGCAAGGCCTGTGAAAAGAGGCCTGTTTCCGCTGTTGAGATGGACGAACTGGTGGACGGCGTAGTCCGCGAGGTATTCAACTCTCTCGAGCAGGAAGTGCATACCGACGATATCGGTCAGCTGGTAATGGCAAGGCTTAAGGATCTGGACGAGGTGGCATATGTTCGCTTTGCCTCTGTTTATCGTCAATTCAAGGATATAAATACCTTCATGAATGAGCTTAAGCTTCTTTTGGGAGAAAAATAATAAATGAGCGTTATATCAAAAGAAAAGGCCGCGCTGATAAAGCACGGCTTTATTTACAAAAAGACACCGGCCGGAACGGGCCTGTATTGTGCCCAAATGCTGGAAGATACAGGCGGGGTAAAGCATGGTTTTTCCACCCGCGAAGGAGGAATAACCACAGATCCGCCCTATGCATCGCTGAATCTCAGCTGGAATCGCTGCGGCTCTGAGGAAGAGGTAATTGCAAACTTCCGTATATTTGCAAAAGGCGCAGGGATAAACTATGACGACATGGCAGTGGTGAATCACGAACACGGCAATGTGGTGCTTCGGCTGGACAGGGAGCATCGGGGACGCGGCTTTTCATTGGAACCGCTGCCTTTCTGCGACGGCATAGTTACAAACGACCCATCTGTTTCCCTTGTAACCTCCCATGCGGATTGCGGAGCATATTTCTTTTACGATCCTGTTCATCGTGCCATCGGCATGGCGCATGCAGGCTGGAAGGGAACCTTTCTTCGCATAGGCGCCCGTATGGCGAAAAAAATGGCAGAAGAATACGGCACCGACCCTGCGGATATTATCGCCTCCACAGGCCCAAGCATATGCAGGGATTGCTTTGAGGTGGATGAAGATCTGGGAGATAAATTTGCCGCCGAATTTGACCAGGATGGCATAACCCGCCCCGGAAAGCCGGGCAAGGCATATGTTGACCTTGAGCTTGCGGCAGCCGTTCAGTTTATAGAGGCAGGCATCAGGCCGGAAAATATTACCCTGATGAATGCCTGCACGTACGAAGATAAAAATATGTTCTTTTCACACCGAAGGGACAAGGGTATAACCGGCTCCATGGCCGCCTTTATCACGCTGGTATAATCACCAATAATTGCTTGCAATGAACGTCCCCTTTTGTGCCATGCTAGGGTAAAAGGGGACGTTTTTATGCCTGAATATATTGCAATAATCATATGTGTTTTTATACTTGCCGCCACAGGCGGGCTGAAAGCCGTGTGCGGTGCCGTGGGAATAAGCCTGTTCGGAGTGTGCTATACTCTGATATGCGTTATTGCCATGTCTGTATTTTATATAAGAATAGGCGTGGAAATAAGCATAAATCTCGGCGCGGCAGTTTTGATATGCCTGCCGGGAGCGCTGATGAAAAAGCAAAACAGCGAGGCTTATGGGGTCGGTGCGGTGATGCTTACGGCAATAATGATCGCCCTGCTGAAGCATCGGGGGATGATGTATGGGGCGGACAGCGGTTTGCTGTGCGGCCTTATGGCGGGAGCTTCGGCGTTGGCGATGTGGGATAATCCCGTATGCGCAGTTTGCTCAGCGGGGTGCATACCGGTGATCGTATCCGTCATTGGTTCCTTTTTATCCCTTGCATTTTCCGGATACGCCGCTGTGGAAATAGGACATGATACAATAGCTGCCCAGCTTATTGCTTTAAGCATAAGCTTTGCCGTAATCTGGATACGCAGCCTGCAGCCCCAAAATGCTCCGGCAGAAAAAAACTGAATATAAGACATTTTTTAACCGCCGTTATACATCGGCGGTTTTGTGTTATACCTATGAACTATTTCATAGGTATATATAGAAACGGAGGACAAGGTATGGAGCGGAGCTGTCTTAATGTACTGCCAAGGGGAATAAAAGAGCGGGTAAGCGAGCTGCTCAGGCAGGATGATGAGGAAATCAGAATATCGGCAGACAGGCCGGTCCTGATTATGGGGCAAAGCAGGAGAAAGCTGGATATCATCACCACGGCAAAAGACTGCGAGGACCTGCTGGAACTTATATGCGGTCATTCCGTATTTGCCCATGAGGAGGAGCTGAAGGGTGGGTATATCACCCTTGAAGATGGCTCCCGCGTAGGTATGGCGGGGAAAATGACAGCGGCAGGCATGACCATGCCCCATAGCTTTAATATACGTATCGCCAGACAGGTAAATGGAGCGGCGGATGGTTTTTTAAGGCACATTCTGCAGGGCGGACTGCATAGTGCGCTGCTGGTATCAGAGCCAGGGGCCGGTAAAACAACGGTGCTGAGAGATACGGCGAGACAGCTTTCGGGATTGGGATATAAGGTGGGAATAGCGGATGAGCGGGGGGAAATATCAGCCCCGGTAAAAGGCATACCGGAGCTTGACGTGGGATACGGAGACGTGATATGCGGCTGCGGCAAGGCGGTGGGCATGACAATGCTGATACGGGGGATGTCGCCGGAGGTACTGATAACCGACGAGATAGCGGCCGATGAGGACGCAGCCGCGATATTGGATGCATCTGCATGCGGAGTAAAGGTTATAGCCAGCGCCCATGGCAGCGGCAGCGGCATACTTAAAAGGCCGGGCATAAGCAGAGCGATACAGGAAGGCGCATTTGAGAAGATCCTGCTGCTGAAAGCAGAGTATGGCAGCAGAAGCATATCTGACATAACCGGGGAGGTATTATGAGGATAATGGGAGGATTGGCGGCCTTTATAATATGCATGCTTATGGGCTGGGGCAAGGCTTCGGCTTTTAAGATGAGGGAAGATATCATGTTTGCCTTTTCCGCAGATATACAGGCATTGGCCGTGGAAATGGAATACCGCCCCCGCAATATAAAGGACATGGTGTGCATGCTTGAACAAAGCAGCCTGAATGAATTCTGGCGGATGTTTTCCGATGGGATAGATGCTTCCCAAAGCGCGGAACAGGCATGGCGGCATGCAGTGCAGGAGTATAAGGGATTTGATGTGCTGAATAACGATGAACGTTTGCTTATAGCGGAGGCGGGCCGCCTGATGGGACGGCAGAATATGCAGGACTGTATAAGCTCATTGAAACAGCGAAGCATTGAGGCGGCAAAGCGGGCGGAAAGGATAAATTGCGAATGTGCAGGCAAGGGAATGATATACCGCAGGCTGGGCCTGCTGGGGGGGCTTGCCGTTATGCTGCTGATTGTATAGGAGGATGGGGATGGATATTGAACTGGTATTGCGTATTGCAGGCATAGGAATATTGGTAGCCGTGATATGCCAGCTGCTTAAACAGACAGGGCGGGATGACATTGCAATGCTTGCTGCCCTTGCCGCATTGGTACTTACTCTGAGCCTTGTGGTTGGAGAAATAGGGCAGCTGCTTGATCAGGTAAAGCGCATATTCGGGCTTTACTGATGGAAACAGATATGCTGAAGCTTTCGGCTGTTGCGATTATCGCTCTGTGTGCCGTGCTGATACTGAGAAAGTATCGGGAGGAGCTTGCCATGCAGGTTGGCCTTGCTGCGGGAATAGTTATACTGTCAATGGCGGTAAAAACCGCAGGGGAAATATCCTCAATGGCCAACGGCATGATGGAAAGATACGGATTGGATCCTTTGGGGATGAAATCAGTAGCAAAGATGATCGGCATTGCGTATATAGCTCAGTTCAGCGCGGATACGTGCAGGGATTGCGGAGAAAGCTCTCTTGCAGGGAAGGTGGAGCTGGCAGGCAGATTGATGATGGTCACGGCGGCAATTCCCCTGATAACATCCACCGTGGAAGCAATAGGAGGGCTTATGGGACAATGAAATGGACAATATTGCTGCTGATGCTCATTTTGCTGCCGGGTATTGCAATGGCGGAGGAAGTGATAAGCGTACCGGCGGTGGAATACGATATAAGCCAATGGGAGCAGGCATGGCAGAATTTGCCGCTGGAGGTAAAAAGCTTGTTTGGCGGTATGTCAATAGGGCAGATACTGGAAAGCTATCGCAGCGGTGCAGCAGGAATAATTGACGTACAGGGGATAAAAAAAGCGTTTTTATATGGTTTTAAAGAGGCCTTTGGAGCAATAGGGGCGCTGATTGGAGCGGCAATTATCATGGGATTGCTGGATATAATAATTGGCGGCAAAGAGGGGATAGGGGAAATGCTGCTGTTTTGTATAATGGGGCTTTGCATATCATCCATTACAAAGGCGGTATACAGCCAATTTTCACAGGCTGCGGAAACCGTGAACGGAATATCCAGAATAACCGAGATGACCTCACCTGTGATGATGACACTTGTGGCTGCCTGCGGCTCTGCAAAGACAGCCGCATCCTTGCCCGGGATAATATTGCTATGCAACGCCATAACAAATGGATTTAAAAAACTGGTTATGCCGCTGATACCAATAATGTGCGGGTTTACGGCGGCATCCTGTATAACAGGACAGGGACAGCTGAAAGCCATGGCAGATCTGTTGAAAAGCGTGATTAAATGGAGCATGGGAATGGCATTTGCGTTTTTTCTGGGGTCGGTCAGCATACGCAGCCTTAATGCATCCGGGCTGGACAGGGCGGGAATCAAAGCGATAAAGTACGCATTTGACAAATCCGTTCCTGTGGTGGGCGGTATGATATCCGGGACCTACGACGGTCTGCTGGCGGGGGCGGTGGTTTTAAAGAACGCGGCCGGCACCGCAGCGGTAATTTTGCTGATATTGTCTGCGCTGACTCCCGGGATAGCAATGCTGTCCACCATATTTGCGCTGAAGATCACCGGGGCGGTTTGCGGACTGTTTTCGGATAAGCGGATATCCGGAATGCTGGAAGGAGCTGCGGAAAGCTGTACATATATGTTTGCGGTTGCGGCAACGGCGGCGCTGATGAATCTTATAACCATATCCGCAACGCTTATTGCATCGGGGATATAAGCATGGATACCATAAACAATACTGCGATAAAAATAGTTGCGCTTTTTTCATGGGTCTGCATATTAAAGCTTATGCTGCCGGTCGGCACGATGAAGCGCAGCGCGGCAAAAGCTGTGGACATAGCAGCTATGCTGTCCCTCATAAGAATAATATCGGGAGTACTGCCAAATGGCTGAAGAGAGAAGAAAACCAATAATAGAAAAATTAGCGCTGAAGCTCAAGCAAAACAAAAAGCTGGAGCTTGGGGTTTACGGCGGTCTTGCGCTGCTTTGCCTGCTGCTTTGCATACCGGAGCGGAATGAAAGAAACGAGGCTGAGCTTCAGCCTGCGGCAGCCGCAGCGGAGGAGGATGAGCTGGAGCGGCGGCTGATGGATACGCTCAGCTGCGTGCGGGGAGCGGGCAGGGTAAAGGTGATGATAACCTACGATACCGGCACGGAAATCGTACCTGCCATGAATACCGATGTAACCTCCAGCGTAAGCGTATCCGGAGAAAATCAGACGCTTACCGAGTCATCCTCTCCGATTACTGCTTATCAAGATGGAGAAAATCAGGCAATAGTTCTTATGGAAAAGCAGCCTGTGGTAAGGGGCGTTATTGTTGTGGCGCAGGGAGCCGCGGATATATCCGTAAGGCTGAAGCTTCAGGCTGCGGTGCAGGCAGTATTGGGAGTAGAGGCTGATAAGGTGGAGGTTTTGGAAATGGGAATGCAGGAAATGGAGGATTGACAAAATGAAGCTTATCAAAAAGTATCTGGTGCTGGCGGTTGTGGCGGTGCTGTTTGCCGGGGCTTTTGTGCTGAACATTATGGCAAACGGAGACAGTACTGAAAGTGAAGCCGATGTATTTGAGGAAGCTATGGCTGAGGATGCAGAGCAGACCGTACCCGCAGATTACTTTGAAACCTTTCGCAAGGACAGGGAGGAGGTAAGAAAGCTGGAGATGGAATACCTTGACGAGGTGATTGCCGCATCCGCTTCGGATCAGGAGACCCTTGGAGATGCGCAAAAGCAAAAGCTTGCATTGGTGGATAATATGGAGAAGGAATTTACCATAGAAAGCATGATAAAGGCCAAGGGCTTTGAGGATGCGGCGGTAACCTTCCATTCGGGAACGGTAAACGTGGTAGTAAAGTGCAGCGAGCTTAATGAGGGTCAGGTGGCCCAGATATTGGATATCGTCAAAAAGGAAACGGGGGAGCCGGCCAGGAATATCAAGGTTATGGCAGGACAATAATGTATAAAATGCAAATAAATAAGTATTCGCTATGCATGAAAGACAAAATCTGGTATAATATCATCAGAAAAGTATAAGGAGGCATATGTCATGGCAACTGAAGAAATCATTTCCATGGAGACCATCGATATACAGGGCGGCAAGATCACCTTTGCTCCCGAAGTAATCGCCACCATCGCCAGCCTTGCTGCCAATGAGGTAGAGGGCATTGAAGGCATGAGCGGTACTGTTGTAGAAGGCATCACCGGTATGCTCAACAAAAAGAACATCACCAAGGGCATCAAGGTTGAAATAAACGAAGATACCGCCGTTATAGACGTTAACGTTATCCTCAAATATGGATATAAGATCCACGAGGTATCTATTGCCCTGCAGAAGAATATCAAGACCACCATCGAAAACATGACCGGCCTTAATGTTGCTGCGGTCAATGTGTTTGTTCAGTCCATCGCCTTTGATAAGCCTGAAAAGAGCGAAGTAAAGCCCAAGGCAGAGGCAGAGATCGAATAACAACAGCAAAAACATACACAAGAAAGGTATCATACCTATGAAACCAAGGATAATTGACAGGCTGCTGCTCATACTGCTGATGCTGGCAATTTTTGCGCTGGGTCTTGGCTTGCTGGCCATTTCTCTGGGCTTTGTTCCTATGAACATAGTAACGGATATAGTATCCTTCCCCTATCAGAGTGCCCGTAACGGCTGGATAACGGCAGGCGTTGGCCTGGTGCTCGTGCTTTGGGCCGTAAGGATGATAATCGGCTTTAACAGGCGCGCAAGGAAAACCGGCCCCGCTACCGCCATAATCGCAAAAACCGAATTTGGCACCTCCACCATCACTTTGGCTGCCATTGACGAAATGGTAAGGAGGCATTGCTCCGCAAACGAAAAGATCCTCAAGCAGGACAGCATGATATCCGTAAAGGATAACAACCTTGTGATAAACCTCAAGCTCAATCTTGCAGAGGATGCAAACGTGCCCGAGACCACCGCTGCCCTCCGCGAAAGCCTTACCGCATATATCCAAAACCTTACCGGCATAAAGGTTGGGGATATCAGCATGATGGTATCCACCCTGCCCGAACAGCAGGCATAACCTATCAGGAGAGTACATAAATGGAAGAACTTAAGGCATTGTTAAAGGAATACAAGTGGCGCCTTATCGGCATAGTGGCAGGCATAGTGCTGGCCGTACTGCTGTTTACAATAGGCTTATGGCGTACTCTGCTGCTGTTTGCGCTGGTAGCCCTGTGCTATGTGGTAGGCCGTCATCTGGATAACGGCGGCAAGGAAGAACTGGACAAGGCTATAAGCAGTCTGTTCAGAAAGAAATAACGCCAAGAGGTATAAAATGAGCAGAAAGACCGCGCGCGAAGTTGCCATGAAGCTTGCTTTTGCAAGGATGTTTGATGGCGAATGCGAAGAAAGTTATCAGGATGTGCTGGACAAGTCCGGCATAAGTGAAGCCCCCACCCAGGAGGATCTCTGCTATTCTCAGGAGGTTCTTAAGGGCATTGAGGAACATGTGGCTGATATAGATTCCCTTATAGACGAGCTTGCCATAGGCTGGCGCATAGAGCGCATGCCCAAGGTGGATTTGTCTGTGCTTCGTGTTGCCATATATGAGATGGTATACAGGAAGGATATCCCCTATGGAGTATCCATAAACGAGGCTGTTGAGCTTGCAAAGCAGTTTGGCGGCGAGCGTTCCTCCGCATATATCAACGGTATGCTTGGTACTCTTGCCAAGCGTCTGGAAGGCGAGGCTTCTAAGTAGTCCTCGTATTTGGCGCGGACTGAAATATTGCAGTATGCTGAGCATCGTCTACGATACAGGGGACGATGCTTTGTATTGAAAAGAGAAAAACATACAGAAGGAAAAAACAAATGGGAAAGATAATCGACGGAAGAGCAGTTGCCGCAGAGGCCTGCACAAGTATAAATAGCAGGGTAGAGGCCCTTGTGGAGAATGGCGTGCAGCCCTGCCTTGCAGTTGTTCTGGTAGGCGATAATCCTGCATCCCGCGCTTACGTTGGCATGAAGGAAAAGAAAGCTGCAGAGCTTGGCATAAAGACCGTAGGCCATAAGCTTGCTGCGGATACCGCCGAAGCTGACCTGATAGCCCTTATTCATCAGCTTAATGAGGATGATTCTGTTCATGGTATACTGGTTCAGCTGCCCCTTCCCGGACATATATCTGAGGAACGGGTGCTGCTGAATATTTCTCCCAAAAAGGACGTGGACGGCCTTCATCCCGAAAATGCAGGCATGCTGCTTACAGGCAGGGAGGGCTTTATTCCCTGTACTCCCAAGGGCTGCGTTATGCTGGTTGAAAGCACCGGAATGGATATCGGCGGCAAGCATTGCGTGGTTATCGGCAGAAGCAATATCGTAGGCAAGCCTGCGGCGCTGCTGATGCTTGCAAAGAATGCCACCGTTACCATGTGCCATTCCAGAACCAAGGATCTTGGCGATTATACCAAAAAGGCCGATATTCTTATCTCCGCTGTTGGCGTGCCCAATCTTGTAACGGCGGATATGATAAAGCCCGGCGCGGTGGTTATAGACGTTGCACAGTGCCGCGTTGACGGTGCATGGAGAGGAGATGTGGACTTTGAGGCCGCTTTGGAAGTGGCGTCCCATATTACCCCTGTTCCCGGCGGCGTAGGCCCCATGACCATAGCTATGCTGATGGAAAATACTGTGGAGGCGGCAGAAAAGACCCTTGATTGATAACGGCTACAGGTTTACTGTATCTCAGCTGAATGAATACGCAAACAGTCTGCTCAAAAGCGACAGCCTTTTGAGCCATGTTTGCGTATGCGGCGAAATAAGCGGCTTCAAGCGCCATTCCTCCGGACATCTGTATTTTTCGCTGAAGGATGAGGGAGCCCTTATCCGCTGCGTAATGTTCAGGCAGAATGCATTTGCGCTGGATTTTTCCCCGCAGGATGGCCAGTCTGTGCTGATATACGGCAGCGTATCCATATATGCAAAGGATGGACAGTATCAGCTGTATGTGAATGCTATGGAGCGTCAGGGCGAGGGCGAACTGTATCGCCGCTTTATGCTGATGAAGACCCGCCTTGAGGCAAAGGGGTATTTTGCTCAGGAGCATAAAAAGCCAATACCCTATTTGCCCAAGTGCATAGGCGTAATAACTTCCCCCACGGGAGCCGCAATACAGGACATAATAAACATAACCCGCAGACGCTTCCCCACAATGAACATACTGCTATATCCCGTAAGGGTACAGGGAGAGGGGGCAGCGGTGGAGATCGCCGAAGCTGTCAATGCCATGAACCGCATGAAAAAAGCGGACGTTCTGATAGTTGGCAGAGGCGGCGGAAGCATGGAAGACCTATGGCCCTTCAATGAAGAAATCGTTGCAAAGGCCATATTTGAAAGCGAAATTCCTGTAGTAAGCGCCGTCGGTCACGAAACGGATTTTTCCATATCCGATTTTACCGCGGATTTGCGTGCGCCAACTCCTTCTGCTGCGGCGGAGCTGTGCGTTCCGGAATATGAGCGGCTGTATGGCGAGATCCTTGGCGCCCAAAGCTATATTTCAGAGCGCTGCCACAAGGAAATGGATTCACTTAAGCAGCAGCTTTCCGGCATACGGGATTCTGCGGCGTTCTCAATGACAAGGCACAGGGCGGAGCTGCTGAAGCAGGGGATAAAAGCCCGGCAGGAAAGCATGGGTATGGCTGTTCGCTCAGAGATAATCAATGCGCTTCATTCCATTGAAAAGCAGCAGTCGAGGCTCAGCGCCCTTTCTCCTGAAGCAGTGCTGGAGCGTGGTTACAGCCTTATCCGGCAGCATGGTGAATTTATAGGCAGCGCAGAGGAGCTGCAGGAAAATCAGCGGGCTTTGCTTATCATGAAGGACGGCAAAGCGGATATTACAATAGACAGCGTAAGCAGAGGATAACAGTATGGCAAAAAAGGAACTTACATTCGAGCAGGCAAAGGAAAAACTGGACGGTATCGTTGAAAAGCTGTCCTCCGGCAATTTGCCCATAGATCAGATGGTAAAGCTGTATGAAGAGGGCGCGGAGCTTTCCAGGCATTGCCTGAGCTTGCTTGAGGCATATGAGGCCAGGCTGGATCAGGTGGACAAGTTTCTTATGGAGGGATAGCTGTGGGATTTGCTGAAGAAACCAGAGAATACCGTGAAGTGATAGAATCTGCCCTGAGCGGATACATGGCAAATTGTGGAGCGCCCCGGCAGCTTCATGAGGCCATGGAATACAGCCTCAAGGCAGGGGGCAAGCGGCTTCGCCCTGTGCTGACCCTTTATACCTGCAATATGCTGGGCGGGGATTATCGCCGCGCAGTTCCTTATGCCTGTGCATTGGAGATGATCCATACATATTCCCTTATTCACGATGACCTTCCCTGCATGGATGACGACGATTTCCGCAGGGGCAGACCCTCAAACCATAAGGTGTTCGGCGAAGCAAATGCTGTATTGGCAGGAGACGGCCTGCTGTCATATGCGTTTGATATAATGCTGAATGCGGCAAAGACAGACCTTAGCGAAAACGCGATAAACGCAGCCCTTGCAGTTTCAAAGGGCGCAGGCGTAAGCGGGATGGTTGCAGGGCAGGTAATTGACCTGGCTTCTGAAACCGCGGAAAATACCGGAATCGATGAACTGCGCTTTATTCAGGCCAACAAGACAGCGGCCATGATAAAGGCCGCAATACTTGCGGGCGCACATATTGCAGGCGCAAATCAGGAACAGCTTGCTGCCCTTGGCCAATTCGGTGAAGCTTATGGCGCGCTGTTCCAGATGACGGATGATATCTTGGATGTTGAGGGGGACTTTGAAGGCATGGGCAAGACCCTCGGCAAGGATCTGGAGGAGAATAAGCTTACATACATCTCCCTGTACGGAATGGATAAAGCCAAGGAACTGGCATGCCGGACGGCAGATAAAGCTGTAGAAGCCATAGAAATATTCGGAGAAGGAGCGGCGCTGTTAAGGGATCTTGCAATAAGCTGCCTCAGCCGCCGCAGCTGATATAATGAACAATCAGCCCCATGGATGAAGATATGCTGCAGCGCATTGGCAGGGCAGCCAAGATAATAATTACCGTGGAGGATGGCCTGGCCAGCGGAGGAATGGGCAGCAAAATTACAGAGCGTTTTTCGGGCAGAGTAAAGGTTATCCGTATAGGCATCGGAGAGGATCCCGTGCAGCAGGCCTCTCCAAAGGAGCAGGATGTATTCTGCGGTATGGATGAAGAAAGCATTAAAAGGGTGATAAGCCTTGCGATGGAGGAAGTTAAATGAGCGGAGTAAGAGCGGATATAAGGCTTGTGGAGCTTGGCCTTGCACCGAGCAGGGAAAAGGCACGTTCCCTTATAATGGCAGGGGAGGTATATCTGGATACTGCCAGAATCGATAAACCCGGAGCATCCGTGCCGGAAGATTGCGTTCTTACGGTTAAGGAGCAGGCCATTCCATTTGTCAGCCGCGGCGGATTGAAGCTGGATAAGGCGGTAAGAAAGTATGGCCTGTCTTTGCAGGACAAGGTGGCCATGGATATCGGCGCATCCACTGGCGGGTTTACAGACTGCATGCTGCAGAACGGCGCGGCAAAGGTATATGCCATAGACGTTGGATACGGCCAGCTGGATTGGAAGCTGAGAAATGATCCAAGGGTAGTTGTAATGGAACGCACCAATGCCCGCAATATGGAGCCGGCCTGGTTTGCAGAACAGCCTGAATTTGCCTCCATCGATGTTTCTTTTATATCCGTTAAGCTGATACTGCCGGGCATGTATGCAAGCCTTAAAGAGGGCTCAAAGGCAGTTGTGCTGGTAAAGCCTCAGTTTGAAGCCGGCAGAGGCAAGGTGGGAAAAAACGGAGTTGTCCGCGAAAAGGAGACCCACAGGCAGGTTGTGGAGGAAACGGCGCTGTTTGCTCAGAGCCTTGGCTTTGCTGTGGAGCAGGTGGATTATTCTCCCATTACAGGCCCGAAGGGCAATATTGAATTTTTGCTGGTGCTTTGTAAAAATGCCTCAGAACAGCAGGATAATATTGCAGAATGGGTAAAAAAAGTTGTTGATTATGCTCATGAAGAACTGGATTGATGCATTAATATTCCAAAATTATATAAAATTTTCACATTTTGTCTTGAAAAATGTTGATTAAAGGGCATATAATATATGAAAGGGTAATTACGGCATAAAATATGCGAGTAAACAGTATCGGCATATTTACAAATCCCAGCAATGACGGTGCGCTGGATGCAGTGCAGGCAATACGCCTTGCGGCTTCGGTGCGCGGCATTTCCTGCTACATTGACAAGTCTTTGCAGGATATCGATCAATTTCAAGGCTTAGAAACCACAGAAACCAATACTCCCGATTTAATGATAGCTATGGGTGGAGACGGTACAATACTTAGGGCGGCAAATTATGTCGCAGATAAGGGCGTACCGCTTCTTGGTATCAACTTTGGCAGGATAGGCTTTCTCAGCGAAATAAATGTGGATAACTTTTCCGATGCTATCGATGCCATACGCCGGGATAACTTCATCTTTGATAAATGCATGATGCTGGCCTGCAGTATTAACGGCGGCGAGCCCATACACTGTCTCAACGAGGCCGTGCTGTATCGCAAGGATTTTTCCGGCGTGGTTTCCATAAATGTAAACATCAACGGCGCAGATGCTGGCACGGTTTCCTGCGATGGATTGATAGTCAGCACCCCCACCGGTGCAACGGGATATTCCATCTCAGCAGGCGGTCCCATAATAGCTCCCGGTATAGATGCAGATATTATTACCCCTATCTGCCCCCATACCTTAAGCTTCAGGCCCATAATCGCCCCGCCGGATTCCAATGTTCGTCTCACATTAAATCAGGAAGGCTTTTTGGCAATGGACGGCATAAATACCGTCAGGGTATTGCCTTCGGATGTGATAAATATCACCCGCAGCGGTCAAAGCGTCAGCTTTGTTCGGCTGGGCGAGAGGAATCTGTTCCAGCTTATACGAAACAAGCTGTCCTGATGATAAGCCCCCAATATTACAGAATGCAATTATTTCACATATAATCGCAGATGAAATACCCTTATGGAGGAGCACAGCATGAAATCCGCAAGACAGACAATGATTCTTGAACTGATCGACCAGTATGATATAGATACTCAGGACGAACTTGCTTCTATGCTCAAAGCCCGTGGTTTGAAGGTCACACAGGCCACGGTATCCAGGGATATCAAAGATCTCAGGCTTATCAAAGTGCTGTCTGATGACGGCGCTTACAAGTATGCAACTGTGGATAAGGCAGAGGCAGACCTTAAGGACAGGTTTATCAATATTTTTGCCCATTCTGTAATTTCCATGGCAGCAACAGGAAATCTCGTTGTGGTAAAAACCATCCCCGGAACTGCCAGCGCCGCAGCGGAGGCCATCGACTCCATGCGCATGGATGAGGTGGTAGGTACGATAGCCGGCGATAATTCCATATTTATTGCGGTCAAGGATTCCACAGATACCGCCGAGCTTATCAAGCGGTTTCAGGCAATGCTTAAATTTTAAAACGTTGGAGAATTAATGCTAAACAGGTTATCCATAAAAAACGTCGCTCTGATAGAGCGGCTGAATATTGAATTTGATGATGGATTTAACGTGCTGACCGGTGAAACCGGCGCCGGAAAATCCATTATTATTGATGCGGTAAATCTTGTTCTTGGCGAGCGCGCCAGCAAGGAACTTATTAAAAGCGGCGCAGAAAAGGCATCGGTTGAGGCGGAGTTTGATATTGCCCGCATACCGGCCGTTAAGCGCATGCTGGAAGAAAACGAACTGGATGGGGATGACAGCCTTTTTATATCCCGCGACCTTTCTGTTTCCGGCAAAAACGTATGCCGCATAAACGGCACCCTTGTAAATCTTGCGACCCTCAAGCAGATAACAGACCTGCTTGTGGATGTGCATGGTCAGCATGAGCATCAATCGCTGCTCAGCCAGAATAAGCATATAAACTTTCTGGATTCCTTTGACCATGAGGCAATCGACGGCATCAGGGCAAATGTTCGTGAGCTTTACAGCGAATACCGCAGGGTGAAGGACGCTATGCTCAGCGGCTTTTCCTCAGAGGATGAGCGGGCCAGAGAGATGGATATATTGCGCTATCAGATCGGGGAAATCCAAAAGGCGGGATTGTCCTGCGACGAAGAAGCTGCTCTCAGTGAAGAAAAAGACGTTTTGATGAACGCAGAGCGTATTATGGCGGCGCTTCAGGAAAGCTGCGAAGCCATAATGGGAGACAACGGTGCCGTTGACCTTATGAAATCCGCATCCGGCAGTATGGATGGAATTTCCTGCTTTTCCGCAGAATATTCCGATGCAGCCAAACGCCTGGAAGAGGCATTCTATGCCGTTCAGGATATGGGCTACGTCATAAGGGATATGAGAAACTCCTTTGAGTTTGACCCTGCACGTATAGACGAAATACAGCAGCGGCTGGAAGTGTATTCTGCAATTAAGAAAAAGTATGGCCCCGATATAGAGGATGTGAACAGCTTCCTTGAAAAGGCTCAGCTTCGCCTCGAAGAGCTGGATAATGCGGCTCAAATGCGGGAAACACTGGAAAAAGAGCTGAACCGGATAAGCACAAAGTACATTGAGGCCGCATCAACCCTTACTGCTGCGCGAAAAAGTGCCGCCGGGGAGCTTGCAAAGGAGCTTCTGTTGCAGCTAAAAGACCTTGGCATGGAAAAGGCCCGCTTTGATGTTGGCTTTGAAAGAATTGAAACATTCGGCGCAAACGGCATGGATAAGGTGGAATTTATGATGTCTGCCAATCCCGGCGAAGCGCTCAAGCCATTGGAAAAGGTGGCATCCGGCGGTGAAATGTCCCGAATCATGCTGGCGTTTAAAGCCATTGCTGCCAGAGCAGATTCCATTCCCACGCTGATATTCGATGAAATCGATACAGGCATAAGCGGCCGCATCGCTTCTGTGGTGGGCGGGAAAATGGTAAATATTTCGGACTCACATCAGGTGCTGTGCGTTACTCATCTGCCCCAGATCGCGGCTCTTGCAGACGCCCACTTTATGGTGGAAAAGAGCGACGATGGAGAGCATACCAAAACGGATATGCGAAGGCTGTCCCTTGAGGAGCGGTATGAATATCTTGCCCGCATGATGGACGGCGCTCAGAGTTCTTCCTTTGCCTATGACCATGCAAAAGAGCTTATTTCTGCATCTGAGGCGGATAAGGCCAAGCGAAGAAAGCAAAATTCATAGCATTAAATACACCCTTATTACAAATCATAAACACTGTGGGCTTAGTCCACGGTGTTTTATTTTGTTTTAAGGCGGATGTATATGAAAGAAAGAATGAAAAGCAGATATACAAGATGCATGGGCGTAATGCTGTGCATCGGATTGCTGTGCTTTAATTCAGGGGAGCAGATGAGCTATATCCGCAGCCTGCCGGATAAATTAACGCTGCAGCAGCTGGAGGAGCTAAAGGAGTGTGCGGATGGCCCCATTGGGCTGAGAGCTGGAGAAAGCCAACAAGTGGCAGGGGATATGTCTGAAAATTTATCAGACAATACCGTCAATGTCACATTGATGGGCATCCCAATCAGGCAGATGGTGGTATCTGCAAACAGCGATTTACGCCTTATGCCGGGCGGGGTGCCCATAGGCGTTTCAATATATACGGACGGAGTATTGGTGGTAGGCCTGGGCAGCGTAAAGGAAATGGAAAATATTTGCCCTGCTGCAGATGGGGGGATAAAGGCAGGGGACGTGATAGTTTCGGTAAATGGAGAAGAGCTTGAGGATTCGCTGCATTTGAGCAGATTATGTTCGGCAGGCGGAGAGCTTAATATGACAATACGGCGGAATAATCAAATATCTTATCATACCGTGACACCAATATACGATGATGAGGCTGAGGCTTATCTTGCAGGAATGTGGGTCAGGGACAGTACATCAGGCATTGGCACGCTGTCATATTGGGATATGCAAAGCGGGCGGTACGGTGCGCTGGGGCATCCCATTACGGATTCGGATACAGGCTCAGTAATAGACGTAAAGGATGGCAGCGTAATAAAATCCAACATTATCGGGGTATCTGCCGGTTCAAACGGTTCGCCGGGTGAAGTGATAGGCTCTTTTTCCTCCAACGGAGAAAAGTGGGGGGATATAGATATAAATTGCGAATTCGGCATTTACGGTGATGCTTCCGGCATGCCCGATAATCCCATTTATCCGGATGGCCTGCCAATCGGAAGGGCGGAGGAGGTTTACATAGGAGAGGCGGAAATACTCTGCACCGTAACGGATGGCGGGATTTCTGCATATGAGTGTGAAATTGTAAAGCTGTTTCCAAAGGACGAATCCGGCAGCAAGGGCATTGTGCTGAAGGTCACATCTTCGGAGCTTATCCAAATAACCGGCGGAATTGTGCAGGGCATGAGCGGCAGTCCGATTATTCAGGACGGCAAACTGGTGGGAGCGGTGACCCATGTGCTGGTGAATGATCCGACCAGAGGGTATGGGATTTTTATAGAAAATATGCTAGATGCAGCAGGGTAAAAGCATGGCAGGGGCAGAAAGCCCCTGCCATTTTAGTTTACTATAAAAGTGCAACTTCAAGTTGCACTTTTGCAAAAGTAGGTTGGTAGCATTAATATGCTTTCTGCCTTAAAATTAAGACACCAAAGGAGGTGTTCATATGAGTTTTTCAGAAAATCTAAAACAAATCAGAAAAGAACATCATCTGTCTCAGGAAGAATTGGCGGAACTGCTGGATGTAAGCCGACAGGCTGTTTCAAAATGGGAGCAGGGACAGGGATATCCGGAAGTGGAAAAATTGCTGGTACTGTCTTCTCAATTAAACATTTCGTTGGATGCGCTTATGTCCAATGAGATCGGCTGCGATCGTGGCTCAAAAGGTACAAACGTAACGGGCTCAATTGTTATTACTTCTCCTCATGAGAACGTGATTGCAACCTGTTACAAGGTAGCTGCATCCGGCAAAATGCGTGGCGGAAAAAATTCTCCGCAGTATATATTGTTCGGTGTTGATCGAGGCGGTTCGAATTTCTGGGGAGAACCGACTACGTTTCTGGGGTGGTATGCCAGCGAAGAACAGATCTCAAAAGAAATTGCAGAAATTTATAGAGCGATTTCGCAGGGGGTTCCAACTTATACACTGCAATTTAGCGCAAAGACTCAGCGCCGTTGGGCAAGTGTAAAGATAGTTGAAGAATGACTAAAACTGTTGTCCCTAATGACAATCATCCGTGTCGGGCTCACCCATCATTTAGAATGGGAAACTGGTGGGTGCCGTTACTCACGTGCTGGTGAATGATCCGACGAGAGGGTATGGGATTTATATTGAAAATATGCTTTAGGCAACGGGGGGGATGATTTTGCAGGGAAGGTTTGCCCCTGCAATTTTCCATGTTTGTATGATACAATAGTATTGCTTGATTATTGTATTTAGAGGACAAAACAGGAGCGCTGCCTATGAAAATATTGGTAACAGGCTTTGAGCCGTTTGACGGAGAAAAGATAAATCCTTCACAGCAAATTGTACACCGTCTGGTAGCACCGGAAGGTACAAGCCTTATAAAGGCAATTTTGCCGGTGGAATTTACAGGGGCTGCCGCGCAGTTGTGCACGCTGCTTGGGGGGCATAATCCGGATGCGGTGCTGTCCATTGGCCAGGCAGGAGGGCGTGCGGAAATCAGCATTGAGCGCGTTGCCATCAATATAGACTGTGTAAAAAGTTCTGACGGCAGCGACCTGCTGCCGGATAATGCGGGGAATATGCCCGTTGATAAACCTATTGAATTGGATGGCCCGGCGGCATATTTTACAACGCTGCCCATGTGGGAGATAGTGGAAGCTATACGGCAAAACGGTATACCTGCTGCTGTTTCCAATTCTGCAGGTACATTTGTCTGCAATCATGTTATGTATGTTAGCCTGCATCAGGCTGCTGTGCATTACCCAAGCATGAAGGCAGGTTTTATCCATGTGCCATTTTTACCTGAACAAATTATTAATAAAGATGAGCGGCATAGGCCGGCGGCCATGTCCATTGACGATATGGTTTCGGCATTGCAAACAGCACTGGAAGTGTTGGCAAAGGGCTGGGAAAAGTGACGATACAAATCAAAGCAGGAGTGCTTGCTTCTGCTTTTTTGGTTGCATATGCTATCATATATAAAGGATCACATTGAAATGCTACAAACAGAGGCGTTCCATGATAGATAAGGAAAATATATGGGATAAGCTATTAAAAGTAAAAACAACCGGCCGGGATGATTCCAACTCCGACCAGTACCGTTATCCCTATGAGCCAACGCCGTACAGCGTTTTGGAGCGATTGGCCAACAGCGGTTTTATCGGCAAAAAAGATGTGGTACTGGACTATGGCTGCGGCAAGGGACGCGTAGATTTTTTTCTGTCCTATCAGACCAAAGCGGCTGCCGTGGGAATTGAATACGACGAACGGATTTACAGCAGCGCCACAGAAAATCAGAAGACTGCCCTTTCCAGAACAAGGACGAAATTTGTGCTTGCGAGAGCGGAAGCGTATGAAGTGCCCGAGCAAGTGAACAGATTTTATTTCTTCAATCCCTTTTCTGTGGAGATACTGCATAAGGTCATTGCGAGAATACTTGATTCCTATTATGAAAATCCAAGGGAGGCCTTCTTGTTCTTCTATTATCCATCCGAGGAGTATGTTTCGTATCTGATGACAGTGGATGAACTGGAATTTTACGAAGAGATACCTTGCGGCGATTTATTCCAGGGGGATGACCCGAGGGAAAGGATCTTGATTTTTTTATTGCCTTATAAGAATGATGTATCCTGAAAGAAGTGTAAATAATACGGCAATATAAAAGGCAGGGGATAATCCCTGCCTTTGGTTTTAAACGTTTATTGCAGCGGCTGCACCTTCAAAAGGGCTGCCTTTGTTTTTTCATCTGCAAAGGAGGCTTCTATGGCATAGTTGTTCATCCGTACGATATCTTCATCCGTAAAGCCCATTCTGCGGCAAAGGTCGTATTCCTTTTCAAGGTCGGTATCCAGCACCGTAAGGTTGTCGGTATTTACCGTGACACGTGCGCCTTTTTTATACAGCACATACAATGGGTGTGTCTGGTCGCAGGAGAGACCGTATTCGTAGGAAAGGCTGCTGTCGGGACACATTTCCAGCGTTACTTTGCGGGCGATCACCTGCTGGGTCAAGGCGGGGTCAAGAGCGGCCTGATAGCCGTGGCCTATGCGGGAGGTGCCGTATTTAAGGGCTTCGCCAACGGTGAATTCACTGTGGGTTGTGGCGGGGATGCCAAGGAAGCGGGCCAGCTCAAAAATATCTGCAAATTCGGGCATGCGTTCCTCATAGCCGGCCATATCCACAGCGCAAACGCCCTTGCCGAGATATTTGGCGGCAAGGCGTACGGTTTCCATGTTTTCCGCGTGATTTTCGGCAGGGTCGCAATGGTTCATGGCGCATAGAATCAGCCCGGCTTTCAGTGCGGCGCAGTTATGCAAGCCTTCGTTAAGCCCCTGAATGGCGGCCAATACAGCATCTTCCTGTGTCATGCCGCCATTTAGATGGTATTGAGGGGCAAAGCGCAGCTCGGCATAGATCAATCCTTCTTTATCCAGCCGCTCCACCAGCTCCCGGGTGATACGGCAAATTCCTTCGGGAGTCTGCATCACCCTGAGGGGAGGATCGAATGTAAGAAAATCCGGATCGTACTCACCCTCGGGAATTGTCATGGAGTGCCGTATTTCATCAAGCGACATATCACATTCCGGATGAATATTGTATTTGCGTGCAAGCTCAAAAACCGTCTCAGGCTTTGCGGAGCCGTCAATATGCAGATGTAGATCTGTTTTATTGAGTATTTTCATAATTTATCCTCCCAGTATGGGTATATAACAATTATACAACAGGGGAGCATTTTACCCAAGGCAGATAATTAACAAATGGCCTTTTTTACTATACAAGTAAATATCTGTTTGATAATATAGATATCATCAGGCAAATCTATTAAGGTAAAAAACATGGGAAAGATAAAACGAAACAGCATCATCAAAAGAATAATAATCATGACTGCATTTGCGGCATTGATCAGTGTATTTTCCGGATGCGGTAGCAATACCTGTCGGGTGGATTATTGCGGCCAGGAAGCGCTTTACAGAGGTCATAAAGAACGGTATGAGCCGGGTGAGCAGGTTGAGTTTTATTATAAGCGCAGCGATTCGGACGGGGAGTATACCTTCTTTCTGGGCGAAAAACAGATTGTTCCGGTGCCGTACAGTGAAGATGAAGATATTATATGGTTTGTAATGCCGGATAAAGAGGTTAAGCTTGAGCGGGTCAAAAACAGCGAAATAAAGGCGGAGCATATGGTTGGGCGCGATATTCTGCTGGTGAATTATTATAGGGAAACCGTGGCTGCCGCAGATGGGGACGGCTATTTTGAGATGGTGCTCAGCACGACAGAAGAGGCAGATAAAGCCGCGCTCAATGTATATCGCAAAGACGAGGGAGAGGATGAAACCTGCAGAAGCTATATAGTCCCCTTTGAAGCTGTTGAGAGGTGCTATCAGGCAATTATAGAGAGCGATATGCGGGGATGGAATGAGCTAGAAAACTCAATTAGTGCTGACGGAGCATTGACGGTATGCAAATTCAGGTTTGGCGATACTGTGCTGCGTATCACATCGGAATCCATGCCTGCGGATGGAGAGGCTGCCCTGGATAATATCAGGGAGATAATGTCTGGATATATGCAGGATGCGTATTTTGCAGGCGAATGGTAATAAGTTTATAACTCAAGCAAGAGGGACGGAGCAAAAGCTATGAAAAAGCTGTATAAAAAAGAACCCATATGGTTTGCGGTATTGTGGATAGTTATATATGTGGTATGCTTCAGCGCGGCGGATGGAATATCCGAAAGCATGGGCATGCCCAAACTCATTACGGCATTGGTTGGATTGCTGCTGTCCATCATGCTTATCGGATTTATCAGGCGGGAAGGCCTGACGGAGCATTTTGGTCTGTGCGGGTTTAAGGGAAACAAAAGGGACTTTCTCTTTTTTATTCCGTTGATAGTTATTTCTTCGGTTAATCTGTGGAATGGGCTGCAGCTTCAGTGTTCTGCGACTGAAGCGGCATTGGGCGTAATCAGTATGTGCTTTGTGGCGATCCTGGAGGAAGTTATCTTCCGCGGATTGCTTTTTAAAGGCATGAGCGAGGATAACCTGAAGATCGCGGTTATTGTTTCATCACTTACATTCGGCTTCGGGCATATAGTAAATCTGCTGCTGGGTGAGCCGATATTTGAAACGCTGCTGCAGCTCGTTTATGCTTCTGCCGTTGGTTTTTGCTTTACTGCGGTATTTATTGCCGGAGGCAGCGTTATACCCTGTATCCTTTCTCATGCAGCGGTAAATTGTTTCAGTATTTTTGCGGTTCAGCCTTCTGACGGAGGGATTGTGCTTATAGCGGCTGTGCAGACAGTTGTCAGCACACTGTACGGCGTATGGCTGCTGAAAAGGCACAGCGCTGCAAATAAGCAAACTTCAGCATAATATGGCGGTTTGTCGCTTACAGTGGTATTATATAAAAAAATACAGCTTTTGCCGTTTCTGTATCAAACGTCAGCAAGGAGATATATGAAAAAGACGTTTTATTCGGAGATGGCTTATTTTATTGGCATAATCCTGCTTGCGCTGGGCACGGCAATGATGGAGCAGGCGAATTTCGGCATGTCCATGGTGGTTGCACCGGCATATCTGCTTCATTTGAAGGTATCGGAAACATTCTCGTTTTTCTCATTCGGCATGGCGGAGTATGTATTGCAGGGCGTGCTGCTGATAATCATGTCGCTGGTATTGAGACGATTTAAAAAGGCCTATCTTTTTTCCTTTATTACCGCGGTATTTTACGGTTTTGCGCTGGATGCCATGCTGAGCCTGATGGGGTATGTGCAAAGCGACGGAATGGCGCTGAGGGTGTTTTTCTACATAGGGGGCATGATAGTATGCGCCATCGGTATAGCGATGCTGTTTCATACCTATATACCTCTTGAAGCATACGAGATGTTTGTTAAAGAGGTGTCCGCAAAAATAGGGATGGATATCAATAAATTCAAAACCATTTACGATTGCACAAGCTGCGCCATAGCGGTAATAATGTCATTTGCGTTCTTTGGCTTTGGACAATTTGAAGGGGTAAAACTGGGCACCGTGCTGTGTGCATTGGTAAACGGATGGATGATAGGCCAATGCTCAAAACGGCTTGAGCAGCTGTTTGAGTTTACAGACGGCACAAAGCTGGCGGAATTTTTCAGGTAGCCGCATAAAAATTAACGTTCCGGTTGGAAAGAGATGGAAAAAGTGGTAAAATATATATGATGATAATCTGAATAAAAATGATAACGGAAGGGCTGCCTATGAAAATTCTTATTGCAAAGGAACATAGCGCATACTGCCACGAGCTGGCAGACTATTTGGGCAAAATGTCAATATTTGATATTATGCCCTTTGCCCATGACGGATATCAGACAATACAGAATATCGCCATCGAAAAGCCCGACGTATTGCTGCTGGATGCGGTACTTCCCAATATGGATGGTATAGGCGTACTGAAAAAGCTGAATGCCATGAGATTATCAGAGGGAATACGTATACTGGTAATGGCTCCCTTCAAGGATGATGAAATGATAGATAAGCTGATGAGGCTTGGCGCACTGTACGTAATACAGCTTCCTGCGGTGCCTTCTCAGGTATTCAGCCGGATTGTGGATTTTGCCATAGATGACGATTTAGTCAGAAAAGAAGCAGAGGAAAGAAAAGAGAACAATCGTACAGAGCTGAGGGATAAGGTAATAACAAATTACTTTTATGCCATAAGAGCGCCTCTCAATCTCCTGGGATACAAACTGGCAAGGGCTGCGGTGACCTATTGCGTGGATAATTACAATGCTCAGCCATACATAACCAAAGAAGTATATCCCTTTGTTGCAGAGCTTTTTAATTCCACTCCAAAGCAGGTGGAACGAAATATCCGCACATTCATCGAAGCCACGTGGCAGCGGGGCGATATGGAAAACATAAACAAGCTTTTCGGATACTCCGTCAGCCAGCATAAGGGACGTCCTACCAATAAAGAGTTTATCGCGTTGCTTACAGAGCGCAGCGTTATGCGCATCCGCCAAGGTTAGCAGTTGTAATTTATACTCCCTGCGTGTCATAGTTTATTATAAACTGGACATGCGGGGGGTTATTTATGAAGGGCATAAAAAGCAGATGGTATATAGTGTGCTTTGCCGCCATAATGGGCTTTACCGCCGGGGCGGCAACGGCATTGAATCCGGAATATCTGGAAGCGGCATTTAATGCAATGGGTGAAGTGCAGGGGAGCGTTCTGCTGAGCCTTGCGCTTTTGAGTATGCTGTGGAATACGGCTCTTTACAGCTTTTGCAGAATTTTTTCCGGTAAAGGCGGTATTGCGCTGTCTGTTTTTGCGGTGTGGCTTAAGGCTGTGCTGATGGGGCTTTTTTGCAGGGGGCTGTGGGCAAATATCAGGGGCATCAACGTATTGCTGATACTGCTTACGGTATTTGGCGGAGTTTGTATATGCCTTGGTATGATAATGGACAGGGAGGAAACGAAAGATAAACATAAAGCGCTTGCGGTTTGGCTTTGCGGAGTAACTGCTGAGGGGATAATCATTCCTTCCGCCGTAAGAACATGGGCGCTTATATTCAACTGAATTGACTGCCCGGCAGGCGGAATGGTAAAATCAATATACACACAGCAATCAAATCTAACGAAAGGTATATAAAAGTAATGTCAGATAAAAGAGCAATAGTTATCGTAATAGACAGCGCAGGTATAGGTGCATTGCCGGATGCTGCAGAGTTTGGCGATGAAGGCGCGCATACTTTTGGCAATATATACAAGACACGGGGCAGGCTGGAGATCCCCAATATGAGGGAGCTGGGCATAGCCGCAATAGAAGATGCCCGCCTTGAACCCTTTGAAGGGGAGATACAGGGCTGCTATGGCCGCGCGGCCGAAATGACCAAGGCGAAGGATACAACCTGCGGCCATTGGGAAATGACCGGCATAATCATGGAGGAACCCTTCAGAACATATCCTAACGGCTTTCCTCCACATATTATGGATGCTTTTGAGCAGGCCGTTGGCAGGGGGACCCTTGGCAACAAAGTCGCATCCGGCACTGCGATAATTCAGGAGCTGGGCGATGAGCATATTGCCACAGGCAAGCCTATCGTTTATACCTCTGCAGACAGCGTATTTCAGATAGCCGCCCATGAGGATGTGATCCCCCTTGAGGAGCTTTACTCCATGTGTGAAAAGGCACGCGCCCTGCTTAAGGGCAAGGATCTGGTTGGCCGCGTAATAGCCCGTCCCTTTATTACAGGCGAAAAAGAATACGTTCGTACCGAAAACCGCAAGGATTACGCCATTCCACCCATCGAGGATACCATTCTGGATGGATTGGTTGCCAAGGGATATGAAACCGTTGCCGTGGGCAAAATCGAGGATATCTTCTTTAAGCGCGGGATCACTACAGTAAACCATACCAAAAACAATCCTGACGGAATCGAGGCAACCATTGAATACATAAAGGCAGGCACAGGCGATTTCATATTCACAAATCTGGTGGATACCGATATGCTGTATGGCCATCGAAATGACGTTGAGGGCTATGCGCAGTCTCTGGAAGCCTTTGACGCAAAGCTGCCGGAAATAACCGCAGCAATGAAGGATGGCGATATACTTATCGTTACTGCGGACCATGGCTGCGATCCCGCATATCCAGGAACCGATCACACCCGCGAATACATTCCCATACTGGTATGGGGCAAAAACGTGAAGAAGGGTGTATCTCTTGGCACAAGGGAGACCTTTGCGGATATAGGCAGCACGGTATTTGAATACCTTACCGGAGAGCCCTGGAGCACAGGAAAATCCTTCCTCAGCGAAATAATTTAATAATAACGCAATATCGGCCTCCTTTGCCTAATAGACATATACATAAGGCAAAGGAGGTCTTATTATGCTGAAAAAGTGTATTTGCACAGCGGTGGCAGCTGTTATGCTATTGGGATTCAACGTGGCCTATGCTGAGGAATATCCTGTGGATATAAGCGGAATAAAAGCGGCTGTAGTAATAGAGCAAACCGGCAGCCAGGTGATAATGGAGCATAATGCCGATGAGAGGATGGACACAGGCGGGTTATCCAGACTGCCTGTTTTATTGGCGGTATGCAATAAAATAGACAGCGGGGCAGTGGCTCTGACCGACATCATAACTGTAAGCGCAGCGGCGGCAAAAGTCAGCGGACCTACGGCGTTTCTGGAGGAATACGAACAGATGCAAGTATCTGCGCTGCTGAAGGCGGCGGTTATGATATGCGCGGGGGATGCAATATACGCCCTTGGGGAGGGAATTTACGGCTCTGCCGAGGCGTGTGTGCTCGCGGTTAACAATACCATGGCAGATATGGGAATAGATGTGAATTGTGCCGATTTAACAGGAAGCGGGATAAGCTTTTCTGCAAATGAAATTGCAATGATAGGCGCCGCACTTATGAAAAGCCAGAGCTTTATGCTGTACAGCGGCTTATATTATGACAGCATAGAACATTCGGACGGGCGTACGACGGAACTGGCAAGCTCTAACAAGCTGCTGAAAAGCTGCGTTGGAACAAACGGAGTGGGAACGGGATCATCCGCTTCAGCGGGATATTGCGGGGTTTTTTCGGTGAAGAGGGGAAATACCGGCTATGTATGTGCTGTGCTTGGGGCGCAGAATTCATCACGACGGGCAGAGAAGGCTCAGAGTATGCTGGAATATGCATTTGCCGCATATGATGCTAAGCTTCTTGCATCGGAGGGGGAGGTAATAGAGCAAAGCATCCCCGTAAAATCCGGAACGGTGTCTCGGATTGCTCTTGCTGCAAAGGAAACAACGGTTGCCCTTATACCGAAAAATGCCAAGCTGGAAGAGAAGCGGGATGTACCCGAAATATTGGAAGCGCCTGTAAGCAAGGGCGCGGTTGTTGGCAGTATTACATACCTGCTGGATGGAGAAACCATGGGCAAAGTAGAGCTTGTCAGCGCAGAGGGGGTGGAGCGGGCGAAAGTGATGGACTATGCCAGAATGTTTCTTCTCCAATGGGTGCATTGCTAAGTTTGTTGCATAGTTTTTCCGGATGACGTATAATAAACCTAATTATAAACATCGGGAGACATGCATTTGTTAAGTAGTATTTTTTCCGGTTCAGCCGGTTCTTTCATAATGGAATTACTGTACAGGATGCCTGCAATACTTGTTGCGCTGGCATTCCATGAATGGGCTCACGCCTATGCGGCATACCGTTTGGGCGACCCTACGGCGTTTAATTTTGGCCGAATGACGCTTAATCCGCTGGCACATATAGATCCCTGGGGATTTGTAATGCTTGCGCTGTTCCGCTTTGGCTGGGCAAAGCCTGTGCCTATAAATCCACGTCATTTTAAAAATCCAAGGCGGGATGAAATAATCGTAGGCCTTGCAGGCGTTGTGACCAATCTGCTGTTGGCCTTTGCGGCAATGGGCGTATTTTATGGCATCGCGGCCACTGTAGGTCTTAGAAATGCGGCGCTGAATACCATCATTTACTATTTTTACTTTATCAATCTCAGCCTTTGCGTATTCAATCTGCTGCCCATTCCTCCGCTGGATGGATATCAGGTATTTTCCACTCTGCTTGCCCGCAAAGTGGGCCTGAAGCCATTCCTTTTCCTTGAAAGGTATGGCTTTATGATACTGGTGATACTGTTGGCAACAGGAACCCTGAGCGGCATTATGTCTGTGGCGGTAAATTGGCTGATGAATGGCATGATTGCCATATACAACGGGCTTTTCGGCCTTATTGGATTGATTTAAATGAGCTACGAAGTAAAACTTTCCCGCTTTGAGGGGCCGCTTGATCTGCTGCTTCACCTTATCGAGCAGGCAGAGGTGGATATAAAGGACATATTCATATCCGAGATCACATCACAATATCTGGAGTACATGAACCAGATAGATGAGCTGGATATGGACACCGCCAGCGAGTTTTTGACTATGGCGGCAACATTGGTATACATAAAATCCCGTTCTCTGCTGCCTCGTCCGCCAAAGGAAAACGCAGAGGAAGAGGAAGACCCGGCAGAGGCTCTTATCCGTCAGCTGCGTGAATACAGGGCTGCAAAGGAAGCGGGAGAAAAGCTTGCGGAATTATTAAAAGCAGCAAGCGGCGTATACTCAAAGCTTCCAGAGGAATTTGCCTTGCCTCCACAGGAGATAAACTGGGAAGAATCCTCCACCCAGAGCCTGCTTCGTGCCTTTACAGAGCTTATGGACAGGCGCCGCATGGAGCGCGCCAACGCCATAGATAAGCAGGAAGTGATGAATGATCAGTTTACCATACGCCGCCAGCTGGTAAAGATAAGGGACAGGCTGAGGGAGAAAAAGACACTTCGGTTTGAAGCCCTGTTTGACGAAGACGCATCCAAGATAGAGATGATAGTCACATTTATGTCTCTGCTGGATATGCTTATGCGGGGCGAAATAACCATAAAGCAGTCCGCGCCGTATGAGCCCATAAATATAACCGCCCTTAATATTCGGGAAGATGATGAAGATGCCGAATATATGGACGAGCAGTAAGGATGAAGTAAATGCAGGATACACGTTTTTCCGCAATAGAATGCATATTGTTTGTTTCCGGTGAGCCGGTGTCTATAGTTCAGCTTCAGCGGGCGCTGGATATGACCGGCATAGAGATCAATGCCGTCATTCAGCAGATGGAGGAGCTTTACCGCACAGAGGAGCGAGGCGTACAGCTGTATATTACCGATGATACTGTGCAGCTGGTATCCAACCGCAAGTATGCAAACTATGTTGAAGAGCTGCTTCAGCCTGCCCAGACAAAGAGCTTTTCTCAGGCCATGCTGGAAACTCTCTCCATAATCGCCTATCGTCAGCCTGTTACCCGTTCTGATATAGAGGCTGTGCGCGGGGTAAGGTGCGATTATTCCGTCAGCCAGCTTTTAAAGCTGGGCCTTATTCAGGAAATGGGCCGCAAGGATTCTGTTGGCAGACCTATGACTTTCGGCACCACGGATGCATTTCTTCGTCAGTTTGGCATACATTCCATTGAGGAACTTCCGGAGTACGGAGCTTTTGCAGAAGAGGAAAGCGAAGACTTGCCGGAAGAATAATAAAAATACCATATCTTCCAAATACTAAGAGCCATGATCAGCGTGGCTCTTTATATTTTGTCTGCATCCGCCCTGCTTTTATTGACAGGGGCAAGGATAAAATTCAGACTGCTTGTGGAATTGCGGCAGGCCCGGCTCAATGTTGAAGCGGGGATTTTTTTCGGTGCGCTGAAGCTGAAGGGAGATGCGGTGGCCTGCTGGTTTCCCTTTACGCTGTATGTGAACGGAAAACCACATTCCCTGCCCAAACGCAAGCAGAAAACATCATTGCCGCGGCATATATGGAAGGGGACCGAATTCAGCAGGCTGAACATTTCTTCGTCGGTCGGCATAAAGGATGACGGAGCGGCAAGCGTGGTATTTTCGGGTATATTGCGGGAGGGATTGCGCGCTGCTGCGCAGCTTTTGGCTCCGCATGAGCTGTCTGTCGGTTCAACGCCCGTATTCAGCCATAATACTTTTTGGCTGGAATTGGAAGGCATAGCAAGGCTGCATCCTACGCAGATTATTTGTGCCGTCATACGGCAAAAAATATCCAAAATGCGGAAGGGGAAAGAGCATGACGCATCCTGTTGAAAACATAATGAAAACCACAATGGAACAGCTTAAAGCAATGGCGGATGTAAACACCATAGTGGGCAATCCCATACTTACGGCGGGGGAAACCATGATATTGCCCGTATCAAAGCTGTCCATGGGATTTATATCCGGCGGCGGAGAATACGGCTCTGAGAAAAAGCTTACGCCCATACAAAGGAGCGCAGAGGAGATGAAGGAATACAGCAGCTATCCTTTTGCCGGGGCGGCTGTTGCCGGAATGACAATTACACCGCTGGCATTTTTGTCGGTAAATAACGGATGTGTAAAGGTTATGCCTGCGGATTATGATACGACCTTTGACAGGGCGGTGGAGATGCTTCCCGAGCTTATCGGCACCATGGAGCAGGCGCTGAAAAACAGCATAAAAAGCTGTAAATGCGGCGAAGAAGATGATTCGAAGAGCAGCAGTGACCAATGAGCCGGAAAAAAAGAGGGATACTGTGGCTGATATGTATCATAATTGCCGTATTTCCGGTATGGGCATATGCGGTCGATACTTCTGCACAGAGCGCAATACTTATAGAGGCCCAAACAGGCAAGGTACTGTATGCGCATAATGCCCACGAAAGGCTTCCCATG
Organism: Clostridia bacterium; assembly: GCA_045603585.1. Classification (GTDB taxonomy): domain Bacteria; phylum Bacillota; class Clostridia; order Christensenellales; family CAG-138; genus SFEL01. The sequence goes on from JAZUMK010000013.1 coordinate 74,528, forward strand.
GCAAGCACCACAAAGATAATGACAGCGATGGTAGCATTGGAGCATGGAAACATGGAGGATATCGTGACGGCGGATGCCAGCGCATACGGAACAGAAGGCTCCAGCATATATCTGCATCTTGAAGAAGAGATAAGCCTGAAAGACCTGCTGTACGGACTTATGCTGTCATCGGGAAACGATGCTGCTGTTGCCATAGCTGTGCATATAGGCGGGGGAACACGGACTTTTGCGGACATGATGAACAAAAAAGCCATGGAGCTGGGGGCATACAATACCAATTTTGTAACGCCCAACGGGCTGCATGATGAGCAGCACTATACCACCGCATATGACCTTGCCCGCATAGCCGCTGCGGCAATGAAAAATCCGAATTTCCGCGAGATAGTATCAACGGAATATTACAGGGCGGAAACGGGGGAGGTTGCCCGAACGTTTAAAAATAAAAACCGCATACTGTGGGAATATGCGGGCGGCACAGGGATAAAGACAGGCTATACAAAGGCCGCAGGGAAATGCCTTGTGTTTTCCGCGGAGCAGGCCGGCATGGAATTGATAGGGGTAGTGCTTAATTGTCCGGATATGTTTCCGGATGCAGAGAAAATACTGGATTACGGCTTTGAAAACTATGAAACTGCTGAAATGGTGAAAGCGGGAAGTATTGTGGCCCGCGTATCCGTGTCCGGCGGCGAAAAAAGCCTATTGGAACTTACAACTGCGCAGGATATAATAGTACCAGTACAAAAAGACAGCTCTGCCACATACAGAACCAGGGTGGTCACCGAGGAAAACATATCCGCTCCGGTATATAAGGGTGAAAGCCTGGGCTATGTGGAAATACTGGATGGAAATGCCTTGCTGATGCGGTATCAGCTGGTTGCCGCCGAGGATATACCCGATGCGGGTATAAGCTACTATTTTAACAGAATCTTAAGACGTTTTGCCGCATAACAGGCGGCGGTGGGGGTATAAATATGCGTTTGCAGAAATTCATGGCGGATGCTGGAGTTGCGTCCAGAAGAAAGTGTGAAGAATATATTTCAGCAGGACGGGTAAAGGTAAATGGCACAGTTGCTGAAATAGGATGCACAGTAGAGCCCGGTGATACGGTTGAATTTGACGGCAAACTGCTGACGGCAGATAAGCAGCGCATAGTTATAATGCTTAACAAACCTCAGGGTGTGGTTTGCACCTGCAGCGATCCGGAGGGCCGCAGGACGGTTGTTGATTACGTTAAGGAGCTGCCTTTCAGGCTGTATAACGTTGGCCGTCTGGATTATGACTCCGAGGGGCTGATATTGCTTACCAATGACGGAGAGCTGGCATATCGCATGACACATCCAAAGTTTGAGATGGATAAGACTTATCATGTGGTATGCAGCGGAACCATTACAGAGCGGGACATTTCCCGCCTGCAGAGCGGCATAACGCTGGATGATGGAGTTACATCCCCTGCAGAGGTGGCCAATGTACGTATTCGCCGGGACAATAAATCCGAGCTGGATATTACCATACACGAAGGGCGAAACAGGCAGGTGCGCCGCATGATATCCGCAGTGGGAAAGGACACGCTGCTGCTGAGAAGAATAAAAGAAGGACCGCTGGAGCTTGCAGACCTTAAAACAGGCCAGTGGCGGTATCTTACAGAGCAGGAAATCAAGGCCCTGAATCCGGTTGAATAACCGGCCGGAGCTTTGCCATAAGCGAATATAATATATAATGCCCCGCTTAACGTCAATAGTTATCAGCGGGGCTTTGATATTGCTATTTTTTCAACATTAAGGTACAATTATACAAAAATGGGGGAACAGTGGGTGACTTGAAATCCACGGATTTCCGCATAAGCTTGTATTATAGCTTTTTTATTAGTCACATCTTTCATTATTGATAATTCATGAAGGGAGGAACACTTAAATTGACAAACGTTAGCCCCGTATTCGTACTGCTGTTGGGCTTGGGAACTGTGTTTTTTGGCCTTTTCTGCCTTATAGTTCTCACCAAGCTTATGAGCAAGGCTCTTGGCGAAGGAAAAGAAGCGGCCGTAAAGGCGGCGCCCGCCGCTGCTGCCGCTCCTGTACAGGCAGCTGCTCCTGACGTAGCGGACCGCAAGGCTTTTGATGCAGCCATTGCCGCAGCCATTGCCACTTTTATGGGCGGAGAGCTCCAGGGTCTCAGAATCCGCAGCATCAAGAAGGTCTAAAAACATTATTATCGAATATTATTGGAGGAAATTATAATGCGTAAGTTTCTGGTAAACGTAAACGGTACTTCCTACGAAGTTGAAGTAGAAGAGATCGCCGCAGGCGCAGCACCCGCCGCTGCTCCCGCTCCTGTTGCAGCACCTGCTCCCGCTCCTGTTGCAGCACCCGCACCCGCTGCCGCTCCCGCTGGTGCCGCAGGCGTAACCGCTCCCATGCCCGGCAACATTCTTGACGTTAAGGTCAAGGTTGGCGATGTTGTAAACGAGAACACCGTAGTTGTTATTCTCGAGGCCATGAAGATGGAAAACGAGATCTTTGCCGGCGCAAACGGCAAGGTTACCGCTGTTAACGTAGTTAAGGGTGCAACTGTAAACTCCGGCGACGTTCTGGTAGTTATCGGCTAATCTCCTATGCAGTAAAGATAATAATGGAAAGGAGACAGTAGATGAACTACATCGAACCTATCAAGGATTTCATTGGTTCAACCGGCTTTGCGCTTATTGGCGAGAATCCTCTCAATCTGGTAATGATCGCCGTAGCTTGCCTGTTGTTGTACCTTGCAATAGTTAAAAAATACGAGCCCTTGCTGCTGGTACCTATCGCATTCGGTATGCTGCTCACCAATCTTCCCGGAGCAGGTCTGTTCCACAATGAGCTTTACGCAGGCGGCCATGTTAATTGGGCTGCATTCAGCGAAGAGGCAGGTCTTATTGACTATCTCTATCTTGGTGTAAAGCTGGGCATTTATCCTTCACTCATCTTTATGGGTGTAGGCGCTATGACAGACTTTGGTCCCCTCATCGCCAACCCCAAGAGCCTGCTGCTGGGCGCTGCCGCTCAGCTGGGCATCTTTGTTGCCTTCTTTGGCGCGCTGCTGCTGGGCTTTACTAATCCTCAGGCTGCTTCCATCGGTATTATCGGCGGTGCAGACGGTCCTACCGCAATATACGTTACCTCTCAGCTGGCCGGTGACCTGCTTGGTCCCATTGCAGTTGCGGCATACTCCTATATGGCCCTGGTTCCTGTTATCCAGCCTCCCATCATGAAGGCGCTGACCACAAAGAAGGAGCGTATGGTAGTGATGGAGCAGCTCAGGCCTGTATCCAAGAAGGAAAAGATCATTTTCCCCATCGTATGCACCATCTTCGTATCTCTGCTGCTGCCCTCCGCTGCTCCCCTTATCGGCCTGCTTATGCTGGGCAACCTGTTTAAGGAGTGCGGCGTTACCGAGCGTCTCTGCAAGACCGCTCAGAACGAGCTGATGAATATCGTTACTATCTTCCTGGGCGTATCCGTTGGCGCTACCGCTACTGCAGAAGCTTTCCTTAACTGGCAGACCATCGGCATCTTTGTAATGGGCGTATGCGCGTTCGGCTTTGGTACCGCAGGCGGCGTATTGCTTGGCAAGCTCATGTATGTGCTTTCCGGCGGCAAGATCAATCCCCTTATCGGTTCCGCAGGCGTATCTGCCGTTCCCATGGCAGCCCGCGTATCCCAGGTGGTTGGTCAGAAGGAAAACCCCAAGAACTTCCTGCTCATGCACGCTATGGGCCCCAACGTGGCAGGCGTTATCGGTTCTGCGATCGCAGCCGGCGTATTCCTTGCCCTCTTCCAGTAATAGGAGGTTAACCTATGGCTAAAAAATTGATGATAACCGATACCATACTGCGCGATGCTCACCAGTCTCAGGCTGCCACCCGAATGAGGGTGGAGGATATGCTTCCCGCCTGCGAAATTCTGGACAGCATCGGCTACTACTCCCTGGAATGCTGGGGCGGCGCAACCTTTGACAGCTGCCTTCGCTTCCTCAATGAGGACCCCTGGGAAAGGCTACGCAAGCTTAAGAAGGCTCTGCCCAATACCAAGCTGCAGATGCTTTTCCGCGGCCAGAATATACTGGGCTACAAGCACTATGCAGACGACGTAGTTGAGCAGTTCTGCCGCAAGGCGATTGAAAACGGTATTGACGTAGTACGTATATTTGACGCACTCAACGACGTACGCAATCTGGAATCCGCCATCAAGTACACCAAGAAGTACGGCGGAATCTGTGAGCCTGCTATCAGCTATACCATCAGCCCTGTACATAACGAGGACTATTTCGTAAAGCTGGCCAAGGAGCTGGTTCAGATGGGCGCAGACAATATCTGCATTAAGGACATGGCAAACCTGCTGCTGCCTTATGATGCATACTCTCTGGTAAAGCGTCTTAAGGAAGAAGTGGATGTACCCATCCATCTGCACACCCACAACACCACCGGTACCGGCGACATGACTTACCTCATGGCCATGCAGGCCGGCGTAGATATCGTAGACTGCGCTCTGTCTCCTCTGGCAAACGGTACTGCACAGCCTGCCACCGAGGCTCTGGTTGCCACCCTTAAGGGAACCGAGCATGATACCGGCTATGACCTTGAAAAGCTTGCTCAGGCCGCCAAGCACTTCCGCGGCGTTGCCAACAAGCTCAAGGAGCAGGGCAGCCTGGATCCCAAGGTACTCAACGTTGATACCAACACCCTGATTTATCAGGTTCCAGGCGGCATGCTTTCCAACCTTATCAGCCAGCTGAAGCAGGCCAATAAGGAAGAAAAGTACTACGACGTTCTTGCTGAGATCCCCGTAGTTCGCAAGGACTTCGGCTATCCTCCCCTTGTAACTCCTTCCAGCCAGATAGTTGGTACTCAGGCCGTATTTAACGTACTGATGGGTCGCTATAAGACCTTTACCAAGGAATCCAAGGCAGTTCTGGCCGGCGAATACGGCGCACTGCCCGGCGAGGTAAACGAAGAAGTACGCCGCATGGCTATCGGCGATAAGCAGCCTATAACCTGCCGTCCCGCCGATCTGCTTACTCCCGAGCTCGAGAAGTACGAGCAGGAAGTAAAGGAAATGGGCTACTACGAGCAGGAAGAGGACGTACTGAGCTACGCTCTGTTCCCCCAGGTAGCACAGAAGTTCTTCGAAGCCCGCAAGGCCGCCAAGGAAGCTCCTGCCGCTCCCGCAGCAGCCCCCGTAGCGGCGGCGGTGCCTGCCGATCCCAACAAGGTTTACAACCTGTATGTTGAGGACGTTACCATCTAACTTAACGCATAATAAAATAAACAGCGGACGGCTCAGCCGTCCGCTATTTGTATGTTTAATTATTATTGAACAGCATCAGCAGGGAAGGAAGCTGTGGCTTTTGTTTTCCATTCTTCCATCTGGGCGTCAGTAAAGCCGAATTCCTTCTGGAGATAGTTCAGCGCATGGCTCTGCCGCTTTTCAAGACAGTCCCGCAGCTCCTTTACGCTGCTTTTCCATGCGGATACGCTGGAAGGCATACCCCAGCGTTTGATGTGGCGGGCCATTTCGGGTTCCATGGTGGTTACCATCTCGTCAAGAATGCCTGTTACACGCTCTGGATTGAAGTAATTCAGCGCCACGTAGACGTATCTTTCACCAAAGGCATTGCACCAGCCGGCATTTTTTCTAAGGCCAACGTACAGGTCCATATTAGTAATGGAGCCATCCTTGGATGGTATCCCCTCGGGATTAAAATAGCTGGGGAGTATGTTGCGGGTGGGATTGGATGCGCTGAAGGCAAGATCCAAATCGTAATATATCGGCCGCCATTTTATGGTATAGTCCTCAGTTCGCCAATATTTTTGATTGAACATGTCGCCATTGGCAAAGTATGTCTGGGCAATGAGGTAATCGGTGAAATAATCCACATCGACCCACTGGATGAATTCCTGATATTTTGCATCTGATGAGGTGTCTTCCTCAAGGCCATATTTGCGAACCCTGTAAAAATCGGTACGGGTGCCCGCAAGGGGAGTTTCGTTGCGGCGTATGATGTTTACGCTGTCCGGATCAACGCCGTAATGCGTTGCCAGATAATCCTCGTTCTGGTTTTCGTTCAGGTCGTACAGTCCCCAGTATTGGCCGTTTATATAGACGATTACGGGGCGGGTATGAATGTAGTCAAGGTTAAGCCCTTCGACGCATTTGCTGTAAAAGGAATCCCTGAGACGGGCCTTGGAGGCATCCTGACCGGAATTTCTCACCGCAATTGAGGTATACTCGGTAACGTCGTTTCCGGGGAAAAACTGATAGCCGGTGGAGCTTTGACCGTAGCCGCCGCGGAGGAAAATGGACAGGGATTTCTGCCGCATGGTAAGGGTGGAGGCGCCGTTTACCCTAAGGCCGCAAGGGAATTGGGTACCCAGCAGACCGTCAGCTTCGTAGTATTCGCAGTATCCTTCCCGCTCAACCTTTTGCCACCTGTCCGTAACGGAATATACTTCATCGAAAGCAGTGCTGTCTATGGAGAGACATACCACAGGAAGGGTGTGAGGCTCTTCAAAGAGGAAGGTTGCGGCGGCGGTATCGCTTTGCAGCAGGCCGTCAGCAACCGCAATAGCCTTAACGGGGGTATTTTTTGATATTGTCAAAGGAGCGGTATACTGGGTGGATTCCACGGTGGGTTTGCTGCCGTCAGTGGTGTAGTATATCTTTGCATCAGGGGTGAGGCTGCTGATGGACAACTGGAAGGAATCCTTGTGATACAGGGTATTGTCGGAAAAGATAGGGGATGATGTAAAGCTGCGGTATGCAGAGGCTGTGTTGGCCTTTCCCTTGGTTGGAGAGGAGAAAAATACCCTTTCGGGGTTGCCCTCAACACGTCCTGAGGTCACACCATAGCGCAGAACGCCTGTTTCAAATATATCCTTAATATTTCCGTCTTCATCGGTGAGAATGAGGGTGTCACCGGTGGCGGATATATTAAAGGGCGCCGAAACGCCCGATGTGGATGAGGTTGTGGCGGATATGGAAGCATATTCTCCGGAGGAAATTTTAAATGAGGGGAATGTGAATTTATCCGGCTGGTTTGGATCGTCGGTAAGGTGCCAGCCCTCAAGATTTATGGACTCACCGGATGAATTATGCAGCTCTATCCAGTCTGTGCCGTCGCTTTTTGCGGCTTTAACTGCTGCAACTTCGCTTATATATACTGAGGAAAGCTTGGTTACGGAAGCATCGGCAGCGTTGGGGAAAGCATGGGTGGTATTTGCCGCGCCGGGGGTGGGGCTTGCATAATAGTAAAGCTGACCGTCAGACCCTAGGCCAAAGGAGACGTTTTCCCCTATTGCGTGATCAAGCTCAATAAGGTCGTAAGTCATAGTGGCGGTATCTGTAAGCATCAGCTGATTTTCCGTGCGGGACAGGGAGAAGGAGGTATGAAGCTCACCGTCAGAGGTTTGGTTGCCGGAGAGGAAGACCACCTTATATTCGCCCGGCTCAATGGAAACTTCGGGGAAATGCCACTTAAAGGGATCATCCGGATTATCCGACAGGCAGTAACTGCTCAGGGATACTGCACTCGAGGAAGCGTTATAAAGTTCCACCCAGGGAGAGCGGTCGCCATAGAAATCGCGGATGCTGTATTCGTTAAACTTGAGAAGTTCGTTTATCCGTACAGCGGCAGTGGAGTCCATGGCAGATAAGGTAAGGGAATCAAATGTTATGGCGGAGTTATCATCTGCAGGGGTAGGGAAGGCGGTATAAGTATCCGGACCCACTACGGAAATGCCGGGATATACTGGATTTGTCCAGTTTATCATGGAGATGATGCTGCCTGTGCCGTTTGCAAGGGCAAGGGCGCTGTCTGCGCTGCCAAGGCGGAAGGACGCATGCATTTCACCGTTGTCGGTGGAATCTTCGCCGGAAAGATAGATTATTGCATACTGGCCGGGTTGGATCGAGGCAGCGGGCAGTCTCCACTTGGAAGGCTCTGCGATCGAATCCGAAAGGTAATAATCCGAAAGGGTTATGCTTTCAGAAGAGATATTTTTTATTTCAGCCCAGGAGTAATAGCTTCCGTCTGCAGACTGGAAGGTAGATACGTTTTCGGGCATTACTTCGGTTATGACCAGAGCGTTGTCTGAGGACATGATGGAAAGGCTGTCTTCAGAGGAAAGGAAGATATCGGTATTGTTTTCACCATTGGGGGTGGGGGAACTGCAATAGCCGTAGCTGCCTTGGGATGATCTTGCGTAGGAAACGTCGCTGACCAGCTCAGGTATTTCAAGCTGCTGCATCACGTTGTAATATGGGTCCACAAGGTATAATAATTCGCCGCTTTTGGAAAGGCCGAAACCGGTACAGAGCAGGCCTTCATCACCTTCGTATTTGGCTGCAAATACCGTGATATAACCTCCTGCGGGAATGGATACGGCAGGGAAAACCCATTTGTGTGGATCCTTAAGATTATCTGTAAGGCCATAGCCTTCCAAATCCACGGGCACGCTGCCGGGATTATACAGCTCGATCCAGTCCGGACTGCCAAGCACATCGTCCAGCAGAGAAAAGGAATTTGAAGAAACCACCTCGTTGATGTAAATATCAGAGGCGGAACCGCTGGCAGAGATGCTGCTGCAGCCGGATAAAGCTGTAATCAACAGCGAGCAGATTATAATTGCAAATGCTTTTTTAAAAGAAGAATTAATCATGCTTTCATTATAACATGTTGAGGTGCATATAACACAAAAAAAGTGAGAATAAACTGTTAATGTGAAGAATAGTTGCTGCTTTTTAATGGCAGCGGACTGTGATATACTGTACGGGAACATTTAATGACTAAGGAGATACATTCATGTCAAAGCGCAAAAAGCTAATATTGTGCGTTGCTGCGGCGGTTGTAATAATCGGCCTTGCCACAGGCGCGTTTACTTTTGGCGATATAATCGGTTCCCTCTTTGGAGACAGGGCGGCTCAGCCGGTTGCTCAGGAACAGATAATCGACTCTGCCGAATCGGTTCAGCAGGACTTTGAACTGTTGGAAGAGGAATCGGAGCAGATACAGCAGGAAGAGCCGGCGGTTCAGGAACAGCCGGAAGAACAGGCACAGCAGCCTGCTGTCGACGAAAACGGGACATATACTTCCAAAGAGGATGTGGCGCTGTACATTCACACCTATGGACGCCTGCCCTATAACTTCATCACCAAGAATGAGGCCAGAGAGCTTGGCTGGGAGGGCGGCTCCGTTGAGGATTATGCGCCGGGATGCAGCATAGGCGGCGACAGATTCGGCAATTACGAAGGCATACTGCCTGAAGGCAAAAAATACACCGAATGCGATATAGATACCCTTGGCAAAAAATCCAGAGGAGCAAAGCGGATAGTGTTCTCAAATGACGGCTGCATCTACTATACCGACGATCATTATGAAACATTTGAGCTGCTTTACGGGGAGGAATAATTTATGGAGATAATTATTCTGGATGGAAAAAAGATGGTATCCTTTGATGAACTGCATGATTACCTTAAAAAGATAATGCGGCTGCCTTCGTATTACGGCCGTAACCTGGATGCTCTGGCGGATTGTCTCAGCGAGCTGGGATCCCATGTAACGGTTATACTCAACAACGCTGATGCGATGAAGGCAGGCTTGGGAGTGTATGCGAACAGGCTGCTGACTGTTTTTTATGATATTTCATCCGAACCAAACGGCTTTAACTTTGTAATCAGTGAATAAAACATATAAATGCATGCGCCGCCTGATAATCCGGGCGGCGTTTGCGTTGTGACATCATATTTTAAGCATATGTCCCGCCAATGCAAAATGAATAAGAAAAATATGTGAAATTGCCTGTATTCCATGTGAAAGCAGGCATCATTATGTTATAATTACACTGTACAAATACGATTATTCACAGGGAGGTTTAAAATATAGTGAGCACTGTTAAAATACTGATTGCAGATGACGACAGAGTAGTACATGAGTCCCTGGGTATATACCTTAAATCCGAGGGATACGAAACGGTGGACGTATACAACGGAAAGGCGGCGTTGGAAGCATTGGAAAGCGAGAGCGGCATAGCCCTTTGCGTACTGGATATTATGATGCCGGAAATGTCCGGCCTTGACGTATGCAGAGAAATACGCAAGACCTCCCGGGTGCCTGTGATTATGCTTACTGCAAAGGGTGAGGAAATAGACCGCATACTGGGCCTTGAGCTTGGCGCGGATGATTACATTGTGAAGCCCTTCAGCCCCCGCGAGGTTGCTGCCCGCGTAAAGGCTGTGCTGCGCCGTACCAATGAGCAGCAGCAGGCTGCAGACGATGGCTGCGTAAATCATCAGGAATTGGCCATCGACATCAAGAGCTACACCGTAACGCTCCGCGGCGAAAGCATAATCTGCACTCCCAAGGAGATAGAGATACTTTATATGCTGGCGTCGAATCCCGGTCAGGTATTTACCCGGGAACAGCTGCTCAACCGTGTATGGGGCTATGACTTTGCGGGAGAGACCCGCACTGTGGATACCCATATCAAGCGCATCAGAGCAAAGCTTGATAATACCGGGCTCAATTGGAGCATCAAGACAATATACGGCGTAGGCTATAAGTTTGAGGTTGAATAGTTAAATGAAAAGCGTATTCTTCCGCCGTCTGCTCATAGTAATGGTCATCGTTATGATGATCATTACCTTTGCTGTGGCGCTGGGCAGCGGTGCGATGGGCGAAAAAATATATGAGAGTATAAAACTGGATGAAATGATGCCCAAGGGACAGGCTGTGGCGAGCATGGTCAATGAGTACAGCCTTGGCAATATATCCAGCGATACTTTAATTCGCCTTGCGGAAAGCTACGTAAGGGACGAAGAGGCCACCACGATAATATTCAATGCCTATCAGGAAAACGTGCTTACTGCAAATGCGCCGGAAAATGAAGAATGGAGCTTGAACAGCGATGCGCTTGTAGGTATATATAAGCGGGTTCTTGCAGGGGAAACCGTAAGCGAATCAAAGGTTATTGTGGATGGCATGGGCGAGGCGCTTGCGGCAGCCGTACCCATAATAAATTTCAACAATATTACCATAGGCGGCGTTGTTATTCTTCAGCCCACCCACGCCGTAAGCGAAGCAATGAACTCCATGCGAAGGATGATTTATGCTTTCCTTGGCATAGGTACATTGCTGATGATCAGCATACTCAGCGGATATTTCCACTATATCACCGAACCCCTTCATGAAATGTCCGAGGCTGCCATAAAAATGTCAAAGGGAAACTTTGACATAAGGGCAAACGAGGCAGAGGAGGGCGAGGTCGGTCTTCTTGCAAGGGCGTTGAATAACCTTTGTGAAAATCTTTCCGGCACCATATATCAGCTGCGCTTTGAAAAGGGTCAGCTGGATGAGATACTACAAAGCCTGTCCGACGGCGTTGTGGCGATGGACGGCAGTGGGGCCCTTACCCATTACAACGCTGCTATCATGGCCATGTTTGGCGTGGTAAATGTTGAAAAGCGGCAGGATCTGATAGCGGATCCCATGATATGGAAAGCATTTGACGAGGTATTCATTACCGGCGAATCTCAGTCCATAAATTACCCTGCCGCCGGGGAAAAGGTGCTGCTGATAAGCGTATCCCCCGTACACAATGACGACGGCACACGCACAGGCGTGGTAGGCCTTTTCAAGGATATTACCGAAATGGAACGCACCGAGAAGATGCGCCGCGAGTATGTTGCCAATGTATCCCATGAGCTGCGCACCCCGCTTACGGCAGTGCGCGGGCTGCTAGAGCCTCTTTCGGACGGCATGGTAAAGGACGAAGAAAGCAGGCAGCGATATTATAAGATAATGCTCCATGAAGTAATGAGACTGTCGCGGCTTATTACCGATATGCTTACGCTCAGCCGTCTGCAGGCCGGCACTGAATACATGGAGCTTTCCCGCGTAAACCTTGAGGAGCTTATTAACGACGTTGCGATAAGCTATGCTGCTGCAGCACAGCAGAAGGGCATATCTCTGGAGGTGGATTGCGTTTCTGCGGTAGATGCCCTTACAGACCCTGACAGGATAGAGCAGGTGCTGGTCATTCTTCTGGATAATGCAATGCATTATACTCCGGAGGGAGGAAAGATAACCTTGCGTCTGCGCTCAGGGGATAGGCTGCTGATAAGCGTGGAGGATAATGGCTGCGGGATCCCCGAAAAAGATATTCCTCATATATTTGAGCGCTTTTACAAGGTGGATAAATCCCGCGGCGAGGGCGGTACGGGTCTTGGCCTTTCCATAGCAAGCTATATTATGGAAAAACTGGACGAAACCATAACCGTGGAAAGCAAGGTGGGTGAAGGCACCTGCTTTACCTTTACGGTGCGCCGCTATATTTCCAATGCCATTGAGCTTGGGCCCGCAAATGCAGCGGCAAAGGCAAAGCAAAAGGAAGAAGCTGCTCATCAGTATATGGAGCATTATAATAAGGTTTACGATGCCGATTATGAAGTGGTCAGTTATTCTGTCGATGACAAGGGCAAACGGGGAATAAATAAGAAAAAGGACAGACAGGATAAGGTATGACTTCCCACGGATGTACGCTGTGTCCGCGCAAATGCAATGCGGATAGAATAAATAATATGGGCGCCTGCAATGCGCCCATATTGCCGTATATTGCAAAGGCATCTCTGCATATGTGGGAGGAGCCGTTTATCAGCGGAGAGCAGGGTTCCGGTACAATATTTTTCTGCGGATGCAATTTAAAATGTGTTTTTTGCCAGAATCACGACATAAGCAACGGTCAGATCGGCAGCGTTGCGGATCCGAAGGCCCTTGCGGGTATTATGCTGCGCCTGCAGGATAAAGGCGCCCATAATATTAATCTGGTTTCGCCCGCGCCCTTTGTGCCAGTGATAGCTGAGGCTGTTGCCGAGGCAAAAAAACAGGGCTTATCCCTGCCCATAGTGTACAATACCAATGCTTATGAAAACGTGGATACACTTAAATGCCTTGAAGGCCTGGTGGATATTTACCTGCCCGATTTAAAATACGTTGACAGCGCCATTTCCCGCAAGTATTCAGGCGCGGCAGATTACTTTGAGCATGCATCCGGTGCCATTGATGAGATGTACCGGCAGAAGGGATTGCTGGCTTTGGATGATAACGGCATGGCGAAAAGCGGCATGGTGATTCGTCATCTTGTGCTGCCGGGTTCAGTGGATGAAACAAGACGGGTATTGGATTATATTGCCGGGCATTTTCCAAAGGAAATAAACATTTCTTTAATGAGCCAGTACGTTCCCTTTCACCTTGCCGAAAAGTATCCTCCGCTGGATCGTCCGTTGCTCAAAAGAGAGTATAAAAGGGCGGTGGAGTATGGGTTTTCTCTTGGGCTGGAAAACATTCTCACACAGGAAATGAGCTCTGCAACAGCTGCCTATACTCCGGTATTCGACGGAAAATGCGACTAAATTGTAAACAGTTGATTATTTGTTAAAAAAGATAAAAATTGTGTTGCATAATACAATATCTGGTGCTACTATAATAATATAAAGCGAATATATCGAGCTGTCCGGGATTAACAAGCATTCTTCATTGTTTTTCCTCCAAAAATAAACCGAACTTTTATCGTTATTTCGCTTGTGCTGGGGGCATCTGCACAAAGCGATTTTCCGGACAGTATATTTGCTGGGAGCTCTGATATTATCAGGGCTCCTTTTTTGCGCTCATGGGGCATAGGAATAATATGGAGGATTCTTTGCCTATGAACAAAAAACAGGTTATTCTGTCCCTTATTATGACGGCGTTGATTTCAGCTTTCATGATAGTTTCACCCCGCTATATTGCAATGTCCCGCACCCCACTTACCCAGCATCGTGAAAATACTGTTTCCGAAGGATATCAGGGAATAATAACGGTTTGGCATATTGTGGGATTTAAACCGTATCAGGGAAGTCTCGGCACATGGATGAGCAATGCCGCCGCGCAGCTGGAAAAATATCACCGCGGGGTTTATTTGCAGGTGGACAGCATCGATATGGAAGAGTATGAAGCCCGCATTGCAAGGGGAGAGCAACCGGACGTATTCTCTTTTCCTCTGGGCTGTATGTATGCGGAGCAGCTGTGTGAATTGGAGCTTGAGCTGCCGGAATTGAAGGGAAATACGAAAGAGGCCGGATACCGCGAGGGCAGGCTGTATGCTGTTCCTTATACGGCGTCCGGATATCTGTTGCTGCACAATCAGAGACTTATGCAGGAGCAGGGAACAGATGCGCAAGGTATGACGGAGATGCTGAAAAGCGGAGCAGTTCCCGCTGCAGGCGACCCGGTGCAGGCTTGTATTTTCGGCGTTATGGGCGAAATGCTTGTACAGGAGGATTTTATTGAAGAAAGGGCGGTTTCTGCCTTTGTGGATGTACGGGCAGCGGGCGACCTTGAGCGAAAGGTGCAAAGCGGAAAAGGATTTCCCTTTGAAGTGCTGCCTTGCGGAAATTATACTGACCTTGTGCAGCTGATCGGAGCAAATGCAAATATTAAGCCTGAAAAGCTGCCGTATGTATACGAACTGATTGAGCTATGCCTGAATACAGATGAACAGCAGCAGCTTGCAGAGATAGGCTTAATGCCACTATTGGCGGAGATGCAGACAGAAAAAATGGATACAGAGGCAATAAACATGCTTTTTGAGGAGCTTGAAAATATAGCCGTACCAAATAGTTTCTTATACAAAACATATAGAGAACAGCTGAGGATAAGCGCTGCGGAAGCGATGCGTGGAAGCGTCAGCGCAAAAAAGGATATGGAATTACGCCTCAGAGAACTTGTAAGAGGAGCGGTAATAAAGTAAAATAATCATAAGTATACACATGGGAGGAACCATGAAACACGCACTGGAACTTTGCGCCCGCAGGCTTGAAGGGTGCAAGCTTATAGAAAACGCACCTATGAAGAACTACACTTCCTTCAGAATAGGCGGACCTGCTGATTTGCTGTTTATGCCCCGCAATCGCCAAGAACTGCTGATGGGGTTTGAAGCGGCAAAGGAAGCAGGACTTCCCCTGGTTGTAATGGGAAACGGAAGCAATATGCTGATAAGCGATCAGGGCATCGATGGCCTTGTTATTCGCATTGGTACGGATTTTTCCGGTATTGAATATGACGGATGCATTCAGAAGGTGCTTTCGGGTACCCTTATGTGCCTTGCGGCAAATGATTCGCTGGACAATGGCCTTATGGGGCTTGAATGGGCTACAGGCATACCCGGTACGGTTGGCGGCGCTGTTGCAATGAATGCAGGCGCATACGGCGGCGAGATAAAGCAGGTGCTGAGCAAGGTAGAATGCCTTGTGGATGGCCAGATACAGCAAATTATACCCTCTGATGAAGATATGGCATACAGATACAGCAAATTCTGCGCACCGGATGTAATCGTACTTTCAGCAGAATTCAGCCTTTTGCCTGATGATGGCGGCGCAAAGGAAAGGGCAAAGGGATATTGTGAGAGCAGATGCACAAAGCAGCCTCTGTCCTATCCCAGCGCAGGCAGTACGTTTAAGCGCCCTAAGGGACACTTTGCAGGCGCACTTATCGAGCAGGCGGGCCTAAAGGGGCTCAGTGTCGGCGGCGCACAGGTAAGCACATTGCACGCAGGCTTTGTGATCAATACAGGCGGAGCTACCTGTGATGATGTTTGTACCCTTATGAAAAAGGTGCAGGACGAGGTATACGGCCGCTTTGGAGTAATGCTGGAGCCTGAAGTAAAAATCATTGGACGAGACGTATGCAGCTTATAATTCTATCCGGCATGTCAGGGGCCGGCAAAACCCAGGCGCTGAAAAAATTCGAAGATACCGGATACTTTTGCGTGGATAATCTGCCCAGCGAAATGTGCCGCGGCTTTGTTGAGCTGTGCAGCAGGGCAATGCCACCTGTGGAAAAGGCTGCAGTTGTAATAGACAGCAGAGAAACTTTGCTGAACAGCAATCCCAACAGGGCTCTCAGGGAACTGGAAGAAGCGGGGCTGGATTACAGCATAGTTTTCTTGGATTGCCGCGATCAGATGCTGGAACGCAGATACAATGAAACTCGCAGGCGGCATCCGCTTTCGGAAGATGTGCGAACGGGTATTCAGCTGGAACGGGAAAAGCTGGCAAGCCTAAGGGACAGAGCCAGCGTAATAATCGATACCACAGATATGCGCCCTCTGGAGCTTGGTGCGGCCCTTGAAAGAGAGCTCGGCCTCTGCGGATCAGATTTCAATCTCAGCATAATGAGCTTCGGATATAAGCGGGGCGTGCCCTTTGAAGCGGATATAGTGATGGACATGCGTTTTTCCCGCAATCCTTTCTACGATAAAGAACTTCGGGGGCTTTGCGGCAAGGATAAGGCCGTATATGACTATGTGATGGCGGATGCTTCCGTGACATATCTGATGGACAGTATGGAAAGCATGCTGAATATGCTGATTCCTAAGTTTATTGAGCAGGACAAGCGTCGCCTGGTGGTTGCCTTCGGATGCACCGGAGGACGGCACCGCTCAGTTTGTGCAGCCGAGGAGCTGAACAGGCGCATGAAGGATAAATACCACACCACCCTTGCCCACAGGGATCTGGTTACCGAGGGCAGCGATATTCAGGAGAGAACCGGCGAAAGGAGCTGAAATATTTGTCCTTTTCATCCATAACCAAGGACGAACTGGTAAACAGCTGCAGGCTGACAAATACAGAAGAAAAACGTTCCCTTTTATGCGGCGTTACCCACGCGGCCGGTTCCATGACCCTTGGCCGGGGCGGGGTAGGGCTTAAATACGTTACAGAAAACAGCAACGTGGCAGCGCTCACAGCAAAGCTTGCCAAGGAGCTTTATTCTGCATCCGCTGTGGTTTCCATCAGCGAGAAGGAAAGGCTTAATGCGGTCAATACCGTTGTAAGTCTTTCGGGCGAAGGCGTAATGGATCTGCTTCGGGATGCAGGCTATGCAGTGGAAGGGGACGAGGAGCTGGAACTGGGCCATATACCTTCCAAGCTTACGGATAACGCGGAAAAAGCAAGGTGTTTTCTTAGAGGTGTGTTTCTTGGGGCAGGCTCTGTAAATGACCCCAATAAGGGCTATCACCTTGAACTGGTATGCAAATACGAGCGCTTTGCCCTTGAACTTTGCGAAATTATGGCGGGTCTTGGCATAACGGCGAAGTATTTTCCGAGAAAAACCAGCTATATAGTTTATATAAAGGACGGAGAGATGGTATCGGATTTCATTACTCTTATCGGAGCTATGAACAGCACCATCGCCTTTGAGGATGCCAGAGTTCTGCGCAGCGTAAACAACTATATCAACCGTCAGCAAAACTTTGAGGATGCCAATATGAACAAGGCTGCCGCCGCGGCGGCTCAGCAGTTGCTGGATATAGAGACCATACGAGTGAGCCGCGGTTTGGAAAGCCTGCCGCCTAAGCTTCGAGAAGCGGCAGAGATACGAATAAACAATCCGGAATCTACCTTGGCTGAGATCGCGGAGCTTGCAGGCATAAGCAAATCCGGCTTTAATCACAGGCTGGCCAAGCTGTCTGTTCTGGCGCAGGAAATTAAGGATCAGGACGGGGGTAATCTATAAATGAGCGGCTTTACCCATCTGCATGTACATACCCAATACAGCTTATTGGACGGCGCTGCACGCATAAGCGACCTTGTTGCCCGTGCAAAGGAGCTGGGAATGGAAGCCCTGGCCATAACCGACCATGGGGCAATGTACGGCGTTATTGATTTTTATAAAGAATGCAAAAAGGCAGGCATAAAGCCTTTGCTTGGCATGGAGGCGTATGTTGCTCCCAATCACCTTGAGAAGAGCGGGCTGCGGGAAAATGCCCATTTGATACTCATATCAAAAAACCTTACCGGATACAGAAACCTTATGCAGCTGTCCAGCATAGCTTTTCTGGATGGATTCTACTACAGGCCCCGCATCGATTACGAGCTGCTTGAGCAGTATTCCGAGGGGCTTATTTGTCTTTCTGCCTGCCTTGCAGGCGATATACCTCAGCTGCTGCTTGAAAGACGCTATGAGGATGCATTGGCCCTTGCCGCAAGGCTAAAGGGCATATTTGGCGATGATTTTTATATTGAGCTGCAGGATCACGGCCTGCCGGAGCAGCGGGAGGTATTGCCCCAGCTTGCAAAGATAGCCGCGGAGCTGAATATAAAAACAGTTGCCACCAACGACGTTCATTATGTAAGAAAAGAAGACGCTGAATCGCAGGATGTACTGCTTTGCATCCAGACAAACAAAGTGGTAACCGACGAGAACCGCATGAAGATGTCTGCGGATGAGTTTTATCTTAAATCCGAAGATGAAATGCGCCTTGCATTGCCCAAATATTCCGAGGCAATTGCAAATACTGCGGAGATAGCGGACAAATGCAGCGTGGAAATAACCTTCCATGAACAGCACCTGCCGGGATTTACTGCGCCGGATGGGCTTACCAATCTTGAATATCTTACAGAGATATGCCGCAAGGGTTTGGCCCGAAAGATGCCTGATGCATCAGACGAGGTAAAAGAGCGGCTGGAATACGAAATAAGCGTAATAAATCAGATGGGGTTTGTGGATTACTTCCTCATCGTGTGGGACTTTGTAAACTTTGCCCATGAAAACGGCATATTTGTAGGCCCCGGCCGAGGAAGCGGCGCGGGAAGCCTTGCCGCATATTCAATGGGCATTACGGATACCGACCCAATCAAATACGACCTTATATTCGAGCGTTTTCTTAATCCCGAACGTATATCAATGCCTGACTTTGATATCGATTTCTGTATAGAACGGCGTCAGGAAGTAATTGATTACGTTGTACATAAATACGGCGCAGACCATGTATGTCAGATAATCACATTCGGTTCCATGGCTGCCCGTTTGGCGGTGCGTGACGTTGGCCGTGCGCTGGATATGCCCTATGCGGAAGTTGACAGGATAGCCAAGCTTATTCCCAATGCGCTGGGCATGACCCTGACAAAGGCGCTGGAGCTTTCCACAGAGCTGAAGACCCTTTATGATGGGGATGAAACCGTAAAGAAGCTTATAGATCTTTCGCTTAAGCTGGAAGGCTTGCCGCGCCATGCATCCACCCATGCAGCAGGCGTGGTTATATGCGCACAGCCCACAGTGCAGTATGTGCCTCTGCAGCGCAATGAGGATGCCATAACAACTCAGTTCCCAAAAGATACCGTGGAGGAACTGGGACTGCTTAAGATGGACTTTCTGGGCCTCAGAAACCTCACTGTAATCAGGGATGCCCTTGATTATATCCGTCAGGGCGGCGGGGAGGTGCCGGATCTTGAGCGGATGAACAACGATGATCCCGCTGTTTATAAAATGATTGCAGAAGGAGATACCGATGGTGTTTTCCAGCTGGAATCCATGGGCATGCGTCAGTTTATGATGCAGCTTAATCCCGATTGCTTTGAAGACGTTATTGCGGGCATATCCCTTTTCCGCCCCGGTCCAATGGAACAGATACCCAGGTATATTGCCGGAAAGAATGACAGAAACAACGTTAAATATCTCCACGAAAAGCTTCGCCCGATACTTAGCAAAACCTACGGCTGCATGGTATATCAGGAGCAGGTAATGCAGATCGTTCGGGATCTTGCAGGCTATTCCTGGGGACGAAGCGACCTTGTTCGCCCCGCCATGTCCAAGAAAAAGCATGACGTTATGGCCAAGGAGCGGGAATATTTCATTGACGGCATTGTTGAAGACGGCGTGGTAAAGGTGCCGGGCGCAGTAAGGAATGGCGTAAGCCGCGAAATCGCAAATACCATATTTGACGAAATGATGGATTTTGCATCCTATGCCTTCAATAAATCACATGCGGCGGCCTATGCGGTGCTTGCATACCGCACCGCATATCTTAAAAAGTATTATCCCGTGGAGTTTATGACGGCTCTTCTGAACAGCTTTATCGGCAAGGATATGGGCAAGATATCCGAATATGTCAACAGCTGCCGTCAGCATGGCATAGAGGTTTATCCACCGGATATAAATAAGAGCCAGGCAAAGTTTTCCGTGGAGAACGGCAGCATTCGCTTTGGATTTGCCGCTATAAAGAATGTCAGCGAAACCGTGACCGAGCAGATCGCAAGGGAGAGGGAACAGAACGGCCCATTCCGCGATTTTAACGATTTTCTCCGCAGGGGCGAAAGCCTGAATAAGCGCATTGTGGAAGGCCTGATAAAGGCCGGCTGCTTTGACAGTATGGGCGTAAAGCGCTCTCAGCTGATGCTGGTATACGATCAGGCCATGACATCCGCAGGCAACGACAGAAAGCAGCGGGCTACCGGCCAGCTTTCTCTGTTTGATATGGCTGGTGCGGATGAAATAGTGGAAGACACCGCCATACCTTTGCCTGATATTGAAGAATACGATCGAAACACTCTGCTCAATATGGAGCGTGAGGTAATGGGCATTTACATCAGCGGCCATCCATTGAGCGAATACAGCGAGGAGCTTAAGACCATGGCATCCTGTGCGGAGCTTTCTCAGGCGGACGGAACAGGAAGGTATAAGGATAATCAAAAGATTCGTCTGGGCGGCATAATCACCTCAGTCCGAACAAAGCCGGTAAAGAGCGGCAACGGATTAATGGCATATGCGGTGATTGAAGACCTTACCGGCAGCGTGGAGCTTGCGGCATTCCCATCGGTATTTTCCCGCTGCGCAAGCCGGCTGATGGTGGACAGCAAGGTTGCTGTGTCCGGCAAGCTGAACATGCGTGAGGATCAAAACAATACCATTCTGGTGGATGATATAATGCCGCTGGAGAAGTCATCCTCAATGGGCAAGCTTTACCTCAGGCTGGATATGGGGGATACAAGGATTTTTGACAGGGTGAAAACAGTATTGTCGCGCTTCCCCGGAAACCTGCCTGTAATAATGGTGGATTCTGCCACAAGAAAGAGCATGCAGGCTCCCAGAGAATTGTTTATAAATCCTTCAGATGCCGTTATTGACATAATGAAGGAAATGCTTGGCGAGGAGAACGTAAAGCTGAAATGAACCTTAGACCACCGGTAGAAAAAAACGACGATATAGAGCTGGTAATTACCGCCCTCAGCTCAGAGGGGCAGGGAATTGGCCGTATAGATGGGTATACGGTCTTTGTTCCGTATGCTATACTGGGAGAACAGGTACGCGCCCACGTCATTAAGGTTACCTCCGGCTATGCCGTAGCGAAGCTTACGGAGATTATTAAAAAATCGGACGAACGTACGGAGGATACCTGCCCGGTTTATCCGCGCTGCGGCGGATGTACCCTGCGGCATTTGGCATACCCTGCCCAGTTGACGGCAAAAACCAGGCAGGTGCAGGATGCGCTTATTCGCCTTGGCAAGTTTGAAGCTCCCGAAGTTTTGCCCTGCATAGGCATGGATGATCCCGAATGTTACCGCAACAAGGGCAGCTTCCCCATGGGCTATGATGAAAACTTCAAGGTGACCCCAGGATTTTTTGCCCAGCGAAGCCACAGGATAATTCCAATTTCAGATTGCGCAATTCAGTCCTCCGACGTTATGGCGGTAACCAATGCCGTGGCAGAATGGGCAAATATGTATTCGATTCCGCCCTATGATGAGACCACCCGCAAGGGCGTACTTCGCCATGCAATGGCAAGAACATCCCATGAAGGCGTGCTTGCGCTGGTCGTAACCTCCGGAAAGCTTCCTCATGTAGAAGCACTTGTTGAGCTGCTGAGGCAGAAAATTCCAAACCTCACAGGCGTGGTTCACAATATAAACTCCAAGGACACCAATGTTATCCTTGGCGATAAGTTCATCACACTGTGGGGAAGCGACAGGCTGAATACCACCATAGCGGGCCATACATTCGGCGCATCCATGGCATCCTTCCTGCAGGTAAATCCTCAGCAGACAGAGGTGCTGTATGGAAAGGCGCTGGAATATCTGGGCCTTGAAGGCGGGGAACGTGTGGCCGATGTATACTGCGGAATAGGCACAATTACCCTTATGCTGGCAGAGCATGCGGGCCATGTGACAGGTATAGAATGTGTTCCTGCTGCCATTGCGGATGCAAAGGTAAACGCCAAAAACAACGGCATATCCAATGTGGATTTTATATGCGATACAGCGGAAGCTGCTTTGCCCATGCTGGTTGCCGACGGCCTGCGCATTGACGCTGCGGTAATAGACCCGCCCAGAAAGGGCTGCGAAAGGGCTGCTCTTGATGCACTTGCAGACAGCGGCGTTGAGCGCATAGTATATGTTTCCTGCAATCCTGCCACCATGGCGAGGGACTGCCGCATTCTTGCGGACAGGGGATATACCCTTGTTAAGGCTCAGCCTGTGGATATGTTCCCGCATACACATCATGTGGAGACTGTTGCACTGCTTACCAGGTGATTTATATTCGGAGGTGTGCATTTTGAAAAAGGCCGTATCATGGATATTTACCATAGCCTTAGCCGTATTTGTGATCGACTGGGGCGTTATGGGGCTGAAGATATTTGATAATGATTACAATATAACTGTGGAAGCTTATATAGCTTTAGTCTGCTTTGTGCTGATTTTTATTTGTGCAATGTACAAGATATTCAGCCGAAGCAGATGCAGACACTGCGGCAAATTCAGATGGACAGACGGAGAATATTGTGCTTATTGCGGAAATAAAGCATAGATATTTCTGCGATTTTCAACAAAAATAACTTTGTTTTATATTTCATAAAAAAACGGGCGGGGATACATGATAAATGCTCTGATCGGCCGCAGGTTGGCCAAGGCAATAATTGCCGTAATAATACTGGTGTATTTTATGGCGAGAACAACCAGCCCTAAAATTATATTTGCCCCATTTCTGGTTTGTGCGTTTGCAAGCATCGGGAAAAATATTGGCTTGTTATTCGGTAAAAAACGATTTGCTTTATTTTTTGACAGAGTATTCAAAGTAAGCTTTTTTCTGCTTTGGTTCGGTTTTCTTGCCGTTGTTTGTTATTTCATGATAAGAGACGGCAATTACAGGATGCTTCCTTTCACATTGCCATTTTGGCTGGCGGGAATCTTTTTTGTAAAAAGGAAATTCACTAAACAAGACAGAAACAGAGAATAAATTCCCATATCAATTAGACTGACTACTTTTCAAGAAATGCGGAGGATGGCCTATGGCATGGTACGATGAAGCGGTTTTTTATCACATTTATCCACTTGGACTTACAGGAGCGCCCAAGCAGAATGAATATGGGGAGCCGGTGCATCGTCTGAATACTTTGTATCCCTGGATTTCCCATATAAAAGAAATAGGATGCAATGCGATATATATCGGGCCGCTGTTTGAGTCTGTGGGCCATGGATATGAAACCACGGATTATAAAAAGCTGGACAGCAGGCTGGGAACAAACGAGGATCTGACCAACTTTGTTGCCGAATGTCACAAGCAGGGTATACGGGTTATTTTGGACGGAGTATTCAATCATACCGGCCGGGATTTTTTCGCATTTCAGGATATAAAGCGCAACCGGGAAAATTCCCAGTATAAAGACTGGTACTGCAATGTGAATTTCTGGGGCAACAATTCCTATAATGACGGATTTTCATATCAGAATTGGGGCGGATATGATCTTCTGGTTAAATTGAACCAGAGAAATCCTGCGGTTAAGGATTACATTTGTGATGTGATTCGCTTCTGGGTAAGGGAGTTTGACATTGACGGAATTCGCCTGGATGCTGCGGATGTGCTGGATTTCGATTATATGAAGGCACTGCGCCATGTGGCAAATGAAGTGAAGCCTGATTTCTGGCTGATGGGAGAGGTTATCCACGGTAACTATTCCCGCTGGGCAAATAACGAAACTCTTCATTCCGTAACCAACTACATGCTTCATAAGGCATTGTATTCAGCTCATAACGACCACAATTATTTTGAGGTTGCCCATACAATCAAATATGTGAGCGGCATGGCCGGGGGCGGATTGAAGCTTTACAGCTTTGTTGATAATCACGATGTAGAACGCATTTATACAAAGCTCAGCAACAAAGCGCACTATTATCCAATACACATAATGCTGTATACTTTGCCCGGCATACCTTCCCTTTATTACGGCTCAGAGTTTGGCATTGAGGGAAGAAAGGAACGCTCCTCGGATGATTCCTTAAGGCCTGCTCTGAATTATGAAGATTACAAGGATGCTGTTAAAACCAATTCCTGCACAAAGCTGATTGCAGCGTTGGGCAAAATACGCAGAAATACTCCTGCGTTATATAATGGCGAATACAAAGAGCTGGAACTGCAAACCACTCATTTTGCATATGCAAGAATGCTTGATGGAAAATCCGTAGTTGTCGCAGTAAATAACAGCGACGGCGATGTTCATATGAACCTTGCCTGCGGCAACTCCGCAGAGTATGTGGGCGCGCTGACAGGAGAACGGGTAAGCGTACAGGGTGGGCGAATCAATGTACGGGTAAAGGCAAACAGCGGTGAGATATGGATTCCCGCAGAGTTTTACGGCGAAAGCTTTGCCCCGATAAAAGCTGAGGAAATCAAGCCTGTTCCCAAATCCGAGGTGGCGGAGCAGCCCTGCAAGGCCGAGCCTGTAAAAGCCGCGGAAGAACCGGCGCAGGAAGAAAAGCCAAAGGCTGAGCCTGAATTTATTCCGGAAGAAAAGCAGCCTGCGATAGTTGCCGTGGATTGGAACAAGGCATATGAGGATATGTCTGTGGAAGAGCTTCAGCAGGCTATACTGGAAAAAATGAGAAGAAACGGCCCTGTAACAGACTATATGCTTGGCACCGTTATGGAAAACAGGCATCACGGTTCATTGGTAACATGGGTAAGGAGTTTTAATTAATTGACATACCGCGATAATCCGGCCATAGGCCTGATTATAAATAAAAAATTTATAGGAGAACTGCTTTTTGAGAAAAATCAGCAAAGCAACGGAGAGTGTGGCGTAAACGGGAGGTTTGCGTAAATACATTCTCACACAAACCTCCCGGCATTGAGGTCAACAATCATCAGGAGGGAAAAAATAATGAGCAAAAATGGCCACATTATTCGTTTGGAAAGAAAAGAAGATCATAGGGAAGTTGAGACCCTTGTAAGGGAAAGTTTCTGGAATGTATACCGTCCCGGCTGCCTTGAGCACTATGTGCTGAATCAGCTGCGGGATGATCCTGCGTTTATACCGGAGCTTGATTTTGTTATGGAAAAGGATGGCAGAATAATAGGCCAGAATATTTTCATGAGAGCAGCAATCAAGGCGGATGACGGCAGGGATATCCCCATTTTCACCATGGGACCCATCTGTATTTCGCCTGAGCTTAAGAGGCAGGGATACGGCAAATTACTGCTGGATTATTCTCTGGAAAGGGCGAAGGAACTTGGTGCAGGAGCGGTATGCTTTGAAGGAAACATTGATTTCTACGGAAAAAGCGGATTTACCTTTGCAAGGCAATACGGCATACGATATCATGGACTGCCGGAGGGAGCGGATGATTCTTTTTTCCTGTGCAGGGAGCTGATACCGGGATATCTTGAAGGAATCACCGGAGAGTATGCCACTCCCCGGGGATACTTTGTGGATGAGCAGGAGGCAGAGGAGTTTGACAAGCTTTTTGCCCCCAAAGAAAAGCTCAGGCTTCCGGGACAAATCTTCTAAAGTGAACGAATAACAGTTTACCGGCGCACCGTGAAAAAGTGCGCCGGTACAATAAGGAAAGTGAAGCTTGAATATGAAAAAAGACGGTCTGCTGTTTCGGTTTAAAAATTCATATCTGGAGGATTCAAAGTATAAGGTATTTCTTATATCTTTGTTGATAACCGGTTTGTCTTTCGGCCTGTATAAGGGCATGCTGGACAACTTTCTTGCGGAGGTTGTGGGCATGGGTGAAATGGACAGAGGAATTACGGAGTTTTTCAGAGAGATACCCGGAATATTGCTGGTGTTTATTCTTGCGGCCTTTTATATGCTGTCCGCAGAGTCGCTGTATAAGATGGGTGCGGTGATTATGCTTGCAGGCATGGGGATGCATGCTGTACTGCCACCTACAAAGATACTGGCCACATTGGCAATATGCGTGTATTCTTTGGGCGAGCATATTCAGCTGGGAATGAAAAGCACCCTTGCGCTGAACTACGCAAAGCCGGAGCGGGGCGGAGCAGCATTGGGAGCTCAGACTGCAGTATATCAGGTGGGAACGCTGGCGGGATATCTTGTTATTGTAATTGCATTTTCCATGATTGCCGGAGGGCAGCCGTATACGGCTTTCTTTGGCCTTGCTGCGGTGCTTGCTGCAATAAGTATGGGATTTTCCTTTGGTTTAAGCGGAAAAAGCGAAACCGATAAGAATAAGCGCAGGTTTTATTTCCGCAAAAAATACTCAAAATACTATATGCTGGAAATGTTTTACGGAGCACGCAAGCAGGTATTCCTTACATTCGGCCCGTATGTGCTGATACTGTTTTACGGGGCAAATGCCGCAACAATAAGCCTGCTGTTTGCCATATCCGCCGTTGCCTGTTTCTTTGCTTCACCGATTGTAGGCCGCATAATAGATCGCGTTGGCTATAAAACGGTAATGGTTGCGGACACTCTCATTCTTGTGATCGTATGCTTCTTTTATGGCTTTGCCCATCATCTGTTTTCCATGAAAACCGCATTTATAGTATGCTGTATAAACTATGTTCTGGATTCCGTCATATCTCTGGCATCCATGGCATCAAACATGTATGTGAAGGATTTGTCCGACGGGCCGGATGAAATGAAGGCCACAATATCCACAGGCCTTTCTATAAATCATGTTATAACAATATTTATAGCGCTGTTTGGCGGCTGGATATGGCAGACACTGGGAATAGAACTGTTGTTTATTACTTCTGCGGTATTGGGCCTTTTCAACAGCGCATACGCAGCAACCATTAAGACAAGGCAGCAGATCACAGGATAAATAATTCTCTGGAGGAAATATCATGAAAAAGGCATATGCGGCAAGCCTGTGCAAAAACGGACTGCTGGGCGGCGGTTTGTTTCTGGATGAGGAAAAGGCGGCATTTCGCACAGGCAAGATAACAGTGCCTGCAAGGCTAAAAAATCTGGAGCTTTATTACAATAATATCGATAAAATAAGCAAAGGCAGCATATTGCTGCTGCCTACTGTGATTTTTAACATGAAGAACGGAGAAGAGTGGCGTTTTGTTGTATTCGGCCGCAATGATTTTATAAAAAACATCGGCTACTTCGTAAGGGTAAAGTGATTTTTACGGTACTTTATCAGCCCGTCATCACGCATTTTACCAAGCTCTTTGGAAAGAGCGGTTCGCTCGATATTTAAATAATCCGCAAGCTGCTGCCGGTCAAAGGGAATGTCAAAATCCGTGGAGTACTTCTGAAGGGAGATGCTGTTCAGATAGGACAGCACTCGTCCGCGGATGGTCTTTGGGGAGGTATGAAAGCTTCGGCCGGAAAGCAGAAGATTTTTCCGGGAGGATATTGTAAGCAGATTTGCGATAAGTTTATATTTCCATGGATCTGACGACGCCGAGGAGTGATCCAGCCTGCCTATGCTCAGGAAAAGAATATTGCAGTTTTCATTGGCTCTTACGTCTACCAACAGCACTTCGCCGCCTGTCATGGCATAGGTTTCAGCAAAGGAGCCGCCTGCCTCAACGTGGCTGAGGATACTGCAGTTCCCCCACAGGTCGTTGTTTTCGATGGTTACGCTTCCGGACAAAACAAGCCCCATGCTGTCAGTGGTATCACCGGCATGAAGTATCAGCTGACCTTTTTTGTAGTGTTTTTCCCTTGCAGACAGGCTTGTGATGCATTGATTCAGTTCGGCATCAGTCATTCCGCGAAAAAGCATCAGATGCTTAAGTTTTTCAAAATCCATTTTTGTCTCCAAAATGTTTTAATATGTGGTTAAAACCACATATTTTTTATTTGGATTCTACTACAATACATACAACAAAACAAGAGGAGGATAGCTTAATGATTCGCAAAATCATCCATATAGACCAGGAAAAATGCAATGGCTGCGGCCTTTGTGCAACTGCGTGCCACGAAGGTGCAATTGATATAATCAACGGCAAGGCACAGCTAACCAGAGAACACTTCTGCGATGGCCTTGGGGATTGCCTGCCGGCATGCCCCACCGGCGCAATAACCTTTGAGGAGCGGGAAGCGCCTGCATATGATGAGGAAGCTGTAAAGGAGAGCCAGCGCAAAAAGGCGGCCGAAGGCAATAAGCAGGCCTGTGCGGGCGGCTGCCCAGGGTCAAGGTTTATGAAGCTGGATAATGAGCACAAGGCGGAGGAAACTGCGGTCCAGGGTGGCGCAAAGCCGGTTTCCCGCCTTACCCAGTGGCCTGTGCAGATAAAGCTGCTGCCTGCCAGGGCGCCCTTCTATGATGGGGCAAAGCTGCTTATTGCGGCGGACTGTACCGCCTATGCATACGCAAACATCCATGAGGAATTTATGAAGGGCAAGGTAACTGTCATAGGCTGCCCCAAGCTGGATGATGTGGATTACTCCGAAAAGCTTACTGCAATTATTCGGGATAACGACATAAAGAGCGTTACCATTCTCCGCATGGATGTACCCTGCTGCGGCGGCATACAGATGGCAGCCCAGAAGGCTTTGCAAAACAGCGGCAAGTTCATTCCATGGCAGGTTGTCACCGTATCCAGAGATGGAAGAATACTGGATTAATACTTGTAATTAAGCGGAAAAGGCTGTGTTTATGTTATGTAAACACGGCCTTTTATTATTGATATTTTCAGGAATAGTAATAAAATAAAACATATAAGGAATTTATTGCACATATAGGTAATATAAAGGAGATGCTTTATTATGAACCTCCGGGACAATATTCAGAGCATAATTTATGATGTTTTTCGCTCCTGTGCAGGCAATACCGTTTTTCTTGAGCAGGGAGGCCGCGAGCTTACCATATATGATGAACCGCTGATAGGCTTTGCCGATGCGGATGATGAATTGTTTGATACCTTCAAACGGGAAGATGTAATAGGAAAAGGCTTTATGAAGCCGGAAGAATGGCTGAAGGGAGCAAAGTCTGTAATTTCAATATTTCTGCCCTTTACGGAGGATGTTCGCAGCAGCAACAGGGGTGGAGCGGATCCTTCCGAAGAATGGCTTTATGCAAGGATAGAAGGGCAGGCTTTTATCGCCCGTTTTACGGATGAGGTTGGCAAAGTATTTCAGCAGCATGACATAAATAACTGTATACCTACCAATGACAGCCGCTTTGCCGTTGTTAAGGCAGAAGTGGATGAGGATATGCATGTTATCAGCACATGGTCCGAGCGGCATGCGGCATATGTTTGCGGCCTTGGTACATTTGGAATAACCAGAGGAATCATTACCCGCAAGGGAACAGCAGGGCGCTTTTGCAGTATTATTATCGACAGGGCTGTGGAGGCTGATAAACGAGATTATACCGGGGTATATGATTATTGTATTCGCTGCGGTGCATGCGTGGATAAATGTCCCGTAAAGGCGATATCTCTCGATTTCGGCAAAAAGAACAGCCTGTGCGAAGCGTGGGTAAACAGCACCGGAGAAAGGTTTGCCCCCAGATATGGCTGCGGCAAGTGTCAGCTTGGCGTGCCCTGCGAAAGCGGTATTCCTTTGAGGCGGAGCTGATATGCAGGATATACTCACAAGGGCGGGAAGCTATGTATTTATAATATTACTTGGCATATTCCTGAGGAAAATAGGTGTATTTAAAAGAGAAGACTTCAGAGTACTTTCAAACTTAATGGTTAAGGTGACGCTGCCTGCATCCATAGTTTATAACTTTGCCGGTTCCTCTGTTGATGCTGCATTGCTGCCAATAATGCTGATCGGCCTTATTGGCGGTATTATCTGCATGGGGATAGCCATATTGTTTTACCGCAGGCAAAGCAAGGAACAGCGGGCCTTTGCGGTTGTGAATCTTGCAGGATACAATATCAGCAATTTTACCTTGCCTTTTTTGCTTGGATTGGTTGGCACAGAGGGTATAATGACCACCGGATTGTTTGACGCAGGCAATGCGGCAATTTGCCTTGGCGGGTCCTATGCCGTTGCGGCTATGATCAAGGATGGGACAGGCTTCTCTTTAAAGAAGATAGGCAAGGCACTTATTAAGATGCCGCCCTTTGTATGCTTTTTGATAATGATGTTTATGAATTCCACCGGGCTGAAATTTCCTGCTCCTGTGCTGTATTGTGCAGAAATAATCGGCGGGGCGAATGCGTTCGTGGCTATGCTTATGATAGGCGTAGGCTTCAGCTTTACTCCGGACAGAGAAAAGGTAAACAGCCTTGCCCGGTGTCTGATCATACGATATGCTTCAGCGGCTGTGCTGGCTGCAGTATGCTGGTTTGTTCTGCCCTACGGCATGGAAATAAAAAAAGCATTGGTAATACTTTTCTTCAGCCCCATCGGAGCATCTGCCCCTGCATTTACAGGGATAATCAGGGAGGATGTTGGCCTGTCCAGCATGATAAACTCCGTATCCATATTGTGCAGCCTGGTATTCATGGTTGGATTTATGATGATAATGGCCTGACGGGTGCTGCATTATTTACATCCAGTTAATGAATTGCGGCGTTCTTCATGATATAATTACATTCGTTGAATATCACATGGAGGCTATAGTTTTGATGAAACGCATTATTGCTTTTATATTGGCTGCTGCCTGTATATGTTCCATGGGCACAGTATTTGCCTATGAAGCGGGCGAGGCAAGGGCCGTAATAGGCGCAAATCTGGATCAGGAACAGGCTGCGGCAGTTTATAAGGACTTTGGCATTGAACGGGGCAGCGTAAAGGAAATCATAGTAACCAACGCTGATGAGCGTGAATACCTTGAGGGCCTTGTGGATGAGAAAAAGATAGGCAGCGTTGCGCTGTCCTGTGTATACATCACCATGCTTGAGGAAGGCTCCGGCCTTTCCATCAGCACCAATAATATAAACTGGTGTACCGAGCAGATGTACATAAACGCCCTTACCACCGCCGGCATAACCGATGCTAAGGTTATGGTTTCCGCTCCCTTTGCTGTATCCGGAACTGCCGCGCTTACCGGCATATATAAGGCCTACGAGGACATTACCGGAAAGTCTCTTTCAAATATTGCAAAGGCGGTAGGCGTGGAAGAGCTTGTGCTTACAGGTCAGCTTGCGGAGTACATTGGCAGCGAGGAAGCTGCGGCCCTTATAAACGAACTTAAGGGCATACTGGATATAACAGAATCAATGTCGGATTCCGATGTAAAGAAGGAGATACGCAAGCTCGCGGATCAGTACAATGTGCAGGTAACTGACGGACAGATAGAGCAGATACTGGGCCTTTGCCGCCAGATGGAAAAGCTGGATGTTGCAGAGCTTAAGGAAAAACTTCTTTCCATCACCGAAACCGTGGAAAAGGCAATGACCGCCAAGGAAAAGGTCAGCGAAACTTTTTCCACCGTAACCGAAAAGGTAACCGACTTTATCGGCAGCGTAACCAATTTTTTCGCAGGATTGTTTAACAAGTAAAGCACCCACGGCAAAAACTCCCGAATTTAATTTGGGAGTTTTTTATTATGTGTTTTCAATAATTTAAAGCTGATGATGCAATTTGGTTTAAATAGTATTTGGAGATAGGAGCAAATAATGGTACAATATCACAAGAAAGGCAGAGGAAAACAATGTTCGGATATATCCAGCCAAACAAGGACGAGCTTAGATTCAGAGAATATAACGAATACAGAGCTTATTACTGCGGACTTTGCAAATGCATCGGCCGTGAGTTTGGCGAACACATGAAGCTGGTTTTAAGCTATGATTGTGCGTTTATTGCTCTGCTGCTGACCGCTATTGCAGGAGTGGAGAATACGCGAAAGTGCCGCTGCGTATACAAGCCCCTTTCGAGGGCGCGGATGGCAGCGGTGGAGGATGAATACATTCGCTTTGCCGCTGATATGGATATAATCCTTGCATACTGTAAGCTGGATGATAACTGGCGGGATGATAAAAATCACGGCGCAGCAATCGGCAAGGCCGCAATGAAGGGCGCGGTCCAAAAGGCCAAAGAACGCAGACCCGAGCTGTACAAGGCTATATATGAGGGCATTTTGGAACTTTCCCGCATAGAGGAAGCGAATACCGCTGAAATAGACCCTCCTGCAGATGCCTTTGCCCGGATGATGAAAAATGCGGCCATGACCGCACCGGTGGAAGATGCGCACGATCGCATTGCCTTTGGCTATATGCTGTATCATCTTGGCAGATGGGTATATCTTATAGATGCATGGGAAGATAGGGAAAAGGATGCCAGGAAGGGCAGTTACAATCCCTTCCTTGCGGCAGGAGCCGACAAGGATAGAGCCGAGTTTATTATCAACTGCTCTCTCAACGAAGCTATCAATGCATACGAATTGCTGGATATCAAGGCACATGAAAGCCTGCTGGATAACATCATAAAAGACGGTTGTCCGCTGAAAAATTCAATGGTACTGGGAGGAAAAGATGATCAATCCCTATAAAGTGCTGGGAGTAAGCGAAGGGGCTTCTCAGGAGGAGATAAGGGCTGCTTATTTAAAGATGGTAAAGAAATACCATCCTGATAAGTATACCGATTCCGACCTGAAGGAGCTTGCCAATGAAAAGCTGGTTGAGGTGAATGAAGCATACGAAATGCTTACAAAAAAGACCAACAGCTCTTCTTCCCATGCCAGCCGTGACGGCCAGGGCAGCTACAGCTCCTATGGAGGATATACCGGCACGGGAAACACATATTCCGGCCCATATTCATCAGAATTCAGCCGCGCACGCTCCTTTATAAATCAGGGCAATCTTCAGGCGGCAAAGGCTGTATTGGATGCCATATCCACCCGCAATGCAGAATGGTATTATCTGTATGGTATAATCTACCTGCGTCAGGGATGGTATGATAAGGCAAGGGAATATCTTACCATTGCATATCAGCAGAATCCCGGAAATCCCGAATATGCCGCTGCGTATAATTCCATCCGGGGTACAGGCGGCGCATATACCCGCAGAACCGGCAATTACGGCGTATATAATTGCGGCGGCCCCTGCGCAATGCTTACAAGCGCCATGTGCTGCAGCTCATTTGGATTCCCCGTATGCTTCTGCTGCTGATAAAAAATTATTATTTATAATGTTAATTGTCTGCGGATGTGGCGATACTATCACTATTGATATTTAAGTGATAGCGGAGGCACAGGACAATGAAACTGAGAAAATCCAGAATACTGCTGCTTGTGTTAGCCACTGCAGCAGTATTTTTTATGCTCTTTGCAGCGGTGGGCATACTTGGTATGGACAGCTGGGTCAATTTTGATTTGGAAAGGATCACGGGATGCGACAGAACTTCCGTTATATACGACTGTCACGATAAAGAAATACTCAGCCTTCATGGTGCTCAGGACAGAACATGGGTAAGCCTGGATGAATTGCCGCCGCATTTGTTGAATGCGTTTATATCCGCAGAAGATGCACGGTTTTACGATCATGAGGGAGTTGATATTATACGCATTGCCGGAGCCATAATTGCAGATATCAAAGCCGGAGGTTATGTTCAGGGTGCATCCACCATCAGCCAGCAGCTTATAAAGCTCAGCCACCTTTCCTCCGAAAAGACAATATCCAGAAAAGCCGAGGAAGCGGTGCTTGCGTATCAGATGGAAAGAAGGTGCAGCAAGCAGGATATTCTTGAGATGTATCTGAACTATGTATACTTCGGCGGAGGGTATTACGGCGTAGAAGCGGCTGCCATGGGATATTTTGGAATACACGCAAAAGAGCTTGATTTGGCGCAAAGCGCAATGCTGGCGGGGATACTGAAGTCTCCTTCAAGCTATGCGCCCCACATTGATTATGAAGCATCCATAAAAAGGCGAAATAACATATTGAATTTAATGAATCAGTATGGATATATTTCGGCAGAGGAGCAGGCCAATGCATCGGCCGAACGCCCGATTATACTTCATGACAATATACAGGAATATTCAGGATATTACACCGACGCTGTTGTAAAAAGCGCTGCACAGGCACTGAATATAACTACCGGGGAACTGCTTAAAGGCGGATATCGGATCTATTCTGCCATGGATACTGAGCTTCAGCTGTATTGTGAGGAATTGTTCAATAATGACGGCCTTTTCCCTACGGATGACTGCCAGGGGGCGCTGGTTGTACAACGGCCGGAGGATGGATTGATATCCGCAATGATAGGCGGACGGGAGCATGAAGGCAATATGGGCCTTAACAGGGCCGTGGATATCAGAAGACAGCCGGGATCTGTAATAAAGCCGATTATTTCATACGCTCCTGCCTTTGAGTATCTCAGCTATACCGCTGCTGATATGATACTGGATGAAGAAACGGTATTCGCGGATTATATGCCGTCTAATTTCGCCGGCAAGTATTACGGCTGGGTCACCATACGGGAAGCTGTTTCAAAATCGCTTAATGTACCGGCAGTAAAAGTGCTTTCAGCGGTAGGGATAGGCAGAGCCAAGGAATTTGCATCAGCCTGCGGAATAGAGTTTGATACCAGAGATAACAGCCTGGCTTTGGCGCTGGGGGGATTCACATATGGCGTATCTCCCTTGCAGATTGCGGGAGCGTATTCCTGTTTTGCTTCAGGGGGGCAATACAATACTTCTTCCGTTATCAGGTATATTACTGATTCCGCAGGAAAGGTGCTGTATGAATACAAGTCAGAAAATAAGCGGGTAATGAGCGAAGAAAACGCCTATATTCTTACCAGTATGCTTAAAAGTGTGGTAACGGAGGGAACAGGGCACAGGTTGAATACCCTGAATATTCCCATTGCAGGCAAAACCGGGACAGTGGGAACATCGGAAGGCAACAGGGATGCATGGATGGCAAGCTATACGCCGGATTACACAGCAGTGGTGTGGATGGGGTATGACAGCGATAACCTTGGCAAGCTGCCCGCGGAAGCAACAGGGGGGACCTATCCTGCCATGATGCTGTATGAGCTGTATAGCTATCTTTATCCCGAAGGAAGCGGCAGCGATTTTATTCGTCCGGAAAGCGTCAAGGAATACAGCCTTGATGCTTACAGCCTGAAAAACCTGCATAAAACCGTACTTGCAAATGCTTTTACGCCTGAGCAGAGCAAAATATCCGAGTTTTTTACAGCGGAAACTGCGCCGGAATTTACCACCGGATATTGGGCTATTCCTGCTGCAGCCCAGAATCTGTCCGCCGAAGCAATCGGAGATACGGTTAATATCACATTTGATTGTCCTGATGATTTCGGGGTGTATTATCTCAATAGGAGAGATGACAGAGGAAGGGAG
The DNA here is from genome assembly GCA_045603585.1 of Clostridia bacterium. Lineage (GTDB taxonomy): Bacteria > Bacillota > Clostridia > Christensenellales > CAG-138 > SFEL01. The sequence goes on from JAZUMK010000013.1 coordinate 109,831, forward strand.
GCCGCGCTGGAATCCTTTAATGGAGCACAGGGGCATATACAGTTTACGGACGAAACTGTATCCGCCGGAGAACGGTATGAATACTACGTTTCTGTTCAGCATGAGGCCATGGAAATAGGCGGAAAAACTGTATATGGGCTGCCATCCAGGGCGGTAAGTATTTACGTTCCAGATCGGATTATTAACGTAAATCTAACTGAATAATATGCAATGATATGCCGAAATGGGTTGACTAAAGTCGCTTTTTAAGTAAAATAGAGGTAGAAGTATATGGTATATTGTATAAAATAAAGAATTCTGAAAAATAACAAACAAAAGAAAGTGACGGTAATTATGGATCTTAAGAAGATTGCGGAAGAAATGCAGCCCCGCTCCATGGCGGCACGGGATTGGGTATTTCAGGTAATTAGAACTGCCATCGTTCGCGGCGAGCTTCCCGGCGACATGCCCTTAAGACAGGATGAGATTTCTGCTGCGCTCAGCGTAAGCCACATTCCCGTACGCGAAGCATTCCGTCAGCTGGAAGCTCAGGGCCTTGTTCGCATATATCCCAACAGAGGCGCGGTTGTAACCAAGCTTTCCCGCAAGGAGCTGGCCAATGTAATGGATACCCGCATACTCCTTGAGGTGGGAGCCCTTCGCTTGGCAATGGCTAATATTACCGATGCGGATATTGCAAAGGCAAGGGAGCTTTTGGATGCATTTTCCAAGGAAACAAACCATGTTAAGGGTGCCGAGCTGAATCTTGAGCTGCACTTTGCGTTGTATAATCCCTGCGATAATCCTTTCCTGCTTTCTCTGATCGATCAGATGCATGCAAACGTGGACAGGTACATTACTCCCTTCTACGGCGAGGAAAACAAAGAAGAAGTTTATTCTCTGGAAGATCATGCTCAGCTTATCGCAGCCTGCGAAAGCAAGGATATCGAGCTTGCCACCGCAATTCTTCGTACTCATCTGCAGCGTACCAAGAATATGCTGCTCAAGTCTCCGCTGCTTTCCTAAAACCAACAAAAAAGTTTATTTAAAGAGGCCGTATCTGCGGCCTCTTTTGTATTGCCGGCGGAAAAAGGGAGAAAATGAGAAGTTTTGGATGATTATGTAAAATTGATAATATGGTAACAGTTTATCATAAATTTTATGGTATAATCACATTGAATAATTTTGAACAGGAGGCGAAGGTATATGCGGGCCGATATTTATTCCCTTGCCGTATCGGTAATGCGATACTTTTTTGTTGTCGCCATAATATACATACTTATACGTATAGTTTATCATTCCGTCAATGAGTACAATGAGCTGCGCCGGGTAAAGGATTGGCTGGAAAAGGGCTATGCCAAGCATATCGAATTTCTTCCCCCATTTGATACAAACGAAAATGGATTCATTCTGGTTAAAACAAATATAATAGGCCGGAGCAAAAAGTGCGACATATGCATCGAAGACAGGTCTGTTAAGCGCAAGCACGCAATAATATTTGAAAAACGGGGAGATGTGTTCATCAAGCGCAAGGGAAGAGGCAAAATCAAAATTAACGGGGAGCCCATGGTCCACCGTATGGAAGAACTGCTGGATGGAGATCTTGTTCAGCTGGGCCATGTGAAATTTTATTTTAGAATAAAGCGCACTTCCTTCAGGGAGGAGGCGGAGCATGAATAGAGTACGTCAGCTCAGCGCCGCAGGCTTGCTGGGTATCGTAATGATATTTGAGCTCTCTGCTTTTGCGCTGCTTTCGTTAAGGGATGAGAGCTTTGATTTGATGTCCCTTGTGTTTGGCATTGGCCTTGTGGCGGTGCTGCTTATTCAGTATGCCGTGATGCAGTGGATATCCCGCCATGCAGATAGGTTTATTTTGGTAATTGCCAACCTTTTGGCTGCAATAGGCATGATTGTCCAATACAGGCTTTCTCCGGATATAGCTGTCAAGCAGCTGGTCTGGTTCTGTATAGGCATGGTATGCATGATAATTTGTACACTGCTTATGCGGACGAGAAAGTTTTTCCGCAGGATAAATATACCGCTGATGATACTCAGCATCGGTCTTCTTGCTGTTCTTTATGTTATAGGTGAAGAAAACGGCGGCGCAAAGAACTGGATAGTTGTTGGCGGAATAAGCTTTCAGCCTTCTGAATTTGTAAAGGTAGCTCTCGTGTTTATTATGGCAAATCACTTTACTGTCATTAAGCGCACATGGGACTGGCTGCCATCTGCAATATTTGCAATAATAGTGGCTATGCTGCTGGTGATGGAAAGAGACCTTGGTGCGGCGCTGCTTATTTGCGGCACATATCTTATAGTGTTTTACGTTGCCACAGGCAAGGCAACCACTACGCTTATAGGCCTTGGAGCCGGTGCGATTGGCGCCGTTGCAAGCTATCATCTCTTTGACCATGTAAAGGCGCGCGTTGCCATATGGCAAAATCCCTGGGCAACCTATTCCACCAGCGGATATCAGGTGGCGCAGGGCCTTATGGCCATTGCATCTGGCGGCGTGATGGGGCTTGGCCTTACCAAGGGCATGCCAAAATCCATACCTGCCTACAATACGGACTATATCTTTGCCGTAATCTGCGAAGAGTTCGGCATCGTTTTCGGCATAGCCTTAATAGCACTGTATCTTGTATTTATTATTCGCGGCGCATTGATCGCCCTTAATGCACGAACAAGGTATCTCATGCTGGTTGCCTTTGGATGCACCGTGCTTATCACGCTGCAAAGCTTTATTATCATCGGCGGCGTTATTAAGCTTATTCCGCTTACCGGCATTACGCTGCCCTTTGTAAGCTATGGCGGCAGTTCAATGATAGCCACCATGATGCTTCTTGGCATACTGGAAGGAGTTTCCATCAGGAACGGTGAAATGCTGGAAGATGCAATAGATGAAGCAAGCGAGGAGTATGCACAATGAGAAAGGACAGCACCAGAAAGCATATAAAAGCCATGCTTGCGCTGTTCTGCGCCATGTTTGTGGTGCTCAGCGTGTATCTTGGCTACATTGTCAGCGCATATGGCAACAGATGGTTTTCCAGCCCATACAATACCCGTGTTTCCAGTCAAAAGGATTCCATTGCAGCGGGTATGCTGCTGGACAGGACAGGTCTGCGCCTTGCTTATACAGATGATGATGGCCAGCGTCAGTATGTGGGCGTGAAGGAACTTCGGCGTTCTATGTGTCATGTTGTGGGCGACGTTTACGGTCAGACCATAGGCGCAGAATCCATGTTTGCAAAATATCTGCTTGGTTTTGATCAGGGCCTCGCAGATGAATTTGAGCAGCTGATAGGTACTCAGCAAAGGGTGGGCTCCACGGTATTGCTTACTGTGGATGCCGACCTTTGTGAATATGCATATGATTTAATGGATGATTACTGGGGCTCGGTTGTGCTGATGAATTATAAAACCGGCGAGATTCTTGCCTCTGTAAGCCAGCCCACATTTGATCCCAACTATATAGAAGATTATATTGACGGCAGCAAAGAGCTGGCCGCCAGCGCCATGGTAAACCGTACCACCATGGGCAGGTATACTCCGGGTTCAACCTTTAAAATAGTCACATTGATCGCTGCCCTTCGCTATGTACCGGGAATACAGAACCGCACGTTTAATTGTGACGGCGCGCTGGTATTTGACCGGGAAAGCGGAAAGTATCTGCCTGATGTGCGGGTAAATGATGAAGATTTTACTCAAAGCGAAGAAGACAGGGACTATGACCGTGAGCAGGAAGGGGCAGAGGATATCGGTGCGGAGCCTGCTGCCAGCGAGCTTTACAGCATAGTTCGTGACTATCACAGCGAATATCATGGCGAGGTGGATATATTTGAGGCTTTTGCCTCCTCCTGCAATACTACTTTTGCAAAGCTTGCAATGGAAATCGGACCCGCAAAGCTTGCCAAGGTAGCAAAGGAGCTGGGCATTGGCGATGAATTTCTATTTGACGACATAATGCTCTACAACAGCAGTTTCGAAAAAGGTGATACCGAGCTGAACGTTGCCTGGTCCGGCGTGGGGCAGTATAAGGATATTATGACGCCTATGCAGACCTGTATGCTTACTGCGGCCATAGCAAACAACGGCGTTATGATGGAGCCAAGGCTGCTTTACAAGGTGGCCGACAGCAATAACAGGGTAAAATATACGGCCCCGAGCAGTACGTATAAAACGGTGCTCACGGCCGCAGAGGCGCAGTTTGTTCAGGATGCGATGATCCAGGTGGTTGACCGGGGAACCGGCACCAGAGCCGCTGTGGATGGCCTTGTGGTGGGCGGCAAAACAGGAACGGCGGAAATCTCATCGGATAAGGCGGTAAAAACCCATGCCTGGTTTACAGGGTTTATTCTGGACGAGGAGCATCCCCTTGCAGTTACTGTCATTCTGGAGCAGGCAGGCGGCGGCGGAAGCTATGCGGCGCCTTTGGCCGGCAAATTGCTGAATAAGGCAGTAAAGCTGGGATATTAGCGGTAATAATACGCCAGCATCAGGTCAACCATCATACCGTAGCTTTTTACGCCATCCTGCTGATGATTGAACTTCAGGTAATTGTCATTTAACGTATCGAAGGCTTCTTCCACTTCGCCTTCGTAATTATCCCAATAAGCATTATAAGCAGAAAGATCACGAATCATTGCGTCGCTGTACATTTCCCGCAGCGGCGCAAATTTATTTGAATCGCTTCTGTATAGTTTATTTGCGCAGTTTATCAGCGCCAGCATCACGCCGGAGTATTGTATTGCCGGGTCATCCGAATAAGTGCAGGCAAGGTAGGCGATAAAGTTTGCTTCATCCTCACGGGCAAACCCCAGATAATGAGCTGTTTCATGGGCGGCAGAGGAAAGCATAAGCAGCGGAGGCTGATGAACGTTTACATTTGGCTCTGCGGTATAGGGGATGTATATGCCGGATATGCCGGCCCATGACATTCCTTCGGATGCCTTTACTCCTTTTGCAACGGCGGCAGGCGCAGAGAAAAGGGCATGCTCCTGTCCGAGGGCAGCATAAGCTGCAGGTATCTTTTCAAAATATGCCTGATAATCCTCAAAACAGAATACTCCGTTTTCATCCTGAGGCACTTTTTCCCTCAGCTCGCGGGCCTGTACAGCCAAATCAAAACAGAGCTGCTGAAGCTGGGTATCAGGCCGCGCTTTAACTTCCAGCTCCATCAGCTGATACAGCGTAGGTCTGGAATAGTTAAAGCCCCACAGCATATAAAAAAGATTCAGCATGACCCCGGCAAATATGCAGAGAGACATCAGAAAAGATATAAAACGCAGGGGAGTGTGTTTTTTCCTGATGAGCCGTATAAGATTGAATATCAGCAGAAAAAGTACGCCGAGTATTACGCCGCATATAAAAATTTCCGCGCAGGAACAGCCAAATAACCCTGTAACCGAGCTTATGGCTCCGCTTATCACAGGGTAGATCTTTCGGCTGAACAGATTCTCAACAGCCCATGGATTTTGTGCGGCAAACTTAGGCAGGATAAAGCCCGAGGGAATCAGCAGCAGCCATGGCAGTTTTTTTAATAATGTTTTTTCGGTTGTTTTGTTATCAGCAGCTTCCATAGAAGCTATTATATCATATTATCTGGAATACTTTTCAACCAATTGATTGAGCCATTTCTCATCCGGAGATTCAACTATAGACGCAATCTCTATGTCGTCCAGCTCCTCCGGGAACATGTATATGGTGGGGCCGTTCCGCATGATGTTTTTTTCTACTTGAGCATGGAGAATGACGGTAGGCCTATATCCTTCATATAAGGATACAATCGTACATTCGCCCCAATCCTGTGATAGAAGCCTGTTTTGCAGGGCGTTTTTTCGTATGGGTATTCCGGTAAAAATACAGCTGCCGCTGCTGTCGGATAATAAGGATTTATTCACATCGGGGATTATGACCGCTGCATTTTCTATGGGCATAAGGGTATATGCATCCACAACCTTGATATGCAGATGGCCAAAGCCATTAAAAAGGCGAAACAGCACAACAACTGAACTCACTGCAATACAAAGCAAAATCAACCGATAGACTTTTCTGATTTTAGGCAACAAAACCACCTCACTGGTAAATTTATGCCCATGGCAGTAAATTATGTGCTATAATATTAAATTGAATAATAAGGCAAACAAGCCGCATTATCTAAAATTCTGTAAACAAATATGCCGCACCGATGACCGTCGGCAGGATTTGTTGTAAAATGACCCTATCCGGAGGTGCGCCAGTGAAAAGAATCCTGCCGATAATTTTGGCCCTGATGCTGCTTACTTCCTGCGCCGATAAACCTGCCCAGGTGTCCGTAGAGGAACAGCCGACAGAGGCATCAGCTATTCAGCCTGTTGATTCATCAGACGGTATGCGGCTTATGGGGTTTGTAATTGAAGATGATGGCAGCATGGGCACATATATGATGATGCACGGTTTTCTTCGCACCGCAGAAAACCTTGGATATCCCGCAAAGCTGTATCGTATAACAACGGATGCTTCCGCGGCAGTCAAAGAGGCAATGGAGGATGGCTGTGCGGGGCTGCTTATCTCGGGAAGCCATTCAGCAGCAATAGCTGAAGCATCACAGGCCGGGATGTATGTGGTTTCTCCATACTACGCTGACGAAACGGATATAGCCCATGTTAATGTTGTGGCGGATACCGAAGAGTATATCGAGGAACTGGCCCGCGGCATTGCGGAGCGCATGACGGAAAGAAGCCTCAAATCAGGACGGATTCTGGTTTACGGATACAACCCCGCGGAATGCTTTGCAGAGTTTGATAAGGCCGTTAAGGAATACTATCCCCAGTATGTTACGGTTTCCTTTGCCCGCACACCGGGAAGCGGCGATGAGGCGGCGATTGACGAGCTTGCAAACTTCATACTGAACAACAGGGACATCAAAGGTCTTTATGCCTGCGATACGGATTCCGCATCCATAGCCGTACAGGCCAGAAGCAAAGCCATATCGCTTTTCAAGGAAATGGAAGAGGAGCAGGAAAAAAATAAAGCCAAGCCCACCCCAACGCCGAAACCCGATCCATCCGCAGGCCCTACGCCAAACCCCGGCCTGCTAAAGCAGATATCAATAACCGCATTCGGCTGCGGACTGAGCGACGAAAACCTTGCCCTGTTCAACGATAATGATATTTATGCTCTGTGCATAGAGCCATATTATGAAACAGCCGCTACAGCAACCATGATGCTGGACAGGCTGTTCCACGATGAAGGCACAGCACAGACCGTTACCGTTAACCGACCCATTGCGTATGCGGATACCATAGACAAGTATCTCAGCATTTATAACGAAGTTAAGGAGCTTTTTGATTTAAACTAAACCATGTTTGACAGCAGCCTTCTTAAACGAATAGACTGGATCACCATATTGCTGGTGCTGGCCCTGTTTTCAATAGGGCTGTTAAGCATATCCAGCATTATGGCAGATCCCTTTGACGGTACAGAGGCAACGCTGAGCGACTTTAAGGATAAGCTTAATCTTTATTACGTTGAAAAGCAGATAGTAAACTTTTTGATCGGCCTGGCGGCGCTGCTTGTTTTTCTGGTAATAGATTATAAGACATTCCGCTATCTTATCAAATACGCATATGTGGGCTGTTTGCTGCTGCTGATTATCATATTTGCCACGGATAAGGTAAAGGGAATAACCGGCTGGTTCAAGTTTGATTTTATAGACAGAGCACTGCAGCCCGGCGAATTGTGCAAGATATGCATCATCATTGCGTTGTCCAAATACGTATCCGACTGCATGGATAAAGAAGGCAGGTTCGGCGGATTTGGGTACATTATTAAAACCACAATGCTGTGCCTTGTGCCGACGATTCTGGTAATGATGCAGCCTGACTTTGGTACGGCGTTTGTGTATATCTGCATAATGGTTTTCATTTACTTTATCGGCAAGGTGTCATGGGGGTATATTGGTGCCGCGGCAGGTCTTGTGGCAGCGGGATTGCCCCTTGCGTATTTCTTCCTCATGTCGGAATATCAGCAGTTCCGCATACAGGTATTTCTTAACCCCGAGCTGGATCTTCAGGGCGCAGGATACAATGTTGCCCAGTCAAAAATCGCCATAGGTTCCGGCCAGCTGTGGGGCAAGGGTTACTTTACCGAGGGAACGCTTGCTCAGCTTCGCTTTGTGCCTGAAAGGCATACCGACTTTATTTTCGCAGGAATAGTTGAGGGCCTGGGCTTTATTGGCGGTACAGTGCTGATTCTGCTGTTCTTTGCGCTGATATTCAGATGGGTTTACATTGCCATTAAGTCAAAGGACAACTTTGGCGCATGCCTTGTAATAGGCGTTACCGGCATGCTTACTGCCCACGTATTCGAAAATATCGGCATGACGATCGGCCTTATGCCGGTTACCGGTATACCTTTGCCGTTTATAAGCTATGGAGGCTCAAATCTGCTGACGAATATGATAGGCGTGGGCATAGTTGAAAACGTATGGATGAGACAGCCTGCAAAGAAACATTAAATTGAGAGGTATTGTTTCCCCCTTGTGTCACATATATTTCTTTTGTGACGGAAGGGGGTATATTTATGTCAGATAGAGTTAGTCACAGCGGATTCAATTCAAAAATATACGGCAGGGAAAAGCGTAAGTATACCTATAGGTATTTCGGCAGGACATATTCTAGAAAATCCAATCTGTACAAAAAGGAAAACGGCAGTTCCATGCTGGCAAAGATGGGAATTTGCGCGCTGCTGGCGGGAATCGTGCTGTTGTCTGATTTTATGGGAAGCAGGCAGGAGCTGCTTGAGGTTTCTTCGGATATTATAAAAAACGGGGAGGATGTTGGCGGGGATTATCTCGGCAAACTGCGCTTCGTTGAGCTGCCTGGGATAATTCAGGTTTTTTCTTCAGATGCAAAGCTGAATATCGGAACAGAGTACCAATCGATCAAGCTTAATGAAGAGAAAACAAGCATAACGATAAGCGGGATAACCTCAGAGTTTTTTCCAGCGCCGCAAAATGGCATTATAAAAACCATAAGGACGGAAAGCGGCAAAGCATATCTGGAACTTTCCGTGGATGGCGATATTGTACTGTGCTTTTCAGGGGAGGGGGAAATAGCTGCCGAGGAAGGTCAGCCTGTTAAACAGGGGGATACGCTGTTAAAAAACATTAACACCATTGAAATCGGGATGACCAAAAGCGGCAGACCTGTAAATCCCGCAGAATATTTTAATATAAACAGCGTGAATTTGGCATGAAATTAAAACTATGCGGTGGATTCATCAGATGCAGTCCGCTGTATGTTATTCTGTGTATTTTATCAATTGTTTCGGAAAACACAGGTCTGTTTTTGAACTACATAGCTGCATTGATGCTGCATGAATGCGCCCATTACATAATGGCTGGTATGCTGGGGTGCAGAGTGTGTTCGCTGGAACTGCTGCCCTATGGCTGCAGGATGAACATCAACAACATGAACAGCCCCTGGGATGAGCTGATGATAGCTCTTAGCGGGCCTGTATGCAGCCTTATATGCTGTATGGGGTGCAGATATATACCTCAGGCAGAGGAATTTGCTCAGGCGAATATGCACATTGCAGTGATAAACCTTTTACCGGCATATCCGCTGGATGGCGGCAGGGCTGTGAAGGCCGTTTTAGCTATGGGGGGAATACACATTGGCCGGGGGATCCGTGCGGCTTCGGGCTTTTTCTTATCTGCTTTATTGGGGGCTGTCAGTTATTTTACAAAAAATACTACGCTGATAATATTTTCTGCATTTTTACTGAGCGAAGCAATTTCCGGATTAAAAGAGCGGGGAAGCGGAATAATGCAGCATATGAAAAATATGCGCAGCGCCGCTTCGGGGAGAGGAATAAATGTAAGGCATATTGCGTTTAAAAAAGATGTGCCTGTAATTACGGCGCTTTCATATGATAATGGGGGATATGCTGTTTTTTGCATATTGGATGATGACCTGAGGGAAATGGCAAGGATAGACAGCGTACGCTTAGGGCAGTTTGCAGCGGAATATGGGTGCGGCGCAACCCTTGGTGATGTTATCCGCTTTCATTGACCGTAGCATTTATTGGTGCTACAATATTATTTGTGAAAGGATATGTCTGCGGGGCAAAACCGCCCTGTGGTCTGGAGGTATATTTTTGATTAAGGACAAGCTTAATACTTTTTTGGACAAAGTGGAAAAGCCTGCCCGCTATGTTGGCGGAGAGCTTAATTCCACCGAAAAAACCGATGCACAGGTGCGTTTTGCGCTGTGCTTCCCTGATGTATACGAGATAGGTATGTCCCATCTGGGCTCACGCATCCTCTATAACGTGCTGAACAGCCGTGAGGATACCATATGTGAGCGCGCATTTGCGCCCTGGCCTGATATGGAACAGAAGATGAGGGAAAACGGCATTCCCGCATATTCCCTTGAAAATTTCCGTCCACTAAAGGATTTCCATATAGTGGGTTTTTCCCTGCTGTATGAAATGTGCTATACAAACATTCTCACCATGCTTGACCTTGCGGGCATTCCTCTGCGCGCCAAAGACCGCGGGGAGGACATGCCGCTGGTGGTGTGCGGCGGCCCCTGTGCCTGCAATCCGGAGCCCATTGCACCTTTTATCGATCTGTTTATGATCGGCGACGGTGAGGAGCTTATAGGCGAGCTGGTAGACGTATATAAAGAATCAAAAGCAAAGGGCGCCTCAAAGAAAGAGACGCTGCTTGCTATGTCCAAAATAAAGGGCGTATATGTTCCTTCGTTTTATACCCCTGTTTACGATGAAAACGGCGCTTTTGTATCCATGGACAAGACTGAGCCTCAGGCTCCTGATATGGCCGAACGCAGAGTGGTAAAGGATCTGGATGCTGCCCAATACCTTGGCAAGCCCATCGTGCCATATCTTTCCATAGTTCATGACCGAATCGCAATAGAGCTGTTCCGCGGCTGTACCCGCGGCTGCCGCTTCTGTCAGGCGGGATTCATCTATCGTCCCGTGCGTGAGCGCAAGAGGGAAACTCTCCTCAGGCAGGCAGATGAAATGCTTTCCTGTACAGGCTATGATGAAGTATCGCTGTTTTCCCTCAGCTCAGGCGATTATTCCGAAATACATCAGCTTGTTCCCGAGATAATCAATACCTACCGCGACAAGCGTGTATCCATATCCCTGCCTTCTCTTAGGATAGATGCATTCCTTAAGGAAGACATGGAGCAGATGCAGTCTGTCCGCAAGGCAGGCCTTACATTTGCCCCCGAAGCGGGAACTCAGCGTCTCAGGGACGTTATCAATAAGGGCGTTACCGAGGAAGACCTGCTCCGCAATATGAAGGATGCCTTTGAATCCGGCTGGACAGGCGTAAAGCTTTACTTTATGCTGGGCCTGCCCACGGAAACCGATGAAGACCTGCTGGGTATAGCTGATCTTGCCCGCAAGGTTGCAGGGGTTTATTATTCCATCCCCAAGGAAAAACGGGGAAAGGGACTGCGCATAACCGTCAGCGTTTCTTCCTTCGTACCAAAGCCCTTTACTCCTTTCCAGTGGGCTCCCCAGAATACCAAGGAAGAGATCATACGCAAGCAGATGCTGCTCAAGGATGCTCTCAGGGGCCTTCGCAGCGTGGAGTACGCCTACCATGAGCCTGACATAAGCGTATTGGAGGCTGTAATGGCCAGGGGCGACAGGCGTATTGCCGACGTTATTGAAAAGGCTTACAGCAAGGGTGCAAGGTTTGATTCCTGGGACGAGCACTTCAAGCTGGAAATTTGGGATGAATCCTTTGCAGAGGCAAAGGTGGATCCTGCATACTATGCAAACAGGGAACGTGATCTTGACGAGGCCCTGCCCTGGGATCATGTGGATATGCTGGTTACAAAGGATTACCTAAAGCGGGAATATCACAATGCGCTGAAGGAAACCTGTACCCGTGACTGCCGTAAGGGCTGTAACGGATGCTTTGGAGGTAAATGTGCGGATTATTGCAAGATTTAAAAAAGAAGACTCTGTGCGTTTTGTATCCCATCTGGATGTTCAGCGCCTTTTTCAGCGTACATTCCGCAGGGCGGATATACCCGTAGCATACTCCAATGGCTTCAATCCCCATCAGCAGCTGGCATTTGCAACCGCCCTTACCGTTGGAGCCACAAGTTCGGGCGAATGGCTGGATATTAAGATGGATAAAGAGCTTGCTGCGGATGAATTCATTGCACGGGTCAATGCTGCTTTACCCAGAGGATTCAGCATTCTTGAGGCATTTTGCATAGAGGAAAAGTATCCGTCTCTTTCCGCTGTAATGGCTGCGGCGGAATATTCCGTTGTGCTGCGGTTTGCTGAAGCAGTGCAGGCAGAAGAAATAAGCAGCTCAATAGAGAAACTGCTCAGCGACAGTATAGTTGTGCTTAAAAAGACCAAGGCCGGAATGAAAAACGTGGATATCCGTCCCATGGTATATAAAATGCAGCTTGATGCGGTACAGGGCAATGAATGCAGGATAGCCCTTGCAGGCAGGCTTGATGCGGCAGGCGGACTTAATGCAGACCTGCTTCTCGGCGCAATGAAGGATATACTTGGCCGCGACTTTACATTTGATCTTCACAGAGAAGCAATATATTCCACAGACGGAGCTTTTATGCCGAAGGCCCCCGAAGGATATCCAATTGAGGCATAAAGCTGTTTTTACCGGAGGTCCTTTATGGACAAGGAAATCGTAGTAGACATAAACCCATATCAGACAAGAACCGTTCTTATTGAAGACGGAGCCCCAAGCGAGATATATATCGAACAGCGGGGCAAAGAGCGTCTGGTGGGCAATATTTATAAGGGAAGGGTGCAGAACGTGCTTCCGGGCATGCAGGCAGCCTTTGTTGACGTTGGCCTTGAGCGCAATGCTTTTCTTTACGCGGGGGATATAAAGCTGGACGATGGCGAGTTTCAGTTTGGCGATTCCTGCGCTGATGTTCCTACCGAAACGCCCAATATAAAGGACATTGTAAAGCCCGGTCAGGAGATAATGGTTCAGGTGATCAAGGAACCGGTAGGCAATAAGGGCGTTCGTGTAACCACACATATCACCCTGCCCGGACGAACCCTTGTGCTTATGCCCATGGTAAATTACATAGGCGTATCCAGAAGGATAGAAAACGAAAGCGAGCGTTCACGCCTGAAGGAAACCATAGCAAAGGTAAAGCCTGACAACATGGGCGTCATCGTTCGTACTGCAGCGCTGGATAAAAGTATTGAAGAATTTGAAGCAGACATGGCATTTCTTACCCGCATGTGGGAAAGAATACAGAAAAAGTGCCAGATGCTGACTGCTCCCCGCCTGATTCACGCGGAAGAACCATTGGTATTCCGTACCATACGCGATCTTTTTACGCCGGATATCAGCAGGCTCACCATTAACGACCGGGAATTTTATGAAAAGGTCAAGGTGGTTGCGGGGATACTCTCTCCGGCTCTGAAAGAGCGGGTCGTGCTGCAGGATGCGCTGCCGGACAGGTTTGATGAGCTTAATCTTGATGCGGTTATAGATAAAGCCCTTTCCCGCAAGGTTTGGATGAAAAACGGCGCATACATAATTATCGACCAAACCGAGGCGCTGACCACAATAGACGTAAATACAGGCAAATACGTTGGCAGTACGGATAATCTGCAGGAAACAATCACCGCAACAAACTGCGAAGCGGCAAAGGAGATCGCCCGTCAGCTCAGGCTCCGTGATATCAGCGGCATTATCATAATAGACTTTATTGATATGGATGAGATTGCGGATAAGGAACGGGTGCTGGAAACCCTTCGCGCAGAGCTTCGCAAGGACAGGACAAAATCAAATGTTCTGGGCATCACTCAGCTTGGCCTGATCGAGATGACCCGCAAAAAGTCCCGCAAGTGTATAAGCAACACCTTGGAAACCACCTGCCCTTACTGCGGCGGCACAGGACGGGTAATGACGGAAGAAACTGTTCTTCTGAAGGTACGTAAAAAGCTGATGCGCTGCCTGGCTACTGAAAACCATCCCGGATACCTTATAAAAGTTCATCCGGATATCGCTCAGCTTATTTACGAGAATACCACCGAGTCCTCACCGATTCTGCCAAAGGAAAACGGACGTTCTATATGGATAGAGCAGGATCCTTCCCTGCATATCCATGATTTTTCCATAGTGCATATCGCCTCTGCAGAGGAGCTTAAGAGCCTTCGCTCTCTTGCAAAACTTTATTGATTCAGATGGACACAACATGGGATTTATGTTATAATCCCATGTTGTGGCGATGCCAACGTGGCTCAGTCGGTAGAGCAGCTGATTCGTAATCAGCAGGTCAGGGGTTCGAGTCCCCTCGTTGGCTCCATTTATATCGGGGCGTAGCGCAGCTTGGTAGCGCGTTTGGTTCGGGACCAAAAGGCCGTGGGTTCAAATCCCGTCGCCCCGACCATGCAAAAAGGACCTTAGCATTTGCTTTGGTCCTTTTGTATTGTTTGCTTTCAGGCTTACTTTTTCTTTTTATCCGGTAGCTGGTCAGATATGCTCTCAAGCATAATTTTTAAAAATTCCTTATCCTCTAAATTATTCACCAGAAGCATATCTTTAGCGCCATCGTATGGCTTTTCATATCGGACGTCCGGCATCATTTTTTTTGCTGACTCTGTGGGTTTTACAAGGAACCTGTCATCGTACACTCCGCCGATGCTTTTGCCGCGGCAATAAATGATATATTCGCCCATCATAGGCCGATAGGATATATCTTCGGCGTGTTTTATCTGTTCCAATATGTAATTAAGATATTCCTTTGACGATGCCACAGTATTGCTCCTCAGATTTTATACTTTGCATTTAATATAGCATTAAAATCCCCTCCTGCCAATACAGGAGGGGGAGCCTGCTTTATTACTGAAAAAAGGGCGGGGTAACAGGTGTTTCAGGGAACACGCTGCCGGCAGGGGAGGGTTCTGACAAACTGAAATACATCTTGGCGGCCTTGGTCGTGCCGAAATCCTGATTGGAGCCGCTCTGCTGTACCTTATTGAAGGCCTCGCGGAACATGGCATTGTGGGCTTCTTCCCGATTTAGCAGGAAGTCTATGGTTTCTCTTACCTTTTTATCGTTTATCTGGCGATAAAGATACTGATAAACCACCTTTGCACGCTGCTCCGAGGCAATATTGGAAAGAAGATCCGCACACAGGTCCCCTGTAACGGTAACATAATCAGCGGTCCAGGAATAACCGGATGCATTTATCAGACCGGGATTTAGGCCCAGAATAACATGGGATTGTATCTCGCCTGCGGGTACGCTTGCAGCGTCAACATCGTGGCCATTCAATAGATTGATTGTTTGTGCGACCATTTCCATATGGCTCAGCTCTTCCGCAGCTATATCCAGAAACAGGTCTTTTATCTCAGGGTCCTTGATGCGGAAGCTTTGGGACATATACTGCATGGCTGCTTTAAGCTCGCCGTTGCCGCCGCCCAGCTGTTCCTGCATCAATGCAGCATACTGCGGATTTGCCTTTTCGATCTCTACGGGATGAAACAAGTTTTTTTCGTGCTTAAACATAAAAGATGACCTCACTTTCTAAGGTCATCTTTTCCAAAATGGATATGCGATATTCCGATTAATTTGCTAATGCTTTAATTTTCGTTGCTGACAGCAGGAGGCTTGCGCAAGCGCTGTATCAGGTCGATTATATAGGAGGACAGGGTGACGGTAATGAGAGAATACAAGATCCTGACAACAGGGATATAGGTGAGGGACAGCGCCAATACCGTAAAGTCAGTGATAAGGTATGAGCGGGAAATGCGCCAGCCTGTAATATCAGAAATAAACAGCGCAAGGGCATCATCGCCGCTGCAGGAGCCGCCGTTGACTATCACTATGCCTACGCCTACGCCTATAAATACCGCTCCCAGCACAGCCGCTAAAACAGGCTTATCGTAATAGTTTGGAAGCATGGGAGGGAAGGACTCCCAAATGCGGAAAAACATGGAAAGGCTCAGGGAGGATATGCCGGAGATCACAAGGAACCTTACGCCAAGCCTTCTGAAAGCCAAAACATAGCAAAGAAGATCCAGCGTTACGGACAAAACTGAAGGAGAAATGCCAAGCCAATAATTTAACAGCAGTATCATCCCCAGTACGCCGCCCTCTGTTACGCCGGTTTGACGGTGAATATTGTATATGCCAAAGGAACATATGGCCGTTCCCAGCAATATGAATATAATTCGCTTAACTGTAAATATGCCGCTGCATTCATTACGCAGACGACTGAAGAGGTTTCTGACCATACTTTTATCCCCATCTGTTCTGAATAATTAGTATAACCCCGCCGGATGGGGGCAGGTCAAGGTGCAATATTGTATATTGCGTGATTTAAATAGACAAATGGGTGATTTTGCTATAAAATTTAATTTGGAATTATAGCGGCATGGCTGTCAGGAGGTGTTATGATGAATCAGGTAATCACATCTGTGGATGTGGATTCCGTTGCGGATGAGCTGGGTATACTTGCGGGTATGGAGCTTGTGGCAATAGACGGTGAGCCTGTTCGGGATATCATAGACTATGAGCAGCTTTCCGCAGCGGAAACACTTACCCTGACCATACTTGACGATGACGGCAATATAGTTGATGTGCCTGTGGAAAAGGATTTGTATGAGCCTCTGGGCCTCGGCTTTGCAAACGGCGGCCTTATGAGCCCTATACGTTCCTGTAAAAATCACTGCGTTTTCTGCTTTATCGACCAGATGCCAAAGGGCGTAAGAGATTCATTGCACGTTAAGGATGACGATTGGCGCCTTTCTTTGATAATGGGCAACTACGTTACCCTCACAAACGTTGACGATGAGGAATTTGACAGAATAATCAAGCGGCATGTAAGCCCTCTGTATGTTTCCGTACATGCGACTGACCCTCAGGTGCGCCGCAAAATGATGGTAAATCCTTCGGCGGTGCGTATTATGGAGCGATTGACCGTTTTGAAGGAAGCTGGGATCCAGTTTCATTGTCAGATCGTGCTTTGCCCTGAGCTAAACGACAAAGCTGTGCTGGAAAAGAGCATAGCCGACCTTTACAGCCTGTGTCCTGCGGCTCAGAGCCTTGCGGTAGTGCCGGTTGGCCTTACCAAATACCGGGACAAGCTGTATCCTCTTCGCTGCCTCACCCAGCAGGAAGCAGCGGATGCCATCGATACAATAGAAGCATGGCAGAAACGGGCTATGGAAGAGCAGGGAACGTCATTTGTATTTGCTTCAGATGAAATGTACATCATTGCCGGAAGGCAGCTTCCCGAAGCAAAGGTATATGAGGATTACTGCCAGATAGAAAACGGCGTTGGCCTTCTGAGAAAATTCCAAGAAGAGTTCCTGTATGCTCTGGAGGATAAACGGCCGCTTGAAAACGAAGTGGTATTGGACAGCGCTTCCGGAGTATCCGCCGCTCCCTTTATGCAGAGCCTTTTTGAAAAGCTGATTCCTTACGGAATACGCATAAATGTTCATCCCATAGTAAACCGCTACTTTGGAGAAACCGTTACGGTATCCGGCCTGATAACCGCAACAGACCTTGCAGATCAGCTTAAAGGCAGGCTTGCTTCGGATACGCTGCTTATCCCCCACAACATGATGAGGGAGAGGGATGACGTTTTTCTGGATGGAATAAGGCTTCCCGAACTTGAACAGATGCTTAAGACAAAGGTTGCACCCATATGGGCTACCGACGGCGAAGTTTTTATAAACGAATTATTTGATATGTTAGGATAAAGAGAGGTCAAATTATGTCAAAGCCCCTTGTGGCGGTAGTAGGCCGCCCGAACGTTGGCAAATCCACGTTCTTCAATAAAATAATCGGCAAACGTATTGCCATAGTTGAGGATACCCCCGGCGTAACCCGCGATCGTATTTACGGCGATGCTGAGTGGTTGGATCATCACTTTGCGCTGGTGGATACCGGCGGTATCGAGCCTATGAAAGAGGATATCATCAGCACCCAGATGCGCCGTCAGGCTGAGCTGGCCATCGAAACTGCTGACGTAATCATCTTTATGGTGGACGGCCGCGAAGGCATAACCGCCGCAGATGAAGACGTTGCCGAAATGCTGCGCCGCTCTGCAAAGCCCATAGTTTTGGCGGTAAACAAGGTGGATCATCCCAAGTTTGAGGATGCTGCCTATGATTTCTATGCGCTGGGCATAGGCAATCCCATAACCATTTCTGCAGAGCAGGGCCTTGGCCTTGGCGATCTGCTGGATGAGGTTGTGGCTTATTTCCCCAAGTACGATAAGGAATATCAGAGCGACGCCATCAATATCGCCATCGTGGGCAAGCCGAACGTTGGCAAGTCCAGCCTTGTAAACGCATTGCTTGGATATGAACGTACCATCGTAAGCAATATTTCCGGTACCACCCGCGATGCCATTGATACTCCTTTCACCTGGAACGATAATGACTTTGTTCTGGTGGATACAGCAGGTATTCGCCGCAAGCGTGCCATAGAGGATGAAACCATTGAACGATACAGCGTTATCCGTTCCCTGGGTGCAATACGCCGCGCAGACGTTGTGCTTATCGTAATAGATGCCGCTGAGGGCATGAGCGAACAGGACGTTCGCATAGCGGGCTATGTACACGAGGAAGGCAAAGCTTCTGTTGTGATCGTTAACAAGTGGGATGTTATCGAAAAAGATACCCATACCATGAATGAATTCAAGAAGAAGCTGTATTCTGATCTGGCCTTCATGAGCTACGTTCCCATGCTGTTTATCTCTGCCAAAACCGGCCAGCGTGTAAATAAGGTTCTGGAGATGGCAAAGTATGCCTACGATCAGAACAGCATGCGTATTTCCACCGGCACCCTCAATGACGTTATATCTGAGGCCATTACAGTTACCGAGCCCCCCTCCGATAAGGGCCGCAGGCTGAAGATCTACTACGGCACTCAGTTTGCCACCAATCCCCCCACATTTGCTTTGGTTGTAAACGACCCCAACATCATGCATTTCTCTTATCAGCGTTATCTGGAGAACTATCTGCGCAAGTCCTTCGGACTGGATGCAACACCTATCCGTCTCAAGGTGCGCCAGAGGGGCAAAAACGACGAGCTTAACGGCGGAAAATAATAACCATAATTTTATCCGGGCAGATCCTTTCTGCCCGGTAATTTCATTCCCGGAGGAGAGCGGATTTGCATTACGTTAACGCAAAGGGCATATTGTCTGCAAAAAACGGAATAAACCTGTATAGGGGCTGTCAGCATGGCTGCATTTATTGCGATTCGCGAAGCCGCTGCTATAATATGGATCACGCCTTTGAAGATATAGAAGTAAAGCAAAACGCACTGGTATTGCTGGAGGATGCGCTGCGAAAAAAACGCAAACCATGCATGATAGGCACAGGCTCCATGAGCGACCCGTACATGCCTCTTGAAAGCGAACTGAGATACACCAGACGAGCACTGGAACTGGTAAAAAAATATGGATGCGGCGCTGCGGTCATAACCAAGTCAAGCAGAGTGCTTGACGATATAGACCTGATGAAATCCATAAACAACAGTACAAAGTGCGTTGTTCAGATGACGCTCACGACATATGATGATGAGCTGTGCCGGATCATTGAGCCCAATGTAAGTATAACCTCGGAAAGGTTTCAGGCATTAAAAACGCTTGATGAGGCAGGGATCCCCACTATCGTATGGCTGTGCCCCATATTGCCCTTTATAAACGACACCGAAGAAAACATAAGCGGCATATTGGATTACTGCATAAAGGCAAGAGTAAAGGGGATAATATGCTTCGGTATGGGAGTGACGCTGAGAGAGGGAAACAGAGAATATTTTTACAGTAAGCTGGATGAACATTTTCCGGGCTTAAAAGAGCAATACATCCGCAGATACGGCTATTCCTATATGCTGGAAAGTCCAAACAATCACGAACTGATGAATTTGTTTCATACTGTATGTGAAAGGGAAGGGCTGATGCACGATAATGATGAGATTTTTCATTATCTGAATAAATTTGAACAAAAAGGTTCTAAGCAGATAAGCTGGTTTTAAATTAACGTTAATGCAAATAAAAGCACCTTTCAAAGGTGCTTTTTGCATTAGAACATGATGCGCAACATATATATTTAAAGCCACATGTTACAGGGAGGTGCCTATGGAAAAACAGGAGCTTTATAAGGATATAGCACAGCGTACAAACGGAGATATATACATTGGCGTGGTTGGGCCGGTGCGTACCGGAAAATCCACGTTTATCAAGCGTTTTATGGATGTTATGGTCATTCCAAACATCAAAGATGAAAATCAGCGGGTGCGTCTTATAGATGAATCGCCTCAAAGTGCAGCCGGTCGTACGATAATGACAACACAGCCAAGATTTATTCCGAATGAAGCAGCCGCGCTTAATATAGGTCAGGATTGTTCGGTAAGGGTGCGCCTTGCAGACTGTGTTGGATACATGGTGGAAGGGGCAGTGGGACACACGGAAAACAATGCCCCCAGAATGATTCGCACGCCCTGGTTTGACTATGATATTCCCTTTGAGGATGCTGCAGAGATAGGCACAAACAAAGTTATAACAGAGCATTCCACCATTGGTATAATGATAACCACAGACGGATCTATAACTGATATAGACCGCTCGGCATATATCGATGCGGAAGCTCGTGTAATTGCTGAGCTTAAGGCGGCGGGCCGTCCCTTTGTGGTATTGGTAAACAGCACCGATCCGTCCGGAGAAAAGGCAGCAGAACTTTCAAAGGAACTTGCAGAAAAATACGGCGTAATAACAATGGCTGCCGATGTAATGCATATGGAGCAGATGCAGTTTGAAGGACTTTTAAAATCCATTCTTATGGCTTTCCCCATGAGCTGTGTGCAGCTTAAGCTTCCGTCATGGGTAAACACACTTGGAGCTGATCATTGGCTGGTACAGCGTATTACAGAGCCTTTTATGGAAGCTTTACAAAACGCAGAAAAAATGGGGGATGGGGAAGAGATAGCTGCGGCGCTGTGGGGTATAGAGGGATTTGAACAGCCTGTATTCGAGGGGCTGGATCTGGCCGGCGGCATGGTGAAAATCTCCATGAATCCGGTAGGCGGTATGTTCTATAAGATAATCAGCGAGGAATGCGGCTATGAAATTCAAAACGATGCCCATCTCATATCTTCAATTAAGGAATTTATTGTAGCAAAGCGGGAATACGACAGAATACGCCACGCATTGGAGCAGGCGGCAGCTACAGGCTATGGAACTGTGCCGCCGGATATAGATGATATGGTGCTGGCTGAGCCGGAAATCATACAGCGGGGAGGCCGCTTCGGGGTTAAGCTTAAAGCGCAGGCATCAGGATTGCATCTTATAAAGGTAAACATAGAATCCGAGGTGTCTCCTCTGGTTGGAACAGAGGAGCAAAGCGAAGAATTTGCCTCATATCTTACACAAATATTTGAAAAGGATCCCGCAAAGCTGTGGCAGACTGATATTTTCGGAAAGTCCTTATATGATATGGTAAAAGAAGGAATGGCATCAAAGGTAGGCAGAATGCCGGAAAACGTACAGCAAAAGCTGCAGAACACAGTGGAGCGAATGGTGAACGACGGTTGTAATGGATTGATATGTATAATGCTATAAAAAGAAAAGGCAGGCCGTAACGGTCTGCTTTTCCATAAAAAATGAAGCTAACAGAAAACAAAAACATCGCAATCATCAGACTGCGATGTTTATGTGAAATGACTCAAAAACTAATACAATTCCCGGCTATCATTTTGCAATTACCCTTTCGTTTTGCAATGGGTGCATTTGGGTGCAAAAATTGGTTCTTGGGTGCAAAAAAAGCTCGGTGGGTGCAACACCGAGCTTTCGTTTTTCTATTAGAAACTATCTGACAAGTCATAGCTTTAGCAGTTTGCAAGAAATAGATCGGCTTTGGGTTCTGCAACCGAACGGTTAATATAAACAAGATTGAATTCACCAGTGATCTCCATGTCCTCCACCCTAAATGTTGCCAAGTCATTTCGGCAGTGACTAATTGGTTCATATGCAAAAGTAATCAAATGATCCGTTGCAACCAAGTCGCAAATAATAGAAAAATTACTGATGGACGAATGCCGGCTGAAGCTGTCCAGTGAATAACCTCTTGCTGCCACGGCCTGTTCCAGAAGCATGCGTGTTCCGGAACCTTTCTCACGCACAAGCAGGCTTTCCTGAAGAACTTCCTCAAGGGATACGGTTCTGCCTTCAAAAGAATGGCCGCGGCTGCATATGCCCAAAAAGCTCTCTTTTTTATAGAGGCGGTGCGGATACTTTTCTTTATCGAATACGCCTTCGATGATTGCAAAGTCCAATTCTCCTCGTTCGAGCATAGCAAGCAATGTTTCAGTATTGTCGACCAGCAGATCAATCTGGTGATTCTCTATTTTTAGGAATTGGCGTACCGTTGGCACGAGAACATATTCTCCTATGGTCTTGGTGGCTCCCACCCGCAGATGCAGCATATCGGTCTGCACAAATCCGGCGCGGAGGTCATGCTCCGCTGCTCGTGTGCTGTCGATATGCCGTTTCAGTCGCTCTGCTTCAGGAGTTCTATGCAAGCTATGACCATCATAAACAAAGAGCTTTATGCCGTAATAATTCTCTAGATAGTGGATGTGCTGCGTCACGCCGGGCTGAGTCATTTGCAGACGCTCGGCAGTGCGACGGTAGTTCATTTCCTCGTACAGGGTCAGAAAGGTTTCCGTTCGGTAATCAAGCATAACGCACCGCCCATAATTTGAGATTAACAGGTAATAATAAATGATAATTTCACTTTATCACACGGATGCGATATAATCAAGCCTGTTATCAAGCGAAAAGGAGATTCACCATGAAGATCATAAAGCTGCTACCCGGGATTGTGCTGCCGATCATCGTCGCGCTGCTGGCTTGCTGGCTTGAGAGCCTGTTGCCCATCCACCTGATTGGCTCTGCGGTAATTGCCATGTTCATTGGCATGTTTCTCAACCAGTTCGTGCGCAAGACGGATGTGTTCGCCACAGGGCTGAAGTTCACCTCCAAGAAGATATTGAAATTCGCCATTATCCTGCTGGGGCTGTCGCTGAACATCACCACCATCTTGCACGTAGGCCGGATGTCCCTGACGGTAATGGTCTTCACCTTACTGACCTGCTTTGGCGGCGGTTACTTCATCGGCAAGGCGCTGGGACTGAACTGGAAGCTGTCCAATTTGATCTCCGCCGGTACGGGCATCTGCGGCGGCTCTGCCATTGCTGCCATCGCTCCCACCATCGACGCGGATGACAACGATGTTGCCTACGCTATGTCCGCCACCTTCCTGTTTGACATGGCGATGATCGTGCTGTTTCCCATCATGGGCCGGGCACTGGGTATGACGGATCAGGCCTTTGGCATCTGGGCAGGTACGGCGGTGAACGACACCTCCTCCGTGGTGGCCACCGGCTATGCCTTCTCCGAGGCGGCGGGCGATTTCGCCACCATGGTCAAGCTGACCCGCACGCTGGCGATCATCCCCACGGTGATCGTGTTCGCCCTTGTGCAGCTGAACCTGAAGCGTAAGGAAGCCATGGCTCTCCAGCAGGACGGCAGTGCGCTTAAAGCTGAGTTCTCCATCAAGAAGATCTTCCCCTGGTTCATTCTGGGTTTTCTGGCCATGTCCATCGTGGCGAGCATCCTTCCTATCCCTGCGCAGTTGGTGAGCGGCACCAAGACTGCCAGCAAGTTCCTGATGGTCTGCGCACTGGCTGCCATCGGATTGAATACCTCCTTCGCCAGCATGAAGAAGGCTGGCATCCGCCCCATGATCCACGGTTTCATCATTTCTGCGCTGGTTGTAATTGTGGCGCTGCTGGTGGAGATGGGCATGGGAATCGTGTAAGAAAGCTGCAAGACAATTGAGCAAAGCCACAGTTCAAAACAAAACTGTGGCTTTTGTCTTTGGATTGGGGAATGGCGTTATCTTTCAAACAGTTCTTCACAGTCTCCATTTTCATAGATGTACACTTCTTCGACAGAGAGGAGCATGGAGCGTCACCTCACTCGGCAGCGTCGGGAGCCATGAGACCGGCAGCCTTCAGCTTGCTCAGCAGGTATGTGATAAGGCATATTTTGACGCTGCTCTGGATGATATATGTTCCCGATTTTTGTCTATTCCAAATGAAGAAATCGAAAGTATGCTAGAAGCGCTGGGGGCACAATATCCTGCGGCTCTCATTGATCACTTCAAGCTCTACATCGATGAAATAAGAAAATTCTGTCAGGAATAAGCATTTTGCACCCAATAACAAAATGAAAGGGCTATTGTTCAAACGAAAGCCCTAATAACAAAATAATAGCTTACCTTTCGTTTTGTTATGCACCCACCGGGGAAAGTGGGTGCATTTTCTGTTAGCGGATTTTGAGCAGATTTCAGTATCGAAAATGGCAGCGACAGAAGCGGCATGCAAAACTGCAAAAATCCGGGTGCTTTTGCCGTTTTGCATTAGGATTTTGCAAGAACATAAAGAAAAGGACTGAAACCTTGTATCAAAGTTTCAGTCCTTTTATGGTCTGGGTGAGAGGATTTGAACCTGCGGCCCTCTGGTCCCAAACCAGATGCGCGAACAAACTGCGCTACACCCCGATTCATCTCGCACCACGCGACGTCGTTTATAATACTTGATTTTGAATAAAATGTCAACTACTTTTTTTAAGAAACACATCATATTGTGCAAACTTATATTTCGTATACCTCATAACGGCTGAATTTTAAATATATTATTTTTATTTTTCGCCTGATTTACTGATTTTTTTATCGATAAAACCGATTTCAGAATTTTTATATATAATCACATGCTTGACATTTTATGCTTTCGGTGCTATGATTATTATCGTTCCGCGGAACACAATTGAATCTGGGTGTGGCGCAGTTTGGTAGCGTGCTTGAATGGGGTTCAAGAGGCCGGAGGTTCAAATCCTCTCACCCAGACCATAAAAGGACTGAAACTTTGATACAAGGTTTCAGTCCTTTTCTTTATGTTCTTGCAAAATCCT
>JAZUMK010000014.1:0-33285 GCA_045603585.1 Clostridia bacterium
CAGCAGGAGCTGCCCGCTCTCAAGGGGTGCGACGCCCACTTCTCGGTCATCATCTCCGAGGAGGACATCAAGCTCTACCGCCGCTTGGGCATCAATGTCTCCTGCGAGCCCAAGTATGAGATCAAACGACTCTATCACGGATAAATTACGAAAAATCCACCCTTTCGGGTGGATTTTTCGCTGTCGTGATTTTAGAATTTGTGTCCGCCGCCGCCGTGGGCTGCGCTTGCCCGCGGCCGGGCAAATGTTACAGCCGTAAGGAGCGCCGCGCCGGTCTGCGGGTGGCTCCCGATGACAAACGCGGGGAGCAAGGGCGGTGTACCGCGGCCATGCTCCCATATGCCCTCTTCGCCCCGGCTGTTACCTGCCGCAGTAAAAATCCCAGTGCTTTTTATGCCGATATTTCATTGCAAAGGGCGGCGGGGAGGGATATAATAATTAAGTATTTGTTTTAGCATTTCCATTATCTGGGGGAAAACATGAAGCTGGGTTTTGATAACGAAAAATACCTGTCCCTGCAGTCCGAACACATAAAGGACAGGCTCAGCCAGTTTGGCGGCAAGCTGTATATGGAGTTTGGCGGCAAGCTCTTTGACGACTTTCACGCGGCGCGGGTACTGCCCGGCTTTGAGCCGGACAGCAAGATACGCATGCTTATGCAGCTTGCAGAGGATGCGGAGGTCGTAATAGTAATAAACGCCGCAGATATTGAAAAGAATAAGGTTCGCGGCGACCTTGGCATAACCTACGATCTGGACGTTATGCGGCTTATCGATGCCTTCCGCAGCATAGGCCTTTACGTTGGCAGCGTGGTGCTCAGCCAGTATCAGGGCCAGCATGCGGCAGATGCGTTCCAGCGCAGGCTGGAGCAGCTGGGCGTAAAGGTGTACCGCCATTACCCCATCGTGGGCTATCCCACCAACGTTGAGCTTATCGTCAGCGAAGAGGGCTTTGGCCGCAATGAGTACATAGAGACCCAGCGCTCCATCGTGGTGGTTACGGCTCCCGGCCCCGGCAGCGGCAAGATGGCCACCTGTCTTTCCCAGCTTTATCATGAGCATAAGAGGGGACTGAGGGCAGGCTATGCCAAGTTTGAAACCTTCCCCATATGGAATCTGCCCCTGAAGCACCCCATAAACGTGGCATACGAATCCGCCACCGCAGACCTTGACGACGTAAACATGATAGACCCCTTCCATCTGGATGCATATGGGGTCACCACGGTAAATTACAACCGGGACGTTGAGGTTTTCCCTGTGCTCAATGCCATATTCAAGCGCATTTACGGGGAATCCCCCTATAAATCCCCCACAGACATGGGCGTAAACATGATAGGCAGCTGCATAACCGATGACGAGGTATGCCGGGAGGCTTCACGTCAGGAGATAATCCGCCGCTATTACGCCGCCATGTGCACCGCCCGTCAGGGCATGAGCGACAGCCGCCCTGCGGAAAAGATACACCTGCTGATGAATCAGCTGGATATATCCGCCGCAAATGACCGTCCCGTAGTAGCCGCCGCCATGGAGCGGGCAGAGCAGACAGGCCAGCCCGCCGCCGCAATACAGCTGCCAAACGGCGAAATAATTACCGGCAAAACCAGCAAGCTGCTGGGCGCTTCCTCTGCGGCGCTGCTGAATGCGCTGAAAAAGCTTGGGGGCATACAGGACGATATGCACCTTATCGCTCCCATAGTAATAGAGCCCATACAGGACCTTAAGGTAAACCATCTGGGCAATCACAATCCAAGGCTGCATGTGGATGAAGTGCTGATAGCCCTGTCCATATCCGCCGCCACCAACCCCGCCGCCGAGATGGCCATGCGTCAGCTGGACAAGCTGAAGGGCTGCGAGGCCCACTCCAGCGTGATACTCTCCGGGGTGGACTCAAGCACCTTCCGCAAGCTGGGCTTAAACGTTACCTGCGAGCCCCGCTATCAGACCAAGAAGCTGTTCCATAAATAGCGCCTTTCTTGACAGCAAAGCGGAGCTGCGGGTAAAATTGTTTCATACAAGGGCGGCTCCGGATGTCCCGGGGCCGCTGTTTTATTATGATATTTAAGGAGGCAGGCAATATGAAGCTGACTGCAAAAGATATACTGCTGCGCTATTGCGCCATAATAGCGGGCTGCCTTGTATATGCGGCGGGCATTGCCATATTCCTTGACCCAAACGGCCTTGCTCCCGGCGGCGTTACGGGTATCGCAATAATGATATCCTACGCCGCAAATATTCCCACAGGTACTCTGGTATTGATAATCAACATACCCCTGCTGATAATCGGCGCATGGAAATTCGGCCGCAGTTTCCTCATGTATACCGTGTTTTCCACCGTTCTTTCCTCCCTTATGATAAACTGGCTGTCTGCCATATCGCTGGGAATAGAGGACAAGCTTTTATGCGGCATAGTGGGCGGCACTCTGATGGCGATAGGCATGGGAATAGTGTTCAAGTGCGGCGGCACCACCGGCGGCTCTGACATACTGGTCAAGCTGCTGCGGCTGAAATACCGCCATCTTCGCACAGGCACCCTCTTTGCAATTACGGATACCATAATCGTAGGCGTTTCCGCGCTGGTATTCAAAAATATAGAAAACGCACTTTATGCGGGCATTGCCCTTGTCATTTCCAGCATGGTGCTGGATATCGTACTGTACGGCCCGGATGAAGCAAAGTCCGTAATGATAATCAGCGACAGGGCTGAGGACGTGGCAAAGCGATTGCTTTCGGAGCTGGACATAGGCGTTACCTACCTTCAGGGCAGGGGCGCATACACAGGGGCGGAAAAGCAGGTGCTGCTGTGCGCCATGCGAAAGACCCTTTTCCCCAAGGTGCGCAACATCGTGCAGCAGGAAGACCCTGCCGCCTTTATGATAGTATCCAACGCCACCGAGATTTTCGGCGAGGGATTCAAGGACCATTTTACAGAAGAAATATAGCTTCGCAGTGTCGAAAAAGTCCTATTGGGACTTTTTCGAAAAAACAGATTTTGCCTAAAACGATAAAGCGTTGACCGGCGGCAAAATCTGCAAAGTACGAAAACCTGATGGTTTTCATCCGTTTTGCCGTACACGCCGCCAAAGCCGGAATGAAAATCAAGGGGTTGCGACCCCTTGATAATCCCCGGAGAATAACTTTTTTAGACAGGCTTGTTATATTGTTTACCATACAGTGAATTTTTTCAGGAGGTTTACCTATGAACAGCAAAACCGATCTTTGGATAGACAGCCGCAGGGAGGAGATAATCGCCGCCCTTCAGAAGCTCATCTCTTACAAAAGCGTAAGCAGCCGCAGCGATGTGCCCGGAGAGCCCTTTGGCCCCGAATGCAAAAAGGCATTGACCCACACCCTGAGCCTGTGCGAGGATATGGGCTTTAAGCCTGTGGATATGGATGGCTACATCGGCTATGCGGATTACGGCAAGGGAGAGGAGACCCTTGGCATACTGACCCATCTGGACGTTGTTCCGGAGGGGGACGGCTGGACAAAGGCAGGCCCCTACGAGGGAAAGGTGATAGACGGATGGATGGTGGGCCGCGGCACTCTGGACGACAAGGGCCCCGCCATAGCCTCTGTGTACGCCCTTGCCGCCGTAAAGGAAGCGGGCTATGAATTCCGCCGCAATGTGCGCCTTATTTTCGGCTGCGACGAGGAAAACGGCATGGGCTGCCTCACCCACTACATGGAGCATGAGCGCATACCGGATATCGCCTTCTCCCCAGATGCGGAATATCCTTTGGTAAATTCCGAAAAGAACATATACCACGCAAAGTTCACCTGCGAATACCCCTCCGCCATCACCTTTAAGGCGGGCACCGTGGTAAACGCCGTTCCCGGCTTTGCGGAAGCCTTTGTGCCCTGCGCCCTTGAGGATGTACAGGCCGCCATGGCAGGCATGGAGGGCCTTGAAGCCAGGGCTGCAGAAAACGGCACCCTTATCACCGCCGCAGGCAGCGCCGCCCACGCTTCCACCCCCGAGTGCGGCAAAAACGCCATACAGATGATGATCGCCCTGCTGTGCAGGCTGCCCCTGCCCGGGGCAGACCTTGACGCCCTTAAGGGCATAAAGGCAGCCTTTGGCATGGAATACAACGGCGAATCCGCAGGCCTTGACAAGTCTGATGAATCCGGCCGCCTTACCCTTAACCTTGGCCTGATGGACTGGAACGACAAGGGCTATACCCTCAGCATAGACATCCGCGCCCCCATTTCGGTACTGGAAGCCGAGATAAGCGAAAAGCTCAGCGCAGCTCTGCCCATGGCAAGGCTTGGGGACGTTTCCTTCAGCCATGGCCATTATGTGCCCGAGGACAGCGAGCTGGTAAGCGGTCTGCTGAAGGTATATCGCCAGCGCACCGGCGATATGTCTGCCCCCAAGCGCATAGGCGGCGGCACCTACGCCCGTCATTTTGAAACCGCTGTTGCCTTCGGCATTGAGCGGGAGTACCGTGAAAACAGGCTGCACATGGTGGATGAAGCATTGAACATGGATGACTTCATTGAGGATGTAAAAATAATGGCAGATGCCATCGTTGAGCTGGCCTGCGTAAAGTAAGGGAGAGCGCGCCATGAAAGTAAGGCTCAATGAGGATGCGGAGGTCGTCCGCATGGTAAAGGAGGGCCTTGAGGCCCGGGGCGGCTATTGCCCCTGCGTGCGGGAGACCAGCGAGGACACAAAATGCATGTGCCGTGAGTTCAGGGAGCAGATAGCGGACCCGGACTTTGAGGGCTACTGCCACTGCCTGCTGTATTATAAAGAAAAGTAAAATGTATGACGGAGCCGCAGCAAAATGCGGCTCTGTTTTTTTGCCGAAAATAACGGGGAACGGCAGACTGCCAAGGCGAAGATATGTCAACATACCTAAATCTGCGGGGCGTACGGCCAAATGCGGCCTGAATATTAGCGGAATACCGGGTATGTTGTCGGGACGCGAAACGATATCGCGGCAAAATATATGTCGGCATACCAAGGTGATACGGAGAGGGTTTTACAATGGCAGGACGGTGATGGCGGTTGCTTGCCCGCGGTGGGCTGGTATACGGCGGGCGATCACTGATCGCCCCTACAGGGTTTACGCTGCATATGGATAGTGCGCCCGCTTTTCCGTCAGGAAAAGCTACCTTGAAAGGGCGGCGGGCGGGCATAGATAAATTCCACCCCTGCCCTCTCCGTCCTCGCTACGCTCGGCCACCTCTCCCAGAGTGAGAGGCAAGGTCTTGGCTCTCCCTTTGGGAGAGCTGTCCCGCAGGGACTGAGAGGGTCCCCCCAACACAAAAAACCTCCCCATACAGGGAGGTTTCTTTTGTGCTAAGCCCATGTGGAATTACATATGCTTTGCCCAAGCGGGGCTTGGGCAAAGCAGTAAGTCAGTCGTGAGTTTTAATTAGAACAGCCAAGCAAGAACGGAAGCGTCACCGGTCTTGGGGATAGCTACTACGCAGTCAGTGTCAACTACGGAAGCACCCTTTTCGGACCAATTGAAGCAGTCTTCCTGCTCGTCGTCCCAACCGAAGTTAGCCTGGATGTTGTCCTCGGTGATGCAAGCAGCGGTGCCGCAGTTTACGAGACCGAAGTCAGCCATTACCTGATTGTAGAAAGCGTTGCTGGAGCGATCGTCGCCCAGGATAGCGCCTTCAGTTACATAGAGGTTAACGCCTTCGGTGGTATCGTCAGCATTGCCTACCCAGAAGGTACCGGTGTATTCGCCGTCTACGGTAGCGTTGAAGCCGTATACATAGTCACCTACTACATTGTATTCGGGGTTGCTCCAACCATCATACTCGGAGGTCAGCTCTACGCATACGCTGTAACCATCGCTGGTGCAAACGTTAGCGTTGAGAACTTCAGCTTCGAATACAACTGCGGAGCCGTTATCGAACTCTGCATCTTCAGCTTCTACCCAAGCCCAGTTGGTGTTGAGGTAGTAAACCATTTCTTCGTCAGCATCCATGTCGATACCAGCGGCAGCGGTGAGGGGTGCACGATGAGTGGTATCATCATAAGACCAAGCCAGATCCAGACCGGTGGTCTCGGTGTTTACGATAGCTTCTGCCATCCAAGCGGGATCGGGATAAGCGTCAACAGTCAGCATGATAGCGAAGTAAACGTTCTCGGAGCGGATAGCGGTAGCGCAATCAGATACCTGATATTCCCAACCGCAGGAGGTGTTAACCTTTACGTAAGGAACTACTTCTACTACAGCCTTGCCGCAGAGGTCAGCGTCAGTGGTGCAATCCCAAGCAGGTGCCCAAGTAGCGCAAGCGGGCAGAGCAAAAGCGGAAGCCATGGAGAGAACCATAACTACAGCCAGAGCGATTGCAAAAATCTTGTTCATTTTGTTAAATCCCTTTCAAAAATTTTGTTTGTTTTTTATTGCAAGTGAGCCGGGGAAATTGGCCTGGTATGCGCCCCAAATTGGCAGGGCGAAAAAGCCGGAGATTGCGGGGGTTTTTGAAAGGGTGGGGACAATTCGGATGGGCTTTTTTCCCCGTAAAAAGCGTAAAAACCGGGATTTCCCGGGGAAAAATCCGGCGTTATGGGACAAAAAGCAATAAAAAATCCACCCTTTCGGGTGGATTTTTCGCTGTCGTGATTTTAGAATTTGTGTCCGCCGCCGCCGTGGCTCATGCCGCCGGAGGACATGTGTATGCCGCCGCCACCGCCGCCGAAGCCGCCGCCGCTGCTGTGATTGTTGTCCCTGGGGATAACCCGAGTGGTTACGAACTTATTGGTGACCACGGACTGATTGCCGGTGAGATTGAGGGAGGATTTGCTCTGCCAATCGTAGGATACAGGCTTATACTTCTTTGCGTAATTGCGCTTTATTACGCCGCGGGTGATAAAGCCCGCGATCACGCCCATCACGCCGCCGAAGCCGGTTGTGCGCAATGCTCCCGCTATTGCCTGACGGCGGTAATACTCGCTGTCATGCAGGTCGGTATACTGCTCCTGATTTGCTATATCCTGCCCGGTGGATTCATCGTAAATATGGGTGCCTGCGGCCACGCCGTCCCGGACGAATTCCTCGGTTTTTTCCAGAGCTATCATCATTGCGCCGGCCCAGTCGCCGTTTGCAAGGTAAGCATCCTGATAGTAGAAAATCTCTTCCTCGCGGCTGTCGTTGATTATGCCGATAAGGTCGCCTGCGGTGGATATCCACATGGTGCGGTTCTGCATATCCAGGAAAAACAGCACGCCGGAGCGGTTTGCATCGGTGCCGATGCCGTTATCCTCATAGAAGCGATCCGCATAGTCCTGAGTGTCATATACGCCCTGATCTGCGGTAAGCACCGCCACGTCGTAGGGGCTGATGGTTTTGCGAAGGTCTGCGATGCGCTGCTCAAGGGCGGCGCGCTCCTCCTCGCTGAAAAGGCCCGCAAGGTCGAATACCCGCTTTACATCATCCACCGCGACCTGAGGAACCTCACCCGGCTCTGTGTATTGGGGCTGGCTCTGGGCGGGCTGCATATGCTGCTCCAGTATTGCTTCAAGGGCCGCTTCGTCGCCGCTGAGCAAGGCCTCCAGCGCGCCATCCATGCTGAGGAATTCCTCAAAGGAGATAATAGTCTCCTGCTCCAGAGCTTCCTCAAGGGCGGCTTCGTCGCCGTTGTGCACAGCCTCTGCC
Source organism: Clostridia bacterium (assembly GCA_045603585.1). Classification (GTDB taxonomy): domain Bacteria; phylum Bacillota; class Clostridia; order Christensenellales; family CAG-138; genus SFEL01. The sequence continues at coordinate 7,625 of JAZUMK010000014.1, forward strand.
GCGCCCTCTATGCCCATGAATTCCTCAAAGGAAATAACATCCTCTGCGGCAAAGGCGGCGCCCATGGAAAGGCACAGCACAAGGGCGGTAATTATGCAAAATACTCTCTTCATCACAGCCACATCATACCTCCCATCAATGCGCCAAGGGCAAGGCCAACGCCTGCGATTATGCCAACAAGGCGGTTGATCTTCTTCATGCTGACAGGCACACGTCCGGCGATCTTGCCGGTCTGACCGTTCATGGCAAAGTAATAAAGCTCTCCCTTATACTTGTATGTCATCATCCATGCGGGCATAAGGGCGTATTTCCAGTCAAACTGCTGGCCGTTTATCTGAAGATTCTCGTTCATCACCGCGCCGTAGCCTATGATGGTATCTTCCAGCCGCTCCTGTGCAACGGTCTTTATGGTTTCGGCGGCCTTTGGGGCAAGGACATCCTTCTCCATATCCCGCTTTTCCGCCATGAAGCCTGCAAGGTACTTCATATCGAACGGCTTCAGCGCGCTCAGGTCGTAGGGGTATACGCCGTTGAGAAGATCAGCATCCTCGCGGCTGAGGGCGCCCATGGTAAGCTCGTTTATATCCACCTCGCCCCTTCTCATATGGGCGTACTGGGTGGTTTCGGTGTATTCGATATCACCTATGCGCCATACCCTGAGGGAATTGCTGCTGGCGGAAAGGGATGCATTTACAGAGCCATCCACCAGCCAGAAGGGGAAATAAACGCCGGTGAGCTTTTCCAGCTGCATTTCGCTGAAGAAGCCATCATCGATGTACTTTTTGCCCTTGCACCAGTCAAGCAGCTGCTTTTTCACCTGCTCCTTGGGTATTTCAAAGGGAATAAGGCTGTCCGGGGTAAACTCGCCAGAAAGCCGCCCCGTCATTATAACGGGATTATGGCAGTAGAAGCAGTAGGTTGCGGCGGTGGTGGAGTCGGTAACAAGCTCTGCGCCGCAGCTGGGGCAGCTGTATACCACCGCGGTGGCAGAGTCTGCATTGCCCACGGTTTCCGCCTGCTCATCCACAAGGCTGTCCTGATGGATGGTGGATTCAAGCTCCTGCTCGGTAAAGCTGCTTCCGCAGTAATCGCAGCCGAAATCCCCCGTTGCCGGGCGGAATTTCAGATCCGCATCGCAGTTTAAGCATTTATAGGTAATGGTGGCCATTAATTCACCTCCGATATACTTACACAGAAAAGTCCTCTTAGAAAATATCTAAACCCACCCGCCGCCCTTTTAAGGTGGTTTCGCCTTATGGCGAAACGGTTGGGCAGGCTTGGGCCCTTGACAATCCCATGGTTTTTTCAACAAGCTAAAATATGAAATGATTATCCTTATTTATATATTTTAATACATATGAATTGTCTCTTCAAGCAATATCGCTGGGGTTTACCCCGAACAGCTTTTTGAAGGCGCGGAGAAAGGCGGAATAATCCCCATAGCCGCACTTTGCCCCCGCATCCACAACCGGCATGCCCTCCCGGATAAGATCCGCCGCCAGCATCAGCCGCTTCTGCTGAATATACCTATGGGCAGGGCAGCCTGTGGTTTCCTTGAATTTATGCATAAGGTAGGATTTGCTGATGTAAAACTGCTTGGCAATGGCATCCAGCGACAGGTCTTCGGTAAGGTTGGCGTTGATATGGGCGATTATCCCGTCCAGCTTGGGATCGCTGCGGAATGCGGCGGTATTTTTATCCGTTGCGTCCGCCAATGCGATGCGGTTCAGCTCCACAAGGAACTGCAGAAAGCTTGTGCGGTACATCACCTCGCTGCCGAATTCCTTTGACTTCATGGCGGTCTCCGCGCTGTTCAGAAGCTTCATCAGGGTGACCCTTGCGCCGCTGTCCGGGCGTATCAGGGCAAAGCTCTTTTCCTCCGCCCTTGCAAAGCACCTGCGCAGGTCGTCCCCGCCAAGGCTGCTGTTTCTCAGATAGTCCGCCTTTATCCAGAGGGTGATGCGCTCGTATGGCTCGGAGGTGTCTATTATGGGGCGGTGAATCTGCCCGTGGGGCACCAGCACGATGTCCCAGGGATTGAGGAAATATGCCTTGCTCTCCACCACATAGGTCACCTTGCCGGAAAGGAACACCACTATCTTGTCAAACTCGTGATAATGATAATTCAGCTCCAGCTCTATCTTATCCCTTATGTGAAACAGGCGGAAGTCCTCGTTGAGATAGCCCCGCTTTACCCATTCCTCCATACGATGCCTCCTTACATTATTATATATATTTCATGTTACATCATTTTTTGCAAGGCAACAATGGTTTTGAGGGGGAATTAGGGTAAAATTTGCAATGGATCGCCCTCTCCGTCCTCGTTATGCTCGGCCACCTCTCCCGGAGTGAGAGGCAAGGGCTAATTATTACAATTATTACAAATGTTACGGACTTGTAACAACCTTCGGCGGCATTTTTGTCACATTTTGAGGGGATTTACAGCCAAATATCATTGTCCCAAGGGGGAACAGGGCGTAAAAAAGGCGATAAATTGGGGAAAATTCCGCGCATTCACATATTTGTTACATTTATTTAATAAAAAGTGTTGACAGCCGTAATAATTGGTGTTATGATGATAGCGTGCTAAGTGGAAGGGTTCCGGGGCAACCCGGTTCCAAGCCCGTTTTACGGGGAATCACCGCAAGGTGGGCTCTTTTTCAGGCCAATTTCCCCGGCTCACTTGCAATAAAAAACAAACAAAATTTTTGAAAGGGATTTAACAGAAATGAAGAAGATTTTTGCAATCGCTCTGGCTGTAGTTATGGTTCTCTCCATGACCGCTGCCTTCGCAGTAGCTTATGACTGCGAGACCCTCAACCCCTCTTGGAATTGCTACACCGAAGACACTTACTGCGGCAAGGGCACTATCGAAGTAGTTCCTTACGTAAAGGTTAACACCGCTTGCGGTTGGGAGTATCAGGTATCTGATTGTGCCGCCGCAATCCGCTCCGCCGAAGTTTACTATGCAATCAAGCTGAACGTTGAAGCTTATCCCGATCCCGATTTCTGGGGCGCTGCTAAGTACGCTCTTGAGACCGAGAACCTGACCACTGCCTATGATTTCGAGAAGGCTGTTGCAGGTATCGACATGAAGGCTGACGAAGCAAAGGTTTACTACCTCTACAACATGAATGAATGGGTTGACCTCGATGCCGAGGGCGAGACCAGGACTCTGAAGAACATGGTTTATGCTGCTAAGGTTGACGAACACGTAGACTGCGGCGAAACTCCTGCTTACGATGTATGCGTTACCCTGAAGTCCTACAACAGCGGCGTTGGCGTTTATGTTTGGGGCGACTATGTAATCAACACTGAGAGTCTGAAGTTCGACGAAGCTACCGGCAAGGCTGACGGCATTATGTACGTAGACTACAAGGACAAGAAGGCTGCTTACGAAATCGAGGATGGCGAAGTAGTTGTTGTTCACGGCGACAAGGCTACCGTTGACGCTGTTAACGAAGTTCTCAACCTCGGCTGTGGCTGGGTATGCGTAGTAGAAGATGCAATCGAAGCTAACTTCGGTTGGGACTTCGAGCAGAAGGATTGCTTCGATTGGTCCACCAAGGGTGCTTCCGTAGTTGACACTGACTGCGTAGTAGCTATCCCCAAGACCGGCGACGCTTCCGTTCTCGCTTGGCTGTTCTAATTAAAACTAACGACTAACACACTGCTTTGCCCAAGCCTCGCTTGGGCAAAGCATATGTAATTCCACATGGGCTTAGCACAAAAGAAACCTCCCTGTATTGGGAGGTTTTTTGTGTTGGGGGAAAATGAAGCGGCGGCTTGGCTCTCCCTTTGGGAGAGCTGTCAGCTTTGCTGACTGAGAGGGTTTGCTGTACTTGCCCTCTCCGTCCTCGCTATGCTCGACCACCTCTCCCAGAGGGAGAGGCAAGGAGGGTGGAAGAAACCGCCTCAATCCCAATACTGTCATTGCGAGCCAGTTCGCAAACTGGCGTGGCAATCCGTTTCTTTTATGGTAGCGGTGCTTGCGTGGTTTATTTATCTATACCCACCCACCGCCCTTTTAAGGTAGCTTTTCCTGACGGAAAAGCGGGCGCACTGTCCATATGCGGCGTAAACCCTGTAGGGGCGATCAGTGATCGCCCGCCGTATACCTATTCACTCTTCACTTTTCACTTTTACCTATTCCCTGCAACCTCCCCTCCTCTGCGTTGGATGCGGATAATTCCATTGTTAACATTTTGTGGTTTTGTTGACAGGTATTTTGCTAAAAACTATAATTAATATAGGAAAATATCAGTATCACAGGGAGGAGCCGTTGAAGGCCGGATTTATCAAAGCGCCCATATACGCACGAAGAATGCTGGCGGCTGCCATGGCCGCGGCTTGTTTGTGTACCGCGGGCTGCGGCGATGCCAAGGGCGACTCCTATGTTTCCATAAGCGTGGAGGCTACCCCGGCTCCTGCCGGCTATCCCGGCGTTAACATCACCTATGCTGAGGAAATAACCGCCTATGCAACGGACAGCTCCATATATATGCGGGCAAGGCCGGATAAGTCCACCGATAATGACAACATCGTAAAAAAGGTGGAAAATGCATGGGCCGCACAGTTTACCATACTGGGAAAAACCGATGAATGGTATTATGCTCAGTATACGGAGGGCGGCGTGGATTACAGGGGCTTTGTCCGTGAGGCGGATATTTTTACAGGCGGCGCCGCACCCACCCCCACTCCCCGGCTTACCCCCGAGCCCACCAAAAAGCCCGATGACAAGGATGAGGACAAAGGCAAGGATAAAGATACGGACAAGCCCAAGGCAACTCCCACCCCTAAGCCAAAGAAGAGAAATACCCCCTACGCCAATGACTACACCCCCGTTGAGGTAAAGACCGTCAATCGCGCAACCAAGGAATTCTCCTCCAAGGCAAACGATGGCAGCACCATCACCAACAGCTACCTTGGCAAGGCAAAGCTTACCCTTGTTTACATCTGGAGCACCACCTGAGGTATCTGCGTTAGCGAGATGAAGCATCTTGCCGAGTTATACAAGGACTACGCAGGCTCCGATGTGCAGTTCATAAGCGTCCTTTCAGACGTTACCTCATGGGGCGGCAATATCGCGGAAGCCGCAGGCGAGCTTATTGCCGCAACCAACGCCCAGTTCCCCCATCTGGGCAGCACCCCCGAGCTTACCGTCGGCGTAAGCTATATCCCCTCCGCGCACTTCTTCGACAGCAAGGGCAACCTTATTGCCAAGGTGGTGGGCGAAAAATCCGACAGGGAATGGATAAACCTTATCGAGACCCTTGCGGCCATGCAGTAGCAAAATACAAAACAAACAAGCCCTGCCGCTGATGCGGCGGGGCTGTTTTGTTGTTATCTATACCCACCCTCGTCGTCGCGGACTCCACTTGCTCGCGGCCATATCCCAAAGGACATGCCCTCTCGCTCACTCCATCGCTCCTCCTCTCCGCGAAGGTCGTCAAAGCGAAGCTTTGACATAGCTCCTTGCTGAAGGACCGAAAATCTAAGGATTTTCGGTAAAAAATCGTCGTGCCTTTGGATTTTTCGCGGGCTTGACGGAAAACAGAGGGGTACTGTCGAAATCCTGTCATTGCGAGGCAGCCGAAAGGCTTGCCGTGGCAATCCGTACCCTTACAGTTCCATTACCCTCCCGGCATCTTTGGTGCTCCCGCTTTTCCCGCAAGGGAAAAGCTACCTTAAAAGGGTGGTGGGTGGGATTAGATAAATTCCACCCCTGCCCTCTCCGTCCTCGCTGCGCTCGGCCACTTCTCCCTCGTCGTCGCGGACTCCGCTTGCTCGCGGCCATATCCCAAGGGGACATGCCCTCTCGCTCACTCCGTCGCTCCTCCTCTCCGCACAAAAACGTCGCTTCGCTTTGGATTTTGTGCGGTATCTTTTAACACCCCACCTCTTCCCTCTAACCTCAAAAAACCTCCCCATACAGGGAGGTTTCTTTCGTGCTAAGCCCGTGTGGAATTACATATGCTTTGCCCAAGCGGGGCTTGGGCAAAGCAGTGGTTTAGTCGTTAGTTTTAATTAGAACAGCCAAGCAAGAACGGAAGCGTCGCCGGTCTTGGGGATAGCTACTACGCAGTCGGTGTCAACTACGGCAGCACCCTTTTCGGACCAATCGAAGCAATCTTCCTGCTCGAAGTCCCAACCGAAGATGGCTTCGAGGTTGTCCTCATTTACGCATACGCCGTAAGCGCAGCCGAGGTTCAGCAGAGCGTTAACTTCTGCGATGTAATCGGTGTCCTTGGTGCCCTTGATCTCAACGATCTCGCCGCCTTCGATCATGTAAGCAACCCACTTGCCGTCCTTACCTACGGAGATGGAACCTTCCTCGGTGTCCTTATCGTAAGCGGTCTGGATGGTGTAATCGCCATATACGTACTCGCCGATACCGTTGTTGTAGGAAGTCAGGGTTGCGCATACGGAGTAACCGTCGCTGGTGCAAACATTCTGATCAAGAACCTTTGCGCCGAAGATGTAAGCGTCCTGCTGAGCAGCAGTGAGGTCTTCCCAATCTTCTACGTTAATCCACTTCTGAGCATTGTCAGCAAGGTAGTAAACCTGAGTTTCGTCATCGGCTACAACACCGGTGCCCCAAGCGGTAGCTTTGTTGAGCTCAACAGGGTTTTCAAGGCCTTCAACTTCGATGGTCAGCTTAGCAACATCCCACCAATCGGGGTCGGAGTTAGCGTCTACGGTCATCTTGATGGCATAGTAAACGTTCTCGGTCTTGATAGCAGCGGCACAGTCAGATACCTGCCACTCCCAACCACAGGAGGTGTGTACCTTTACGTAAGGAACTACTTCTACGGTACCCTTGCCGCAGAGGGTAGCATCGGTCTTGCAAGTCCAGTCAAATACCAGAGTCTCGCAGTCAACGGATACAGCAAAAGCGGAAGCCATGGAGAGAACCATAACTACAGCCAGAGCGATTGCAAAAATCTTCTTCATTTTGTTAAATCCCTTTCAAAAATTTTGTTTGTTTTTTATTGCAAGTGAGCCGGGGAAATTGCCCTGGGATGCGCCCCGAAGTGGCAGGGCGAAAAAGCCGGAGATTGCGGGGGTTTTTGAAAGGGTGGGGACAATGGGAATGGGCTTTTTCCCCCGTAAAAAGCGTAAAAACCGGGATTTCCCGGGGAAAAATCCGGCGTTATGGGACAAAATGCAACAAAAAATTCACCCTTTCGGGTGGATTTTTAATGCCTTTAATTTCCCTCGCACCTATCCCACAAAGGGATTTGCAAAGAACACGTTGAACACGAACTGATCCAGCAGCACGAACACGCCCAGTATGGCGGTATAGATGCCGAAGCCCACAAGGCTTTTTTCACGGATAAGCTTCAGCATCAGGCGGATGGCGAAATAGCCGCTGAGGGCGGCGGCGAGGGTGCCCGCGATGATGTGGCTCCATGCAAAGCCACCGATGCCGTTTTCCATAACGTCGGGCAGCTGAAGCACAAGGGAGCCCAGTATGGCGGGGATGGACAGCAGGAAGGAAAACTCCGCTGCGTCGTCCTTATCAAGGCCGAAAAGCCTTGCGCCGGTGATGGTGCTGCCGCTGCGGGAAAGGCCGGGGAATATGGCGATGCCCTGCATTATACCTATGCCGATCGCCCCCTTGACGGACAGCTTATCTATATTATTGCCGCCCTTTGCCCTGAATTGATTGACAAACAGCACCACGGTGGTAAGCAGGAATCCAAAGCCCAGCAGACTTCCGCCGAAAGCCCCCTCAAATGTATCACGGAATATCACCGCAAGGGCAACCGTGGCAAGGGTGGATATCACCAGCAGCAGCGTGAGCCGCTGAAAGGGCCTGCATATCAATGCCCATATCTTTTTGCGGTATACCACAAACACCGCGGCCAGCGTGCCGATGTGCAGCATTATGTCAAAAAACAGCGCGCCTTCCTCTATGCCGAAGATATTCTGCAGCAGCACAAGATGCCCTGAGCTGGATACCGGCAGAAACTCGCACAGACCCTGCACTATGCCCAGTATGGCGGCGGTAAGCATATTCATTATATACGTCCTCCGAAAAAACTCACTTCTATATAATATGATAATATCATTTTACCATAAATCCCCATGGCTTATGTTGCCAAATTGTTAAATGGGGGAAATGGGGTGAATGTTACGGAGATATAATAAACGGCGAAATTACCTTAAAAGGGTGGTGGGCGGGATTAGATAAACCAAGCAAGCATCGCTGCCGCAAAAGAAACGGATTGCCACGCCAGTTTGCTGCCTTCCCCGCAATGACAGGTTGATGATGACGGCGGTATGCTGTCGGCGGGCGATCACTGATCGCCCCTACAGGGTTTACGCCGCATATGGACAGTGCGCCCGCTTTTTCCGCAAGGGAAAAGCTACCTTGAAAGGGCGGCGGGCGGGATTAGATAAATTCCACCCCTGCCCTCTCCGTGCTCGCTACGCTCGGCCACCTCTCCCAGAGTGAGAGGCAAGGTCTTGGCTCTCCCTTTGGGAGAGCTGTCCCGCAGGGACTGAGAGGGCATCCCCCAACACAAAAAACCTCCCAATACAGGGAGGTTTCTTTCGTGCTAAGCCCATGTGGAATTACATATGCTTTGCCCAAGCGGGGCTTGGGCAAAGCAGTAAGTTAGTCGTTAGTTTTAATTAGAACAGCCAAGCGAGAACGGAAGCGTCACCGGTCTTGGGGATAGCTACTACGCAGTCAGTGTCAACTACGGAAGCACCCTTTTCAGACCAATCGAAGCAGTCAGTCTGCTCGTCGTCCCAACCAAAGTTAGCCTTGATGTTATCCTCGGTGATGCAGGCAGCGGTGCCGCAGTTAGCAAGACCGAAAGCATTCAGTACTTCGAGATAGAAGTCGTTGTCAGTACGGGTGTCAGCGCCGATAACGCCGTTGGTTACGGTGAAGCCTGCGGACTCTTCGCCATCAGTGATGCCGAATACGCCAGTGAACTCACCCTTAGCATTGAAGCGGTCGGTGTTGCCAACCTGGTTGAAAGCATAGTGATAGTCGCCAGCGTTGTTGTACTTATCTACGGACCAACCGTCATACTCGGACTTCAGGGTTGCGCATACAGAGTAACCTTCGTTGGTGCAAACGTTAGCATTCTCAACAACAGCGGGGTATACTACACGTGCGAGCTCGAAGTCATCAGCTTCTTCATCAAGCAGAGCGCCTGCGCCAGTGAGGTAGTATACGTGCTGTACGCTGGTGTCACCGTCAGCGGGAACTGCAGCGGGCATAGCAATCTCGATGCCGTCATTCCAAGCAAGGCTCAGACCTACATCTTCGAGCTCGATGGTAGCTACTTCAAACCAATCGGGATCGGGGTTAGCATCTACGGTTACCTTGATAGCAAAGTAAACGTTCTCAGTGCGGATAGCGGAAGCGCAGTCAGATACCTGATACTCCCAACCGCAGGAGGTGTTTACCTTTACGTAAGGAACGATTTCAATCTTGGCCTTGCCGCAGAGGTCAGCGTCAGTGGTGCAGGACCAATCGGTGCCCCAAGTGGCACAAACGGAGAGAGCAAAAGCGGAAGCCATGGAGAGAACCATAACTACAGCCAGAGCGATTGCAAAAATCTTCTTCATTTTGTTAAATCCCTTTCAAAAATTTGTTATTGCAAGTGAGCCGGGGAAATTGGCCTGGGTTAAGGGACAAAAGGCAGCAAAAAAACCGTTCGTTTCCGAACGGCTTTTTATTGCACCAAGGATGCTTTATTCAATTCCTGTTTCGCTTTTCTTTTTGCTTCTTTTTCTTTTCTCGTGAAAAGAAAAAGAAGACACTACTAACACAATTCCAGATTGGGCACAGCGTTCAGCTCAAGGTCGCTGAGCGTACCTGCCATAAGGCCGTAGTGTCCGGCGCAGGCTATCATGGCGGCGTTATCTGTGCAGAAGCGGAAATCCGGACAGCAGAAGCGAATGCCCTGCTTTTTGCATTCCGCTTCAAGGGCACCCCGCAGCGCCTTGTTGGCGGATACGCCGCCTGCAAGGGCAAGGGTATCCATGCCGTGAGCCTTCGCCGCGTGAACGGATTTCATGGTGAGAGCATCGCATACCGCCCGCTGGAAGGAGGCGGCGATATCTGCGGGATCAAGGGTCTCGCCCTTTTGCTCCGCATTGTGCAGCAGGTTTACCACGGCGGTCTTTATGCCGGAAAAGCTGAAATCGCTTTGCTCCATGCTCTGATTGAGGGCGGAATGGAAGGGGTATTTGTTGGGGTCTCCCTCCCGGGCAAGCTTTTCCAGCTCGGGGCCGCCGGGATAGGGCAGGCCAAGGGCGCGGGCAACCTTATCGAAGGCTTCGCCTGCGGCATCGTCCCGGGTGCGGCCAAGAAGGGTGAATCTGTGATAATCCTCCACCCTGATGATATGGCTGTGTCCGCCGGAGGCCACAAGGCACATGAAGGGGGGCTTCAGGTCGGGGTAGGTAAGGTAGTTTGCGGCGATGTGCCCCGCAAGGTGGTTTACGCCGATGAGAGGCAGCCCCTTTGCGTAGGCAAGACCCTTTGCATAGCTTACGCCCACCAAAAGCGCACCTACAAGGCCGGGGCCGCAGGTTACAGCTATGGCGGAAATATCGTCTATTGTTACCTTTGCGGATTCCAGGGCATAGCCCACCACCTCGCCGATCTTCTCAACGTGGCTTCTGGAGGCAAGCTCGGGCACAACTCCGCCGAATTTTCTGTGGAGGGGGATCTGGGTATATACGCTCATGCTGAGCACCTCCCTGTCCCCCCGCAGAACCGATGCGGCGGTTTCGTCGCAGGAGCTTTCTATGGCAAGGAGCAGAGCGTCCTTATTCTGCTGATATGCGGCAAGTCCCTTTGCCGCGGATGCTGCGTATGTTTCGCTCATTTTAGGCTTCCTTTTTGCGCTGCTGTCTGTAATAGGTGATGAGGGCAATGCATATCACCGCAAGCATTGCGGCGGTTTTTGCCGCCATGCGTGCCGCTATGCCGCTGAAGAGGTGTTCGGGGCATATGCGTATCATGCGGGATACTCTGGGGTCCATCAGCCACAGGTCGTTGCTGAAGAAGGCAAGGTGGAATGCCGTCCAGAAGGAGGTGAAATCCAGCGCCGCCCACAGGGCAAGGCCGCCGCCCAGCAGCAAAAACAGGCCAAGCCCCCAGAAAAAGCTCCTGAGGGGTATATTGGGCAGATCCTTTTTCTTTGCATACCAGCCTATGAGCAGGATAAGCACAGCGCAGCCGATTCCCGCAGGCTGGAATTTTGCAAAGCCCTGATAGAGATAGTACACATCCACCATGTGCTGTATCTCATCCTCGGAGTACATCTCCACAGGCACGCCGTATTCCTCTACCGTAAGCTGAATGCTGTCCCTGTCCCCTTCCATATAGTCCACCAGCGCCATGAGGGCATCGGTGGCGCCTTTGGGGGTAAGGCCGGTGCGCTCCTCTATGCGGTATTCCTCATAGAAGGCAAGATAGCGGCTTTCATTTTTCAGCTCGCCTCTGAGGAAGGTGAACATCAGGGCGATTATTATCACCAGCCATGCCACGCAGCTGAGGGCTGTAAGCAGGCAGGTAAGGAGTTTTTTGTTTGCCATAGGGTGTTCCTTTCTTCGGCGGGGCGCCAAAGTCTATACAAAGAAATTATATCATAGTTTTATACCAACATAAAACATAAAAGGAGACAGCTTATCATGAAAAGGATAATTACCCTTTCCGGCCCGGGAGGCAGGGCGGTGCTTACGCTGGGGGAGGAAATAAAGCTGTCTGTATCGGCGCAGGGGCTGTATTTTGCAGACAGGCAGGGAAAGGTGTATCCAAGGGAAGCCCCGCCGAAGGATATCATAGGGGCGTTTATAATGGAAAACGGCAGGATAACAATGCAGGGCTGCCTTGCGGGACAATCATCAGCATTGGCAAAGGCGAAAACCGCCCTGCTGCTGAGCCGCCCGCCCCGGGAACAGCCCATCCCTGCGCCTGCCCATCAAAAGCCTGCGCCTTTGGAGCAGCCGCCCCGCAGCGCACAGCTAATGGAAATACTGCAAAAGGCGGCGGAGCTTTTTCCGCCGGAGCCGCCAAAGGCCGCCTCGTCCATACAGCCTCAGCCGGCGGGTGATACCGTGGCAAATCCCTTTCCCCGGGAATTCCCCTTTTCCCGCTGGCGGCGGGTGGAATATCCCGGCACAGACCGCTGCTATCTTGAGGGGGAGGCCCGCATGCGTGGGGTGGATTACGTTATCCACGCCCTGCCTGCAAGCAGGCCAAACGGAGGGCCGCCGGGGTACAGCAGGTTTCTTCGTGCACGGGACGGAAGCGGGTTCTGGGTCAGGGTGAGGAGGAAATAAGCCCTGCCCCCTAACTGCGCCCCCTATTAATCCCGCCAATGGAGATCAAAGTCCCGCCGCGCCCGCAATTCCCTTTCAAAAACCCCCGCAATCTCCGACTTTTTCGCCCTGCCCTTTCGGGGCGCATACCAGGCCAATTTCCCCGGCTCACTTGCAATAAAAAACAAACAAAATTTTTGAAAGGGATTTAACAGAAATGAAGAAGATTTTTGCAATCGCTCTGGCTGTAGTTATGGTATTCTCCATGGCTTCCGCTTTTGCTCTGAATGCTTGCACCAACCCCAACTTCTCTTGGGATTGCCTCACTGAGTACGACAACTGCGGCAAGGGTTCCGTAGAAGTAGTTCCTTACGTAAAGGTTAACGGTTCTTGCGACACCGTTACCTGGCAGGTATCTGATTGCGCTACCGCTATCAACACCGAGAACGTATTCTATGCTGTAAAGCTCACCGTTGAAGCTCACGCTGATGATCTCTGGTGGGAAATGACCAACGGCATTGCCAATGATAACTGGGGCCTCGTAGACATGTCCTATGACGGCGTTGCAGCTGCTGAAGATTTCCTGGCTGTTCCCGCCACTGTTTGGGCAGACGATGATGAAGCTCACGTATTCTACTACAACTTCAACACTGGCAACTGGGTTGATGAAGAAGACGACGCTTTCTCCATGGGTGGCGCCTACATCAAGCAGGTTCGCGTAACCGAAGCTGATGAAGCAGAAGTTTGCGCAAAGCTGGCTTCCGAGCACAACGGCACTGAGACCCTCTGGAGCTTCGGCGACTACTTTGTATGGGTAGACGTAAATGAGGATGGTCTTGACTATGTAATCACCTTCGCAGACGCTGCTGTATTCGCAGAGGCTGATAACCTCATCGAAGTATACGTACTTGACGGTGAAGTTATTGACGTTTACACTGCTGAAGCTACCAAGGCATTCTACAATGGCGTAAATGCTACCTTCAATCTGGATAGCTGCGTAATCGGCACCTGCATCAACGCTGACAACATCAAGGCCAACTTCGGTTGGGACGACGAGCAGGAAGACTGCTTCAAGTGGTCTGACAAGGGTGCTGCCGTAGTTGACACTGACTGCGTAGTAGCTATCCCCAAGACCGGCGACGCTTCCGTTCTCGCTTGGCTGTTCTAATTAAAACTAACGACTGACTTACTGCTTTGCCCAAGCCCCGCTTGGGCAAAGCATATGTAATTCCACACGGGCTTAGCACGAAAGAAACCTCCCTGTATGGGGTGGTCTCTTGTGTTGGGGGAAAATGAAGCGGCGGCTTGGCTCTCCCTTTGGGAGAGCTGTCAGCTTTGCTGACTGAGAGGGTTTGCTGTACTTGCCCTCTCCGGCCTCGCTATGCTCGACCACCTCTCCCAGAGGGAGAGGCAAGGAGGGTGGAAGAAACCGCCTCAATCCCAATACTGTCATTGCGAGCCAGTTCGCAAACTGGCGTGGCAATCCGTTCTCCGCCGGAGGCGCAGGGGAATAGCGGATATTATTATCTAATCCCGCCCACCACCCTTTTAAGGTAGCTTTTCCTGACGGAAAAGCGGGCGCACCAAAGATGCCGGGAGGGTAATGGAACTGTAAGGGTACGGATTGCCACGGCAAGCCTTTCGGCTGCCTCGCAATGACAAACGTGGGGAACAATGGCGTGCTGCCGGGGCCGGGAACAGCCATTGACGGAAAGCACGCTATCACAAAACACGTGCCGGCATGCCAAGCGGGGCAAAACAAAAAAGAGAAGGACGCTGCCTTCTCTTTTATACTGCATTTTTCTGTTATATATCCTGCCCTGCGGCACGCTTTTCCTCCAGCCGCTTGTTTACCCATTCCCTTGTCATGGTGTGTATGACCGCCATGATGGGTACGCAGAGAAGCGCGCCCAGGAAGCCGAACAGGCCGCCGCCCAGCAGCAGCGCGATCAGTACCCAGAGGGGAGAAATGCCCACTGCGTTGCCCACAACGTGGGGGTAGATAAGGTTGCCCTCGATGGGCTGAATGGTGCATATCAGCAGAATGAACCACAGCGCATTGGGGGGATCCACAACAAAGAGGATAACCGCGCCTATGCCTGCGGATACCCATGCGCCAACGATGGGGATCATCTGACCCAGACCTACCAGCACGCTTATCAGCAGGGCAAAGGGGAACTTGAATATGCTCATGCCGATGAAGCACATGCCGCCCAGAATGAAGCATTCCACGATCATGCCGAAAATGTAGTTGCGCAGGGAGGAATTGGTTTCCTCGCCAACGTGTATTATATAGTCCGCTGTGCGCTCGCTGAATACGGCCTTGCAGAATTTGCGGGACTGGCGTATAAGGGTCTCCTTGCCGGCAAGGCAGTATATGCTGATGATGAAGGCGAAGGCCAGATCCACCAGCACCCCTGCAATGCCCATGGTGATCTTCACCGCGGCGGAGCTTATGACGGATACGTAACGGTCTATCTCGGAAAGGAGATTGGCTCCTATCTCCATCAGGCGGGCTTCGATCTCTTCATTGAGATTAAGGCTTTCCCAAAGGTCGGTGGCCCATACCGTAAGGCTGGAGGCATACTGGCTGAAATCCGCTGCCAGAGTCTTGATGCTTTCCACCAGCTGAGGGCCAACCACCAGCACCAGCGTGGTGATTATGGCAAACACAAACAGTATGGCAAGCACAAGGCACACGCCGCGCTTGAGGCCGCAGGTCTTCCAGCGGCGGAATACCCTTGACTCCAGAAAATGCATGGGCATGTTTGCTATGAATGCAATGGCGATGCCTATGAATACCGGAGTGATAATGCTGAAAAAGCCGCCCAGGGCAGAGCGCACCGTGGTGAGGTTTTCCAGTATTTCATATAATATTACGCCGAAGGCCACTATAAAAAGAGTGCTTCGGGTGGACTTCCACAGCCCTTCGAGATTTTGCCTGTCTTTCACTTGTTATTCTCCTTTGCCTGCCTTTTCTTTGGAAAGCATTGCGGTTATGTATGCGGTGATGGCCTCTATTGCCCGGGGATTTTTGCCGCCGCCCATTACGGCGAAGTCGGATTCCTTTATGTATTTGCTTATGTATTCCTCATACATGGGCTTTACCGTTGCAAGGTATTGCTCGGTGATGTTTTCGATGGAGCGGCCCCGCTTTACCATGTCCCTCTTTACCCGGCGCAGCAGGCACACGTCCACATCCACATGCATATAAACCTTAAGGCGCATAAGGTCTGTTATGCGCTTATCGCGGAACATATGTATGCCCTCCAGAATAAGCACATCGGTGGGGTAGATAAGGTCGGCGCTGTCTGCCCGGCGGTGATTGGGAAAATCATATCCCTTGGCGGTGATGGGACGGCCTGAAAGCAGCAGCTGCAGGTCCTCATAAAGCTCGTCATAGTCAAATATGTCCGGCTCGTCGTAATTGATATGGACCCGCTCCTCAAAGGGCAGCTCGGAATGATCCTTATAGTAGGAATCCAGAGCGATTATGCGGGAGGAACAGTTTAAGGACTGGGAAACCAGCCGGGCCAGTGTGCTTTTTCCGCTGCCGCTTCCGCCGCATATGCCTATAACTATCATATTATATCCCCCGCGCTTTTTTTCTATTATAACTGCCATAAGGGGAATTGAATAGCGTAAATTGGGGGATTTGTCATATTTTCACAGCCTTTTTACGGCAAGGCCCTCTGCCGCAGGCGGAAGGAAAAGCCCGAAAATCTTTATGAAAGCGGATTTATACCCTTTTATGATAAAGATAAATTAAAAGCCATAGTATACCTGTTTACCGATTGTTTTGTTTTCATGTATAATATCTGTGGTATAATGATTCTGCAAAAATCGGCGGCATGCCGCAAACCATAGGAGAAAACATGAAACGCAGCCGGGGAATATCCAGCATATCATCAATATTGAAAAACAGCCTGCGCCATACGTCGCTGTCTTTGCGCCGCTTTAAAAAGCGGGGAGGCATAGGCGGCTTTTTCAGCAGGCTTATGCTGAATCTCAGAAAAGGCAAGCGCAGCGCCGTAACAGGCGTGGCCGCATTTGGCATTGCCCTTGTGCTGTGCATCTGCCTGCCCCTTTTCAGGGGGGATAAAAAGCCTGAGCATCAGCCCCAGACCTTTACGGATTCCTCTGCGGTCAGCAGCGACGGCGTGGTGGATCTCCAGAGCGAATTTGCCGCCCTTCAGGAGGTTATGGCAACCCCCACTCCCGCTCCCACCCCTGTGCCTGTCCACTTTGAAGAAGGCTATGACGGCGATGAGGTATACGACATTCAGGAGCGGCTCATGGAGCTGAGCTATATGGATAACGACGAGCCCACATACCATTTCGGCCCCGCCACACAGGAAGCCATCCAGCTTTTCCAGCGCAGGCACGAGATGGATATTACAGGCATAGTGAATAACGCGGTATACGATCTGCTGTTTTCCGAGGAAGCACTCAAATACATGGTATGCGTGGGCATATCCGGCACAGATGTAAAGGAGCTGCAGGGCCGTCTCCGCGAGCTGGGCTATATGGATAAGGCCACAGGCCATTTCGGCGAAGAGACGGAAGCCGCCGTAAAGGAATTCCAGAAGAACAACAAGCTGACTGCCGACGGCAAGGTGGGCGAGCGCACCCGTGAAATGCTTTACAGCGAGGATGCAATACCCAAGTCCCTTTCATACGGCGAAAAGAGCGACGAAGTCCGCTCCTATCAGAAGCGGCTTTATCGCCTTGGTTATCTTACCTCCGAGCCTGACGGCACCTTCGGCCGGGATACCGTAAACGCGGTAAAGATGTTTCAGCAGCAGAACGGCCTTATAGTGGACGGCCATATCGGACCCATGACAAAGGAGCTGCTTATGAGCGATCAGGCTCAGGCCAGCGTAATAGGCATCGGCGACAACAACTCCACCGTGACCAAGATACAGTCCCGCCTCCGTGAGCTCAACTATCTGGACGCAAAGGCAACGGGATACTTCGGATCCTCCACAGAGGCCGCGGTATTGGGCTTCCAGAGGGAAAACGGCCTGAGCCGCGACGGCAAGGTGGGCAAGTCCACCATGCGCACCCTGTTTTCCTCCTCCGCAAAGAAGGCTCCCAGCAACTATGAGGCGCCCGAGGTGGAAGCCAGCAAGCCCTCTTCATCAGGAGGCGGAAGCTCCTCTTCCTCTTCTTCCGGCGGTGGCGGCGGCAGTCTGGACAGGTTCATCTCCGCTGCCCAGAGCAAGCTGGGCTGCAGATACGTCCGCGGCGGAAAGGGCCCGGATACATTTGACTGCTCCGGCTTTGTATACTGGTGCCTGAAGCAGGCGGGAGTAAATCAAAAATACCTTACCAGCTCCGGCTGGAAGAGCGTATCCGGCTACACCAAGGTCAGCTCCATCGGCTCGCTGCGCCGGGGCGACATAATCGTATTCAAGGGCCACGTTGGCATCGCCATGGGGGACGGCACAATGATAGACGCCTCCAGCGGCAACGGCAAGGTGGTGCACCGCAGCTGCACCGGCGATTGGTCATACAAGAACTTTATCTGCGCATGGCGCATATTTTAGGATTTCGCGAAAAACCTTTTGGGTTTTCCGCGAGTAACGCCCATTGCCTTAAGGGCAACGGGCGATTACGATCCTTACGGGGTTTTTACATGATTTGCCTATGACCCTTGCGAGGGTCACCGGGCGGCAAATCATGCAGGGAACAAATCCCTCCGGGATTTATCCGTTCTGACGCACATGTCGTCAGAGCCGGAATAAAGCTTAGGGGGATTTTTGAAAACCGCTTAAATGATAAGGCCGGAGCAGGGATTAGATAAATACCCACGCCGCAAAGCCGACCGAGCTCCGCAGTTCCGCAAAATATGGATCGGGAAGCCTTGGGAATGGGCTTCAGCATGGATAGCGCACCCGCTTCGCCGCAGGCGAAGATACCTTAAAGGGGTGGCGAGGCGGGGCAGTAATACTAAGAACGGAAGTGCACAACAGATGCAAACCACGCAAAAGAAAATAAGGGGCTGGGGAGAGCTGGCCTTTGTATTGGGCACTGTGCTGCTTGCCATAGGCGTATCCCTTATGGAAAAGGGCGGCTTCGGCATGTCCATGGTGACCTCCATGTCCTACATAATCTCCCTTGGCATAGAGCCCCTCAGCTTCGGTACGGCGGACTATCTGCTGCAGGGTCTGCTGCTGGTGTTCTATTACATCATCGTGCGGCGCTTTAGGGCGGTGCATCTGCTGTCCTTCTTTTCCGCATTCCTTTTCGGCATCACGCTGGATGGCGTCATGTGGCTGATAAGGGATATTGAGCTTGTGACCGTATGGCAGAGGATAGCATTCTTTGCCGTGGGCATGGCCACCAACGCGCTGGGCGTTGCGGTGTTCTTCAAAACGTACCTTCCCCTGCAGGTGTATGAGCTTTTTGTGGAGGGCGTATGCGAAAGGTTCCATAAGCCCCTGCCAAAGGTGAAGACCGGCTTTGATATAGGCTGCTGCATCACTGCAATACTGCTGTCCCTTGGGTTCTTCGGGGAGCTGAGGGCACTGGGCATAGGTACCGTGATGTGCGCCCTGTGCAACGGCACGCTGATAGGCTTCTATCATAAGGTCATGGATAAATACATTGATTTCTCTCCCGCATTCCCAAAGATGTATAAGGTTTTTGAGGGATGGAAAGCGGGGAAGGAAATAAGCAAAAGCGAATAGGGAAGAGCGAATATGCGGGCGGGAAATATTTTATATCCCGCCTGCTGTCTTTTTCGGATGTGCTTTTCCTCGCGGAAAACAGAATGCGCTGTCTGAACTGACGATAAAAGCCGGCTGCTGTTTTTGCGGGAGGGGGATGGACGTCGTTCCTGGTCTTCGCCGTAAGGCGAAGATACCTGAAGGGGTGGCTGGGCGGGGTAGTAAAATAAAATTATTCCGCGGCAATTTCCGCCGCATCTGAGCCGTTTTTTTGCAATGTGGGTTGAGTTGCAGCAGTTCAGCGCAAAAATAAAAAGGCGCACATGGGGTGCGCCTTTTTGAGTGGTTGCCGACAGGGGTTGTTAAGGGGGAACCCCTTAAGGATATATCCGCATTTGGCGACATGTGCGGCAAATGCGGAACAAAGCGGATTTTGCCGCCCGGGAGCGAAGCGAGAGGCAAAATGCGAAAAACTCAAAAAAGTCCCATAAAGGACTTTTTTGACGTTGGTTACTTGCTTTCCAGATAGGAATTGATGGCGTTGATGAGAACATCGGCATCGATGCCGTGAACGGCACAGGCCTGCTCAAGGTTTTCGCCATGGGCCATTACGCAGCCCAGGCAGTGCATACCGGCGCCGGTGAGTATCTCGGCGATGCCGATATCGGTCTGAAGAATCTGTTCGATGGTCATATCCTTGGTTACGGACATTGTATTTTCTCCTTTGCGGTTGATTTTCGCTTATAGTATACCATTTTGGTAGGAATTTTAAATACTTTTTTGGTTATAAAATATTATTTCATAATAAGTACAAATTTCTTTCCCGTTTTTGGGGCAAAAATGCGGATTTTCCCTATAAAACGGGGACAAAAAGCCCCGTTTAAAACCTGTTCGGTTTTTTTGACAGTATATATGTTTATGGTGTAAAATATAAATACTGTAAAAACAAACAAGCATACCTAATATATTTTTAGAAGGATACGGCCTCAAATATGGAAAACAAGCTGCGCGAAACTGACCTCTACCTGTGGGCGGAGGGCACTAATTCATATGCATATCTCACATTGGGCTGCCACAAGGTTCAGCACGATGGCTATGACATGTACCGCTTTGCCGTATGGGCTCCCAATGCGGAGGCAGTAAGCGTAGTTGGCGATTTCAACGGCTGGAATACTCAGGCCGACCCCATGGCTCCCTGCGGCGAAACCGGCGTATGGCAGTGCTTCATAGGCATAGTGAGCCCCGGCACGATTTATAAATACGCCATCCTCACCAGAGACGGCGACTGGATCTACAAGGCAGACCCCTTTGCCTTCCGCAGCCAGCTCAGGCCCAATACCTGCTCTGAGGTGTGGGATCTGGATGACGGCTTTAAGTGGCGGGATGCCACCTACATGAAAAAGCTGGAAAAGAAGAATCACCGCGCCCAGCCCATGAGCATATACGAGGTGCATCTGGGCAGCTGGATAGAAGGGCTGGACTTTGCCGCCATGTCCGAGCGGCTGGTAAAATACGTTTCCTCCATGGGCTATACCCATGTTGAGCTTATGCCGGTATCCGAATATCCTCTGGATGACAGCTGGGGCTATCAGGTAACGGGCTATTATGCCATCACTGCCCGCTACGGCACCCCCACCCAGTTCAAGCAGCTGGTGGATAAATTCCACAGGGCAGGCATAGGCGTTATCGTGGACTGGGTCCCGGCCCACTTTACCCGCGACTCGCAGGGCCTGCGCCGCTTTGACGGCACTGCCCTTTACGAGCATCCGGACCCCCGCCGCGGCGAGCAGCCCCAGTGGGGAACCATGCTGTTCAATTACGAAAAGAACGAAGTCCGCAGCTTCCTCATTTCCAACGCGGTATTCCTCATGAAGGAATACCATGTGGACGGCATCCGCGTGGACGCTGTAAGCTGCATGCTGTACCTTGACTACGGCAAGGAGCCCGGCCAGTGGCTGCCCAATGTTTACGGCGGACACGAAAACCTGGGCGCAATAGATTTCTTCCGCCAGCTTTCCAGGGTGGTTCATGAAGAATTCCCCGGCAGGCTGCTGTTTGCGGAAGAAAGCACCGCCTTTGCAGGCATCACCGCCGATCCCAAATGGGGCGGGCTGGGCTTCGACTACAAATGGAACATGGGCTGGATGAATGATACTCTGGACTATATGTCCCGGGACAGCGTATACCGCAAGTATCATCACGATCAGATAACCTTCTCCATGTGCTATGCCTTCTCCGAGCATTATCTGCTGCCCCTTTCCCACGATGAGGTGGTTCACGGCAAAAAGAGCCTGATAAACCGCATGCCCGGCGAATATGTCGATCAGTTCCGCCAGCTGAGGCTGCTGTTTATGTATCAGTATGCCCACCCCGGCAAAAAGCTCACCTTCATGGGCAATGAGTTCGGCCAGTTTATAGAATGGAACTTCCGCCAGTCCCTGGATTGGCTGCTGCTGGAATATCCTGCCCATGCGGAAATGCAGGAATTCGTGGCTCAGCTCAACAGGTTCTATACCTCCACCCCCGCCCTGTATGAGCAGGATGACGGCTGGGAGGGCTTCCAGTGGATGCAGGTGGACGATGCTTCCCACAGCGTATTGGCCTTTGTGCGCCGGGATGCAAAGGGCAACGAAGTGCTCTGCGTATTCAACTTTACCCCTGTGGAGCATTATCCCTACCGCATACCCATGGCAAGGAACTGCACCCTGGATCAGGCCATGTCCAATGTGGACATGCGGGATATCAAGGGCGTAAAGACAGAGGAGGACGAGGAGGGCAATATCTTTGTGGATATCGAGCTTTCTCCCTACGAGGCCGTGTTCTACTACCTGAGCGCTTCCCCTGCGCCGGAAACCAAAACCAAAGCCAAATCAAAAAACGCAAAATAATTCAGCTGATACCGGGGCAGGTATGCTCCTGCCCCTATTCTTTAAAAAATCACATCGGTCTTTATTCTTCGAATCCATTTTCCCGCAGGGAGCGGCAAAAATATAAATACATATCGTCATAAAAGCCTTTATTGACAGGGAGGTAAATTATGGTCAGAAAGAAAGTAGTAGCCATGCTGTTGGCCGGCGGCCAGGGCAGCCGTCTCAGCGTGCTTACAAACCGCGTGGCAAAGCCCGCCGTACCCTTCGGCGGCAAGTACAGGATTATCGATTTCCCGCTGTCCAACTGCGTCAATTCCGAAATCGATACCGTTGGCGTGCTTACTCAGTATGAGCCCCTTGAGCTGAATGCCTACATAGGCACAGGTCAGGCATGGGATCTGGACAGAAATAACGGCGGCGTATTCGTACTGCCCCCCTATCAGTCCAGCCAGCAAGGCAGATGGTATTCCGGTACCGCCGATGCCATCTATCAGAATATCGCCTTTATCGACAGGTATAACCCTGAGTATGTGCTTATACTTTCCGGCGACCATATCTACAAGATGGACTATGCAGCAATGCTGGATGCCCATATCGAAAAGAATGCCGACCTTACCATAGCGGTACGTCCTGTTCCCATGGAGGAGGCACATCGCTTCGGCATCATGAACACCGATGCCGATGACCGCATAATCGAATTCGAGGAAAAGCCCAAGCAGCCCAAGAGCAACAAGGCTTCCATGGGTATATACATCTTCTCCTGGCCGGTACTGAGAAAGTATCTGTGCCTTGATGAAGAGGACCCCAATTCCTCCAACGACTTCGGCAAAAACGTCATCCCCGCCATCCTCAATGCAGGCCTTGGCGTATACGCCTATGCCTTTGATGCATACTGGAAGGACGTTGGTACTGTGCAGAGCCTGTGGGAGGCCAATATGGACCTTATCTCGGACAGCCCGGATATTCAGCTGGACGATCCCGCATGGCGCATTTACAGCAAATCCCCCTGCATGCCTCCCCACTGCGTCGGCGTTGACGCCGAGATAGAGCGCAGCTCCATCACTGAGGGCTGCTATGTCGGCGGCGTAGTAAAGCACAGCGTGCTGTTTGCCGGCGTAGCTGTTGAGGACGGGGCAGAGGTTATCGATTCCGTGATCATGCCCGGCGCAACCATAATGCCCGGCGCAAAGGTACACAAGGCCATAATCGGCGAAAACTGCATGGTTGGCAGGAATGCCTTCGTGGGCGCAGAAAGGCTGCCTGAGGATGGCGATTACGATACCTCCCTTACCGAAGATATCACCCTTATCGCCAGCGGCACCGAGATCGCCGAGGGCAGCAGAGTGCCTGTGGGCATGATAGTCAATACGGGTGTATACGGCGCAGTTGAGAGCGAGGAGGAATAAGCCATGAAAAATGATGTATTCGGTCTTATCTATACCGGCGAATCCAGCATGCAGCTCAGAGACCTTACCTATTCCCGCTCCGTGGCCGCCGTGCCCTTTGCAGGCAGGTATCGCTGCATCGATTTCGTGCTGAGCAATCTGGTAAATACCGGCATAACCAACGTAGGTATAGTTTGCCAGAAGAATTATCACTCCCTGATGGATCATCTGGGCAGCGGCAAGGAATGGGAGCTCCACAGGAAGCATGACGGTCTGTTCATTCTGCCTCCCTTTGTTACCCGGGACAATACCGGTATTTACAGGGGCACCATCGATGCATACCATTCCGTAATGGGATACATCCGCCGCAGCACCCAGAAGTACATCATACTGGTGGGCAGCCATACCATCTACAATACCACCTATGATGCTATGATAAAGAAGCATATAGAATCCGGCGCCGCCATAACCCTCATGTACAATGAGGTCGGCCTGCACCATCCCGATGATCAGTTCAACGAGCTGCGCTTTGTTCTGGATAAGGACGAGCGTATAACCGATATACAGCTCAACCCCAATAACCCCATCAGCCAGTATTCCTTCTGCGATACCGCAATAATGGAAAAGGCCACCTTTGAGCATCTGATCGAGGAGGCATACTCCAGAGGCGAAACCGACTTCATCCGGGACGTACTGCTTAAGAAGGTAAACGAGATACCCATGTACGGCTGGCGCTATGACGGCTACATCGGCTGCCTCAGCTCCCTCTCCAGCTATTTCAATCACAACATGAACGTGCTCAAGAGAGAAGTAAGGGCAGACCTGTTCCATCGCTCCCATCCCATCTATACCAAGAGCAAGGATGAAGTTCCCGCAAGGTATGTTGGCGATTCCAACGTAAAGAACAGCCTTGTTGCAGACGGCTGCGTTATCGAGGGAGAGGTGGAAAACTGCGTATTGTTCCGCGGCGTTCACGTTGGCAAGGGCAGCAAGCTGAAGAACTGCGTAGTGCTGCAGGCCTGCCATATCGAGGAGGACTGCGAAATGAGCTACGCCATACTGGATAAGGGCTGCACCGTCCGCTCAGGCAGAAAGCTTGCCGGATATGACAGCTTCCCCATTATCATCCGCAAGGGAAGTGTGATATAATATGCATGCTGAGGGGCGGGAGCAGGCCTCCCGCCCTTCTTTTTAATGAAGCGCGCAGGCGTGCCGATCAAATTCAATAAAGGAAACCGAAATATGAGCACTAAGAAGACAGATACCGCTGCCAAGGCAGCGGCGCCCGAAAAGGCAGAGGCAAAGGCCGCAAAGACCACCGCGAAGAAGGCCGCCCCGAAGGCCGCGGATAAAGCCCCCGCAAAGAAGACCGCAAAAAAACAGCCCGCCCAAAAGGCAGTTAAGCAAAGCGAAGCAATGCTTAAAGGGGCTGAGAAAATAAAAGACCAAGCTGAGGAGGCAGTAATGGAGATTAAGCAGGAAGCAGTGGAGCAGGTAAAGCAAACCGCTCAGGAGACCGCCGCAGAGATCATCCCCGAAGTTCCCGTTGAGCCCCAGCGCCCCCCTCTCAAGGTGCTGTTCGTGGCGTCCGAGTGCGCTCCCTTTGTAAAGACCGGCGGCCTTGCGGACGTTGTTGGCGCGCTGCCTGCCGTGCTTAAGAAAAGGGCCGTGGACGTAAGGGTAATGCTGCCCCTGTATTCCGCCATCGGTCAGCAGTATCGCTCCCAGATGAGCTATATCACCAACTTCTACGTACCCATGGGGTGGCGCAGCCAGTACTGCGGCATTATGACCATGGAAAAGGACGGAGTAATATACTACTTCCTTGACAATGAATACTACTTCGGCCGCAGCTATATCTACGGCGAGTGCAATAACGAAGAGGGCGAACGCTTTGCCTTCTTCTCCAAGGCGGCGCTGGATGCCCTCCGCCACCTTAACTTCTATCCCGATGTGCTGCATGCCCATGACTGGCAGGCGGCCATGACCATTGCGCTGCTGCGTATGCAGTACAGCAACATATGGGAATACAGGGACATCGCCACCATGTATACCATACACAACCTGAGGTATCAGGGCATTTTCGGCTGGGAGCACATGAATGACATACTCAACATTGACAAGGCCAGCTTTAATCTTGATACCATAGAGTATTTTAAGGACGTAAACTTCACAAAGGGCGCATTGTCTTTCGCGGATGCCATCACCACCGTAAGCCCCACCTACGCCAAGGAGATACAGACCGCCCAGTACGGCGAAAACCTGGACGGCCTCCTCAGAAAGCGCAGCTGGGACGTATATGGCATACTCAACGGCATCGACGAGGACCTCTTCAATCCCGAAACCGACACCAACCTGCCCTTCAACTTCAGCGCGGCGGATCTTTCCGGCAAGGCAAAGTGCAAGGAGGCCCTGCGCACCGAGTTCTGGCTGGACAA
>JAZUMK010000015.1:0-12368 GCA_045603585.1 Clostridia bacterium
AAAAAGCGGGCAGTACTTTACGGCCTTGCCGCCAACGCCGCAAGCCTTATTCTCGGGGGCTGGATGATATCCTGCCTGCCTGTATAAATCAAAACAAGCTAAAAAGGAGCGAAAATTCGCTCCTTTTATATTGCTTGCTTATTCGGTTTAACCTTCCTTGGCTATTTCACGGCCCATCAGCACGCCCATTACGGAAGCCATCATAAGGCCGCGGGTCCAGCCGCTGGAATCGCCCAGACAGTGCAGCCCCTTTACGCTGGTGTTGAACTGGGTGTCCATCTTTACCCTGTTGCTGTAGAACTTAAGCTCGGGAGAATACAGCAGGGTCTCGTAGGATGCAAAGCCGGGCACCACCTCGTCCATGGCCTTGATAAAGTTGATTATGTTTATCATGGCGCGGTAGGGCATTGCGGCGGTTATATCGCCTGCCACTGCGTCGGGCAGGGTGGGCTTTACGTTGGACTGAGCCAGCTCCTTCTGCCAGGTACGCTTGCCGTCCAGTATATCGCCGAAGCGCTGAACCATAATGTGGCCTGCGCCCAGCATGTTGGTCAGCTCGCCCACCTTCTGAGCATAGGCAATGGGCTGATTGAAGGGCTCGCTGAAATTATGGGATACCAGTATGGCAAGGTTGGTATTGTTGCTCTTAAGGTCCTTGTAGGAGTGGCCGTTTACCACTGCAAGGTCGTTGTCGTAGTTTTCCTGGCTTACAAAGCCGCCGGGATTCTGGCAGAAGGTACGGACCTTATTTTTATATGGCTGAGGATAGCCGATAAGCTTGGATTCGTACAGCACCTCGTTTACCCGCTCCATTATCTCATTGCGTACTTCCACGCGCACGCCGATATCAACGGTGCCGGGCTGATGGGCGATGTTGTGCTCTGCGCATATCTTTTCCAGCCAGTCTGCGCCCCTGCGGCCGGTGGCCACAACGGTGCGCTTTGCCTCAACAGCACAGGTTTCCTCGCCCTTTGCAAGATATACGCCCTTGCATACATCTCCCTCAAGGATAAGGTTGGTGCATTCCCAGCCGAACAGCATCTCAACGCCGTTGTTCAGCAGGTACTGCTCGATTGCATAGTAAAGATCCTGTGCCTTTTCGGTGCCCAGATGGCGAATGGGGCAATCCACCAGACGAAGGCCCGCCTTGATGGCACGCTTGCGGATATCCTTTACCTCTTCGGTATTGTTGATGCCCTCGATCTCGGTGCTTGCACCAAACTCAAGGTATATCCTGTCGGCATATTCTATGGTCTCCTGGGCAACATCGGCACCGATAAGGGTGGGAAGGTCGCCGCCCACGTCACAGTTGAGGGACAGCTTGCCGTCGGAAAATGCGCCTGCGCCGGAGAAGCCGGTGGTAATGTGGCAATAGGGCTTGCAGTTTACGCAGTATCCGGTCTTATCCTTGGGGCAGCGGCGCTTTTCCACAGGCTGACCCTTTTCCACCAGCAGTATGCTCTGCTTGCTTCCCTTTTTGATCATTTCAATGGCGGTAAATATGCCCGCAGGGCCTGCGCCGATAATTACTACATCCTTTTTCATTTGTAATACCTCCCAATTCATCAACAAAAAAGTAACCCGGCAAGGCCTTCCGTGGGACCCTGCCGGATGGTTAGCATAAGTTATACGGCCCCGATATGATTATTGTGGGGTCTTGTTTATCAGCTGGCATCTCCAAGCTGGGGAGCGGACAGCTGAGCTGCATCCTTTCGGTATACGAATACCGGGGGCGCTTTCTTTTCGATAACCTCCCTTGTGATGGTGCAGCTTTCCACGTCGCTTCTGGAAGGAATATCAAACATGATATCCAGCATTACGTCTTCAAGTATTGCCCTGAGGCCGCGGGCGCCGGTCTTGCGCTCGATAGCCATATCCGCAACCAGCTCCAGCGCATCTCTCTCAAAGGAAAGCTCCACGCCGTCCATCTCAAACAGCCTCTTGTACTGGCGGGTAAGAGCGTTCTTGGGCTCGGTAAGAATGTCGATAAGGGCATTCCTGTCCAGCTGATGCAGCGTTACGATCACGGGCATACGTCCTACAAACTCGGGAATGAGACCGAACTTGAGCAGGTCTTCGGGGAGAATTCCCTTGAGAATTTCGCCCACGTCCTTCTGGATTTTGCTCTGCACCTCTGCGCCAAAGCCCATTACAGACTTACCGGTACGCTTGGTGATGATATCCTCTATGCCGGCGAATGCGCCGCCGCAGATAAAGAGGATATTGGTGGTATCGATCTGGATGAACTCCTGATGGGGATGCTTGCGGCCGCCCTGAGGAGGAACGCTTGCAACGGTACCTTCCAGGATCTTAAGCAGCGCCTGCTGAACGCCCTCGCCGGAAACATCGCGGGTGATGGAGGGATTTTCGCTCTTGCGGGCGATCTTGTCGATCTCGTCGATATATACTATGCCCTTTTCGGCACGCTCCACGTCGTAATCTGCCGCCTGAATCAGCTTGAGCAGTATGTTTTCAACGTCTTCGCCGACGTAGCCCGCCTCGGTAAGAGAGGTGGCATCTGCCACGGCAAAGGGAACATTCAGTATCTTGGCAAGGGTCTGGGCCAGCATGGTTTTACCGCTGCCGGTGGGCCCGAGCATGATGATGTTGCTCTTCTGAAGCTCAACGTCATCCTTCTGCTTGCCTGCGTTAATGCGCTTATAGTGATTGTAAACGGCAACCGCCAGCGCGCGCTTTGCATTGCGCTGACCTACCACGTATTGATCCAGAGTATCGGATATTTCCTGAGGCTTGGGTATATCGGTAAGATCGATCTCGGCGGTGGAGAAATCCTCGTCGATTATCTCCTGACAAAGCTCGATGCACTCATTGCAGATGTATACGCCGGGTCCCGCTATAACGCGGTTCACCTCGTCCTGTGACTTGCCGCAAAAGGAACACTTAACGGTGCCTCTTTCGTCGTTTTTGGTCATCAATTACCTCCTTGGGGGTATTATCTCATCCACTATGCCGTAGGCCTTTGCAGCCTCGGCGCTCATGTAATTATCTCTTTCGGTATCTGCCTGTACCTTTTCAATGGGCTGGCCGGTGCGGGCAGAAAGTATCTCGTTGAGCTTTTTCCTGATCTTTAGCAGCTGCTCTGCCTGAATGGCAACATCGGTGGCCTGGCCCCGTGCGCCGCCCAGAGGCTGATGTATCATGATCTCGCAATTGGGCAGAGCCCTGCGCTTGCCCTTTGCTCCTGCCGCAAGCAGGAACGCACCCATGCTGGCCGCCATGCCGATGCATATGGTGGAAACATCGCAGCGGATATACTGCATGGTATCGTAAATGGCCATGCCGGCAGTAACAGAGCCGCCGGGGCTGTTGATGTACAGGCTGATATCCTTATCCGGATCATCCGCTTCCAGGAAAAGCAGCTGGGCCACTACCAGGTTTGCGGTATCGTCGTTTATTTCGCCGCCCAGAAAGATAATGCGGTCTTTAAGCAGGCGGGAATATATATCGTATGAGCGTTCGCCCTTGTTGGACTGTTCAACTACCATCGGAATAAGGTTCATTGTACTCTCTCCTTTATCCTGTATCTCAGGGAAAAATCACGCCGCCGCACCACGCCTATGATGCGGCGGCGCACTAAAAGCAATTTTTATTGTGCCGGTTCAGCGGTTACTCAGCCTTGGGTTCCTCGGCCTTTTTCCTGGTGGTCTTCTTCTTGGGAGCTTCTTCGCCCTCGGCCTTTTCAGCAGCCTTTTTGGTGGTCTTCTTCTTGGGTGCTTCTTCGCCCTCTGCCTTCTCGGCAGCCTTCTTCTTGGGGGCAGCCTTCTTCTTGGGAGCGGCTTCTGCGGCAACCTCAACGGCGGAATCCACCATTACGGCCAAAGTCTTATCTACCATGATCTGGTCTGCAAAGTACAGCTTATCGTCCTCGCTGAAGCCCTTCTTGATTTCCTCAGCCTTATCACCGAACTGGGCAACGTACTCGTCCAGCTTAGCTTCTATTTCGGCTTCCTCAGCCTTGATGCCCTCAGCCTTGGCAACGGCATCGATAACCAGCTGGCTCTTTACCCTGCGCTCTGCATCGGGGCGGCTGTCGGCACGGAAGGATTCCATGGTGATGCCAACGTACTTCATGTAGTCCTCAAGGCCCATGCCCTGCATGCTGAGACGATAGCGGATATCGTTGATAACGGCGTCGATCTGGCGCTCGATCATAACTTCGGGAATTTCAACCTCGGCATTGTCAACAACCTTGGCAACAACGGCGTTTTCCTTATCCATCTTGGCACGCTCTTCTGCCTGCTTCTCCAGCTCTTCGCGCTTGGAAGCACGGAGCTCGGCCAGAGTATCAAACTCGGAAACGTCCTTTGCAAACTCGTCATCCAGCTCAGGCAGTTCCTTAACCTGAATGCCGTTTACCTTTACGTGGAAGGTGGCTTCTGCGCCGGCAAGAGCCTCGGAATGATACTGCTCGGGGAAGGTTACGTTGATGTCCTTCTCCTCGCCGATGGCCATGCCAACCATCTGATCTTCAAAGCCGTCGATGAAGGTGTGGCTGCCGATTTCAAGGGTTGCGCCCTCGGCGGTGCCGCCTTCAAACTTGATGCCGGATACGCTGCCGGAATAGTCGAGGTTTACAACGTCGCCATTCTGAACGGGGCGCTCAACATCAACCATGCGGGCAAGCTTTTCGCGCTCGCGCTGCATAGCGAAGTCAACCTCGTCATCCGTAACATTATACTCGCGCTTTTCTATTTCTATACCCTTGTACTGGCCCAGCTTTACCTCGGGACGCACTGCTACTTCAGCGGTGAATACAAGGTTATTGCCATCCAGGGGCAGCTCAACGATGGAAATGTCGGGACGGTCGATAACATCCAGCTCATGCTCCTTAACAGCCGCCTGATAAACCTCGGGATAAACCACGTCAAAAGCATCGTCAAAGAATGCCAGAGGACCGTAGGTGTTCTCGATCATCTTGCGGGGAGCCTTGCCCTTGCGGAATCCGGGCACGTTGAACTTCTTGCCGCTGGTGCGGTATGCCTGCTGGATTGCCTCTTCGAACTTGTCTGCAGATACCTCGATGGTGAGCTTAACCTTGCTGCCCTCGAGCTTTTCCAAAGTTGCCATTATATACCTCCGAATACAACATATATAAATTATAACATTATACGGACATACAGCCGTCAGGTTATAATACCACACAACTGCACCCAATGCAACGATTATTGCCTGTATTACACATAATTTATACAATTAACACTACCTTTTGCGGACATGAAAAAAGGACACAGCCATATATATGACCATGTCCCGAAAAGGCGTGATGTTTTTGTTATCTTTCCTTTGCCCAGAAGAACAGCGCAACTACGCCGGGGCCGGTGTGGGCGCCGATAACGGGGCCTACGAAATTGATGCGTATGTCATTTACGCCCAGCTTTTCCCTGATAAGAGATGCAACGTATTCTGCATCATCAAGGCAATCGCCATGGGAGATGAATATGGTGGGATTCTCCTCAGGCAGCCAGCTTGCTTCCATGCTGTTTACCAGCTCCTTAAGGGAGGTCTTGCGGCCCCTTACCTTGCCCACAGCTACCAGATGTCCCTCGTTATCCATATGCATAACGGGCTTGATGTTCAGCATAGTACCGATAGCGGCGGTCGCGGGGGAAATTCTGCCGCCCCTCTTAAGGTGGTTAAGGTCATCCACGGTAAACCAATGAGCCTGATTGAGCTTGCGGCTTTCGATGAAATCCCTCACTTCCTCAATAGAGGCGCCCTCTGCCTTTTTCTTGGCGGCATAATATACCATCATGCCCTGACCCAGGGATGCGCCAAGGGTATCCACGGCATAAATCTTGCTGTCGGGATATTCTTCACTGAGCTCGCGGGCGGCGTTGGTGCCTGCGCCCACGGTTGCGCTGAGACCGGAAGAGAAGCCGATATACAGCACATCCTTGCCTTCTTCTACGATGGCCTTCATATTCTCTTTGAAGGTGGCGATATTTGCAGCGGAAGTGGTGGCAGCCTTACCCTCGCGGATAGCATCATAGAACTCCTTGAAGCCTATTTCGCGGCCGTCGAGGTAATTTATGTATTCTTTTCCATCCAGCAGCAGGGAAAGAGGTACTACGGTTATGCCCAGTTCTTGAGCCAGCTCTGCATTAAGATCGCAGGAAGAGTCGGTAAGAATTACATAATCGCGCATGATATTAAATTTAAACCTCCTGATAATATCCATATCATAACAAATATGCGCCCCCGCAATATTAATGGGAGCGCATTAATTATACCTTGATATTTCACATTTTTCAACTAATTTACCATATCCCTGACGCATGGGACAGCATTCTTAACTATTTGTTCAGAAATCTTTCCCCTGTGCCATAGTTTTCCACAACGTAATCTATATCCTTATCGCCCCTGCCGGACAGGGTAACAAGTATGGAGCCGGTATCATGGGTGCGGGCATAGCGGATAGCATAGGCAAGGGCATGGGCGCTTTCGATGGCGGGGATTATGCCCTCCTTGCGGCTCAGCAGGAAGAAGGCTTCCATGGCTTCCTCGTCATCCACCTGCTCGTATTTTATGCGGCCCATATCGTGCAGGAATGCATGCTCGGGGCCTACGGAAGGATAATCCAGGCCGCTGGCAACGGAATAAACGGGCAGAGGCTCGCCCTGCTCATCCTGCAGCAGATAGCTCTCAAAGCCATGCAGCACACCCGGGGTACCGTACGCCATGCTGGCAGCATGGTCGCCCACTGCAGGGCCTCTGCCGAGGGGCTCAACGCCCACGATCTCCACCGGGTCTGCAAGGAAGGGAATAAACGTACCGATGGAATTGGAGCCGCCGCCCACGCAGGCGCATACCACATCCGGCATAAGGCCGGTCATATCCATAAACTGTTCCCTTGCCTCAATGCCGATTATCATCTGAAAATCCCTGACGATTTTGGGGAAGGGATGGGGGCCCAGCGCAGAACCTATGCAATAAATCGCATCGTGGTATTCCCTCATGTATCCTTCAAAGGCGGCATCGACTGCTTCCTTGAGGGTCTTAAGGCCATGGGTAACAGGGATAACGTTTGCGCCCAGTATCTTCATTCGGGTTACGTTGGGAGCCTGTTTTGCTATATCCACCTCGCCCATGTAAATATCGCATTCAAGGCCAAAGTATGCGGCGGCTGTGGCAAGAGCCACGCCATGCTGACCTGCGCCGGTTTCCGCGATGAGCTTTTTCTTGCCCATGTACTTGGCAAGCAAACCTTCACCCATGCAGTGATTCAGCTTATGTGCGCCGGTGTGGTTAAGGTCCTCGCGCTTAAGGTATATCTGGCACTTGCCCAGCTCCTGAGAAAGGCGCTCGCAGTGATATACAGGGGTGGGTCTGCCCTGAAATTCCTTGCGTATGCGGCGCAGCTCGCTGATAAACTTGGAGCTGTGGCATATGGTTTCATATGCGTAGTCTATTTCCTTGAAGGCGGGAATAAGCTCGGGCGGCAGATACGCTCCGCCGTGTTGGCCGAAGCGGCCGTCCTTGGTGGGGAATTCCTTTATGTAGTTATTGTAATCCCGGTGAGAATACTTGTTGATTTCCATTTATGCTTTCCTCCTGAAAAATTATAAAAAATAAAACGCCTTCGCCGCGGTGTTTTCAAACCGTCAGCAAGGGCGTTATAAACGCTGTGCCACCTTGTTTCCCCCTGCATAAGCAGAGGCTCATCCGAATGCCATCACATCCGCTGCGCTGTAACGGGCGCATACCGTCGGGAAATACTGAGGTTATCCTGTTCCTCCCGCGTTCGGCAGTCCATTTGAAGGGGCGTATCTGCGGCGCTTCCAGCAACGGCCGCTCTCTGTAAGGTCGTATCCCAACGTTATCTCTGCTTCATCACTTTATTTATTCAACTAGGGTATAATATACTCTTCCCAAGGCAAAATTGTCAATACTTTTTCAGTCCTTTAATGAATAAGTATTCCTACGACTATTCCTATCACCATGCCTGCGCCAACCTGTACGGGAGTATGGCCCACCAGCTCCTTAAGCTCCTTTTCCGGCAGTGTCGTATGGCCTTCCTCCATCCGCAGGTACTTTACTATCTTGTTGAGTATCTCGGCCTGCTTTCCTGTTTCAAGACGCACGCCGCGGGCATCGTGCAGCACTATTATGGCCAGCAGGAAGGATATTGTAAACTCAAATGAGTTCGGGCCGAAATTATACGCCGCAGCCGTAACAAGGGCGGTTACCGTTGCCGCATGGGAGCTTGGCATTCCGCCGCTGCCCACCAGCCTTTCCAGCTTCCATTCGCCCTCCAGCAGACCGTGTACTATGGTTTTGATAAACTGCGCGGCAAACCAGCCGGTGGCTGCACTTAAAAGCACCCGGTTTTCCCACAGTCCTCTCATGAACATTCCAAACGTCATATCCCGCTTTCCGATCCGTAAAAATTATTTATCCTGATCCCTCTTGAGCATCGCCGCGCCGATAATTCCCGCATCGTTGCCCATTACGGCCGGCACTACCCTGCCGTGGTTTTCAAAGAAGCTCTTTTTATGTACATTCTCGCGAAGGGGGGCAAAGAGGAACTCTCCTGCTCCGCTTACGCCGCCGCCGATGGCAATGCACTCGCAATCCAGCAGGTTTATCAGGGACGCACAGGCAGAGCCAAGGTAGTCTATGTATTCGTCAAATACCTTTACGGCTGCCCGGTCTCCATCTTTGGCACAGTCTATTACCACCTTTGCATTCATGCGCTCCGCTTTGCCGTCGGTACGCTTATTCAGCTTGCTGTCGGGGTTCTCCTGCATGGCCTGTATGCCGGCCTGCTTAAGGGCAGTGGCAGAGCAATAGGATTCAATGCAGCCGTCATTGCCGCAGGTGCAGTGCTTACCGCCGCTGACCAGCAGCATATGGCCCAGCTCCACGCCGTTGTTCATGCCGCCGTTGAACATTTTTCCGCCCAGTATCAGACCGCCGCCTACGCCGGTGCCAAGGGTGAGCAAGGCCGCGGTATTGCAGCCGACAAATGCGCCCTTATAAAACTCCGCAAGGGCTGCGCCGTTTGCATCGTTTGCAAGGAAAACCGGAGTATCCGGGAAATACTCCCTGATGCGCGCCTTGAGAGGCTCGCCATGGAATCCCAGATTGTATGCGTTTATAACCACGCTGCCTTCGGCATCTATGCTGCCCGGCACGACCACGCCCACGCTTTCAAGCTCGTCCGGCGTGCCGCCGGCTCTTTTCAGCAGCTCCATGGTGTTCTGCCATATCTGCTTTGCGGTTTCGGCTCCTCCGCCGGCCTTAGGGAAGGGGACGGATATCCTCTGAACTATGTTAAGAGCATCGTCAACCAGACCAAGGGCAAGGTTTGTTCCGCCTATATCAACGCCTATGTTATACATTGTTATCCTCCGGCTCGTGTTTTATTTTGTATATGGTCCAAATTCCTTTCCGGGATTATATCCCAGCTGCCTGAGGCGGAAATTTCGCACCGCCACTTCTATAACAACCGCGATATTCCGTCCGGAGCTTACGGGTATATAGCTGTTTTTCACGGCTATTCCCAGTATATCCGCCATGCCGTCCTCCGGATGGTTTGCCATCATGTAATCCTCAAAGGTTTCCAGGTCTATTACAAAGTCTATATCCTTTTCAGGCAGTATTGCGCCCATGCCGTATATATACCTCAGGTCTATAAGGCCGATGCCCCGTATATCCATCTTGTAGCGGATAATATCCGGCGCTCTTCCCACCAGCCTGTTGCCTACCCTGGATACCTCCACCACATCGTCCGCTACGATACGATGGCCGCTGCGGATAAGATCAAGGGCGGTTTCGCTTTTGCCTGCGCCGCTCTCTCCTCTTATCAATACGCCTACGCCGTATACGTCCATCAGTTCGCCGTGGAGCAGTATGCGGGGAGCCATTTCCTTCTGCAAAAAGCTGCTTATCACATGGCCTGCGGCATCCGTGGCAAGGGCGGTTTTAAACACGGGCACACCGTATTTATGCGCATTTTCAAGCAGTATCTCGGGGGGCTGATTTTCCCTTGCGCATACTATGCAGGGCGGATGAAGCCCCATAAACTGGCTCATCCTCTCCCTTAAATCAGCCTCGCCAAGGCTGTACAGGTATGCCATTTCCGCATTGCCTATGAGCTGGACCCGCTTTGGCGCAAATTCACTGTAAAAACCGGTAAACTGCAGGCCGGGCCTGCTTATTTCATGGGTACGGAAGCAAACGCTGCCGCTCCCCGGCTCCAGCACCTGAAAATCAAGCCTTTTGCTTATTTCGCTTACCGATATGTCGATGGATTCCGTTTGTCCTTTTTGAAGGCTCATTTTGCATTTTCCTCTATCAGCCTGTCTATAAGATATACAACGCCATTGTCGCTGCAGGAGGGTATCACCATATCCGCAGCCGCCTTTACGTCTTCCTTGCCGTTTGCCACGGCGCAACCAAGACCTGCCCACTGTATCATTTCCATATCGAGGGAATTATCCCCCACAGCTACTGTTTCCTGCTGCTTTATGCCCAGATGCTCCGCCACCCACGCAAGGCCGGAGCCCTTATGGGCGGAAAGATGATTGAACTCTATAAAGCCGCTGCTGGAACCGGACACCTTCAGCCTGCCCTCATATTGCTGCTGCAGCATGGGCCGCAGCTCCACGGCGTGCTCCTCAGTGGTCATCATAAGCACTTTGGGCACATTCCGCCACAGTTTTTTTCTTATCTCAGGCTCGCATACCATGGGCAGATTCAACCTTTTGCAGTACGCCAGCATATAGTCGTCCCGCTCTTCGCCTATGATGGTATCACCCTGATATATATGGGCATGGACCCCCAGCTTTCTTGCGGTTTCCAGCACATCCACCACAAGCTCGGGAGCTATCTCGGTGCTGTACATCAGGCTGCCGTCCTTTGGGTCGCTTACAATGGCGCCGCCGTAATTGATAACAGGCTCGGTTATGTTCAGCTGCTTTACTATCATTGAGGAGCCGAAATATCCCCTGCCCGTGGCCAGGGTAACGCGAATACCCGCCTCCCTTGCTCTGTTTACCGCATCAACTACTTCATCCGGCGCAGCAGTGGGCTGGTGGGTTATGGTTTCATCTATATCGAGAACCAACAGCTTATACATAAGTCCAATTTCCTCCTGTATACAGGATACAACAAATTTCCCGATTATTCCACAATAAAAGCTTACTCTTCCTCAGCGGAATGAAAATGATCGTATACGGCCTTTGCGGCGGTTTTTGTCATGCCGCGGGCCGAGGCAAGCTCCTCTGCGGAGGCGGCTCTGATGGCATCCAGCGAAACAAAGGCATCAAATAGCGCCCGCTTGCGCTTTGGCCCCATTCCCTCTATCTTATCCAGCTCTGACATAAGGGCGTTCTTTGCCCTGAGGCTGCGGTGATAGGTTATGGCAAAGCGATGGGCTTCATCGCGTATGCGCTCAACGATATGCAGCGCAGGATCCCGCCGCTCAAGGGTGATGGGGATATCGCTGTCCGGCAGAATGATATCCTCATTCTGCTCCGCAAGGCCTATTGCGGGAATATGGGAAAGGCCGAACTTTTCCAGCACCCCAAGGGCAACGTTCAGCTGTCCCCGTCCGCCGTCTATCACCAGCAGGTCCGGAAGGGCCGCAAACTTTTCATCCCCGTCCATGGCCCGCTGAAACCTGCGGGTGAGCACCTCTTCCATGGCCATGTAGTCATCGCCGTTGGTCTCGGCCTTTATGCGGAAGCGGCGATATTCCTTTGGCGCGCTTTTGCCGTTTATAAATACCACCATGCCGGATACCGTATCCCGGCCCCGGATGTGAGAGTTGTCATAGCACTCCATGCGCTCGGGTATGCAGGAAAGACCTATTACCTCGCACAGCCTGAGCATGGCGCCCTCTCCCCGTTCCCAGCTTCTGTGCTGCAGTTCTCTGGCCTTGACAATGGCCTCGACGCCGTTGTTGTATGCCATCTCGGTAAGCTTTCGCTTTTCTCCCCGCTGGGGGCAGATTATGCTTACCTTGTTTCCCCGGCTCTCGGACAGCCAGTCCTCAAGAGCTTCCTGCTCCTCAGGCATATGGTATGTGACCACTTCCTTTGGCACAGGGGCACCATCCGCGTAATACTGTTTCAGGAAGGATGCCGTTATCTCCTCAGGGCTTTCATCCCCGCAGGAGATGCTCATGCTCTCCGCTCCTATCACCTTGCCGCCCCGCTCAAACAGGGCAAACATCACCGCATCTTCGTTATCCTTTACAAAGGCGAATATATCCCTCTCGCTGTGGCCCAGTGATATTGCCTGCTGCTTTTCCCCAAGGTTTTTTACCGCGGCTATCCTGTCGCGAAGCATGGCGGCCCGCTCGTACTCCATGTTTTCCGCCGCCTCCTGCATCTGCCGGGTAA
>JAZUMK010000016.1:0-11572 GCA_045603585.1 Clostridia bacterium
GCGCCTACCTTGTGGCAGCCGGTGGGGAACCACTTGCCGATCATAACTACGATGCGGGCATCTACGCCGGAAAGGCAGGAGGGGATCTCGATGTAGTTTACGCCGCCATAGGTGCCGCCATCCATGGTGGGCTCATTGTGCCAGGTGATCCTGAACAGGTTGAGGGGGTTTACATCCCAGAGGCCTACGTTCTTAAGAGCGTTCTTTACCTTATCGGGGATGAGGGAAGGATCCTTCATCTGAGCAAAGGTGGGCAGAACGATCTTGTTTTCACGTGCTACCTGGATATTGTGCTGCAGCTGTTCGTTGTTCTTGTCAAGATTTATCATTGTCCGCTCCTCATATAATATTTTTTGAGATTTGTGATTAAGTGTCTTCTTGTGTAGTTTTGCTTATAGTATAAGTTTAGCTTTTTTTTTAACGAATGTAAAGTAGATTCCACAAAATATTTGTATTAAACAAAAAATATTTTATGCGATGGTCAGCGCAAGCTCCATCATCTGGGTGAAAGAGTTCTGTCTTTCCTCTGCTGTGCACTCTTCGCCGGTTACAATATTGTCGGAAATGGTGCATATGGCCAGAGCATTCTTGCCTGCCCGGGCAGCATTCATATAGAGGGCAGCCGCTTCCATCTCAACGGCAAGCACGCCCATCTTCTGCCATTCCAGGCCGCGGTTTGCGTCGTCATAGAAAAGGTCATTGGAAAGGATATTGCCTACGCGGTAATCCATGCCAAGCTTTTCTGCGGTATCCACGGCGCTCTTAAGCAGCTTGAAGCTGGCGGTGGGAGCGTATATGCCGGGAAGCTGATACTGGCCGGCAAAGGTGGAATTGTAGCTGGTGCTCATACCTATTACAAGGCTGCGAAGGGGAATATCGGCATGCAGGGCGCCTGCGGAGCCTATGCGGATGATATTCTCCACGCCGAAGAAATTGAACAGCTCATAGGAGTATATGCCCATGGAAGGCATACCCATGCCGCTGGCCATCACGCTCACCTTCTTGCCCTTATAGGTGCCGGTATAGCCCTGAACGCCGCGCACGTTGTTTACCAGAACCGCATCCTCAAGGAAGGTCTCTGCGATGAACTTTGACCTTAGAGGATCGCCCGGCATCAGTACGGTAGGCGCAAAGTCTTCCGGCTTGGCCTTGATGTGGGGAGTAGGAATACTCATGTGTGGTTCCTCCTTACTTTACTCTGGTTGTGTTCCGTTATCGTAAGCGGATATATCCGCAAATACGTCATCGCTGTCGATGGGAAGATACAGCCTCATCTCCCCCTCCGGCATTTCGGTCACACGCCGCAGGCTGGAGCGTATCTGCCTTGTCCTTACGCCGATAAGCTTATCCAGATCCTCATTGGCCTTGACCAGCTGCTTCTGGGTATGGGTAAGCACCTCTTCAAACCTGCCGAACTCGGTTTTCACCGCGGACAGCACCTTCCATACCTCGCCGCTGCGCTTTTGTATAGCCACGCTTCTGAAGCCCATCTGTAGGCTGTTGAGCAGCGCCGCCATTATGCTGGGGCCGGCTATGCTGATACGGTATTCCTTCTGAAGCCGCTCCACAAGGCCAAGCTTTACAGCCTCCGCATACAGCCCCTCGGTGGGCAGGAACATGATGCCGAACTCTGTGGTATAGGGCGGGTCGATGTATTTGTCCCTTATATCCTTGGCAAAGCCCCTTATGCGGACTTTCAGCACCTCTGCCGCCGCCGCGACCCGCTCGGGGCTGGCGCTGTCATAGGCATCCATAAGGTCGGTATATGCATCCACCGGGAACTTAGAATCCACAGGCAGCAATACATATTCTCCGTCCTCTGCGGGAAGCTTTACCGCAAATTCCACCCTTTCCCTGCCTTTTGGGGATGTGGCGCAGTTTACTTCGTATTGATCGGGGGTAAGTATGTCCTCAAGTATTGCGCTCAGCTGAACCTCCCCCAGGATTCCGCGGGTCTTTACGTTGGTAAGCACCCGCTTAAGATCGCCTACGCCCACCGCAAGGCTCTGCATCTCGCCAAGTCCCTTGTATACCTGCTCCAGCCTTTCATTTACCAGCTGGAAGGACTGGGTCATGCGCTCGTTAAGGGTCTGCTGCAGCTTTTCATCCACTATGCGGCGCATTTCGTCCAGACGGGTATTGTTATCCGCCTGTATTGCGCCCAGCTTTTTTTCCATTGTGGAGCGAATGTTTTCCAGCTTCTGCTCGTTTTCCATGGAGGAGGTCTTGAGCCTGTGCTCCATCTGCACCGCCATATCGCTGACGCCCCGCTGAAGCTGTGTCATTCTGTCGCCCTGAGCACGGAAGGAATTCTGCTGTCCCTCCGCAATAAGTGTGCCTATGGCACGGATGTTCTTCTGGACGGAATCCGTGACCTCCATGCGCAGCTCACGGTGATCATCCTCTATCCTGTCCAGCAGCTTTTCCTCCAGCCTGTCCTCTATGCGGCTCTGGCGCACAAGCAGCACCGTCAGCAGCGCCACCGCCGCCAACAGCAGAAATACTATTACATACAGGATAAAATCCATCTGTTGCTCCCCTTTTTTATTCTTGCAGCCTTTCTATGCCCTTGATGATTATGGAACCCAGCACTGCGCCCAGAACCGCCTGAACCAGATTGGCCGGGACGGACAATGCTGCCGTGGATGCGCCGTAAGCAAAGCATTCATATGCGAAATATCCCGCTGCCATCACAATACCTGATACCAGCAGCCTGGGTATACGCATGCCGCTCTTTTTCAGCAGCCTTGCTGCAATAAATGCCATCAGACCCTTTATCACAAGGGTGGCGGGAGCATACAATGCGCTTCCCAGCAGTATATCCGCAAGGCCGGAGCCCACCGCCGCCACCATTACGCCCCAGGGGCAGCCCAGAAGATACGCACACGCGTATACCGCCGCATCCCCTGCATTGGCATATGCGCCCTGTACGCCGGGAATGGGCACTGCGGCAAACATGGTGGTCATCACCACTATTGCGCACATCAAAGCGGCAATTGCCGGCTTTTTTATTTTATCTTTGTTCATGGTATTTACCTTGCAAAATCGATGGTATCCAGCGTCTGATATTCAACCCGGTAAAGCATAAGCCCATGGGCGGGAGCGGTTGCCCCTGCATCAGAACGATCGCAGCTTTGTATGGCTTTTGCCACGGAATCCTCATTCCGTCTGCCCGAGCCTATTTCCAGCATTGTACCTACGATTATGCGAACCATGTTATACATAAATCCGCTGCCGGATATATCAAAGCGCAGGGTGTTGCCCTCCCTGTTCCATTTTGCCGTGTATATGGTGCGTACTGTGCTTTCAAGGTCTGTTCCGGTGGATTTGAATGCGGCAAAATCATGCTCCCCTATGAGGGCATCTGCCGCCCGCTGCATTTTTTCCATGTCCAGCGGATAGTGAAAATGAAGTGCGGTATTTCTGTCGAATGCCCCGGCATGGGGGCCGTTGTTTACTGTGTAGCGATAATGCTTTTTTATCACGTCAAAGCGGGAATGAAAGCCCTCCGCCTCGTCGCTGTAAAGTATGCGTATATCCCGGGGCAGGCCCACATTCAGCGCATAGCAGAACTTTTCCGCAGGTATGCGGCTGTCGGTATCAAAATGAGCTACCTGTGCAAGGGCATGCACACCGCTGTCGGTGCGGCCGGAGGCGTGAAGCGCAGGGCGAACGCCTGTGAGCTTATGCAGCTCCTTTTCTATCACTTCCTGCACGGCAAGGCCGTTTGGCTGGGTTTGCCAGCCAACGTAATTTGTGCCGTCGTATTGAATTATAAGGCGTATCCTGGGCATAGGTTGTTCCTTATATTTTGGTAATCATGCAAGGGGCCGCACAGCGCTGTCATCCAGCCTCTGCACAAAGCAAAGCTCTATATTTCCGTCCCTGAGAAACAGGGTGATTATGTCCTTATTTTCCATGGTAAGCAGCAGCATATTTATATTGCCCCGGGCGTTTATATCGGAAGGGAAGCCTGCCGCAATGCTCGCTTCCACGGCCTGAGAAAGATCCTGCCCCGCAAGCACCTCTGCAACGGTACTTTCCTCAAAGCGGCCCACATCAAAAAGGTCATCCTCGCTGAGGGTATAGCCCCTTGCGGTCAGTTCCTCCACCGCGGCCTTATACGGGCTCTGCTGAGAGACCGCGCCGTTCAGCAGCACCGCGCAGATAACAAGCAGCGCCGCAATCAGCAATATTATAAGCTTTGTGTTTTTGCTCATCTCCATAGCTATACTATTGCCTGCAGTATCAGGGTAAGGCCGATGAGAACCACCATGGACAGATATGCCCACAGGTCTCTCTGCCTGTACTTAAGCACTGTCATACGGGTACGTCCCTCGCCGCCGTGATAGCAGCGGCTTTCCATTGCCATGGCCAGCTCATCCGCCCTGCGAAACGCAGAGACAAACAGGGGCACCAGCACAGGCACCATGCTCTTTGCCCGCTCAATTATGCCGCCGGATTCAAAGTCCGCTCCCCTTGCGGTCTGGGCTTTGGTTATCTTGTCCGCCTCCTCAAGGAGGGTGGGAATAAAGCGCAGAGCGATGGTCATCATCATTGCCAGCTCGTGGGCAGGAAACTTAAACCTGCTGAGGGGCATCATCAGCCGCTCAAGGCCGTCTGTCAGCGATATGGGAGTGGTGGTGAGGGTCATAAGAGAAGTACCTGCCACCAGCAGAATAAGGCGTATGGTGATAAACACGGCCTGCCTTACGCCGCCTGTGGTTATGCGTATTATCCACCAATCCAAAATCACATCCCCTGTGGAGGTAACCAGCAGATTTATGACAAACATGAATATCAGTATGAACTTCAGGGGCTTCAATGAGCGCACAAGATAGCTGAGGGGCACGCCGGAAATAAGGGTAACGCCTACGGCATACAGGGCGGTAAACAGGAATATCCACATATCCCTCACCAGGAATACCGCCACTATATAGGCCATCATCAGTATAAGCTTTGTGCGGGGGTCCAGCCTGTGTATTACGGAATCACCCGGGAAATACTGGCCCAATGTTATATCCTTAAACATTTTTGGCCCTCCCTAAAAGATAATCCCGCATACCTTCAACGGTATACACGGCAGGTACATCCATGCCTTTTGCCCTGAGGAGCATGCCAAGATGGCTTACCTCGGGCAGGTCAAGGCCCAACTCTTCAAGGGGCAGGCTGCCGCCGGATACCTCTTCAGGGGTGCCTGTTGCGGCAATGGTGCCCTTGTCCATTACGGCTATTCTGCGGCTGTACCTTGCCACATCCTCCATGGAATGGGATACCATGATTATGGCGCAGCCGGTATCCCGGCGAATGTTTTCCAAGGTTTCCAGTATTGCCTTGCGGCCGGCAGGGTCAAGGCCCGCCATGGGCTCGTCCAGCACAAGATATCTGGGCTTCATGGCGATTATGCCTGCCAGCGCCGCCCTGCGCTTTTCGCCGCCGGACAGCTCGAAGGGGGATTTTTCCGCAAACT
Organism: Clostridia bacterium; assembly: GCA_045603585.1. GTDB lineage: Bacteria > Bacillota > Clostridia > Christensenellales > CAG-138 > SFEL01. Next base: position 5,471 of record JAZUMK010000016.1, read on the forward strand.
TATCGTAATCAAGGCCCATAAGCGCCATTGCTTCATGAACCCTTGCGTCTATTTCTTCCTTGGGCAGCTTCATATTTGTGGGGCCGTACGCAACATCCTTTGCAACGGTTTCCTCAAAAAGCTGATATTCCGGATACTGGAAAACCAGCCCCACCTTTTTGCGGCCCGCTATGCGCTGCTTTTTATCGGCAAAATTGCAGCCGTCAACTACAACGGAGCCTTCCTCCGGGGGCATTATGCCGCCGATATGCTGCAAAAGTGTGCTTTTGCCGCTGCCGGTATGGCCTATGATACCCCAGAATTCTCCTTCGTTTATGGTAAGGGTGACATCCTTAAGGGCAGTTCTTGCCCCTGCGGTGCCCTTCATATATGTATGGCTCAGGTTTTTTATCTCTATCGGCATATTGCTTCCGCAAGCTCCTGTGCAGTTATTGCGTCGCCGGGAATATCCATTCCTCCGGCTATAAGTTCATCCCTGAGGCGGGCTATTGCAGGCAGGTCAAGTCCATGGGAGCGAAGCTCCTCTCCCCTGCTGAATACCTCTTTGGGAGTGCCTGTCATTATAAGATGGCCGCCCTTCATAACCGCCACCCTGTCAGCCATTACGGCCTCCTCCATGTACTGGGTTATCATGACCACTGTCATTCCCCGCTCTTTATTGACGCGGCTTACTATTTCCAGTACTTCCTGCCGTCCCTGGGGATCCAGCATTGCGGTGGCTTCGTCCAGCACCAGTACCTCAGGCTCCATGGCCAGCATTCCCGCTATGGCAATGCGCTGCTTTTGTCCGCCGGACAGCATATGTGGTGCGGTATTTGCATATTCCGTCATGCCTACCGCTTCAAGGGCTTTGTTTACCCGTCCGCGTATTTCGGCGGAGGGGATGCCCAGATTTTCCGGCCCAAAGGCCACGTCTTCCTCAACGATGGTGGTAACCAGCTGATTATCGGGATTCTGAAACACCATGCCCACTTTTTTGCGGATATTAAGTGTGTTTTCAGCATCTCTGGTATCCATGCCTTCCACGGTTACGCTGCCCTCCGTGGGAAGCAGCAAAGCGTTAAGATGCTTTGCAAGGGTGCTTTTACCGCTGCCGTTATGGCCCACTATTGCAAGCATTTCACCCTTGTTTATATTCAATGATACGGAGCTCAGGGCTGTACCCTCTTCGCCGTATCTGTATGTTACGTTATCCAATCTTATCATGCTTATTCCGCCGTAAAAACATATTTTAGCAACTTATTATACCACACCTGTCTGTCCCTTTCCATATGTTAGCATTGCTGCATTGACCATATAAGGCGCAAATGGAAACATATCTTTAAATTTTGCACAATTTCGCATGATAGTATGGGTTTTATGTTATAATCACCTCAGAAAAACAACGGAGGTATACTGCAAAATGATCAAATGCCCCATCTGTGGTATTGAACACGAGGACGGCGCTTCCTTCTGCACCGAGTGCGGCACCAAGCTTCACGGCGAGCAGCCCAAGGCCGCCCCCACCGGCGAATATATGCACACGGCCCAAGCCGACAACAAGCCTCTCTCCATGTGGGATTTCACCCTTATGGAGCTTGTGGCAAGGATCCCTGTGGTAAATCTTGTGCTGTTCCTGGTATGGGGTTTTTCCAAGGATACCAACGAAAACCGCAGAAACTGGTCCCGCGCCCGCCTTATCTGGGCCGCCATCGGCCTTGTGCTGAGCGTTCTGGGCATAGCCGCTGCGCTGGTATTCGGCGGAGTACTGGCTACCGTTACCGAAAGCATTGTGAGCGCATTCTAAGCTGAGGAGGTATCCCCATGACTTGCCCCTATTGCCAAGGCGAAATGACAAAAGGATACATACAGTGCCGCGACGGCGTATACTGGACACCTGACCATGCTTTGGTTTCTGCCTTTTCAGGCCTGAAGAAAGGGGCTGTTTCCCTGCATAATGACCCGGAGTACGGAAACAGTACATCCGTGGCATATCTTTGCAGCAGGTGCAAAAGGGTAACGATCGAGCTCAGATATATCAAATAGCAAACTCATGCATACAAAAACAGCACGAAGCATTTGCCTCGTGCTGTTTTGCTTTGCTTAAAAGGCTTGTTAGATGAGCTCGATTACGGCCATCTCGCAAGCGTCGCCACGACGGGGACCCATCTTGAGGATGCGGGTGTAACCGCCGTTGCGGCCTTCGTACTTGGGAGCGATCTCGTTGAAGAGCTTCTCAACAACGGGATTGTTGTGTCCCTTGGTACGGGCGGCATACTCGGACTTGGATTCCTTCTCGTTCTTGGGAGCAGGAATGTTGTAGAGGTAGGCCATGATCTGCCTGCGAGCATGCAGCTTGCTGGCGTCATCCTTGTTCTTCTCAACCTTAACGACCTGCTTCTTGTCGTTGAGGATTTCCTTCTCTACGGTAGTGCTGTTCTTATATTCGCTGATGGCGAGAGTGATGAGCTTCTCGGCGATGGGACGAACTTCCTTGGCACGCTTCTCGGTGGTAACGATCTTGCCGTTCCACAGGAGAGCAGTGGTCAGGTTGCGAAGCATCGCGTCGCGCTGGTCGCTCGCCTTACCCAGTTTACGGTTTGGCATGTTAGTTCCTCCTGATAATATCGTTGGTTAGTGAATTAGTCTTCGCTATGACGGAGGGAGAGGCCAAGGCCTACCAGCTTCTGCTGGACTTCCTCAAGGGACTTGCGGCCAAGGTTGCGCACCTTCATCATTTCTTCCTCGTTGCGCTGTACCAGCTCATCAACGGTGTTGATGCCTGCGCGCTTGAGGCAGTTATAGGAACGTACGGAGAGATCCAGCTCCTCGATGGTCATCTCGAGGATCTTCTCCTTCTTGTCCTCCTCCTTCTCCACCATGATCTCTACGCCCTGAACATGCTCGGTCAGGTTGATGAACAGCATCAGATGCTCGGTGAGAATCTTTGCGGCAAGGCTTACGGCCTCGTCGGGCTTGATGGTGTCATCGGTCCAGACTTCAAGGGTGAGCTTGTCGTAGTCGGTGATCTGGCCGACACGGGTGTCTTCAACGGTGAAGTTTACCTTGCGGATAGGAGTGAATATGGAGTCAACGGCGATCTGGCCGATGGGCATGTCATCGCGCTTGTTCTTGTCAGCGGATACATAGCCGCGGCCGCTCTCAACTACGATCTCCATATAGAGCTTAGCGCCCTCGTCCAGCGTTGCAATGTGCAGCTCGGGATTTACGATCTCAACGTCGGAGTCTACGATCATGTCCCCTGCCTTTACCTCGCATGCGCCGGCAGCATCGATGATGACCTTCTTTGAGCCATCGCAATGCATCTTCATGCAGAGCTCTTTGAGGTTGAGGATTATCTCGGTTACGTCTTCTCTTACGCCGGGAACAGTGGAGAACTCATGGAGTACGCCATCGATCTTCACGGAGGAAACCGCTACGCCGGGCAGTGAAGAAAGAAGCACACGGCGGAGAGAGTTGCCAAGGGTGATGCCGAAGCCGCGCTCAAGAGGCTCTACAACGAACTTGCCGTAGTCGCCATTCAGTTCAACGCACTCGATCTTGGGCCTTTCAATTTCTATCATTTACATATCCCCTCTCTTGCTTTTTGGTCAGTCGATTAGGGCAGTAAGCGTTACGATTTCAATTACCTGGAGTAGAACTCGACGATGAGGTGCTCCTCAACGGTCAGGTCGATATCGTCACGCTGCGGCATTGTTACAACCTTGCCGGCGAGCTTGTCGGCATCCAGGTCCAGCCACTTGGGGATGGGCTTGGAAGCACCCTGCTCGCGGAGCTCCTTGAGGTTTTCCATATCGCGGCTCTTGTCGCGTACGGATACAACCTGACCGGGCTTTACCAGGAAGCTGGCGATGTCAACCTTCTTGCCGTCAACCAGGATGTGACCGTGGTTAACCATCTGGCGAGCCATGGGGCGGCTGTCAGCCAGACCAAGACGATAAACAACGTTATCCAGCCTGCGCTCCAGCAGGCAAAGCATGTTTTCGCCGGTTACGCCGCGCATGTTGGAAGCCATGTCATAGTATTTCCTGAACTGGGACTCTACTATACCATAGGCCCTGCGGCACTTCTGCTTCTCGCGCAGCTGGATGCCGTATTCGGACTGCTTGCGCTGACGGGACTGGCCATGCTGGCCGGGGATGGTATGACGCTTTACGACGGCGCACTTTGCGGTGTAGCAGCGATCGCCCTTAAGGAACAGCTTAACGCCTTCCCTGCGGCACTGCCTGCAAACGGATTCAGTATATCTTGCCATTGTTGTGCTGCCTCCTTAAACTCTTCTGCGCTTGGGCGGACGGCATCCGTTATGGGGGATGGGGGTCACGTCCTTAATGAGGGTAATGTCCAAACCGGCGCTCTGCAGGGCGCGGATGGCTGCTTCACGACCGGAACCGGGGCCCTTTACATAGACCTCAACGGTGCGAAGGCCATGCTCCATAGCGGCCTTAGCGGCGGTCTCGGAAGCCATCTGTGCTGCAAAGGGAGTGCTCTTCCTGCTGCCGCGGAAGCCGAGGCCACCAGCGGAAGCCCAGGACAGGGCGTTACCGTTTACGTCGGTGATGGTTACCATGGTGTTATTGAAGGAGGAACGGATGTGAGCTGCACCGCGCTCGATGTTCTTCTTCTCGCGACGCTTGCGGCTTACTACTTTTTTGATTTTGCCCTTAGCCATTGCTTATCTCCTCCTTACTTCTTTCTTCCGCCTACGGAACGCTTGGGGCCCTTGCGGGTACGTGCGTTCTGCTTGGTGCTCTGACCGCGAACGGGCAGGCCCTTGCGATGGCGAACGCCGCGGTAGCAGCCGATCTCGATGAGACGCTTGATGTTCATGGAAGTCTCGCGCCTGAGGTCACCCTCTACCTTAACGTTGTGATCGATGTACTCTCTCAGCTTGCTTACGTCGTCCTCGGACAGGTCGCGAACGCGGATGTCGGGATCTACGCCGGTAGCAGCGAGAATGTCTTCAGCGGTCTTGCGGCCGATACCGTAGATGTAGGTCAGGCCGATCTCAATCCGCTTGTCTCTTGGCAGGTCAACGCCAGAAATACGTGCCATTGATTCATTTACCTCCGTAAAATATTTGGTTTCACAGCTATGGCGTGCTGTGTGCGAGGGACTTTGTCCTTCGCAGGGGCAGTGGGTTTCGTACTGCCCGCCTGTGGGTTTTCACGGCGTGGGTCAAACGCCGCGCGCGGCAGGCTTTCACCTCCGCAGGGGATATTCCGGATTGAAGAACATCCCGCCCCTTTGCGAATCCACAATGTTCGCATCGGAGATATATAGCTGCTCGTTTTCGGAATTCCCCGGCCAGCATACCGGGGCAGCCGCCCGAAAAGAGTATCTACCACAGGTAAAAATTGCCTTTGATCTGCCTTTTAAACAGGCCGAATGCAGCAGCGTAAACGCTACTGCGGCAACCTAATCATTGTAACAATTTGGTTTGGGCTTTGTCAACAGTAAAATATGTATTTTTTGCCCAAAAAACGGCAAAAACTGGCGAATATATTCGTCAGTTCGGCCAAATCCCGCTCCGGCGGTCATTTGCGAGGAAAACTCCATCGCAAACGACGGCCCTGCGGATGTTAAACAGGTGTGGCGGATGCCATTAACCCTGCTTCTGCTTATGCTTGGGGTTCTCGCAGATCACCATAACGCGACTCTTGCGCTTGATGATCTTGCACTTTTCGCAGATGGGTTTTACAGAGGGACGAACCTTCATTGGAGTGCCTCCTTTCCACCGTAGGATGAATATCGCCCTAAGGCGTGATTGTTAGTTCTTGCTGCGCCAGGTAATGCGACCACGGGTCAGATCGTAAGGGGAAAGTTCAACCTTCACCTTATCGCCGGGATAGATGCGGATGAAGTTCATGCGCATTTTGCCGGAGATCTGAGCCATGATGATGTGACCGCCCGGGAGCTCAACTTTGAAATTAGCATTAGGAAGAGCCTCGGTTACGGTGCCTTCCATTTCGATGACATCACTTTTGGACAAGTGCACATACCTCCTTCTCTGGGCAGATGCCTTGGCATCTGTTCTGGTATGCATCCTTGGCAGCTTTCAGGGCTTTGCGGATATCGCTGTCCTGGATTTCACTGCCGCTT
>JAZUMK010000017.1:0-2567 GCA_045603585.1 Clostridia bacterium
GTTGAATATAACGTCCTCCATCTTGTTGCCGCGCAGCACCCTGGCGCTCTGCTCGCCCAAAACCCAACGAACGGCGTCGGCGATGTTGCTCTTGCCGCTGCCGTTTGGGCCGATTATGGCGGTTATTCCTTTTTCGACCTGTATCTCCGTCTTTTTGGCGAAGGATTTAAAGCCGTTGATTTCTATCTTTGTAAGTCGCAATTAATTTATCCTCTGAGCCAGATTACTTCATTTTAATTTTATCACAAATCGCTTTTATGCGCAAATCACACAAGGCCCAGCTCAATAAGGGTAGCCTTTGCTGCCTGCTGGCCCGCCTCCTGCTTGCTCTGGCCGGAGCCTATGCCCTTTTTCTCCCCTGCAATTACCGCCTGAAGGGTGAAAGTCCGCATATGATCGGGGCCGGATGTGCTGACCAGATCGTATGTAACATTGCCCAGATGCTTCTTCTGAACGTATTCCTGCAGCATGGTTTTGTAATCCTTGGTATTTACGCTCTGCACCGCCTGCTCAATGCTGCCTGCGGTTACCCTGAGTACCAGCTCCTTGGCGGGAATGATCCCTCCGTCCAGAAATACTGCGCCGAATACCGCCTCCACCGCATCTGCAAGTATGGAAGGCTTTTCCCTGCCGCCGGAATGCTCCTCGCCGTGGCTCAGCAGAAGATACTTTCCAAGTCCCAGCTTATTGGCTGCCCTGTGCAGCGCACCTTCGCATACGCACAGCGCCCTGACCCTGGTCATAACCCCCTCGCTCAGGTTTGCATATTCCTTATACAGCTTTTCGCTTACACACAGCTCCAGCACCGCATCGCCCAAAAACTCCAGCCGTTCATTATGCTCGCTGCCATTGCCGTCCCCCTTTACATATGAAGTATGGGTAAGGGCAGTATCCAGCACAGCTATGTCCTTAAAAGTATAGCCAAGCACGCTCTGAAGCTCTTCCAAACTGCGCAGCCTTGTAAATTCCATGGTATATATGCCTCCATATCAAAATACCCGCATCCACAAGATGCGGGTACTTTTTTGATGATGTTATTTGCCGAGGAAATTGAGAATATCGCCTACGGTATGTACGTTGGGCAGATCCTCTTCGGGAACCTGAATGCCATATTCCTGCTCGATGTCCATAATCAGCTCAACCACATCCAGAGAATCGGCCTTAAGGTCTTCGACCAGCCTGGTTTCCATGGTGATCTGATCCGCAGGAACATCCATCTGCTTGGAAAGCATAGCACAAATCTTTTCGAATTCCATTATTTACCGCCTTTCAATACCTATTAAAAAATACTTAAAGGTTTTTATATAGTTTAGCTTTATATTTCAATGATGTCAATCCTGTATATCCGGAAGCTGATCTATTGCGCTGCGGATAGAATCATTTATTCCGCCCAGGGCAAAACGCCTTGCCTGACCGACAGCTGCCGCAAATGCCTTTGCATTGGAGCTGCCATGTGCCTTTACCACGCCGCCGTCTATGCCCAGCAGAGGGGCTCCGCCGTATTCGGTATAGTCCATTATCTTCTTGAACCGCCTGAATGCAGGCTTTGCAAACAGAGCGCCGATCTTGCTGCGGGTATCCGCCATCAGCTCACCCTTCAGCATGGACATAAGGGTAGAAGCCATGCCCTCGGTATACTTCAGCACGATATTTCCGGCAAAGCCATCGCATACTATGGCATCAAACTGTCCGCTGAGTATTTCCCTCGCCTCGCAGTTGCCGGCAAAGTTTATGGGAGCCTGCTCCAGTAATTTATATGCGGCCTTGGTAAGTTCGTTGCCCTTTTCTGCCTCTGCGCCGTTATTCAGCAGGCCGATTTTGGGATTTTCTATGCCCATTACATCCTTCATGTATGCGGAGGCCATAACGGCAAACTGCATAAGGTAAGATGGCTTGCAGTCCACGTTTGCGCCGCAGTCCATTATAAGCACACAGCCCTTTTCCGCAGGGAAAACCACACCCAGCGCAGGGCGTTTAATGCCCTCTATGCGGCGGACGATAAAGGTGGCACCCGCAAGAACAGCACCTGTGCTGCCTGCGGACAGAACGCACTCGGCCTCCTTATCCCTCACCAGCTCCATGGCTTTTACGAGGGAAGAATTTTTCTTGCGGCGTATGGCGAAAGTGGGCTGTTCGTCGCAGCCTATGACCTCCGGCGCATGGTGTATTTCCACCCGTGAGCTGTCGTAATCAAGGGCAGAAAGTTCTTTTTTTATGCTTTCCTCATCGCCGCAAAGGGCAATGGTAATATCGCTGTAATTTTTAAGGGCGGCAACGCAGCCTTCCACTACTGCTTTTGGTGCATTATCTCCGCCGAATGCGTCAACTGCTATTTTCATGCTGTTCTCCCATATCTTATGATATGGCTAATTATACAATATTTTGAAGAAAAACAAAGGGGGCTCTGATGAGCCCCCAAAGTTATTAATTCGTGAAATTACTTGCTTTCAACTGCGATGGCCTGCTTGCCGTCGTAATAGCCGCACTTCTTGCATACACGATGAGCCAGCTTGGGCTCATGGCACTGCGGACATTCCACGATACCGGGAACGGTCAACTTCCAGTTT
>JAZUMK010000018.1:0-13649 GCA_045603585.1 Clostridia bacterium
CATCTATGCAAAAAACAGCCCTTATGTGGGCAGCTCCATTTATCTTCCCTTCTTTGACGTGGAATGGGAGCTTGGCATTCTGTATATCCCCTTTGTAGTGTTTATAGTTATCGGCACCGTAAACAGCGTAAACCTTACCGACGGACTGGACGGGCTTGCTTCCGGCGTAACGCTGGTATACAGCCTTACCATGACGGTGATATTCATCTATCTGGCTGCGATGGCCGCAAATCCCGCGGCTATGGGACAGGCCCAGCAGACGCAGTATGCGGCAGAGCTCAACTCTATGGCGGTATTCTCCGCAGCGGTAGCGGGCGGCGTGCTTGGCTTCCTCCGCTACAACAGCTTCCCCGCCAAGGTATTCATGGGAGATACCGGCTCTTTGGCTCTGGGCGGCGCCATTGCCGCAATGGCCATCTTCTCCCGCTCTGTATTGCTTCTTCCCATCATGGGCGCATGCTTCGTAGCAAGCGCAGTGAGCGTAATACTTCAGGTCGGCTCTTACAAGCTTCGCCATGGCAAGCGCATATTCAAGATGGCGCCTCTGCATCATCACTTTGAGCTTCTGGGCCATTCCGAGACCCGTATCGTTGCCGGTTACATGATCGTAACCACCGTACTTTGTCTGGTATGCCTGCTGGCATTCCTATAAATCCGAATATTCTTTAATCCAATCTACTCAATGCAGGGAATATCCCTGCGGCACTCTCAGGTTTATTTGCCGCTCGGTGGCAAGGGTCCGTAGTAAGCCGTGGTTCTTTGGCGCTTGGCACGGCAGGCGGATGCAAGGGGTTTGAGGCAGGACGTGGCTCGCTGCCTCAAGCGCCTTGATTACATCGGGCGGCTCTTTTTTATTAGCATTTTTACATCTGAACATTGTGTGTTATAATAAACTTTGGAATTATATGGGCAGCTGCTCTTTACTTTGGGAGGAAAGCTTATGACTGACGGAAAAAAGACCGCCCTTATCTGCGGCATGGCGAAAAGCGGCATCGCAAGCGCGATACTGCTGTATCGCAATGGCTGGAATGTGATAATCAACGACATGAAGGAGGATATTCCCGGCCTTAAGGAAGCCCTCTCACATATAGAATATAAAAACGAGCTGGGCAAGGATCCCGAGACCCTCCTTGAGGGAGTGGATATGCTGGTGCTAAGCCCTGTTATTCCCATATTCAAGCCCTTTGCGGTCAAAGCGCAGGAGATGGGCATAGAGGTGATAGGCGAGATAGAGCTGGGATATCGCTTCTGCAGCAGGGAAAGCCGCTTTGTCTGCATAAGCGGCACAAACGGCAAAACCACCACCACCGCCCTCACAGGCGAGCTTTTCAAGGCAGCAGGAGAGAATACCTTTGTTCTGGGCAATATCGGCATACCCATAACCGAGAAGGCGATGGATGTGCACAGCGGCGATACCGTTGTTGCGGAGGTTGCTGCGCTGCAGCTTGAAAGCATAGTGGAATTCCGCCCCAATGCCTTCGGCATGCTGAATATTACTGAAGACCATCTGAACCGCTTCCAGTACAAAATGGAAAACTATATCGCTGCAAAATGCCGCGGCTTTGAAAATCAAACGACCGATGATTTTGCGGTGCTGAACTATGATGATCCCACGGTTCGGGATATGGCAAAGCTCACCAGAGCGAGGGTTGTGTACTTCTCTCAGAAGCAGCAGCTTGAAGAGGGCATGAGCGTGGTGGATGGCCGCATGGTATGGCGGCTGGGCGGCAGGGAAATACCCCTCATCCACAGAAATGAGATGAGGATACCCGGCGACCACAACCTTGAAAATGCCATGTGTGCCGCCTCATTGGCTCTGTGCATGGGCCTTGATCCGGAAGCGGTATGTAATGGCCTGCGTTCCTTCGGCGGCGTAGAGCACCGCATAGAGTTCGTACGGGAGGTTGAGGGCGTAAGGTATATAAACGATTCCAAGGGAACAAATCCCGATTCCACCATAAAGGCCGTGCAGGCCATGGACAGACCCACCGTGCTTATGCTGGGCGTGGGGGATTACGATAAAAAGAGCGACTTTGCGCCGCTGTTTGAGGTGTTCGGCAATACCGTAAAGGCGGTAATCGCTTCGGGCTGCAATATCCCCGCAATAAAGAACGCCGCTCAGCGCACAGGCTATGCCAATGTTGAAGAGTGGTACGGAGATTTTGAGGGAATGATCCGCCGGGCAGGAGAGCTTGCAGGCCCCGGCAGCACCGTTCTGCTTTCTCCCGCAGCTGCAAGCTGGGGTCAGTTTGATAACTTTGAGCAGCGCGGAGATATTTTCAAGGATATAGTGAATAAACTTTAATCACAGCATATTTTTGCCATGGGAAGGAGGTACAGCAATGGATAATAAAAAGCCCGGACGCAGGGGACAGATGGACTTTGCGCTGTATATCACGGTTCTGCTGCTGTGCGCCTTTGGTTTGGTAATGGTATTTTCCGCCAGCTATTACTATGCTCAGAATAATCCGGATCTGGGCTATGACGGAATGTACTATCTTAAGAATCAGGCAAAGTTCCTCATAGCCGGCCTTGTAATGATGGTAGGCCTGTCCCATGTGGATTATCATTTCTGGGAAAAGTTCCGCACGCTGGCGCTTGCCCTTACCATAGTGCTTATGATCGCAACGGTATTCTGGGGCGAGGAGATAAACGGCGCAAGGCGCTGGCTGAATATTTTCGGCCTGTTCACCTTCCAGCCCTCCGAGCTTGCGAAGTTTGCCCTGATATTGTATATGGCATCCTTTATGGCGCGGCACCCTGCCAGAATGAAGGACTTTGTTCACGGCATAGTTCCGCTGCTCATCATCATGTTTACCATCTGCGTAACGCTGCTTATGCAGAGAAACATGTCCATGATGATGATAGTTATGATAATCGGCTTTGTTATGCTGTTTGTGGGCGGTGCGGATATGCGGCATCTGGTGGGCCTTTGCCTGCTTGCTGTGCCGGTGTTCTTTGTTGCGGCCTCAATGGAGGAATACCGCTGGGCACGCCTTACCATATTCACAAACCCCTGGGCAGACCCTCAGGGTAACGGCTATCAGCTGATACAGTCCCTGTACGCTCTCGGCAGCGGCGGCCTTTTCGGCAAAGGTTTGAATTTTTCCACCCAGAAGCTGCTGTTCCTTACATACGGCGAAAGCGACTTTATCTTTGCCATAATAGGCGAGGAGCTGGGCTTTGTGGGCTGCGTTATGGTCATTGCGGCGTACTTTTTCCTCACTTGCCGCGGCATACGCATTGCGGCGCGCTGCAAGGATAAGTTCGGCAGCCTGCTTGCAGCAGGAATAACCAGCGTGCTTGCGCTGCAGGCAGCGGTAAATATAGGCGTTGCCACCAGCTCTGTGCCCCCTACCGGCCAGACGCTGCCCTTCATCAGCGCCGGAGGCACTTCCCTGATAATATTCATGGCGGCGGTAGGCATACTGCTTAATATTTCCAGAAATACAGAAGCGATATAATACACCCATTCGGCCCTTCGCGCATACAATGGAGTACAAGCGGAGCGGGAGGAGCTGAATGGGCAGATTCATCATAGAGGGGGGATATCCCCTCAGCGGCACGTTGAAGGTGCAGGGGGCGAAGAATGCTGCCCTGCCGATACTTGCGGCGGGCATAATGAGCCGCGGGGAAGTGACCCTTACAAACTGTCCTGCCATAAAGGACGTGGACAATATGCTGGAGATACTGACGGAGCTTGGCGCGGGAGCGGAGCGAAACGGGGATACCGTTAAGCTGCATCCATGCAGCGCCAGCCGCTCGGTAATGCCCAACAGGCTGTCCAAGGAGCTGCGTTCTTCCATATTTATGCTGGGGCCGCTGCTTTCCCGTTTTGGCCGGGCGGTATGCACATATCCCGGCGGATGCGAAATCGGTCACAGGCCAATTGACCTGCATCTGAGGGGCCTTGCGGAGCTGGGCGCGGATATACGGGAGGAGCGGGGAAGAATAGTATGCGAGGGCAGGAATCTGCACGGCGCCGATATTCACCTTGACTATCCCAGCGTGGGGGCTACGGAAAACATAATGATGGCGGCAGCTTGTGCAAAGGGAAATACCTGCATAACCAATGCAGCCCGGGAGCCTGAGATAGAGGACCTTCAGAATTTTCTCAATACCATAGGCTGCAGCATATCCGGCGCAGGAACCTCCACACTGTATATCCATGGAGGCATGGAGCACGTACCTTCTGCCGCATACCGGATAATGCCGGACAGGATAGCCGCAGGAACGTTGCTGTGTGCCGTGGCTGTGGCGGGAGGCTGCATCACCCTTACGGATGTCTGCTGCGATCATATGGGGGCGACCCTTGCAAAGCTCAGGGAAGCGGGCTGCCGTATCGTGCAGAATGGGGCTTCCATTACCGCGTCCATGACGGGCAGACCGCGGGAAATCAAGCTTATCGAAACATATCCCTATCCAGGCTTTCCCACGGATATGCAGGCTCAGTTCTTTGCCCTGTGCACCGTGGCGGAGGGCACCAGTGTAATAGTTGAAAATCTTTTTGAAAACCGATTCAGACATTGTGCCGAGCTTGCAAAAATGGGCGCATCCATAACCCAGAAGGACAGAACCGCAATAGTGCGGGGGGTGGAAAGACTGTCCGGAGCAAACGTATCCGCAAGGGATCTTCGCTGCGGCGCCGCCCTTACCATTGCAGGCCTTGGGGCAGAGGGAATTACAATAGTAGACAACACCGAACTAATAGACAGGGGCTATGGGGAACTGGATACAGAGCTGCGTTCTCTGGGAGCCCGGATCACGAGGGAAGATGGCTAAGAGAAAAACCAGAATAGTAAGGGAAGCAAGAAACAAGGGCGGGAAGGATACCGCCCCGGTTTCCGTGTCCCGTATCGATCTGGACATGGTAAAGGCCCGCTATGCAGGTAAGGCGCTCCCTCAGGATGACGAGTACTTTGAAGAATACGATGAAGAGTACGCTGAAGCTGGACAGGCTAACCGCCGTGTGGCGGACAGCGACAGGGAGCTGAATATTTTCGGCGAACAGGATGAATATGACGAGGACATGCCTCGCGAGCGCAGAGGCCTTATGCTGGCGTTCCTTGGGGCGATGCTTATAACTGCGCTGGTGGGACTGTATCTGCTGCTCATAGTGGATACTATAAAAGTAGGCGGCAATAATACCCTTGAAAAGGGCGAAGTGCTGACTATTGCGGGGCTTAATCCCGGTGAGCATCTTTGGTTTACGGATGTGAGCGGCGCAAGGGCGAGGCTGCTTGCGGACCCCATGATAAAGGAAGCCACGGTAAAAAGGATATATCCTGATACCATATCTATAATTATTACAGAGCGCCGTCCTGCTGCGGCAATACTCTCAAGCGGCACAGCGGCGGTAATAGATGCGGAAGGCTGCGTTATAGAGATAGCATCCGCTGTGCCGGAGGATATGGTGGAAGTATATGGCGTAAGCTCCTCCGGCTTTACCGCAGGGCAGGATCTCAGCCGTGATTCCCGCTTTAATGCGGATGCGCTCCTTGAGATGCTGGCGGTTCTTTCGGAACAGAATATTTTGGGCATAATAGATTATATCGATATGTCTCAGCCTCTGAGAATAGAGATGAGCACCGTTTACGGCATACATGTAAACGTGGGCCAGTCCGAAGATATAAGAGAAAAGCTCATAAACCTTCCTGCGGTTATTTCCAAGGTAATGGAGCTGGGCTATCAGGGAGGCACTATAGACCTTGCTGTGCTGGGCGATCCTGTATATACTCCTCAGGCAGCGGAACCCGAGCCGGAAGAAACCGCTGCGCCTGAGAATGGAGAAGATATGGCCGACGGGCAGATGACCGAAACCACTGCTCAGCCCGAATCTGCCTCCACGCCTCAGCCCGTGGCTACACCCCAGCCCGTCGCAGGCGGAAATGCCGGTCAGAACGGCTTTAGCGGATAAAAAATATACAACACTATTGCACAAAATATAGTGGTGTGGTATTCTTAAACTACTATTAAGTGTATTTGTAATGTGCCGTAATATGAGTAGGGGTGTGGAGGAAAAATGAAGCATAATACCGCCATACTCGATATTGGAAGTTCAAAAGTCATATGCCTTATATGCAGCGCCGAGAGCGGAGACAGTATTACTGTCCGCGGCGCAGGCGTTAGGGAGTACGATGGCTTTGTTGGCAATAGATTTACGGATGAACAGCAGTTTTCCAATGCGGTGGTGGATGCCATTGCGCTGGCAGAGGGAGAAGCACGCATCCGTATAAAGGATCTTTCCGTGGGCGTGCCCGCATCCTTTTCAAAGCTGGTGCTGCAGGAGGGCAGGGCAAAGGTAAACTCCCGTTCAGGCAGGATCACCGCCGATACCATAGATGATCTCATAAACGATTCCCTTTCCTTCGAAAAACCTGAAGGCTACGAGCTTATGCATTCCACGCCTGTGGAATTCAACACCGGCGAAAATATCACCTCGGAGCCTCCAATAGGCAATACCGCTTCCGAGCTTACCGCTACGGTATCCCACGTATTTGTGGATTCTGCATTCAAAAGGGTGGTATCCGATGCGCTGGACAGGGCAGGACTGGATGCTGATATGTACATAAACGTGCCCCTGTCTTCTTCCCTGTTTGTAATTCCCGAAAAGGAACGCACCGACTGCGCAGTGCTGATTGACGTTGGCGCAAAGCAGACGGACATAAGCTTTATAAGGGGTTCCGCCCTTATCGCCTGCGAAACGCTGGCCATAGGCGGGGCAAACTTCGCAGGAGATATATCCTACGGTCTGCGCATACCCAAAAGCGCAGCGGAAAACGTAAAGCGCAGATATGTCTATTCGCTGGATTATCAGGACAGTATCGATATAATCCGCATAGAAGGCCGCGGCGCTCTCAGGGTAGAGCATGCGGTAATACAATACATAATCGAAGAGCGTACCAAACAGCTTGCTTCCCATGTGCTCTCCCTGATGAAGGAGATGGGCGTAAATATGAAAAGCAAGCCTCCCATATACCTTACAGGCGGCGGCATAGCCCTTATGCGGGGCAGCTGTGAATATCTGGAAAAGCTCATGGGTGCGCCCATAAAGGTTCGCATGCCGTGGATGCCAAGGCTGTCTTCCCCAAACTATGCAAGTGCATTTTCCGTAATGGATTTTGTAATGCATGCGGAGGATGAAGACAATGTGGGCAGGCTGGTTGGAATGGTAGCAGAGAGCAAATTCATCAAAAAACTCAAAGGGCTGTTTGAAAGCAGCAGATAATATTAGGAGGGAACAATATGCCTATCGGTCTCGAACTGGATTTTGAAAGAGGCAACCTGGCTCAGCTGAAAGTAGTTGGAGTTGGCGGCGCCGGAAATAACGCCGTAAACCGTATGATACAGTACGGTATTAAGGGCGTTGAATTCATTTCCGTCAATACGGACAAGCAGGCACTGTATCAGTCCCACGCAAATCAGAAAATCCAGATCGGCGAAAAGCTCACCAAGGGTCTTGGCGCAGGCGCCGATCCCGAGATAGGCCGCAAGGCTGCCGAAGAGAGCAAGGAGGCCATCGCCGAGGCTCTCAGGGGCGCAGACCTTGTATTCATCACCGCCGGTATGGGCGGCGGCACCGGCACCGGTGCGGCTCCCATAGTAGCCGAGTGTGCCAAGGAAATGGGCATACTTACTGTGGGCGTAGTTACCAAGCCCTTCAGCTTTGAGGGTAAGGTGCGCATGAACAATGCCGTAAACGGCATTACCAACCTTAAGAGCAACGTGGATACCCTTATCTGCATCCCCAATGACCGGCTGCTGGATACCGTTGGCAAGGTAAGCCTTACCGACGCTTTCCGCATTGCCGATGACGTTCTCCGTCAGGGCGTACAGGGCATCAGCGATCTTATCGCCGTGCCCGCAATGGTAAATCTGGACTTTGCCGATGTTCGCACCATCATGCGGGAGCGTGGCATGGCTCATATGGGCATCGGTATGGCTACCGGCGAAAAGAGGGCCGCAGAGGCTGCCCGTCAGGCCGTTGTAAGCCCCCTGCTGGAAACCTCCATCAACGGCGCAAAGGGCGTACTGCTCAATATCACCGGCGGCTCCGACCTTGGCATTCACGAAGTATCCGAGGCCGCGTCCATCATTCAGGAATATGCCGATCCCGAAGCCAACATCATCTGGGGCGCAGGCATCGACGAAGAAATGGGCGAGGGCGTACGCATCACCGTTATTGCCACCGGCTTTGAATCCGTGGGCAGGGGCGGTGTAGTCAATCAGCCCGTTATCAACAGCGTTCCCACTCAGGTAAACCGTCCTCCCATCACCGTTGCTCAGGCAAAGGCGCAGGAAAAGCCCTTCTGGAGCGAGCCCCGCAAGAAGGCTCCCCAGTATACTCCCATAACCGAAGGCGAGGAAGTATCCGAGACCTTCACCATGGAAGACCTGCCCAAGCCGGAAAAGACTTCCAATAACAATAATAATCTCAACATGCCTGCTTTTATGAGGCGTTCCAAGGACTAAACTCATAAGCGGGCACTGACCCGCTATACTCTTTTTTCCAAAAAAGATAAGCGGGAAGGTGCAAAGCTGACAATGCATCTTCCCGCTTTTAGTTTTATAGAATATTCTATTACTTTGAAAGGAAGAAATCACCATGAAGACATTCATACCCGAAGGCTACAAACCCTCCATGTCCCTGTATGAAACTCAGGATGCCATCAGCTTCATCAAGCGTGAGTTTCAGGAGAGCCTTGCCCGTGCCCTGCATCTCAAGCGCGTATCCGCTCCTCTGTTTGTTCAGCCCGAAAGCGGTCTTAACGATAACCTGAACGGCTTTGAGCGCCCCGTAGGCTTTGATATTCCCTATACCAAAAAGGATGCACAGGTAGTTCAGTCCCTTGCAAAGTGGAAGCGCATGGCCCTTTACCGCTATGATTTCCATCCCGGCAACGGCCTCTATACCGATATGAACGCGATCCGCCGCGACGAGGAGCTGGATAACCTTCATTCCATATACGTTGACCAGTGGGACTGGGAAAAGGTAATCACCCCCGAAACCCGCAACATGACCACTCTGGAAAACACCGTCCGTGCCATCGTGGGCTGCGTATGCAACACACTTGACCTGCTCAAGGCAAGGTATCCCTACATCACCACCAACCTTTGCCGCGAGGTAACCTTCATCACCTCTCAGGAGCTGCTGGACAGATATCCCGACCTTACCCCCAAGCAGCGCGAGCAGGCTATTACCAAGGAATGCCGCACCGTGTTTATCATAGGCATCGGCGGCAAGCTTTCCAATGGTGAAAAGCATGACGGCCGCTCTCCGGACTATGACGATTGGTCCATGAACGGCGATATCCTCTTCTATGACGACGTGCTGGACTGCGCTATGGAGATTTCCTCCATGGGTATTCGTGTAGACGGCGAAACTCTGGATAAGCAGCTTACCGCTGCCGGCTGCGATGACCGCCGCAAGCTTACCTATCATCAGATGATGCTGAACAACGAGCTGCCCCTCACTATCGGCGGCGGTATCGGCCAGTCCCGTCTGTGCATGCTGATGCTGGGCAAGGCTCATATCGGCGAGGTTCAGTCCTCCATCTGGGATGCCGAAACCATCGATATCTGCGAAAAGGCAGGCATAACTCTTCTGTAACACCAAACAAATACAATAAGGACCGTGCACATTCGGTGCGCGGTCTTTTATTTTTTCCTAATCTATTTCCGGCAATATTCGCATATATATTTATCATGTATTCTACATGTCCCGTGGGCTGCCTGTGGTATCATCTTCGCCATGGGGGTGGGGAGTGTGTATATTGAGCTTTTTCTGCTGGATAATATCCTGATGAATCTGCTGATATGCCGTCTTGCCGCCGCCATTAGCGCGAAACGGATGCATACCCTCAGGGCAGCATTATTCAGCGCATCCGGGGCGGTATACGGAGCCTTTGCATATGTTTACCCCCGGCTCAATTCACTGCCCTGCAAGGTGATGCTGTGCATCTTTATGGGGTTTGCCCTGCCGTTTAAAGGGATACGGGAATACATTTCCGGCTTTACTGCGATGTGCGCTGCAGCGTTCGTCATAGGCGGGTCGGCGTTCTTTGCGGTATACGCCACGGGCGGCGCAGCAGATGGAAGCCTTATCGGCGGGGTACCATTGCGGATAATGCTGTTTGCTGCGTCAGCCGCCGCCGCGATGCCGTCCGTATCACGGAGAATAAGACAGCGCCGCATACAAAATCAACAAACACATATTCTGAATATAACCCGAAAGGGCAAAAACTATACCCTCACCGCCATGATAGACAGCGGAAGCAGTCTTATTGAGCCTGTAAGCGGGCTGCCTGCGGCTGTGGCGTACATACCGGAGGAAAGGGGAGACATTCCCATACCGGTAAGCACGGTGCAGGGCAGCGGCATAATGATGGCATTCAGGCCGGACAGGGCATTTTTTGACGGAACAGAGCTGAACATATTGATAGCCCTTTCGGATGATCCCATACAGCCGCAGGCCCTTCTGCCGCCTGCAGCGCTGCCGGATATTTTCCTTTAATCACACATCACAGGAGGCTTTTATTTATGCTGAATATGCTGTATGAAGCCCTGCTTCACCTTTACATGGCCTTGGGGGGCAGTATCCATTATATCAACAGCGGCGAGGCTTTGCCGCCGCCCCTCAGCAAGGAGGAGGAAAGCCGCCTGATGGAGGAGCTGCTCAAGGGAAACGACAGCGTAAAGCAGACCCTTATTGAGCGAAATCTCAGGCTGGTGGTTTACATTGCCCGTAAATTTGAAAATACCGGAGTGTGCGTTGAGGACCTGATATCCATAGGAACCATCGGCCTTATCAAGGCGGTGAATACATTTGATGCTGCCAAAAAGATAAAACTTGCCACATATGCTTCCCGCTGTATTGAAAACGAAATACTGATGTATCTCAGGCGCAGCTGCAAGCTGAAGCTGGAGGTGTCCCTGGATGAGCCGCTGAATGTGGACTGGGACGGAAACGAGCTGCTGCTTTCGGATATACTGGGCACAGATGCGGACGTGATATATAGGGACATAGAGGATGAGGTGGACAGAGAGCTGCTGCGGCTGGCCATGAAGAAGCTGAATTCCAGGGAGAAGCGCATAATGGAGCTGCGCTTCGGCCTTGAGGGCAATCGGGAATATACTCAAAAGCAGGTGGCGGATATGCTGGGCATATCCCAGAGCTACATATCCCGCCTGGAAAAGCACATAATAAAGGTTCTCAAAAGCGAAATGAGCCAGATGCTGTAAGTGAATATAAAGCAAAAGTCCCCGATTGCGGGGACTTTTTATACTTGCTATTCAATATTGAATTCCGGAGGAGTATCAAGATCGTGGGGCACGTACTTTCCGTCTTTTTTGCGCTGCTTTACGCATTCGGTAAGAAGATATTCTATCTGTCCGTTTATGGAGCGAAAGTCATCCTCGGCCCAGGAAGCAATGGCCGCATACAGCTTTGCGGACAGCCGCAGCGGCACCTGCTTTTTTTGATTATCTGCCATTAATAGAGGCTGCCGGAGTTTACTATGGGCTGAGCGTCGCGGTTTCCGCAAAGAACCACCAGCAGGTTGGATACCATAGCTGCCTTGCGCTCCTCATCCAGCTCCACAACTCCGTTTTTATTCAGCCTGTCCAGCGCCATTTCCACCATGCCCACGGCACCGT
Organism: Clostridia bacterium; assembly: GCA_045603585.1. GTDB lineage: Bacteria > Bacillota > Clostridia > Christensenellales > CAG-138 > SFEL01. The sequence continues at coordinate 11,656 of JAZUMK010000018.1, forward strand.
CCACTATCATCTTGCGGGCGTCAATTATGGCGGAAGCCTGCTGACGCTGCAGCATGACCGCTGCTATTTCGGGGGCATATGCCAGGTGAGTTATGCGGGCTTCGATGATCTCAATGCCGGCTGCGGTGGCTTTGGATTGTATTTCTTCCTTTATGCGGTTTGCCACCACGTCGCTGGAGCCGCGGAGGCTGCCGTCATCGGCAATTCCGTCGCCTGTGGTGTCCACATTGGGAGCCACGTCATAGGGATACATGCGGACTATATTGCGCAGGGCGCTGTCGCATTGGAGGGAAAGGTACTCTTTATAATTGTCCACATCAAATACTGCCTTGGCAGTGTCCACCACCCGCCAGATTACCGCAATGCCTATTTCCACAGGATTGCCCAGACAGTCGTTTATCTTTTGACGGCTGTTGCTGAGGGTCATGGCCTTCAGCGATATCTTTTTGCTGGGGGATTCCACGGAGGTAACAGTACCATTGGCAGCGAGAACAAGGCCGCTCTTTGCGCCGCTGTCCACGTCTCCGCTTTGATTCAGCCTGGTCTTTGCGGCGGGGTTCACCGCGGTGCAGAAAGGATTTACATAGTAGAAGCCGCTTTCCTTAAGGGTGCCGATGTATTTGCCGAACAGGGTAAGCACCAGCGCTTCCTGTGGAGCTATCACCTTAAGACCCAAAAGGGGTATCCAACCTATTGCTGCCCATATTATACCGCCTATCAGCAAGATGAAATTTTCACGGCTTGCGCCGTATATGATTGCGGCAATTGCGCCGATAAGCAGCGCAATTAGCAGCAGCAGCATGGGCATTCCGTTTTTGCGTTTGTTGAGTATGATTTCTTTCATGAATAATACCTCGCTGTTATCTTTGTGATATCAAAATGATATCACTACACAGGCTGCAAGTCAACAGTATTCACTAATATGTTAAAGAAACACGAAAAAACCCCGCCGTAAGGCAGGGCTCTTTCTGTGCGTGTGGAACAAAATCTTTATGAAAGGATGGAAGAAATTGGCGTTTTAGGCTTTTAAGCTGCACTTGGGGCAGAGGCCCTTGAACATCAGGGCGCAGCTTGTTACATTGCAGCCGGTGGCATCAGAAGCAGCCTTGCAGATGTCCGGAATAGCGCCGGCGGGAATATCCGTCATTGCGCCGCACTGCTCGCACAGCATGTGGAGGTGTCCGTCGTTTATGGGGTCAAATCTGTCTGCCTCGCCGGGAACGGATATGCGGCAAACCATGCCTGCGTCAACCAGCTGATTAAGGTTGCGGTATACGGTGGCAAGGCTAACTGCGCCGTCTGCGGAGGTGCGGATGGTATTATACAGCTCCTCCGCAGTGGGATGATTGCGGAAACTCATTAATGTTTCCATTATTATATCTCTCTGTTTTGATCTTATCATTAAGTTGAACCTACCAATATTAAGAATGATTCTTATTTTAACATTTATATATTATTTTGTCAACAAAAAGACCTCGCAAATTTTCATTGCGAGGTCTGATTTTTGCTTTATCTAATTCACCGATATATCCGCATTGCGGGAATAGGGGATAATTAGCCCATTTGGGAAAGCGAAGTGTGGGTTATTACCTGCGGGCCTGGAAGCAAGCGCTGCAGTAGATGGGCCTGTCGTTCTTGGGAACGAAGGGAATCTTGGTGGGAGCGCCGCACTGTGCGCATACTGCGTCGTACATTTCCTTTTCGCCGTTGCGCTGGGTCTTGCGGGCATTCCTGCAAGCCTTGCAGCGGATGGGCTCATTCTGGAAACCCTTCTCAGCGTAGAATTCCTGCTCGCCAGCGGAGAAAACGAACTCAGCGCCGCAATCTTTGCATACCAAAGTCTTGTCTTCGAACATCTTGTTTAAAATCCCCTTGTAAAATAAATTATTTAGTGATCCCGGTTACTCGGCTGACCTGGTCTTTGCCCCCACACTCGCCGCCTGGAAGGTTCGCTACTAGGCAATTACGCCGCCCACTACTGCTCCTCTCGGGCT